>JACPHC010000008.1 GCA_016188775.1 Parcubacteria group bacterium
CCAATGCTATCTTTTCTCAAAAAATTTATCTCTCGCCATCAAAAAGCTTTTACTTTTGTCGAGCTTTTGATTGTCACCGCTATCATCGCTATTTTAGCGACGGTTGTCATTGTTATTCTCAATCCGGTTGAGTTGTTAAAAAAAACCCGGGACTCTCAAAGAATATCTGATTCCGCCACTCTCAAAAGAGCTATTTCCATCTATGAGCTCAATACCTCCGGCACCGGTCAGATGGGCTCGGTCAATACCATCTATCTTTCTTTATCCGATACCAGCTCGACTTGCGCCAGTTGGACTGCTCAATTGCCAACTCTTACTTCTCCTTGGATTTACAATTGCGTCACCCAAGCCAATCTTTTAAAAACCGATGGTTCGGGATGGCTGCCGCAGAATTTTTCTTCTCTGGCCGGCGGCTCTCCTATTTCCTCTTTGCCTATTGATCCGGTTAACAACGCGTCCAATTATTATTTTTATACTTACAACTCTCAGTATGAATTTAACGCTAAACTCGAATCCAATGAATTAAGTTCATTAACTTACAAAGACGGCGGAGACGACGATTCTCTCTATGAAATTGGCACCAAATTGTCTATTCTTCCCGCTCCCTTTTCCGGCAATATCGCTCTTTTCAACCAAATTCAAGATCAATTATTCGCTTTCAATCAAATCGCTTACGCTCAAGGAGCGCCCAGTTCCGGACAAGTCGCTTTTTTCACTGATTCCACTCATTTAAACGGCGATAATGGATTATTTTGGGATAATACGAATAAGAGGTTGGGGATTGGGACGACGAGTCCGAGTAGTCAATTAGAAATAAAAGGAACTTCTGTTTTTAAATTGACCGGAACAACACCGAAAATTTTTCTAAGCTATACAGGAGGGTCGCTTAATGGGCCAACAATACAGACTTCACTTGAAGGCAGTGATGATTTGTATATTACTCCAGCAAATTCAAACGTTCCTGCTATGACAATATATAGGACGAGCGGCAATGTCGGCATCGGGACGACGGCGCCGAGTTCTCCGCTTCATATACGAGGTCCCGAAATATCAGGCAGCGGGCAGCTTTTAGTTGAAAGTTCGCTCAATAGCGCTGTCGTAGCCATCGACGCTCCTCTCAACGCGCACGCAGGAGTGCTATTTAAGGAAAGCAATGCTTCAAAATGGTATCTTGCTCATCGCGGTGATATTGATGATTCTTTTCGTCTTTATGGATATGATTCAGGCGCGTATATATTTACAATAAATTCTTCCGGCAACGTCGGGATCGGAACGACGACTATTTCTACGAGCCAGAAACTTGAAATTAATGGCGGCATTGCTCTTAACACGGTTACCGCCAAACCAACGTGTTCTTCTACTACTCGAGGGACTTTTTGGGCGACTCAAAACGGCGTCGGAGTCAAAGATAACGTGGAGGTTTGCGCCAAAGACGCCGCTAACGCCTACGCCTGGCGAACGATTTATTAAAATATTTACTTAAGTTTTAAATAAATTATGAATAAGATGTATTTTAAAAGTGTACTTATTCACGCTATCGCGCGAAAAAGTACATTTTATAAAGAAAGTTGTCGCTGAACATAATGAAAAATAAAAAGTTAAAAAGTATAAAATGTACTTAAAATTTGACTATTTTATAATTCTTTTTTAAAATTTCGGTAATGAAAATCGTTAGTTTAATAAGAAATAATATAAACTTAAATTTTTCCGAGCAGAGTTTTTGGGAGAAAAATTGGTGGGAGATTGTTCAGAAATATTCGCTTTATCTTTTGGTGTTTTTGGCGCCGATTTTTTTTCTGCCCTGGACTCATTCCCCCGTTTCCGTCAATAAAGAATTCATCGTTTCCAGTCTGACTCTGATCAGTTCCTTCGCTTTTTTAGGAGCGACGATTTCAAAAGGACAAATCACGCGCCCCAAATCCGTCTTAAATATTGCGGTTTTAGGGGTTGGCTTGACTTGGATTTTATCAACTGTTTTTTCCGGCTCCAGAATTGTTTCGTTTGGGATTTTGGGAGGAAGTTCCGATACTCTTTTTAATGTTTTAAATTATCTCTTGATTTTTTTCTTGGTTTCCGTCACTTTTACGGCCAAAAAAGAAATCAAAGCCGTCCTTTCTTTATTCATCGTTTCCAGTTTTCTTTTGGCCGTTTTAATAATTTCCAGTTTTTTAAATTTTTCTTTTTTAGCCAAAATTTTTTCTTTTTTTCATTTTACAGCGTCTTCTAATTTTAATTTTTTATCTCCGAGCGCGACCAGTCTTTATTTGGCCGTTGTAGTCATTACGGCTTTGGCTTTAATTTCTTTTCATGAAATTTCCGGATTTTTAAAATACGTTTTTATTTTAGGCGGCTTGACTCGGCTTTTCGATCTGGCCTTGATTAATTATTGGTTGAGCTGGCTGGTGCTGGCTGCCGGCTCTTTTTTAGTCTTTAGCGTTAAACGGATTCAAGATATTAAAAAATCATCCTCGGATAAAGAAAATTCTTCCTCTCCCGATTTGATTTTGCCGCCGGTTAAATTTTTCAGTTTGCCGCTTTTTGTTTTTATGATCGCGATTATATTTTTGGGCGCGGGTTCTCATTTTAATTTAGGAGTTAAGTTGCCATCTGAAATTAATTTAACTTGGCATTCGACTATTGATGTCGTTAAAAATGTTTTAAGGCGCGATCCGGTTTTCGGCTCCGGTCCGGCGACTTTTTTCTCGGATTGGTCGAAATATCGCCCGTCCGGCCTAAATTTTGACCCTCTTTTTTCTCAATTTGCCGATGTAAAATTTAATTCCGGCTCCTCAGTTTTTTTGACCAGCCTTTCCACCGTCGGTCTTCTCGGCTTGGTTTCGTTGATTTTTTTAGCGTTTTCTTTTTTACGGATTTTTATTTCTAAAATTATTTTAAATCATAATCCAAGTTCCTTTTCGGCCTCTTTGCTTATTCCCGCCGCGACATTATTTTTGGCTTGGTTTTCATCTCCGTTAAATTATATTATCGCCGTTTTCTTCTTTATATTTTTGGGGCTTTCGCTCGCAAGTCTGGCCGAAGAAGGGGAGATTAAGGTCAGCCAAAAAAATCTTTACGGCACGCCTCAAAAAGCCATGCTCTTGCCGATATTTTTGATTTTACTGATGGTACTGACCGGCTGGACTTTTTATTTTCAAAGCAAAAGATACGTGGCCGCGATTTATTTTGACCGCTGGTCTCAGAATAAAAATACCGACTATTTGATTAAAGCGGCGAATTTGGATCCCGGGCAGGATTTATATTTAAAGTTTTTAGCCGATGCCAATTTGTCAAAAATTAAAGAAATCGCCAGTCAGCCTCAAGACGAGAAAAATAAGGAAAATTTAAAAAATCAATTTCAGCAGTTATCGGCTTCGGCCATTGGCGCGGCTACCGCGGCTCGCGATAAAAATCCGATTGATTCCCAGAATTGGTCTTTTTTAGCTCAAGTCTACGAAAGTCTTAGGGATTTTTTTCCCGATATTTCCGATCAGGCTATAGAGGCTTATCAAAAAGCCAGCGATTTAGATCCGCAAAACGCGAGTTATTTTTATAAAATCGGTTCTTTGCGTTTTGCCGCCGGTCATTTTGACGAAGCGAAAGCGAAATTATTAAAAGCCGTGGAACTTTCACCGAATTATTCAAACGCTCTCTATTTTCTTGGTTTAGTTTATGACAAAGAAGGGGATAAAGTTAAAGCTATTGAAATGTTTGAAAAAGTTTTAATTTTGAATTCCCAGAGCGAAGATAAAGAAGCTTTAGCCAAAATTTTAGCCAATTTAAAGGCCGGCCATGACGCGTTTTATTCTCCGCCAGTCAAAGTGAAAAAATAAAGAAAGTTTCATTATGAAATTTATCGCCGATTTCCATATCCATTCGCCTCATTCAAGAGCCGTTTCCAAGGATATGACTCTTGAAAATTTGGATAATTGGGCGCGAATTAAAGGAATTCAAGTGATGGGCACGGGCGATTTTACTCATCCGGCTTGGTTTTCCGAATTAAAAACAAAACTTGATCTGGCGGAACAAGGATTGTATAAGTTAAGAGGGAGTAGCTTTGAAGCTACTCGTTTTTTATTAACGGTTGAGATTTCCAGTATTTACAAGAAAAACGGCAAGGTCAGGAAAATCCATAATTTAATTTTCGCGCCTTCATTGGAAATCGTTGGAAAAATTAATCGCGAGTTAAATCTAATCGGCAATATTAAGTCCGACGGCCGGCCGATTTTAGGGCTGGATTCTAAAGATCTTTTAAAATTGGTTTTAAATATTTCGCCGGATTGTCTTTTGATTCCCGCGCACGCTTGGACTCCCTGGTTTTCCATTTTTGGATCAATGTCCGGTTTTGATTCCATTGAAGAATGTTTTGACGAATACGCTAAATATATTTATGCCATTGAAACCGGACTTTCATCTGATCCAGCCATGAATTGGCGGCTTTCGGCGCTGGATAAAATTACCTTGATTTCCAATTCCGACTCGCACAGCTTGCGGAAAATCGGCCGAGAAGCTAATATTTTCGACGCCAACCTGTCGTACATTGGGATAGCCGAAGCGATTAAAAATCCCCGCGGCGATAATAAAATGCTTGACACCATTGAATTTTTTCCGGAAGAAGGAAAATATCATTACGACGGCCACAGCGCTCATCAAATTCGCTATTCGCCCGAAGAAACGAAAAAACATCAGGGTATTTGTTTTTCCTGCGGCCGGTCCGTGACTGTCGGCGTGATGAGTCGGGTAGAAAAATTGGCCGACCGACCGGTCGGTTTTCACCCGAATTCGGCTGTTTCTTATAAAAGCTTGGTGCCGTTGGAAGAAATTATCGCCGAGGCTTTGGGTTTAGCCGGCGTTCATTCCAAGGCCGTTAATGAGAATTATCAAAATATGATTGGAGTTTTTGGCAATGAGTTTAAAATTTTACTTGAAGCGTCGATTGAAGAAATAGAAAAAGCGTCAAAACCGGAAATTGCCGAAGGAATCAGGCGAGTCAGAGAAAGAAAATTGCGCATTGAGCCGGGCTATGACGGCGAATTTGGCAAAGTTAAAATTTTTGAAAAAGACGAATTAAAAAAAAGATTTAAAGCGGAGAAACACGCGAGCTTATTTTGTTCATCTATGGGAGTTGAACTTCCATAGATTGTTATAGCTTATTGACTAATTATTTTCATTTTTGATATTATAAAAAAGTCGGCGTATAAATTTAATTAATTTATTTTTATTTCTATGAAAAAATTATTTGTCAGTTTATTAACCTTCGCATTTTTAGTTTTCCCTTTATTGAGCGGAGCGGACTATAATGGCCGAAAAATTGTCACTTTTCGAGATAGTTTGTTAAACGAGAGAAAAAAAGACGAAATTATTAAAAGGCATGGTTGGAAAATTAAACATCTTGATCGGGCTAATGCCTCGGTGGTTTTTTTGAATTCTCGAGTTGACGAAGAAGATTTATTGAAAAATAGCGATGTTCTGCGAGTTGAAGATGATGTAATCGTGACTATTGACGCTCGAGGCGGTAATGCAAATGCTTCAGCGCCTGTTCAGACGCTTCCGTGGGGCATAGATAGAATAGATGCGGAATTAGTGTGGCCAGGCGGAAATTTAGCTGATCCGGTTAAAGTCGCTGTTGTGGATACTGGCATTGATTTTAAACATTCGGATTTGAAAGATAATATTAAAGGCGGGATTAATACTATTAATCCTTTAAAGTCCGCTCAAGACGATAATGGCCACGGCACTCATGTTGCCGGCACGATCGGCGCTTTAAATAATACGATTGGCGTTGTCGGAGGAGCGCCTTTGGTTGATCTTTACGCCGTGAAAGTTTTAGGCGCTAACGGAAGCGGTTTTCTTTCTGATATTATCGAAGGGCTTGATTGGGCCGCTTCCAATGGAATGCAGGTAGTTAATATGAGTCTTGGCACAACGTCGGATATTCAGGCGTTTCACGACGCGATTATTCGAACCAAAAATGCTGGCGTGACTTTAGTGGCCGCGGCTGGAAATTCCGGCGGCGCGGTGAATTTTCCGGCGGCCTATCAGGAAGTCATCGCGGTTTCTGCCATTGATAGCGCTAATAACATCGCTTCTTTTTCTTCTCGGGGTTCGGAAGTTGATTTGGCCGCTCCGGGCGTAAGCGTTTTTTCAACTTACAAAGGAAATAAATACGCTACTCTTTCCGGCACTTCCATGGCTTCGCCTCACGTTAGCGCTTCGGCCGCGTTGGTCATTAACACGCCCGCTAGCGCGCTTTACGATGTTAATTTAAACAATAAATGGGACCCAGACGAAGTTCAGAAAAAACTTCAGGATTCCGCGGTTGATCTCGGAACTTTAGGTTATGACACTCTTTACGGCTGGGGACTGGTGAACGCTTTTTTAGCGGTTCAATAATAAAAAATAATAAATTTTTCAAAAAACCGCTTTTTTAAAGCGGTTTTTTGATGTATAATTATTTTATGATTAAAAATCTTAAAAACAAATTAAAATTTTCATTTGAAATCAATAAAATTATCTGGTTTTTAGTTACTGTTAATTTTGTCAATATTTTAGCTTTTCAATTTTTTGCTCCTTTTTTTTCAATTTTTGTCACCAAGCAAATTCAGGGAGGCACTTTGGCTGTTGTCGGATTTTCTTATTCCATTTATTGGATCGCCAAATCTGTTTTTCAACTGCCGATTGCCAGATATTTGGATAAAGATTACGGCGAGCGGGATGATTATTACGCTCTGTTTTTTGGCTTAATTTTGGCGAGTTTAATTCCTATTGGTTATTTTTTCGCTCGGGCGCCGATTCATATTTACGGAATTCAGATGGTTTTGGGCCTTTCCGACGCCTTAATTGTGCCGGCTTGGCTTGCCACTTTTACCCGCCATGTTGATAAATTTAGAATTAGTTTTGAATGGACGTTAAATAGTATCGCCATCGGCATTGCCGCGGCTATAGCCGGCGCCGCCGGCGGTTTTTTGAGCGAGCGATTTGGCTTTAATATTCTTTTGATTATTATGTCTATTTTTTCTTTTTTTTCAGCCTTGATAAGTTTAAGGCTTTATAAATTTATGACGCCCAAAAAGGTGGAAGAATTAGAAAAAGTTTTTCCCGAGAGAAAATAAAAAATGAAAAATGCCGAGATTGCCAAGATTTTTTATGAAATAAGTTTTTTTCTTATGATGGAAGAGGTTGCGTTTAAGCCTCAAGCGTATGAAAAAGCGGCGATTTCTATTAAAGATTTAAATCAGGACGTCGGCGAGATTTATAAGAAAGGCGGTCTTAAAGCGCTGGAAGATATTCCGGGAGTTGGTAAAGGCATTGCCGAACGAATTGAAGAATTTTTAAAAACAGGCCAAATCAGGGATTATGAAAAATTCAAAAAGAAATATCCGATTGATATTGAAAATTTAACGGCCATTGAGGGTATTGGAGCGAAAACGATTCTTAAGTTTTATAAAAAATTAGGCGTTAAAAATGTCAAAGATTTGGAAAAGGCCGTTCTTGAAGGAAAAATCAGAAAATTAGAAGGTTTTGGCGAAAAAACCGAAGCCAATATTTTAAAAGGGATAGAGTTTTTGAAAAAATCGAGCGGTCGTTTTGTCCTCGGATTTATTTTACCGACTATTCGCGAGATCGAATCTCGGCTTAAAAAATTAAAGGAGGTGGAAAATATAGCGGTTGCCGGATCTGTTCGCCGCTGGAAAGAAACGATTGGCGACGCCGATTTTTTAATTATCGTTAAAGGAAAACCGCTCGCCTTCGCCAAAGCTTCGGCGGGTAAAGTTATGGATTTTTTTGTTTCAATGCCGGAAGTTGATCGTGTTTTTGCCCACGGCAGGACAAAATCCGCCATTCGCCTTAAAGACGGACTGGAAGTGGATGTTCGAGTTGTTTCACCGGAAAGTTTCGGCGCCGCTTTAAATTACTTCACCGGTTCAAAAGAGCATAACATCTCTTTGCGTCAGATTGCCATTAAAAAAGGTTATAAGTTGAACGAGTACGGATTATTCAAAAAAGGAAAACGAATTGGCGGAAAAACCGAAGAAGAAATTTACGAATTATTAGGTCTTCGTTATATTGAGCCGGAATTAAGAGAGAATTTCGGCGAGATTGAGGCGTCTCGAAAAAATCAATTGCCGAAATTGATTGGCTACGGCGATCTTCGAGGCGATCTTCAGATTCAGACTGATTGGACCGACGGGTCAAGCTCTATTGAAGAAATGGCTGAAGAAGCGCGTCAAATCGGATTGGAATATATCGCGATAACGGATCATACAAAAAGTTTGGCTATGACCGGCGGCTCGGATGAAAAAAAACTTCTGAAACAGATTGATTATATAAATAAATTAAATGCGAGATACAAGACACGGAATGAGAGATTTAGAATTTTAACCGGCGCGGAAGTTAATATCTTAAAAGACGGTTCTTTGGATATTAAAGATGAAGTTTTAGAAAAACTTGATCTAGTCGGCGCGGCTATTCATTCAAATTTTAATTTATCAAAAGAAGAACAAACTAAAAGAATGATTAAAGCTATGGAAAATCCCAACGTGGATATTATTTTCCACCCGACCGGTCGAATTATTAAACAGCGGGAACCTTATGAAATTGATATAAATGAAATTATTAGAACCGCCAAAAGAACCGGAACAGTTTTGGAAATTGACGCTTATCCGGATCGTCTGGATTTAAAAGACGATCACATCAAAAAAGCGCTTCGAGCCGGTGTGAAACTCGCGATTGATTCGGACGCGCATAACCCCGCTCATTTTAAATATTTAGAATTCGGCATTGCCCAAGCTCGCCGAGGTTGGACGGAAAAAAAGGATGTAATAAATACGATGTCTTTGGACAATCTGATGAAGTTTTTAAAATTGCCGAAAGATAAAAGGTTTTGAATAATTTTTTTGATAGTTTTAATCTTTTGGCGATTTTTATTCACCTACCGACTTTATTGCAAAAATTTTTTTAAATGTGTTATTGTTACAATATGAACGAAGAAATACCACAACAAAATTTGAATAATCAAGATGGCGGGCGCTCGTCATTAAAAATAGTAATCTCCAAAAAAATTTTGGCTATTTTATTGTTGGCGCTTATTGTCGGTATTGCGAGTGGCGTGTATTTTTTGAGAAAAAATTACTATCGCGCAATATTCCAAACAGAGACGTTTCCGCCTATTGAGAATAATACAATTAATTCTAATTCAAGCGGAATCAGCGAGGGAAAAAATAAAACCTGGATATTTTTCAAAATTAGGAATAATATTGTTTACTATCATGATCTTAAAGTTGAGGGAGCAGACGTATCAACTTTTCAAGAACTTAAAGATGAATATGCTAAAGATAAAAATACGTTTTATTACAAAAGCAAAGCTATCAATAATATCGATGCAAATTCCTTTGTTTTAGTCGGTAATGGTTTTGCCAAAGACAAAAATCATGTTTTTTTCGGCAATGAAATACTCAACATTGAAATTGATCCTGCTTTTTTCGTAGCTATTGATAGAAGAGCAATAAAGGACAATAAACGAGTTTACTTTCGACCTTACGGCAAAAATAAATACAATTTAGTTGTTAATGCTGACGCGCAAACTTTTCAATATATCGGCACTTGCGGGCCACTCGAAATATCTTACGGAAATTATTATAAAGACAAAAATCATATTTTTGTAGAAAATGAATCCGTTAATTATATAGATGTTTTATCATTTCAATATCTTGGCGGGTATGGCGCTGACGAAGGAGGCAGGTTGGATTTTATTTCCTACGCTAAAGATAAAAATGCGATCTATTATTTATGCGGAGAGATTTTGAAGGACGCGGATAAAATCACTTTTGCGTATCTTCAAGATGGTTATGCTAAAGATAAAAACAAGGTTTGGTATTATGCTGATATAATTAGCGAAGCCGACGTATCAACATTTCAATCGTTGGGGAATAGATACGCAAAAGATAAATTACGCGTTTATTTTGATGGCATTATTTTGGAGGAAGCAGATATTTCTACTTTCATAAATGTTGGCGACGACGGTCATGGTTTTATTTACGCAAAGGATAAAAACCATGTTTATAATAGAAGTCAAATCATGGAAGGAGTGAATCCGGCAAATTGTACAGTAGAATTTATCGAAAAATGTTCTGAATAAAATTATGCCTCAAGAATTTTCAGCCGGAGCAATAGTTTTTTATCGCAACACTGTCGGCGAAATTGAATATCTCCTTCTTCATTATAAATCCGGCCATTGGGATTTTCCCAAGGGCCATATTGAAAAAGGGGAAACGGAGGAAGAGACGGTTCGCCGTGAAATTGAAGAGGAGACCGGGATAAAAGATTTAATTTTAATTCCCGGTTTTAAGGAAAGTTTAAAATATTTTTTCCGGCAATATAAAGATAAGATAAAAAAAGAAAAAGCTAAGCCGAAAAAAACTCCTTGGGTTTTTAAAATGGTCAAATTTTATTTAGCCGAATCCAGGATAAAAGAAGTGAAAATTTCCTGGGAACACACCGGCTATGAATGGCTGCCCTATGAAAAGGCTCTTGAAAGAATTACTTATAAAAATTCCAAAGAAATTTTGAAAAAAGCCGAAGAGTTGTTAAATAGATAATTAGTCCTCTCCTTATTTTATTTTTTGTTCGCTATTTTAATAGAATTATTTTTAAAATTTTACTACAATAGATGATACGATCGTGTGTTTATTGTAGTGAAATAATTAAAATTATATTTATGATTATTGAAAAAATTTTGGAAAATTTACAAAAAGGTGTAGAGTCGTCTCTGGATTTATTGGAAATTATGACTTCTATCTACCCTGAAGCTTATCGAAAAGCGAGACAAAGATTAGCTGGCAGAAAGGGTTTTTATTTTAAAACAAATTGGGCTGCTAAATATAAAGAAATTCAGCGCTTTTATAATCTTCTTAGTTATTTAAAAAGGCAAGGGTTTATTGAGAATTATAAAAAAGGCAGAGAATCTTTTTGGGAAATCACCGACCTAGGAAAAGAAAAATTAGAAACTTTAAAAAATAAAAAATCTCATCGAATTGTTTTTGAGAAAATAGCCAGCGATAAATTGATGGTTATAGCATTTGATATTCCCGAACAGTTTAGAAAGCATCGCGATTGGCTCAGAAATATTTTAAAATTTTTAGATTTTTCTATGATTCAAAAAAGTGTTTGGGTTGGAAAAAATAAAATACCCCGCGAATTTATTAAAACTCTAAGAGAGAAAAAAATGATAAATTATATTGAAATTTTTGAAGTTAATAAAGAAGGAACTTTAAAGAAATTAAAGGTTTAAATTTTTACTACAATGAACTCACGATCGTGAGTTCATTGTAGTAAAATAAGCGAAAATGAAATAGTGGAATAAAAAGGAATATTATTTTTTATCTAACCAATTCAACAATTTTTTTAAACACTTCCGGATGATTCGCTCCGATATCCGCCAAAATTTTCCGATCTAATTTGACACCTTTCTTTTTTAAACCAGAAATTAATTTATTATAACTTAAGCTTGATTCGCGGCTGGCGGCGTTGATTTTGATTTGCCAAAGCCGGCGATTGACTCGTTTTTTTTCTTTTCGGCCGCGATACATATGACGGCCGGCGTGCAACAAAGCTTCTTTCGCCAATTTAATGACTGATTTTCTGCGCCATTTATATCCTTTGGTTTGCGAAAGGATTTTTTTATGCCTTTTTTTGGTGATAACGCCTCTTTTGACTCGGCTCATAAGTAGGGAAGGTATTTTTTAATTGATTTTTGATCCGCTTTTGAAACCTTTTTTAAACTATTTTTAACGCGGCTTTTTTTTCGAAGCCCGCGAACCGTGATTTTATCGCGATTCAGCCCGCGGAAAAGCATCTTGCCGTTTTTGGTAATTCTTATTTTTTTGGCGAATGTTTTTTTGGTTTTCAGCTTCATAAGATTTTTTTAATCAGTTAGGCAAAGCGAATTTTGACGGAATCCTCACGTGGAGAGACGAGGTGGCAAAATTTGCCTTGTCTAACTGATTTTATTTCATTTTTGATATGACTAACGAAATTCCTCTTGGCCCTCGTTTAATCGGTTGATCTTCGGTGAATTTTTCCGGTATCAGAGTTAAAAATTCATCAACTTTTGATCTGACAAAATCTTGCAATGATTTTTCTCTGCCTCGCAGAATGACTTCAATCCGCACTTTGTGCCCGTCTTTTAAAAATTTTGCCGTTTGTTTCGCTTTAGTTTCCATATCGTGTCGGGAAGTTTTGATGCCGATTCGGATACCTTTTACTTCGGTTTTTTTTGTTTTGACTTTTTTCTGCCTTTCTTGTTTTTCGAACTGATAAAGATATTTTCCAAAATCTATTATTTTAGCGATTGGCGGATCGGTATTCGGCACTATTTCAACTAAATCGAGGCCCGCGTTACGGCTGGCCTCGAGCGCTTTGTCAGTTTCAAGAATGCCTAAATTTTCGCCCTTTTCATTAATTACTCGGACCCGAGAAGCTTTTATTTGATTGTTTATTCGAGGTTTTTTATTCAGAATTTATTAATAAAAAATGTAAATTTTTTTTGGTGGAGATGGGGGGGATCGAGCCCCCGTCTGGAAAATGCGTTTCTGGCCATTCTACAGGCTTAGTTTTTTTTATTTTTTAGAGTTTTTTGCTTAAAAAAAACAAAAGTCCAAAAACTCGTAGCCGGATGGTTTCAATTTTGATTTTGGCCTTATCAAAATTTATCTCGCTTTATGACGCCTCGGTCTGTTTAGCGAGAATTAACAGCGAGACGGCCGCATTTATTAAATAGCGGCGTAAGCCAGAGCGGGATATAACGCGTCCTCTTTCTTTTTAGAAAGAAAAGCGCCTGCCGCGAGGGCAAGTCCAGCTCCAGTGAGATTGATTAAGTTTGCACTTAATTTGATTTGCCGGTTTTTTGCAAGGTGCCAGCGCCTTGGCCTGACGGTTTTGAATTGATTTTCCATCGATTCCAATTTCATCCCCATTTTTTAGATCTAAAAAGTCTAAATTTTTTTTAGAACTTCCCTCATCTTCCTTTCCGTCTCTCTTTTTTTAATCTGTTCTCTTTTTTCAAATTGTTTTTTCCCTTTGGCGATTCCGAATTCCAGTTTGATTTTGCCCGACTTAGTATATACTTTTAAAGGCATTAAAGTCAAGCCTTTCTCTTTGCTTTTTCCGATTAAAGATTTAATTTCTTTTTTACGCAAAAGAAGTTTTCTGCTTTTAGTCGGTTCGTAAAAAGTGGATGTATTTTGCGGCTGATAGGACGCGATTGAGGCGTTGATAAGCCATAATTCTTCTTTTTTAATCACGATGTAGCTGGCTCGAAGATCGATTCGACCAAGTCGGATTGATTTGACTTCTTGGCCGGACAACACTAAACCGGCTTCGTAAGTATCGAGGATTTGATAATCAAAATAAGCTTTTTTATTTTCCGCGAGTATGGGCATCTTTATTGATAGCTTATCATAAATGCGTTAAACTCAAAATATAATTATTTTGAAATTTGTTTATTCAAGATTAGCAGTGCGGATTTTTGCCACCTCACTGCTCCGCATGAGGATTCCGTCAAAAATCCGCACTGCTAATCTTGAATTAGTTTTCATAAAAAATGAAAGAAAAAATTAAATTTCAAATTAAAAAAATTATCGCTTCTTTAACGGAAAAAGGAGATTGGCCGAACATTGTTTTGCCGAATTTTAATATTGATCGGCCGGCCGAATCAAAATTCGGCGATTACGCTTTGTCCCTTCCTTTAAAATTAGCCGGTATTTTTAAAAAACCGCCGTTGGAAATCGCCGCCCATATTGCCGCCCGGATAAAAACATCGTCGGATTTTAAAAAATATTTTGAAAAAATAGAAGTTGCTTCGCCGGGGTTTATCAATTTTTTTCTTTCGGAAAATTATATTAAAACAGAACTAAAAAATATTTTAAAAAAGGGCGACCAATTCGGTCGATCGCGTTTCGGCAAAAATAAAAAAGTTTTGATTGAATTCATTTCCGCCAATCCGACCGGCCAACTTCATATCGGCCATGGCCGGGGAGCTTTTTTTGGCGACGTTCTGGGCAATCTTTTGAATTTCGCCGGTTTCAAAGTTCAAAAAGAGTATTACGTTAATGACGCGAAAAACAGCAATCAAATTCGCGCCTTGGGAAAAACCGCCTTGGGGAAAAGTGATACTTATTTAAACGATTATTTAAAGAAAAAAATAAAAGAGATAAAACAGAAGCTAAAAAACATAAAAGACGAAGGCGAGGCGGGCTATTTTCTGGCCGGTCGAATTCAAAAAGACAACGAAAAATTTATTAAAAATAAATTAAAAATTAATTTTGACCAATGGTTTAAAGAAGAGAGTCTATACCCCGAAAAGACCAATAAGATTTTTAAGGGTTTGGAGAAAAAAAATCTGATTTACGAAAAAGACGGAGCGGTTTGGTTGCGCACGAGTCAATTTGGAGATTTTGAAGATCGAGTCGTGGTTCGGTCCAACCGGGAGCCGACTTATTTTTTGCCGGATATCGCTTATCACGAGGATAAATTCAGCCGCGGTTTTCAAAAACTCATCAATATTTGGGGGGCGGATCACCAGGGGCATGTTATCAGACTTAAGGCGGTCCAAAAAATGCTTGGCTGGAAAGGCGAGCTTGATATTTTAATCAGTCAGATAGTTAGCCTGAAATCGGAAAAAGGGGCTGTGAAAATGTCTAAACGAAAAGGTCAGATTGTTACTCTGGCGTGGCTGGTGGAAGAAGTCGGTTTGGACTCGGCCAGATTTTTTTATTTGACCAAATCACTGGACACGCAAATGGAATTTGATCTCGATTTGGCTTTAAAAACTTCCAAAGAAAATCCGGTTTTTTATATTCAATACGCTTACGCGAGAATTTCCAGTATTTTTAGGAAATCGCCGAAAAATTTGAGCTGGAAGAATTTTAATTCCCATTTATTAAAAAATTCGGACGAACTGGAACTTTTGAAAAAAATGATTATTTTTCCGGAAATTTTAGAAGAGACGGCTCAAAATTATCAAATTCATCGTTTAACCGAATACGCTTTGGATTTAGCCGGAGTTTTTCACGATTTTTACGAGAAAACTCGGGTTATTTCCGAAAATAAAGAATTAACGAGGTCGCGCCTGGCTCTTGTTTTTAGCGTTCAAATCGTTTTAAATAATTTATTGAGTATTTTGGGAATTACCCGACCCAAAAGAATGTAAAATGCCTAAATTTATTTTTGAATCCGAATTTCCGAAAATCGAGAAAAAAATTCTTGATTTTTGGGAAAGGAATAAAATTTTTGAAAAATCCCTCAAAAAAAATCAAAAAGGGCGCAAATTTGTGTTTTACGAGGGCCCGCCGACGGCCAACGGCCGGCCGGGCATCCATCATGTTCTGGCCCGAGCTTTTAAGGATATTATTTTGCGTTATAAAACAATGAGGGGCTATTGGGCGCCTAGAATCGCTGGTTGGGACACTCATGGCCTGCCGGTGGAAATTGAAGTCGAGAAAAAACTTGGCCTTAAAAATAAATCGGAAATAGAAAAATACGGAGTGGGTAAATTTAATAAGGAATGCCGAAAATCGGTTTGGCAATATAAAAAAGAATGGGAGGATTTCACGCGACGGATCGCTTTTTGGCTTGATCTCGAACATCCTTATATTACTTATGAAAATAGATACATTGAAGTTTTGTGGCGAATCGTTAAATTTATTTATGATCAAGGACTTTTAGAAGAGGACTACAAAGTAGTGCCTCATTGCCCGCGTTGCGAAACATCGCTTTCTTCCCACGAGCTGGCTCAAGCCTATCGTCGGGTTTTTGATCCGTCAATTTACGTCAAATTTAAAATTAAAGATCCAAAGCGTTATCAATTTCCTCTTGAGACTTATTTGCTGGTTTGGACAACCACGCCTTGGACTTTGCCGGCTAATGTCGCCGTAGCCGTCAGTCCGAAAGAAGACTACGTTCTAATTAAAACCGAATCCGGAGAAAATTTAATATTGGCAAAAAAGAGATTGAGCGCTTTAAGAGGAAATTATAATATTATTCGTTCTTTTTCGGGTGAAAATATTTTGGATATCGACTATGAGCCTCTTTATTCGTTCAGAAAACTGGAAAAACGCGCTCATTTTGTTTTACCCGGAAATTTTGTCTCAATGGAAGACGGCACTGGTTTGGTTCATATCGCTCCGGCTTTTGGCGAAGACGATCTTTTGGTCGGAAAAAAATTTGATTTGCCGTTTATTCAAAATGTTGATTTGTCCGGAAAATTTATCAGCGAAGTCAGTTCTTGGCGAGGTTTATTCGTTAAAGAGGCCGATCCTTTCATTATAAAAGATTTAGAGGGAAGAAAAATTATTTTTCAAAAAGACGCCAAAGGCGTTTTGCACGAATATCCTTTTTGCTGGCGGTGCGGCGCGCCGGTTATTTATTACGCCAAAAATTCTTGGTTTATTCGGATGAAAAAATTAAAAAATAAACTGATAAAAAATAATCAGAAAATTAATTGGATACCGAAACATCTCAAAGTTGGCCGTTTTGGCGGCTGGCTGAAAGACATTAAGGACTGGAATTTTTCCCGAGAGCGCTATTGGGGCACGCCGCTCCCGATCTGGAAATGCCAACATTGTCAAAAAAAGATAGCAGTGGGTTCGTTGAAAGAGCTTGGGAATTTGGCGAAAAACTCCAACAATCATTATTGGTTTTTAAGGCATGGCCAAGCTGATCATAATATTTCCGGCATCACCGGTCCGTTGGACACCAAAGAATATGCCAGTCATTTGACTAAAAAAGGTTTGGCTCAAGTTAAAAAAAATATTCCGGAAATCAAGAAATTGAATATTGATTTAATAGTTGCCTCTCCTTTAATAAGAATTAAAGAGACGGTTCAAATAATCGAGAAGGCTTTAAGCCGAGAAGGCCGCCAGCCGGAAATTATTTGGGATGCCCGCCTTTTGGAAATCAATTTTGGAGATTTTCAAGCTAAATCACTGGGCGCGTTTTACTCTTTGTTTAAAAATCCGATCGGGAGGTTTGATAAAAGACCTCCGGGCGCGGGAGCCGAAAATTTATCCGATCTTAAAAAAAGGATGATTAATTTTATTCGCGCGCTTGAAAAAAAGCATCAAGGAAAAAATATTTTGATCGCCAGCCACGGCGATCCTTTATGGATTTTAGAAGCCGGCGCTTCAGGCTTATCAAACGAAGAGATTTTAAATTATGACTACATTGAAACGGGAGAACTGCGTCGTTTTAATTTTCAATCTTTGCCTTTTGACGAGGACGGCAATCTCGATTTTCACAAGCCTTACATTGACGAGATAGTCTTAGAATGTTCGAGTTGTTCAAGCGAAGCCAAGCGGGACAAATCCGTGATTGACGTCTGGTTTGATTCCGGCGCTATGCCGTTCGCTCAAAATCCTCAAGGGTTTTTCGCTCAAATTAAAACCTTAAAACTAAAAAATAAAATATTAGGAAAGATTAAACATTTTGATTTTCCGGCTGATTACATCTCGGAGGCCATTGATCAAACTCGGGGCTGGTTTTACACTTTGCTGGCGGTTTCCGCTTTGCTTGATTTGGGTCCGGCTTATAAAAATGTCGTTTCTTTGGGGCATATTTTAGACGCCAAGGGACAAAAAATGTCCAAATCAAAAGGCAACATCATAAATCCTTGGGAAATGATTGATAAATACGGCTCCGATACTTTGCGCTGGTATTTGTACACGGCCAGCTCGGCCGGCGAGCCAAAGCTTTTTAATGAAAAAGACTTGCTTCAGAAATTAAGAGGGTTTATTTCAACGCTTTGGAACGGTTTTATTTTTTTTAAAACCTACAAAGATAAAATTTCGGAATCAGGCATCCGAAATCCGGAATCAAAGAATTTACTGGACCAATGGATTGTTTCCCGCCTTAATTCCGTCATACGGAATATCACGGTTTCGCTTGATAATTACGACATCACTCAAGCGGCCCGTTATTTGGAGTCGTTTTTAATTGATGATTTTTCCAATTGGTATATTCGTCGGTCTCGCCGGCGTTTTCAGAGACCGCAAAATTTAAAGGAAAAAAAAGAAGCCAGTCAAACATTATTTTTTGTTCTTAAAAATTTTATTCGGTCCGCCAGCCCTTTTATTCCATTTTTGAGCGAAGAAATTTATCAAAAATTAGGTCATGCCAATCGGCAGGCAGGCCAAAAGGGTTCGATCCATTTAGAAAATTGGCCTAAAATTGAAAAGCGATTTTTGAATAAAAAATTAGAAAACCAAATGGCTCAAATCAGACATTTAGCTGAACTCGCGCTGGCGGAGCGCAATATAAATAAGGTGAAGGTTCGCCAGCCGCTCGGAAAATTAAAAATTTCCGCCAAAATAAACGCCGAACTTTTAAATTTATTAAAAGAAGAAGTTAACGTCAAAGAAATCGAAATTGATTCAGGTTTGAAAAAAGAAATTTGGCTGGATACGGAAATTACGGAAGAACTTAAAAACGAAGGAACGGTTCGGGAAATAATTCGCCAATTTCAGGATATGCGAAAGGAGGCGAGCTTGAGCCCGGCTGATAAAATAGAAGCCGGGATAGAGGCCGGACGATTTATCGCGCTTTTTAAAAAATTTGAGAATTTAATCAAAGATGAAACCGGCAGCGCCAAAATCAATTTTAGCCGGAGAGAAAAAAACGCTTTTTTAATTGAAAGAGAAATTAGTCTTGAGGGAGAAAAAATTTGGCTGGCGATTAAAAAATTGTAAGTTTTATTCATCATGCGTCGGACCGAAGCTATTGTTTTAAAAAAAAATGATTTTTCCGAGAATGACCAGCTGTTGGTTTTGTATTCCAAGGATTTCGGCAAAATAAAAATTTTAGGTCGCGGCACTAAAAAAATTACCTCCAAATTAAATCCCCATTTGGATATTTTTTCGCATACTTGGGTTTCTTTCGTTGAAGGGGAAAGGAATTTTATTCTGACGGATTCTCAAGAAATCCGTATTTTTCATTCTCTCAAAAAAAATTCTTTCAAAATTCAAGCCGCTTTTGGCATTGTTCATTTGATTGATCGTCTGATTCCCGAGCCGGAAGAGGATGCCAATATTTGGGAGCTTTTACAAAATACCCTGCGCGCCATCAATGAAAATCAAGAGTTTGATTTAATTAAAACTATAGTCAATAAATTTGAAGCTGAGTTATTAAATATGCTTGGCTACGGTTTTCAGGACAACTCGCGGGATTTTATAAGAGATAATTTTTCTGGTATAATAATAGAGTAATGTTAATGAAAATAATTTTCCAAACAATCTCAAACAAAAAACTCTATTTCAGCAGCATTTTAGCCGTTGGCATTATCTCTGTCACGGTTTTATTCTCCCAATCTTCCAACCCTGAACCATTTCGACCCATTGAAGATTTCGTCCTCTTTGGTAAAGAAGGCGTTCACCTATCTGAAGATATTCAAAGTTTAAGCGGCGATATCGGTTCAAATAAAGAAATCAAGATTGCCGAAAAATCAAAAATAGTCGGCAATCTTTTTTCTCAAGAAATTAAATTAACTGAAAATACAGAAATAGACGGCAATATTACCACCCAGCAACTAGAACAGACTTCAACAACTAAAATCCTTGGGACAATCTCAAAAGAAATATCCTTTCCCATAGCTCAAATACCCGATATTCCCGATTTTCAAATTGGCACTCAAGATATTGAAATAACTCAAAAAGATTTTATTCTCCCTTCCGGCTCATTCCGCGATATCAGAGTTAAAGAAAACGCCAGCCTGATTATGGCTGGTATTTATAATCTCCGCTCTCTTAGATTAGAAAACAATTCTGTTATTCTTTTTAATGGCCTAACAATTCTCAACATTAGAAATTCATTTGAATTAGGCCAAGATATTATTGTTACTCCAAAACTTTCTAGTCTTTCAGTCAAAGAAATTAAAATCAACACTCTTGTTTCTGAAACTATTCATATTGGCAATCGTTCTATTTTAGGTTTTCGACTTATTGCGCCCAATGCAGTTGTTGAAATAGGCGAGGAAGGATTATTAAGGGGTTCAATTTGGGCAAGGGAGGTAGAAATAGAAAAAAATGCTTTAGTAAGCAAGGAAGATAGTTTTGAAAAAGAAAGTGATCCAACAAAAGTTGTTGAGGATCAGGGAGTGAAATTTATTGGTAATGAAATTTTGATTCTTTTTAAAAACGAAGCAACGCAATCTGCTATTCAACAAGTTGTTAATTTAATAAATGGTAAAGTAGTTGGATTTATTCCTAATCCGCTCATTGTTAAAATAGAAGTTCAAACTATAACTCTTCAAGACTTAAATGATAAAATTCAGTTAATTAAAAATTTAAATAATCCGTTGATTGTAGGAGTTATGCAGAACTTATTAGCAAATTAATTTATTATGAGTAAAAAATATTTTATTACAACACTTTTATTCAATTTTATTTTCGGATTCGGATATTTATTAATCGTTTTTTTACTTTTCTATGGCTTTGTTTCGGATATTAAATTACCAATTTCAATTTTCGTTTTTATTCCGCCAGGTTTATTTTTATTTAATTTTCTAAGTTTATTATTCGCTATAATGTACTTGAGACCATTTAATTATTTTAGCAGGATTAGTTTTTGGATTAGTATTTTTATTATGATTTTATTACTGATTTTATTAATTTTTATTAATTTAAGGCCGGTATAAATCATGAAATTGAAGAAGTTGTTTTTATTAATTTTAATAATAGTTAGCTTATTATCACTTAGTGGTCGAGTGCAAGCAGCTACTTTTGATATTGATTCCTTAAATTTACAAGAAGCATTATCAAAAACTAATCCACCAGCAGCTTATTTTAAAATTGATTTAAAAGAAGCTTGGCAACTTATTAATACTGCAAGTTTAAATTTATCTTCTATTACGATTGGAATTATTGATACTGGTGTTGATATTAAACATCCGGAATTCGAGGGGGTTAAATTTGGAAATACACCGCTTGATGCAAAGATAGATGTCGGAAATTTAGAAAGCCATGGCACAAATGTCGCTGGAATTATTGGCGCGAATAATATTTCTTCCGCTTCGTCAGCGAATTACATTCTGCCTCAAATGAATGGAGTAGTAAGTGGAGTTAAAAATTTAGATTATACATTAGAAAATAGAAAAATTAGTAAATCACTTGGAATTATTACAGTTTTTTCTGTTAATAATAAAATTTTTGAATTATCAAATAGCGGAGCGCAGATTATTAATTTGAGTTTAAGCGGTTTGTTTAATATTTCAGCGGATATTTTTTTCAGTGCTAATTTTTTTGTTCATTCCAATATCTTTTTTGTCGTTAGCGCAGGTAATGATAATACATCTGCTTCATTAGCCGCACCAGCTAATTTAAGTTTTTTAGATAATGTTATTACTATAGGCGCTACGACTTTAAATGATCAAAGGAAGGCAGATAGTAATTTTGGTGTTTCGGTTAATATTACAGCTCCTGGTGAGTCAGTTTTTTCACCAACATTTTTTGCGCCCCCTCTAGACTTGAGCGATTATGAGTTTTTCTCCGGTACCTCCGCCTCCGCCCCTATGGTCACCGGTGTCGCCGCCATCCTTAAAGCAATTAAACCAGAATTAACTCCTGGAGAAATCAAAGATATTCTTCAAAAATCCGCTGACCCGATTAAAACCGATAAACCTCTCGGTTCCGGTTGTTTTGATCCCAATAACAATTCACAAGGATTTAATGGCTGTAGGTTAAATGCCTTTAAAGCCGTTTGTAGAATTTTAACTTGTTCCAGTTCGCTAATTAAAAATCTTCCTTTAGGTCATATTACAACAGTAGCAGGCAATGGCTCACTGACATTTAGCGGCGATGGCGGTTTAGCTATTTTAGCCGGAATAGGCAACCCTCTTGGTATAGATATTGATGAGGAAGGCAATTTATTTATCGCGGATTTTTTTAATCATCGGATTCGTCGAGTTGACGCGGAAACTAAAATTATTACTACAATTGCCGGCACTGGCAATGTTATAATTAGTCCGGATGGCAGTTTAGCCATTTCAAACCATATAAGTCATCCCAATGGTTTGGTTGTTGATAGTTTTGGAAATATTTTTTTTGCCGAGATGGTAGGATTAATTAGAAAGATAGAAGGGTCAAGCGGCATCCTTTCTACTATTCTAAAAAGCGGCTTAAATAATCCATCTACAATCGCAATGAAAAATATAACTATAGATAATAACGGCGATATTTTTATTGCCGATAGAGATAATCACAGGATTTTGAAAGTTAATTCAGTAACAAAAGAAGTTATTCTTATTGCTGGCAGAGGAACTCCGGGTTTTAGCGGAGACAATGGTCTTGCTATCGATGCTCAATTGCAAAATCCCGCGGGTGTAGCTGTTGACCCAAATGGCAATGTTTTTATCGCTGATACGAACAATCATCGAATAAGACACATTGACGCCTTAACAGGTATCATAACTACAATAACAGGAAAAGGCACGCGTAAACCCCCGGGGGATTGCGGTATTGGCCCCGACATAGGCATTGGTGAGTTTAGCGGCGATGGAGGTCCTGCTATTTTGGCGGAATTAAATTTTCCGCAAGGAGTAGCAGTTGATAATGTTGGTCATTTATTTATCGCTGATTCATTTAATCATCGAGTCAGACAAGTTGATTTAGTTAGCGGCATTATTACCACAATTGCCGGTTCTGGCGGTACTGGAATTCCCCAAGGAATTGGTTGCCTAACGCTTTTCCGAGGAGATTTTAGCGGGGATAACGATATCGCAACCTTGGCAAAAATAAGCCACCCCACCCATCTTACTTTAGATAAAGCGGGAAATTTGTTTATTTCTACTAATAATCGAATTCGTGCTGTGAGGTTAGCGCCGTAGTGGCAAGGATGTAAATTTGAATTTATTTAAAATTTATTTTTATCGTGCCTCTTGAAGAAATAGAAAAAAAACTTTATCAACAGGCCGAATCCGAGGCGGAAAAAATTCCTCAACGCCAAGCGGCTCCGTTTGGCGTTGAGCCGGTCCAAAATGAAACTCCTCCCGTTTTCGAGCCTTTTAAATTAGCGGAAGAATTTATGCCTCAAACCAAAAAAAGAAGATGGATTTTATGGCTAGTTTTATTTTTATTGGTTATTTTTGGCGGAGTCATCAGTTATTGGTCTTTTTTTATTCCGAGATTTGCCGCTAGCGAAGTTTTGCTTGAGATTAAAGCTCCGACTAGCCGAGTCCAGGCCGGGGAAAAAATAACTTTTTCGGTTAATTATAAAAATCAAAGCCGTATTGTCCTTCAAGACGTTGAATTGACTTTTATTTTTCCGAAATCTTCCCAGCTGATTTTAGGACCGGGTGAAAAAGTAATGGCTGACAGAATAACAAAACGAATCGGTGTTTTAAATTCGGGCGAAGAAGGTAGCAGTCGTTTTGAGACTCGAATTTTTGGGCTAAACGGCGAAACTAAATCAGCCGAGGTTATTCTATCTTATCAGCCTGAAAAAATAGCAAGTTTTTTTGAAAATAAAGCTAGATTTAATTTATCGGTCGCCGAAGTGCCTCTGGAAATTTCTTTAGTTTTGCCGTCTAAAGTGACTTTGGGCCAGGATTTTGATTTTTCGATTCATTACCTTTCCCGAGCCAAGACTGTTTTTTCAAATTTAAAAATTAAATTGGATTCGCCGCCATCTTTTAAATACTTGGAATTTTCGTCAAAACCTTTAGAGGATAGTGTTTGGCTGATTGGCGATTTGGAGCCGGGGAAAGAAGGGGATATAAAAATTAAAGGCCGAATAGAGGGCGAGGTTTTAACTCTTGGATTTAAAGCCGCGTTTGGCTCGGAAGATCCGGAGACTAAAAATTTTGAAATTTTTTCCGAGGCTTCCGAATCTTTAAACCTTATTTCTTCGCCTCTTCGCGTCAGTCAGAAAATTAACGGCCTTTCCGAATATGATGCCAAAGCCGGCGATAATTTGCAATTTGATATTGAGTTTGAGAATACGACGGCTGTCGGAATTCCAGACGCGATTATTATGGCTCAAATTGAAGGCAAGGCGCTGGATTTAACCAGCCTGAATATCTCAAATGGCTCGTTTAATCAGACCACAAATTCCATTATTTGGAATCCCGGATTAATGCCCGAATTGAGTTATCTTGATCCGGGCGAGAGGGGAGTTGTTTCTTATGGCGTTAAAGTTAAAAATCCTTTGCCTATTTCCGCTTTTGGCGACACTAATTTTAAAATTATTTCCCGCGTAAAAATAGACAGCTCTAAAGCGCCTCTTGAGCTGGCCAACGTTAAAATCAGCGGCGAGTCGGAAGCAAGCATTAAAATCAGCGGCAAACTTTCTTTGAAGGCAAGCGGACTTTATCGTTCCGGGCCGATAAAAAATACCGGCCCGATTCCGCCTAAAATTGCCAACCAGACCAGCTATACGATTGTCTGGCGCATTACGAACACGGCTAACGATGATAGTAATGTTGAGGTTAGGGCGATTTTGCCGCCGCATATCGCTTGGTTAAATCGTTTTGAGCCGTCCAGCGCCAATCTAAATTATAATTCTTTGTCCGGAGAGGTTGTTTGGAAAGTCGGCGATGTCAAAGCCGCCACGGGCATTTTAAGGCCAGCCCTGGAAGTCGCTTTCCAAATCGGCCTGACCCCTTCGCTTTCACAGATCGGCCGAGCCGTTGATTTGATATCGGCCAGCCATATTAAAGGCCAAGATAATTTTACCGGCATTAGCGTTGAAGAGAGCAAAGCGGCTATTTTTACCGATCTTCCCGATGATCGGACTTTTAAGCAAGGAGACGGAATAGTTGTTCAGTAGTTTATATTAATATTATGGCTTACAAGGAATATAAAAGTGAAAATTGGATATTATTTTTTCTTATCATCTTGCTGATTTTGGCGTTCATTTTTTTCTTAATTTATGTTGATCAAATTCGAGCCTATGTTAATAGCTTCATCACGCCCGTCAAGTATCAGCCGATTCAAAAGCGAAATTCATTTCCAACCATTTATATAAAACAATAATTTTGATATGATAGAAATAATTAATTCATCCGCCAAAATTTCTGAAAAAATTTAGGCGGATAAATAAAAATATGAAAAAATACCTTTTTATTTTAACTTTTTTAGCCGCGATTTTATTCGCTTTCTCGGCCCAAGCTTTAACAATCAGCAATGTTTTGGTCAATACCACCGCCAGTTCCGCGTCTTTGACCTGGACGACTAGCGAACCCACCAGTTCTTATGTTGAATACACCCGTTCGGATGTTGAGCCGATTAGCTATACCAATTACGTCCAAGACGCGAATTTAATAACTAATCACCAGATGACCCTTAGCAATCTTTCGACTGGAAAATATTATTATCGTATTTGGGCTTTTACTTCGGGAATTTATGTTTCAACGACTTATCTGGGAAATTTTACGATTTCCGCGGATATGACCGGAACCGGCGTAATTGCCGACGTGACGCCGCCGGTCATTTCTAGCGTCCAAGTTTCTTCTTCCAGCATAACCGCTGATTCGGCGACTATCAGTTGGCTGACAGACGAGCCATCAACTTCGGGAGTGAATTACGGCATTGCCAGCGTAAGTGAATTTACAAAACCGGAAGATGCGAGTCTCGTCACTTCTCATATAGCGACTTTAACCGGACTTAGGGCCGCCACTGTTTATCAATATAAAGTTTTTTCTCGGGATTCGGCCGGCAATATCGCTTATTCCGCGATTTATAATTTTACCACTGCTTCGTCAGGAGCGATTTTAACAGGCGACACAACGCCTCCGACGGTTAGTTCATTTTTAGCCGAATCAACCGCTGGCGGTTTTGCTAAAATTACCGTAACTTTTTCCGAAAGCGTGGATCAGGCAACTTTAAATTCTGCTAATATCTATTTTTCACCGGTTGGATCAACCGCTAAAGTCGCTGGAAATTTAACATTGAGCGCCAGTAGCGTTGTTTTTACAGCAACAGAATGTTTGCAGAATATGAGTTATGCTTTTATCATTTCCCGATTTGTCAAAGATTTAACTGGCAATCAAATGAGCGCGGATTATACAAGCGGATCGCAGAATTTATATTCTTCGGTTTGCCAAACTACTACCGCCACTCCAACGACCACTCCAACGATAACGACCACGACAATTCAATCAGGCCAGCTTCAAGGCAAAGTCACGGATTCTAATAACGCAACAGTCAGCGGAGCTTATATTTATGTTCATAACAACGATTTTACGTTATATTTTTGGTCCCAGTCGGATAGCGCTGGCAATTACACGATAACTAATATCACTCCCGGCTCTTATACTTTGGAACTTTCTCCGCCGTCAAATTTTCCTAATTTGCTTCGTCCTTCAACTTTGACAGTCAGCATTGTTTCGGGCGTTACCTCAACTCAAAATGTTCAATTTTCCGCCGGCGGGAAAACTATCAAAGGAAAAGTTATTTCGGTTATTGGGACGCCAATTACCGACGCCCAAGTAGAAGCTTATCAGGAGTCCACTTCCAGCTGGACCACGGCTTTTACCGATACTTACGGGAATTTTATTTTAAAAGTCAGCGGCGGCAGCTGGTCAGTCGGCGTTATGCCCAAAACAGGAATTCAGGCAAGCTGGGTGTACGCAAAATCGCCGTCTTTAATCAGTTTTTCAAATGACGCGATCGCGGAAGAAAAAACAGTTGATTTTCAGGTTGATTCAACGCCAAGCAGTATTTTTGGAAAAATTATTTTGCCGTCAGGCGCTTATCCAAAAAGCGGAACATCCGTGACAGCGATTAGTTCTTCGGGTTTAAGCGGCTTTTCCAGCACCGGCATTGACGGCAGTTTTTCGATTAATCTTTCTCCCGGGACTTATAATTTGGAAATTTACAGCGCTGATTCGTCTTATGCCGCTCCTTCGATTTCCGCTTTTACTTTGCTTGAGAGCGAGAAGAAAAATTTAGAAACGATTTATTTAGTTTTAAAAACCGAACATATTAAAGGGTTTGTTTATAATTCTCAAAAACAAATTCAGTCTAATATTTTAGTCAGCGCCAAGCAGATTGACGGAACCGGATTTGTTTTAGTTTACACGAATTCAAGCGGCGCTTATGATTTATCTATTAGCTCGGGTTCTTGGGAAGTAATCGCTTTAGGGATTGCTAGTCCCACTCAAGTTCAAGTCATTCAAGGAGCCACGGTTAATTTGGATTTTGTTTTACCTTTATTAGACGCTGTTCTTTTCGGAACAGTTAAAGATTCGGCCGGCAATATCTTATCCGATATTTCCGGTTTTGCCATACTGGAGCCGGATTTTATCGGCAGTCCGGTTGAGCGGGGAACTTTTAAAATCTCGGCCAAAGCCGGAAGCTACACGCTTCGCCTCGATCTTTCCGCCGGTTCGATTTATAATTCGACTGAAAAAATTTCCGTTTTGCTTGTGGGCGGACAAACCAAAGAAGCGATAATCACTCTTTTCAAAAATAACGCTGTTATTTCCGGTTTTTTGAAAGATACGGCCGGCGTTGTTATGACCGGCATCAAAGCCGAAGTTTTTGCTTACAGCGACAACGGGTCTTTTCAAAAAACCTTGATAGATTCAGCCACCGGCGGATATAAATTTAATGTCGGCTCCGGGGTTTGGTATCTTGGGCTTAGCATTGATTCGGTTTCCGGCTATCAGGCAAAATCAATAGCCCCCGGCGGCCTTAAAATTGTCGGCGCTGAAACGGTCAGCCAGGATATTTTTATCACGCGAGTTGATTCTTTAATTTCAGGGAGCGTGAAAAAAAGCGACGGTTCTCCTTTGGCTAATGCTTGGGTTGGCGTTTCATCGCGTCCGATTGTTTCAGGAACCGACTTCGCCGCTTCAGGGTTTTTAACCCAAGAAATCGAAACCGGCGTTTTTTCCGATAAAGACGGCAATTTTTCAATTAAAGTGCCGGGCGGGACTTATTACGCGCGCGCTTTTTACGCTCTGGCCAAAGGGCTGATTAATCCCGACGAGATTAAAGTTGTTGCTGCGTCAAATAAGCCGGCCACTGTTGAACTCATATTCAAATCTTCTTTATCTTCCGTCAGCGGCGCGGTTTTTTACAATGATTTGCCTCAAACCGGCGCTTTTGTTTTTGCCTGGTCGGAAAAAGGAGGCCAAGCCGAAAATATGACTGATAAAAACGGCAATTATATTTTGCGCGTAAGTAATAATGATATTTGGCATCTAGGAGCCAGAATGGAGAAAGGTTCGGATATTTTGAATAGCGATTATTTGATTATCAATATCGGGGCGGAAGAAAAAAATTCAATTAACTTTTTTCTTAAGAAAGCCGGAGAAATTCCAAAACCGATTCTGGCTTCGGTTGACGCGATCAGGCCGCAAGTAATGATTTTAAACGATCAAGCTAAAGTAGCTTTGCCGGCTAACGCGACGGCCACTGCCGGTCAAGTCAATGTCAGAGTCAGTCCGGCGGTCCAGTTGCCGGATCAGGCCCGGGCCGCGGTTATCGGCAAGGCTTATGATGTTGACATTAAAGACGCGAAAGGAATATCAATTGTTTCTTTTAACGCGCCGATCAGCATTACCCTTCCTTATAACAAGAAAGAAATTGAAAAATTAGGAATTTCCGAAGACGATATCAAACCGAGTTTTTTTGACGAAGCGAGCGGGATTTGGAAAAAGGTGGATAAATTTGTCATTGATAAAACGAATTCCCAAGTTATTATCGAAACTTTCCATTTGACCCGCTTCGCCCTGATCGCTTCCCCTGCCGACATTAATCCGCCCGAGGCTCCGACGAAAATTGACGTGGCCAAAATAGGCCCGGGAGCGCTTTTTATTTCTTGGATCAATCCTTTAAAAGATTTTGACCATATCAAAATTTATCGCTCGACCAAATTGAATGAACTCGGACGAGTGGCGTTTAACGATATCAAAAGAACTTTTGAAACGGACACAAAATTGGCCGATGGATTAACTTATTATTACACTGTCAGAAGCGTTGATTTGGCCGGCAATGAATCCATTAATATCGAGCAAATTTCCGGCTCCCCCTTGCCCGGGGAAGAAAAAGTAAAATCCACTTTCTTAAAAAATTTAAGACAAGGAATGAAAGGAGAGGATGTTAAAAATTTGCAAAAAATTCTTTTTGAAGAAGGCGTTTATCCCGACAACATTATTTCCGGTTATTTTGGATCTTTAACTAAAAAAGCTGTTATTAATTTCCAGAAAAAATACGGCCTTTCTCCGTCTCTCGGTTTTGTTGGCTCCCTGACGCGGGCGAAATTAAACGAGCTTTACGGTCAATAATCTTAAATTGAATGAGAAAATTTAATTTCCCAACTTTACTGAAAGTAATGGCGCTGATTATTGTTATCGGCGCTGTTATTTATTCGTTTAAAAATCAACGGCCCGATCAAAAAAAAATAATTATTCCGGCCCAATCCGTTCATTATTTTAAAGATCCTTCGCTCTCTCTTGATAAAATCAGTTTGAAAATCATTTATTTTATTCCCAAAGACCGTTCGGCGTCAATAAACCAATCATGGAAAGAATTGATTGAGCCGGCCGTTAAAGATCTTCAATCTTTCCATAAAATTCAATTCGACAATCGTTCTGTTATAAATTACGAAATATTCCCCGATCCGGTTATTGGATTATTGGAGGCGATAGATTACGATACCCAAGACACGAATCGGGGCAATCCTTATGCTTTGTCGGCCATTACCGATGAATTACAGAATCGTTTTTTTGATCCGGCCGGTGATTTTTACAAAGGAAATTTCGCCAAGACCGAATCCGAAGATTTTTCCGTTATTTATATTATTTATCAGGGCGTGGGCGCTTCAGGGATACAAGGGTCCGCTTTACTTAGTTTAAGTTATTTCATTAACGCGGAATTTTCCGGCTATAAAGAAAGTCTTTTTTATCATGAGTTTGCCCATACCTTGGGAATGCCGGATCGTTTTGACGAAGAGAGTCATATTTACACGTCTTTTGATATTTTAGGTAACGGAAAAATAAGGCCGTTGGCCAACGCCTATATTGATTTTGAAACAAAAAAAGAAATGGGATTTTAATATATTAATGACCTCGATATTAAAAGAAATTAATGAATATTTTTTTGGCCAAAGCCGCTTTCGGCTGAAATTGACGGTTTTTTTAATGGCGGTGGCTTTAGTGCCTTTGCTGCTTTTGGGCGTCGTCTCCATATACGCGATTAATATTAATCGCCGATTCGAAGTGGCGGCGCTGGAAACTCAATTAACTAATCAAAAAATCAAACAAATTGAATCTTTTTTAAACGATATAATTGAAGCTTTGCGTTTTAAGGTCGCTTCCCAGGAGCCGCGTATTTCTTTGGGCGAGCAAAATTTTCTTCTTTCAAATTTAATGAACGCCTTCCCGTCTCTTGAGGAGGTTTCTTTCGTGGCCGTTCTTCCGGAAAATAATTACGGGAAAGAAACCTTTAGAATTTCTCGGGATAAATTATTTTCTTGCGGCGTTATTAAAGACGCGGAAGGCGAAAAACTGGAAAATTGTTTAAGTTGGTCGCCGGATAACCTGGACGATCCGCAAAGTTTAAGAAATTTTCAATTAGCCAAAGAATTTTTAGCCGCAAAAGTTGGCAAAGATTACATTGGTCCAATGATAAAAACGTCGGTCGGGCCAAGATTTATAGCGGCCGTGCCTTTTAAAAACGAAAAAGACGAAATTATTGGCGTTATCGCAGCCAAGATATTTTTAAATCCAGTCGTTCGATTGGTTGAACAATCAACGCTGGGTCTCAAGGGATACGTTTTTGTCACTGATAAAGACGGTTCGGTGATTGCCTCTTCGGCCCCGCTTTTTAAAGCCTTAGGTTATCAGCTAAAAAAAATTGATATCGTTTCCTCGGTTCTTTTCGGCGCTAAAAGGACCGGATTGGATTCGGCTGACGCTTATGCCAATATTTTTGGAGACAAAGTAATCGGCGCCGGGGATATCGTTAAAAAAACCGGCTGGGCGGTGATCGCGGAATGGCCGGAAGACGACGCTTTTGCTCCGAGCTTGAGGCTTCGCAATCAAATTATTTATTTTTCCGGTGCTTTAGCGGCGGTCATTTTTTTGGCCGCTACTTTTGCCGCTAATCGAGTTGTTAGGCCGATAAAAGAATTAGTGGAGGGAACTAAAATTATCGGCGAAGGAAAATTTGATTATAAAATTGACATAAAAACTAAAGACGAATTGAAAGATTTGGGCGATTCTTTTAATGAAATGAGCAAAAGTTTAAAGAAGCTCGCGGAATTGAGGGAAGAATTCATTTTTGTGGCGGCTCATGAGCTTCGCACGCCGGTGACGGCCATCAAGGGTTATCTTTCAATGATTTTGGAAGGGACAGTTGGAAAAATTTCTAAAAAAACAGCCGAATTTTTGAAAAAGATTCAAGCCTCCAATGATCGGTTGGTTCAATTAGTGCAAGATCTTTTGCAGGTCGCCAGATCCGAAGCCGGCCGACTAAAAATCGCTTTGAGTCCGCAGAAAATAAATGAGAGCGTTTTTCAGGTTTTTGATGAATTAAGGCCGCTGGCGGACGACCGTAATATTATTTTTGAATATTCCCGTCCGGCTAAAGAATTAGTTATGGCCGATAATGATCGCCTGAAAGAAGTTTTAATTAATTTAATCGGCAACGCGATTAAATATAATAAAAATGATGGCAAAATTATTGTTTCGCATAAAGTAGAGAATAATTTTCTCGTGACTGCCATTGCCGATACCGGCATCGGGTTTAAACCGGAAGAGATGCCAAGGCTTTTTGAGAAATTTTGGAGAGCGGAAAACGAAGCGACCCGGGCGCAAACCGGCACGGGCCTGGGATTATTTATCGTTAAAGAATTGGTAGAGAAAATGGGCGGGAAAATTTGGGTTGAATCAAAGTGGCAAATCGGCGCGACTTTTTATTTCAGTTTGCCGATTGCCAAATGACAAAATTTATTTTGATTCCGCTAATTTGGTTTTGACTGTTTTTTCTTTTCCGGCTCGGAGTATTTTTAAAATAATTTCTTGATCGACTTGGGCTCCGTTGATTAAATCTTGCAAAGTGTTTTTTAGATCGATTTTTTGACCGTTAACTTCAAGAATAATGTCATTTTCTTTAATGCCGGCCTTATCCGCCGGACTGCCGGGTATAATCGCGACGTCGCCGGGTCCCGTCTCTCTGATAATTAAAGCGCCTTGATGAAGAGGCAGATTCATTTCTTTTTGGATTTTTTTATTAATTAAAAGATATCTCACTCCCAAAGACGGCTTTCGAATATGGCCGTATTTTTTAAGATCGTTTAAATCTTTTTTAGCCGCGTTAATGGGAATGGCAAAGCCGATATTTTCCGCGCCAAAGACCACCGCGGTGTTGATGCCGATAGTTTTCCCTTCAAGATTGACCAGTGGGCCGCCGGAATTGCCCGGGTTGATGGCCGCGTCAGTTTGAATTAAGCCCCGGAGCCGTTCTTGTTCGCCAAGACCGGTCATGGCGGTGATAAATCGCGAGAGGCCGGAAATTATTCCTTTGGAAACACTGCCGGCAAATTCTCCGAGGGCCGTGCCAATAGCAATGACGGTTTGCCCGATTTCAATTTGACTTGAGTCCCCAAGCTCAACGACGGGCAGATTTTTCGCGTTAATTTTTATAATTGCCACGTCATTTATCGAATCTCGAGCAAGAATTTTAGCCGGATATTTTTCGCCTTTTTGAGTGATGATCGTATATTCCGCTTCCGGGTCGGAGACAACATGACGGTTAGTCAAAATAATGCCGTCTTTGTCAACGATAAAACCGGAGCCGCCGCCGACGCGAATTTTTCTTTTGGGTCCGGAAGATGTTTTGGGCGGCGCGTATTCGGGCAGAAAATCAAAGCCAAAGAGTTCCAGCGGCGAACGCTGTATTTCAGGCACGTATTTGGAAATAATAATACTGACTACGGCTGGCGTGATTTTTTTAACGGCATTAATAACTAATTTTTCATCGGTCGTCGGCATATTAATTAATTTTAATAAAAAAATAAAATCAAAGCAAATTTTAGGCGGGCAAATTGACCAAAAAGATTTTTTTGTTTAGACTTTAAAATAATTTTGAATAGCCCCTATAGCTCAATGGATAGAGCAAACCCGTCCTAAGGGTGAGATGTGGGTTCGATTCCTACTGGGGGCATAGACGAATAAAACATGGGCCTATGGTATAGTGGCAGAACACCTCCATGGCATGGAGGAGACCCGAGTTCGATTCTCGGTAGGTCCACCAGAGTTTTCAACTATATAAATTATTTTAACAGCGCCCAAGCCGCCGTTTTTTTATTGCCAAAGCTTTTTTTCCGCAGTATTATACCTTTATGTTATTATCACGCGACGCGATTTTAAAACATTTTAAAAGAGGCGATATTGTCATTGATCCGTTTAATGATCGCAAACTTAAAACCACGAGCTATGACATTGCGTTGGGCGAATGGTTTTGGCGCGAAGGCCATCCCAAGGGCCGGGCCACGGTTCATAATCTTTATGATGAAAAATCTACTCGGCTGGTTTGGCAAGGGCCGTTTCAGGCGGAACAAGTGAAAAAAATTCACCAGTATTTAGGCAAGAAATTTGTCAATATTCGGGATAACGAAAAGATTATACTTTTGGAACCAGGAGAAACTATTTTGGCGCACACGGAAGAATTTATCGGCGGCCGCAAATGCGTAGTGGCGAAAATGTACGCCCGGTCGTCTTTGGGTCGAAATTTCGTGGAAGTCTGCAAGGACGCCGGCTGGGGCGATATCGGTTATTTTAATCGCTGGACAATGGAAGTGACTAACAATTCTCGTTATTTCACAATTCCTTTGGTAGTCGGGCGGCGCATTGGCCAGATGGTTTTTTATAAAGTCGAGCCGCTGAAAAAAGCGCCGGATTACGTCGGCGAAGGCGGAAAGTATCAGCTGTCCGAGGAGATTGAAGAAGTCAAAAAAAGCTGGAATCCGAATATGATGATTCCGCGGATGCATTTAGATTGGGAGGTGAAAAAAATATGAAAATAAAAGTTGAGCCGATACTTTTCGATTCGTATTTGGCAATGATAAAAAATAGCGTTGGCTCTCGCTCTTTTCGAAATTTTTACGCTTACGCGGACGAAAGCAAAAAAGATATTGTTAAAGGCGGCAGTCTTTCCTGCGCTTTTTTTGTTTCCAGCATTCTTTTATTTTTTCGATTAATCAAAGAGCCTCATTTGACTGTTGCCGGACTTGTAAAAGGTATGGAAAAATCCGGCTGGCGAGAAATAAGAAAACCCCAGATAGGCGCTGTTTTAGTTTGGGAAGCAGTAATTCAAAATAATGAACCGCATAAACATATCGGTTTTTACTGGAAGGCCAATAAAGCGATTTCTAACAGCAGCCGGCTAAGAAAACCGATTTCGCATCACTGGACTTTTGGCATAAAAAGTGGTAAACCTGTTAGACGAATTGAACGGATTTTTTGGCATCCGAAATTAGATTAATGATTAATATACGGAGACGTGGCAGCCAGCCCGAGGCTGGTCCGCCTTGGGCGGAAGTGATTTAAATTCCTATGTATTATGGAGACGTGGCAGAGCGGTTTAATGCGCTGGTCTCGAACACCAGTTGGGAAGAAATTCCCTCGGAGGTTCAAATCCTCCCGTCTCCGCCATCACTAAAACTGTGAAATTATAGATTTCATCCAAAATGGAATTTAAAGAACAAATAAATAGACAAGAAAAAATAGAAAAGAGAACACCGGAAGAAGAATTGGCGGATTTTAAGCATGAAATCGCCAAACTTCAGGAAGCGGAAAAAGAAAAAGTTTTGCCGAGCCGTCATTTTATGTTTGGCCAAGAAGAAAAAAGAGAATATGACCCGGCAATGCCGGAAATTTCAAAACAAGAGAAATTTAACCCTGACGATTTAACTTTAGAGGATTTAGAAATACGGAAAAAATTTGGCTATAATTTTGACTCGGCCGCGATCACTCAAGAAGAATTTGAAAAATACCGCGATTCTGTTTTGAAGAGCAAAAATCAATCCCGAATGGATTTTGTCGGTTTTTTAGGCAATCAATTCGCCGCTATTAAAGTCAGAGAATATTCAAAAAAGAAACATAAAGAGAAAACAGCTGAATAAATTCGCGTCTACGAATCTTACGAAGTTGAACTTCGTAAGATTCTTTGTAAGGTTCCCTTTGTGTTGTTCTGGTCCATCAAAAAAATCAAACAGTAATTTCTCGACAATTGAAAGAAAGTCTGATAAATTTTTGTTATGCCGTCTATTCAGTTACAAATCGTTTTTTTTGTTTTATCAATTATTGTCACTTTGGCCAATATTATTTTATTTGCCGTAGTTTGGAGATTGCGAAAACGGTTTCAGGCGTTTATTAACGGCGGTTCTGTTAAAGACTTGGAGATGATATTGATGGGGCAGCTGCAAAAAATAACGCAAATAGACGAGGATCTTTTGAAGTTGGCCAAAGAAAAAGAACTTATCCAAAAAATGGCTGTCAAAAGCATTCAGCGCGTTGGCATGGTCAGATTTAACCCCTTCGCCAACACCGGCGGAGACCAGAGTTTTTGCGTCGCCTTGCTTGATCACGAAAATAACGGTTGCGTTTTAACCAGTCTTTACAGCCGAGATGGCATTCGCGTTTACGGCAAGCCGGTGGAATTCGGTCGTTCAAGTTATGCTTTAAGCGAAGAAGAGCAATCCGCGATCGCGAAAGCGATATCAAACTAATGGCATTTTTAAAGCGAATAATTTATGAAGCAAAAAATCAATTTAGAGAACAATTTAATCGCGCGTCCGCCCATTGTCGTGGTCATGGGCCATATTGATCATGGAAAGACAACTCTTCTTGATTACATCAAAAAAACAAAAGTGGCTGAAAAAGAATCCGGCGGCATCACCCAGCACATCGGCGCTTATGAAATTATTTTTAACGGCCGCAAGATAACTTTTATTGACACGCCCGGACACGAGGCTTTTTCCAGAATGCGTGAACGCGGCGCGAAAGTGGCGGACATCGCGCTTTTGGTGGTGGCGGCTGACGAAGGAATTAAACCTCAAACCCTGGAAGCGCTTTCGCATATTCAAAAATCCGAATTGCCTTTCATGGTTGTAATTAATAAGTCTGATAAACCCGGAGCTAATCCCGAAAAAATAAAACAGGATTTAGCCAATCAGGGAGTGATGGTTGAATCTTGGGGCGGTAAAGTTCCTTCGGTGGAAGTGTCGGCCAAAACCGGCCAAAACATCGATCATCTTCTTGAGCTGATACTTTTGGTGGCTGACTTGGAAGAATTAAAAGGAAATTCGGATGTCGGCGCTTCGGGGTTTGTCATTGAATCTCACGTCGATCCCAAGCGCGGCCGAATTGCGACCCTTATCGTTACTGATGGAATTTTGCGAGTGGGCGATTGGATGGTTATCGGTCCGGATACAAGCAAAGTCAGGTCTTTTGAAGATTTTTTGGGTCGAGGCGTTAAAGAGGCGACTTTTTCAGCGCCGATTTTAATCTTTGGATTTTCCTCCTCGCCTGTTTTAGGAGAACAATTTTTCGCTTTTAAAGATAAAAAATCAGCCGAGGAAAAGGCTTCACATTTCAGCAAAAAAGAAACCGGAATAGTTCGGCTTTTAAAAGAAGATGGAGAAACGGCTATTTTAAAAATTGTTTTAAAAGCCGATGTTTCGGGTTCAATTGAGGCCTTGGAAGAAATTATTAAAAAACTTTCTTTTAAAGAAGGAAAAGCGCTGATTGTCAGAAGCGGGACGGGAGATGTCAATATTGACGACACGAATTTTGCCAAAAGCGCTCCGAATACGATAGTTGTCGCTTTTCGGGTAAAAGTTCCTTCGCTGGTAAAAGAGATTTTGGATCAGGAAGGCGTTGGAGTCGTTTTTTCGGATATTATTTACGAAATTGAAGAAGCAATCAAACAAAAGCTTTTCTCGATTATTCCTTCCAATATCGAAATTGTGCCTCTTGGCAAGATTAAAATATTGGCGATATTTAAATCGGAAAAAAACAAAATGATTATCGGCGGCCGAGTGCTTTCCGGCAAGATAAAAAAAGGCGCTGTCGCTTCGGTTTTTAGAAATAATCGGGAAGTGGGCCAGGGGCGCGTTTTGGGCTTGAAGCAAGTCAATAAAGACGTTGAAGAAGTGGGGCAGGGCTTGGAAAGCGGGATTCTTTTTGAGACGGAAATTAAGATAATCCCCGACGATATTTTGGAAATTAGCGAGGAGGTGAAAAAGGAGAGAGTTTTAACGCCGCATGATTAGGCCTTTCGCAAAAAGTCTATTAAAATGGCGAGCCCAAGAAGAATTGAAAAAATTAATGAATTAATTCGGGAAGAAATTTCCAAAATTTTATTGCGGGAGTATAACGCTCCGGTTGGCGTTTTTATAACTATTACGCGGGTTAAAACTGATTCGGATTTGTATCGAGTTCAAATTTTTGTTAGCGTTTTTCCGAGCGAAAAATCAGCCGAAATCATTCGGCGATTAAATTCAAAAGCCGTTTTATTTCGGCAAGGTTTAGCCGATGTTTTGAAAATAAAATTTGTTCCTAACATTTATTTTTTGGAAGATAAATATTTAAAGACGGAAGAAAATTTGGAAAAAACTTTTGAGAAAATAGAAAAAGAGAATCTTTGAAATTTATTTTTCTTTGTGATAAATTTAAAAAAATACGGCGCGGTAGCTCGTGCCCATGGCAGATGTCTCGTAGGGACACAAAACACTATGAAATATTTTGCTTATATCTTAAGAAGCTCGAAAAATGGCGATATCTATGTTGGGAGTACAAATAATGTTGACCAAAGAATTTTTTATCATAACAGCGGTAAGGTAAAATCGACAAAGAATTATAAACCTTGATCTCTTCTCGAATTTTGAGAATTTAAATCAAGAAGTGATGCGATGAATCATGAACAATTCTTAAAAACTGGACAACAGAAAGAAATTTTAAGGGAAAAATACGGCGCGGTAGCCAAGAGGTAAGGCAGGAGTCTGCAAAACTCCTATACGGGAGTTCGAATCTCCCCCGCGCCTCCTTTTTAAAATATATATGCCGAGGTGGCGAAATGGTATACGCACATCACTTAAGATGATGCGCCGAAAGGCATGTGGGTTCGAGTCCCACCCTCGGCACCACGTAGGAAAAGTCAATGCCTCGCGGAGTTTATTTGCCCTTTTGGAGGACTCGGCGACTAATTATTATTTCCAAAAAAATTTCACGAAGCTGAGAGGAAAGAAAAAGGCTTTCGGAAGATTGATTTGCAAAACTCGCCGATATGGACAAAAAATATTAAAACTGAGAAAGGTGAAAATTTGAATCCTCGGCTTGGTACGCTGAAAAAAATTGCGAAAGTCATCGAGGTCAAGGTCGACGATTTGATTAATGGTGGTTGACATTGTAAAAATTATCGGATGGGATAAATTATAGATAAGGTTGTTGCATGAATTAACATTAAGGAATAAAAAAAGTATGCAAATAGCGCAAAGTAAAACGAGAGAGCAGTTTCCATTAAGTTACAATAAAATTATGAAAAAGACGATTGCAAGCACGATCGCTATCATGATTTTATTATTAATTATCTGGGGATTCTTGGCATTTATGTTTGTCTCAATCGGTCAAGAGGTAATTGCTTGGTTGGGAATAGCAGCATTTGTAATTTTTGGATTTTTGTTTGTTGTAATTTTATCAACCTATTTTTACCAACGCTGGTACTTCGCGGTTTACTTTTATGATTTGACGCCTGATTTTATTCAAATCAAAAAAGGCCCGATTACGCCGCGAGAAATCACGCTTCCCTATGAGCGTATCCAAGATGTCTATGTTGATCAAGACTTGCTCGACAGAATTTTTGGCCTTTACGATGTTCACCTGTCTAGCGCAACTATTTCTTCCGGAGTGGAAGCTCATATAGACGGCGTGGAAAAACAAGCGGCAGAAGGATTGCGCGCTATTCTACTTGAAACAATAAAACAAAGAATTAGCAAAAATAAGGCGAATCCTTCAACTAATAATCCAATATCATAAAATTTATGGATGGAATTATCACAGAAAAAGATTATCCTATTCAGGGATTATGGATATTCAAACCAATAATCGGTTCTCTCTTGGGCTTGATTATTTTAGCGCCGCTGTTTTGGTTTTCTCGTTTTGGCACGAGCAAAAATCCTAAAATAAGTATATACATCCTACTCATTATTATTTTTTCAATCTTTCACTTTATTGTTACGATTTTACGTCGAGCGACATTTCACTATTCTATTGAAGGATCATTTTTAATCCTGCGGCAAGGTATTTTATCAAAACAACAGCGGCACATTCCTTATGGTGTAATCCAAAATCTTTTTGTTGTTCAAGATTTATTTGACAGGATTTTTCGACTTGCTTCTCTAACTATTGAAAACGCTTCGCAAGGAGCGGGAGCATTTTCTACCCCACAAAAACAAAAAGTTTTTGGATTGCGTATTGGAAATCAAAGGCGACAACAAATGGAGATAGTCGGATTTTATAGAAACAAGATTAGTATACCCGGACTTACCAAAACTAATGCCGAAATTTTGAAAGGCATTATTCTGCAAAAAATGAAAGAAAACCCCATTGAAGATAATCAATCCGGATTGTAGAATTTGATGCGCGTGCCAAATATTATTGGCGCACATTTTGGCGGTGGCTGGCGCGGAGCAGAGTTCGCCCATTTCAGAAACTTTTACTAAAATAGGTTCGACGTGGTTGTATAATTTTCCCGCAATTCAATGAAAAGAAAATTTAAAAATCAGATTTTTGTCATCGCTCATAACATCCGAAGCGCTTTTAATATCGGCTCTATTTTTCGGATTTCGGACGCGGCCGGAATCAATAAAATTTATTTAGGCGGTTTTTCGCCTTCTTTGCCCAATGAAAAAATTACCAAAGTTTCGCTGGGCGCGGAAAATTATATTCCTTTTGAATCTTGCCGTTCCAGCTCCCGGCTTATCAAAAGATTAAAAAATGAAGGGGTAAAAATAGTCGCGCTGGAAAATAACCTAAAAAAAGGAATAAATTATTTAAAATTTAAACCAAAATATCCCTTAGTTTTAATTTTAGGTCATGAGGTTAAAGGGCTTCCTAAAAGTATTTTGGATTTGGCGGATAAAATAATTTATTTGCCGATGTACGGTCAAAAAGAATCATTAAACGTAGCCACGGCGTTTGGCATCGCGGTTTATGAATTTAATAAATTTAGAAAATAAGCGATCGGCGATTTTTATTCTCTTAATTCTCGGACTTTTAACTCATTTTTTATTTTTTAGTTATCCAAACGAAGTCGTTTTTGATGAGGTTCATTTTGGAAAATTTCTTTCGGCCTATTTAACCGGAGATTATTTTTTTGACATTCACCCTCCGTTGGGGAAAATGATATTCGCCGGATTTGCCAAAATTATCGATTATAAACCCGATTTTTCTTTTAACGATGTAGGCGATAAATTTCCGGACGCGAGCTATAAATGGCTTCGTTTTCCACCAAAATTATTCGGCGCTTTTTTACCAGTTCTTGTCTTTTTAGTCGCGGCCGAGCTGGGAATTTCTCAAAAAGGAGCTTTTTTCGCCGGGCTATTCACTGTTTTTGAAAACGCTCTCACGGTTCAGTCGCGGTTTATTTTGCTTGATATTTTTCTTTTAGATTTCGGTTTTTTGTCGATTTTTTTTTATTTAAAATGGATTAGAAAGAAAAAACAAATAAATTTTTTTTTAGCTATTTTATTCGCGGTTTTTGCCGGATCGGTTAAATGGACCGGTTTTTCTTTTTTGGCGATTATAGCTTTGCATCATTTAACTGAAAATGTTTTTAAAATAAAAAAGATTTTAGCCGCTTTTTCCTATTTGATTATTTTTCCTTTATTTTTGTATAGCGGTTTATTTTTAATTCATTTTTATTTATTGCCTAATTCCGGAACTGGAAATAAATTTCATACTCCGGCGTTTCAAAAAACTTTTTTAAATTCAAATTATTATAATAATAGTTCCCTCGCCGCCATGTCTTTTTCTGACAAGATGATTGAATTGAACACAGCAATGGCGAAAAGCAATTTGGCTTTAGAAGTTCCACATCCAGATCAAAGCAAATGGTTTCTTTGGCCTTTTATGGTTAAAGCAATTGCTTATTGGGGCGATTCGGGGGAGTCGGCTTATTCTAGACACATTTATTTTACGGGAAATTTTTTTGTTTGGCTGGCTGGTTTTGCGGGAATTTTTTTTATCGTTTTTGAGTTGTTAAAAATAGTTTATTTAAGATTTAAAAAAGGGGTTGTTGAAAATAATTTTTTCCAGCCGAATTTTTCTATTTTATTCCTCGGTTACGTTTTAAATTTTCTTCCCTTTTCTGCAATAAAAAGATCGATGTTTCTTTATCATTATTTGCCGGCGCTCATATTTTCCATTTTGATTTTATTTTATGTTTTGGATAGAAAGATTAAAGCTCAGAGTTTTTTTAAAAAATATTTTTATATCGGATTATTTTTCGGAGCTTTTTTATTTTTTTTGATTTTTTTTCCATTGACATACGGTTTTTTATTTCCGAGCGCTTTGCATGATTTTTTAATTAAACTACCCATTTTTTAAAACCCAAAAAACCTCTTAAAAGAGGTTTTTTGGGTTAGAGCCGAGAAATGGAGCGGGGTACGAGAATCGAACTCGCGGCTTCTCCTTGGCAAGGAGATGTATTGCCACTATACTAACCCCGCCAAATTTGCCTGTGCCTGGGGACAGAATCGAACTGTCGACGCCATGCTCTTCAGGCATGCGCTCTACCACTGAGCTACCCAGGCAAATTTGGCGGGGCAAGCTGAGCTACTTCGGCGTGGTGGACGGTGCAAGACTCGAACTTGCGGCTTCTTCGGTGTAAACGAAGCGCTCTGCCACTGAGCTAACCGTCCTTTATTTTACCAAACTTATAATACTTTATTCAATAAAAATTTTCAATAAATTCCGCTAGAGATCGCATATATACCAACGCGATTACTAGTTTGTGGCTTATCGCTAACGGGATAAATTTGCCTTTTTTGTAATTATCGGATAGCCTGAAATCAAGTTCTTTAATAAGGAGAAAAAATGAAATCAAAATTAAAAAAGATAGCTTGGCGTTTTTTTCGCTATCTTATTGATATCGCGATATTGTTTTTAATTATAAAATGGTTTTTTGTTTTTCCGCCCAGAACTGTTTATTTAAAAGTAGTTTTTGACGGACAATATGTTAAAAATCAATTTAACGATATTAATCGCGACGAAAATTCTAAAGAGATTGAGGAAAGGTTAAAAAAAGTCATAATTGGCGTTTCGGATATTTATGAAAAGGAGTTTGATATTAAATTAGAAATCAGGACGATTGAATTTTGGTCCGCGAAAGATACTAAAACATCAATTTATGAATTAAAAAATGATTTTAAGATTGGCGAAGAGGATATTGTAGCCGGATTTACGGGTCGCCAAATCGGTAAAGATAATACTACTTCCGGAAGAGCTTGTTTTAATTACATTTTAGTTAACAGGCAAATTTCTTTGCAGGGAGAATCTTTAATTACCGCGCATGAAATTGGACATCTTTTTAGCGGAATGCATTTTTCCGCCATGTTTTCAAAAAAATCTTTAATGAAAAAAGACGTTTCCGGCATAGAGCCATTTTTTGATTAATTGAATCGCGTAATGATCTATTTTTTAAAATATCACGATTTTCATTTTTGGTTGCCGGATTTTTTAAAAAGTTCCAGGGTTTGCAATTGGGGCTCCGAATTTTAATTGGAGCCTTTTTATTTGGTGCGCGGGAGAGGATTCGAACCTCCATGCCTTGCGGCGCTACCACCTCAAGGTAGTGCGTCTGCCAATTTCGCCACCCGCGCGATATATTTCTCGACTAAAGCTTCGATCAAGAAACCGTGCTATGGGTGGCGATCCC
>JACPHC010000009.1 GCA_016188775.1 Parcubacteria group bacterium
GGCTCCTCCCCCTGGAGCCTATTTCCCGCTCGGATATACCGATTGGCTGACTCCGCCCGGACCGGTGATTTTCGGACAGTTGGAATATTGGGGCGGACTTATTAAAGCCATTGATCCCTTTTCCGATTTTCTTTTTTATGACATCCAACTGCCAGATGGTAAAACATTTCAGGATTTGAAAGGCATCCAGTTTATCGGTTGGTCTAACAAATTCGGAGACTGGAATCGAATCGAGATTCCTCCGATTTACACGGATTTTACGGTGAGGTAGATTCTTACGAGGCTAAGCCTCGTAAGAATTAATGAGTTGATTTATTGTAGTGAGGTAGGGGTTGACTATTTTTTATAAAACTTTTATTCTTATTAAATTAAGACGAATTCATTATGGGAGTACCAACGCAAAGGCATACAAAATCAAGAAGAAACAAGGGCCGATCGCACATGGCTTTAAAACAGCCGGTTTTTTCTTATTGCGCCAAATGCCATGTCAAAAAAATGCCGCATCAGATTTGCGAAAACTGCGGCTATTACGGCGGCAAAGAAGTTATTGACGTTTTGGCCAAGCTTGAGAAAAAGGAACGAAAGAAAAAGAAAAAAGACTTGGCGGTTCAAGAACAAAAAGCCGGAAAATAAATTAACTATATTAAAAAGCGAAGGAAATGGATTTTTCAAATCGTCTCCCTGCGGGAGATCTCCCGTAGGGATGACAGGCGGGGTCGGCCAAAATTCGCAAAGCGAATTTTGGGGTGAAGGCGATTTGAAAAATTCGTTTCTGGAGCTTTGTTTAATTTTATTTATAAATTTAAACAAAATTGGTATGTCTTCAAGGCATCTATCCAGATCTATAGCCATGCAAAGCCTCTACGAGTGGGATTTTAGGGGCAGTGGTCTTGATGATCTTCAAAAAATCGTTCAAAGAAATATAGCTGAATTTGGACCGGGACTTGAAGACACGAATTTTGTCCATCAGCTTATTAGCGGCGTTTTGGAACACAAAGAAGAACTGGATAAAATCATTGAAAAAACGGCTCCGGAATGGCCAATCGGGCAGATTACCGCGGTTGACCGCAATGTTTTGCGTCTCGGTCTTTATGAGCTTTTATTTAGCAAGCGGGAGGAGGTGCCGGCCAAGGTGGCGATAAACGAAGCCATTGAATTGGCTAAAACTTTTGGCGGTGAAACTTCCGGCAAGTTTGTTAACGGCGTTTTGGGGACTATTTATCGGGAAATAGGAGAGCCGGGAAAAGACGAGACTTCAAAATCTAAAAAAGAAGATTAACTTTTTCAAAGCTTCGGAAACGAATTTTTCAAATCGCCTTCACCCCAAAATTCGCTTTGCGAATTTTGGCCGACCCCGCCTGCGATTTGAAAAATCCATTTCCTTCGCTTTTTATTAATTCATGGCGGAATTAAGCGAACTGGAAAAAAAAATTGGCGTTGAATTTAAAAATAAAGACCTGCTTTTACAGGCCTTGGTTCATCGTTCTTATTTAAATGAAAACCCCAATTTTAAAGTCAAGCATAACGAGCGATTGGAATTTTTAGGGGACGCGGTTTTAGAGCTTGTCGTTTCCGATTATCTTTACGAGCAATATCCCCAAGAACCGGAAGGGCAGATGACCGCCTGGCGGGCCGCTTTAGTAAACGCTAATATGCTTTTTGATATAGCCGCGAAATTGGGATTGGGCAATTATCTTCTTCTTTCCCGAGGCGAGGCTAAAGACATAAATAAAGCTCGGATGTATCTTATCGCCAATGCTTTTGAGGCCTTGATCGGCGCTATTTATCTTGATCAGGGGATAGAAGCGGCTCAAATTTTTATTGAAAAAAATGTCTTGGTTGAATTGGGGCGAGTCATTAAAGAAAAACTTTATCGGGATTCAAAGAGTTTATTTCAAGAAGAGGCGCAGGATAAAGCCGGCATTACTCCGATTTACGAAGTTTTGAGAGAATGGGGCCCGGATCACGCCAAACATTTCGTCATTGGCGTTTTTTTAGGCGATGAACTGGTGGCTCAAGGCGAAGGAATGTCAAAACAATCGGCCCAGCAGGAAGCGGCCAAAGAAGCGTTAAAGGTTAAAAATTGGGGCAGTTAATTTATGTTAAAGCGTCTTGAAATTTCAGGGTTTAAATCTTTTGCCAAAAAAATCTCTTTGGAATTTCCGGGCCGGGTTTCGGCTATTGTCGGACCGAACGGTTCGGGAAAATCCAATATCGCCGACGCAATTCGCTGGGTGATGGGAGAACAAAGCTTGAAAGCGCTGCGAACGAAAGACGGCGAAGATTTGATTTTTAGCGGATCAAACGTTGCTTCTCGGATTGGCAAAGCCAGCGCCGAACTTATTTTTGACAATATCTCTCGCTGGTTTCCCGTTGATTTGGACGAGGTTGTGATTTCAAGGAAAAGTTATCGCGGCGGGGAGAATCAATATCTTATCAATAATTCTCCGGTTCGCCTGAAAGACGTCGTGGAGATGTTGGCCAAAGTCGGAGTGGGTTCAAAAGGGTACAGTATTATCGCTCAAGGCGCGGCTGATTCATTGCTGGCCGCCTCGGACAAAGAAAGACGCGAAATGATTGAAGAAGCGCTGGGATTGAAAGAATTCCGGCTCAAAAAAAACGAAACGGAGAGAAAATTGTCTGAAACCGACAATAATCTCGCACAGGCGAGAGTTTTGATCGATGAAATATCTCCGCGGCTCAAAACTCTTTCCCGTCTTGCTTTAAAAGTTAAAGAAAGGGAAGATAAGGCCGCCCGGCTTAAAATTTTAGAAACTCAATATTTCGCCGGCGAATTAAATAAAATAAAATCAAAAAAACAAAGTATCGAGGAAAGGAAAAATCTTTTTGAAAAAGAATTGGCAGCGGCTAAAAATTCCATTTTTAAATTACGCGAGGATCAAAACAAGGAAGAAGAAGTGGCGCCCGCTTCTTTAAACGATTTAAATCGGCTTAATTTGGAAACGGCGAAATTAGACGAAATTGAAACAAAATTGACTCGCGATTTGGGCCGTGTTGAAGGATTAATGGAGGCTGAACTGGAAACGGAAAAATTGGAATATCAGCCCGTCACTTTAAGTTATGCCAAGGCCAGTTTGGAAAACCTCCGGCAAATTCTCAAGGATGGAAAAGTTAGCGAGGCTCTTAATTTTTTGGACGAATTAATTCGGAAATTGATTTCCGGTAAAATTGTTTCCCAACAAAAGACGAGCGTTGAGAAAAACCTTTTTTTAAAAAAACAGGAAAAAGACATTAAGAATCAACTGGCTGAAATTTTTCAAAAAAAAGATCAAATTAAGGAAGAAATAAACAAATTAAATTTCGCTATTGCCGGCTGGCGGGAAAGATTGGCCGGAATTAAACAAGGTCTTGCCCAAGAAGAAAAAAAATTTTCCGCCCAAGAAGAAATTTTTCGATCCGTTGTTTTGGAAGAAGATAAAATCGGACTGGAAGAAAATCAGGTCCTGCGATTTGCCGAAGAGGCTGGAATTGCCAAAGACTCTCTGGCGATTTTACCGGCCGGTCCGGTTCCTGATTTTTATCAGATTCAAAAATTAAGAAGGGAAGTGGAGTCTATTATGAATGTTGATCCGGAGGTGCTGAAAGAACACGACGCGGTTTCATTGAGGCATCAATTTTTAACGACTCAAACCGGAGATTTGGAAAAAGCTTCGGCGAGCCTCCGTGATTTAATCCGAGAATTAGATCAAAAAATCGATCGGGATTTTCGCGCGGGTTTGGCCGAAATATCCGAAGAATTTAATCGTTATTTTCGAATGATTTTTGGCGGCGGCCGAGCCAATCTTTATTTAGTTTCAGAAAAAAAAGAAAAATATAATTTGGAAGGCGAAAATAGTCAAAACGGAGATATAGCGGAAAATGACGCTTATGCCGGATGCGCGATTTCAGCGGAAATACCGGGTAAAAAAATCAAAGGACTAAACGCTCTTTCCGGCGGGGAGAGATCGCTGACGGCCTTGAGTCTTCTTTTTGGCATTGTGGCGGTCAACTCTCCGCCGTTTTTAGTTTTTGACGAGATTGACGCGGCTTTAGACGAGTCTAATTCGCGACGTTTCGCCAATATTTTTAAGGATTTATCCCAAAAAACGCAGTTTGTGATTATCACTCATAATCGCGAGACAATGTCCGAGGCCGATGTTCTCTACGGCGTGACTTTAGCCGAAGACGGATCGTCAAAAATTATTTCGCTCAAATTTAGCGAGAAAACAACAGTTGCGTAATTTTCATCTTTTGCTATTATAGAAGCAATGGAAAACGAAACGGTGATTTTTCTTAAAAAAGAAGAAGATATCAGTCTGATTTTGAAAAGATTGGACGCGGCGCGCTCTAAATTTGTTATTTTTAATTTTCCTTCAAAATCGAAAATTTTCGAAATGAAAAGTTGGTTGAGAATTCTTAAAGAAGAGGCGGAGCATCTTGGGAAAAATATCGCCATTGAAACCGACGACGAAAAGGGGATTAAGCTTTGCCAAAATCTTGGCATTGAGACGTATTTTCCGAATCAGGGCGAAAACGAAGAGTCGGAGAATATTAGGAATGAGGCCGAATTGAAAATCCAGGAAGTTAAAAATGAAAATTGGCCCGAATCTCTTCGTTTAACCAATAATGACCAGCCGAGCGGCCATCTTGAAACTTGGTTTAAAAACGGCAAGAAAAAATCTCCGGATGGCGAGATGGAAGAAAAAAAATCGTGGATTTTAAGACCTTTGGCAACTCATTTTTTGCTTTCTATTTTTATTCTTTCCTTTTCCGTTTTTGTTTTGACTATTCTTTTTATTTTGCCGAGAGTTGATGTTAATCTCAAACTTAAAGAGGAAGTCATTGAAGATGATTTGAAAATTACGGCGAAAAAAGACAGCTTAATTGTTGATCAGACGGGATTAGTCATTCCGGCCGTGGTTTTTTCTCAAGAATCTTCGAAAAAAATTGAATTTGAAGCCACCGGCAAAAAAGAAGCCGAAGAGAAGGCGAGCGGCAGAATCGAAGTTTTTAACGCTTACAATTCCAAGCCGCAGACTTTGGTCGCCACCACCAGGTTTGAGTCCAAAGACGGAAAAATTTTTCGAATGATTAAAGCCGCGACCATTCCGGCCGCGACAATTAAAAACGGTCAGTTAACGCCTTCAAGCGTTTTTGTCGAAGTTCGGGCCGACAAACCGGGAGAAGAATATAATATCGGCCCGAGCGACTTTACGATTCCGGGATTTGCCGGCTCTGATAAATTTAAAGGATTTTACGGAAAATCTCGTCAGGCCATGGAAGGCGGAGCTCAAGGAAAAATAAATTTCATTACCGAGGAAGATATTAAAAAAGCTTCAGAATTTTTAAAAAATGATTTAGCCAAAGAAGCGACAACTTCTTTAAAAAGTAAAATTTCTTCGCCTCTTGATTGGATTCCCGGCGCCGATGAAATTGTTGTTTCCGAATCTAATATTTCTCAGGCGGGGAAAATCGGGCCAAAAGGTTCGGCGTTTATGAAAATAGTTTTTCAAGCGATTGTTTTTGACCAAAACGATTTAAACCGTTTGGTTGACGAAAAATTAAAAAATAAAATTAAAAATAATGAACGCTTGGTCCCCGAAATCAGCGATTTGGCGTTTTCGGGCATCGCGAAGAATTTTGAGAAAGGAATTTTGACGTTTAGCGTCAACGTCAAGGCCAAAAAAACAAAATTAATTGATCAGGACCGGCTGATTGAAGAATTAAAAGGCCAGAGCGAGGCCGACATAAAAAATTATTTTTCTTCCAAGTCCGATATTTTAGCCGCGGCCTCGGTGAATTACTGGCCTTTTTGGGTCAGCCACATTCCCAAGTTTTCAAAAAGCATTAATTTAATAATCGAACCAAAGTATTGACTTTTCATTATTTTATTTATAGAATTCTTTTTAGCCTCTTTTGAGAGGAATATTTTGTTTATTATGCAAACGAGTATGAATCGAGCGAGGCGAGTTGGTCGAGCCGAGCGAGAACCTTTCATAACAAAGCATTATCACAATACCGCGCCGCTTGCGGCGCGGATGCTTTATGGTCGAAAATAAAGATAAAGACCAACGTCAAAAAGTAATAAAAAAAACCGGTATCGCTCTTGAAGCTCTTCCGGCCGCGACCTTTAAAGTTAAATTGGATTCGGGAGAAGAAATTTTAGCTCATCTTTCCGGAAGATTGCGGATGAATCATATTCGTATTTTGCCCGGCGATCGGGTGACGGTTGAATTATCCCCTTATGATTTAACTAAAGGCAGAATAGTTTATAGGGGGCTAAAATCAATCGCTTGATTTTAGCGGGAAATTTTTTAAATATAATAAATGAAAGTAAGATCTTCCATTAAAAAAATATGCGCCAAATGTAAAATTGTCCGCCGTCAAAGACGGCTTTATGTTGTTTGTTCCAATCCAAAACACAAACAACGGCAAGGTTAAATTTATAGACCTTTTGCAAAATAATCTTTTCTACTCCAATTCTCAAATTTCGGGTGTCAACCCTACGGGTGATCTCCCGTAGGGAGACAAATTATTCAGAGCTTCTCAACGTATTTTGATTAAAATACGCTTCGTCGCTCTTCATAATTTTCGCTGAGAATTTCCGGAGTAAATATACCTGATAATAAAAAAATAGTTATTTCTCTGTCTTATCTTTATGGGATTGGGATTCCTTTGGCCGAGAAGATTTTGGAAAAACTAGCCATTGATCCAGCCATTAAAGCCAATCAGCTTTCTGCCCCAATGCAATCTCAATTAAAAGACGAGATTGAAAAAAATTATAAAGTGGAAGGCGAGCTAAGACGGGAAATAATGATGAATATTAAAAGATTGAAAGATATCGGCGTTTATCGAGGCTTGCGCCATTCCAGGGGTTTGCCGGTGCGGGGACAACGCACTAAAACTAATTCGAGAACCCGAAGAGGCAATGTCAGAAAAACAATGGGTTCCGGCCGGAAACAGTCGTCTGAAAAGACATAAAATTATGGGTAAAAAGAGAATAATTCAAAAAAACGAACCTCAATCCGAAGAAATTAAAAAAGACGGAGCGAGTAAAAAAGGGGAAAAAATAATAAGCGCTAAAATCAGCCGCGGCGTTGTTCATGTGTTTGCTACCTACAACAACACCATAATCAGCGCTACCGATCCGGCGGGCAATGTTTTGATTTGGGCTTCGGCCGGCAACATCGGTTTCAAGGGAACTAAAAAATCGACGCCCTTTGCCGCTTCCAAAACCGCGGAGGTTGTTTCGGAAAAAATAAAAAAAATTGGCATCACCGACATTGATATAATGATTAAAGGAATCGGAGCTGGCCGAGATTCAACTTTAAGATCGCTGGCCAACGCCGGTTTTAATATTAATCTTATCAGGGATATTACTTCAATTCCGCATAATGGCTGCCGTCCGCCCAAAGTAAGACGAGTTTAATTTGTTATGAAGAAACCGAAAGAGAAAATTTCCAGAAGAATCGGCGAAAATCTTTTTTTAAAGGGAGAACGTTCTTTTTCTCAAAAATCCGCCATGATCAGAAAGCCATATCCGCCCGGTCAGCATGGACAGAAAAGGAAAAGGGGAGCGGTTTCCGAGTTTGGCCGGCAGCTGGTTGAAAAACAAAAATTAAAGTTTATGTACGGTCTTCGAGACAGGCAGTTTAAGCGATATATCAAGGAATCAACAGCCGCTAAAGGCGAGACCGGCGATAATCTTCTTAGAAAATTGGAAATGAGATTGGATAACGTTATTTATCGTTTGGGTTTTGCTTTTTCGCGAAGCATCGCTCGCCAACTGGTTGGTCATGGCCATTTTACTTTAAACGGAAAACGGGTGACTCTTCCCTCTCAAGAGGTTAAAATCGGCAATTTAATTAAAATTCGGCCCGCTTCGGAGACCAAACAGATGTTTTCGGATATAAAAACGGTTTTAAAAAAATATAAGACGCCTTCTTGGCTTTCTCTTGATAAAGATAAACTGGAAGGCAAAATAATAGGCCGGCCAGAAAAAGAAGAAATAGGTTTTTCCGGCAATCTCTCGGCCATAGTTGAATATTATTCAAGGTAGTTTAAAAAAATAAAGGAGTGGGGTATATTTTGCCACCTCACTGCTCCGCATGAGGATTCCGTCAAAATATGCCCCACTTCTTTATTTGCAATTAATTATATAATTAAAAATTTTTTTATGATTCCATTACCGCAAAAAATAAAAATTATTAATAAAAAAGACAATCAGGCGACTTTTGAAATTGAAGGATTGTCTCCGGGTTACGGCATGACTGTCGGCAATAGCTTGAGGCGGGTTTTGCTTTCTTCGCTTGAAGGTTCGGCGGTTACACTCGTTAAAATTAAGGGCGCGGCTCATGAATTTTCAACCATTCCGGGTGTGCTGGAAAATGTCATTGATATTTTGCTTAATCTCAAGCAAGTTCGTTTTAAACTTCATTCAAAAGAACCAAAAAGACTCTTTTTGAAAGTTAAAGGGGAAAAAGACATTAAGGCCGGAGATTTTGAAAAATCGACCGATGTCGAGGTTATAACAAAAGATGTTCATATCGTTACTTTATCCGATCCAACCAGCCAGTTTGAAATGGAGATCGAGATTTCTCGGGGGCTGGGTTTCCAGCCGTCTGAATTTTTAAAAAGAGAAAAAATTGAAATCGGCGCTATTGCCGTTGACGCGATTTTTAGCCCGATCCGCAAAGTAAATTATGAAGTTGAAGATATGCGCGTCGGCGAACGAACAGATTTTAATCGTTTGAGCCTTTTTGTTGAAACCGACGGCAGTATCAGTCCGGAAGAAGCTTTTATCAGCGCCTCCAAAATTTTAGTTGACCATTTTTCTTTTTTGAAGGATTTTCAAGAGAGCGGCGGGAAAGAAAAAGAAAAAAAGGAAATGATTGAAATTGAAGATATTTTAAAAACCAAAGTTTCGGATCTTAATCTTTCAATCAGAACCTTAAACGCTCTGAATGAGTCAGGGATAAAGACGGTTGGAGGGTTAATTAAAAAAACCGAGTCTTCTTTGGGCGAGATAGGCGGGTTGGGAGAAAAGGGGATTAAAGAAATCAAAAAAGCGTTAGGGAAATTGAATTTAACTTTTAAAGAAGAAAAATGAGAAAACTTAAAAAAGGAAGGAAATTTGGTTTAAAGACGGGTCCCAGAAAAGCTCTTTTGCGCTCGTTGGCCGAAGCCCTGATTTTGCGCGAAAAGATTCGGACCACCGAGGCCAAGGCGAAAGAAATCGCCCCGATCGTTGAACGTTATGTGACGAAAGCTAAATCTAAAAACCTCGCTTCTTATCGGAATTTTCTTAAAATTTTGCCAAAAGAATCGGCTAAAAAATTGTTCGATGAAATTGCCCCCCGCTATCAGGCGAGATCCGGAGGTTATACTCGGATTGTAAAAACGGGTCGACGGTCCTCTGACGGCGGAAAAACCGCGATTTTAGAATTTGTTAAATAATAAAAAAATGGAAAAAAAAGTTCACACCATTGACGCTTCTCGCAAAAAATTGGGCCGTTTGTCATCCGAAATTGCCATATTGCTTCGTGGAAAAAACAAAGCTTCTTTTCAGCCACACCTTGATGAAGGAAACGAGGTTCGGGTTATCAATATAGATAAAATGGAATTTTCCGGTAAAAAACTTGATCAAAAAATGTACTATCGCCATTCCGGATATTTGGGCGGATTAAAAACCGAATCTCTTCGCAAACTTTTGGCGAGAAAACCGGAAGATATTTTAAGGCAAGCTGTTTCCGGAATGCTGCCTAAAAATAAATTAAGACCCAAAATGTTAAAAAAACTTATTATCAGATAAAAAGTTTTATAATTTTATTATGGTTATTAAGTCAAAAGAGAAAAAAAAATCCGATTTGAAAGAGGTAAAAGAAAAGGCTCCAAAAGTTTTAAAAGATAAATACTTTGAAGCTGTTGGCCGGAGAAAAACAGCGGTGGCCCGAGTGCGGCTCTATCCGGGCAAAACTGAATATATCGTTAATGAAAAAAAATTCAGCGATTATTTTCCGTTGATTCAATTGCAAAAGATCGTTGAAGATCCGATTAAAAGACTGAAAATTCAGGAGGAGAAAATCGGGATTTCGGCAAAAGTTGCCGGCGGGGGAATTCACGCTCAAGCCGAGGCGATCCGTCATGGCGTTTCTCGCGCTCTTTTGGATATTGATTCGGAATTTAGAAAACGGCTGAAAAAGGCCGGGTTTTTAACTCGCGATCCGCGAATGAAAGAGCGCAAAAAATACGGCCTCAAAGGCGCTCGCAAAGCTCCTCAGTGGGCGAAGCGGTAAACTATATCATATTTCAATCGCGAAGATGTTTTGTTCGTTTAAGAAATATAATTTTTTAGACCTCAAATCATAAAACAATTTTTTCGCCGGTTTGTCCGCGATATCATAAGTATTCCTATTATCGCGGCCGTCAAGCTCGGCGATTTTTATTTTTCCGTTGACGCTGAAAATAACGTGTTCGTCAGTTTTGGCATACCAGACGGCGTCATCTATTTTCTCGGAATACCGGCCGATCAATTCTTTTTCGTCTTTTTTTCTTGGCGGTTGAGCGAGCGTTTCTTCAGGCCATAAAACCCAGATTTCTTTTTCTTTAAGAATCAAAAATTTTTCATTTTTAGAAGAAGGAATGATTTTTTTGACATCGCGATTGATTTCTTTAAAATTTTGTTCTTCCCTTTTTTTTTCAAGAAGTAACTCTTCTTTGGTGAGTATAAAAATAGAACCGGAGGTTTCAAGAATCTCGGCGTTTTTAATGCTTTCTTTCGCAATCGGCAAAGCATTGATCGCTGTTTTTTTTGAATCCAGTCCCTCTATTTTCCAAACTATTCCCGTCTCGTCAATCGCGTATTCGTTTTTTTTAATTTTAATTTCCGCGGAAATAATCGCGGAAAGATTTTTTTGATTTTCCAAGACAAGTTCCGATTTGATATTCTTGGGAATAAGGAAAATTGAAGTCGCTTCAGTCACCAGTTTTGGTTCGACCCTTAACGTTTTGGACCAGGCTTCAAATCCGTTTTTTTCGACTTTAACGTTCCAATTTTTTGGAAAAAGGCCGGAAATCAATATCGAATTTGAAAAAAACGAAGTTTTATGTTCTATCTTGTCGTTTAACAGAAGCTGAAAATCTCGTTGGGATGTTTTTAAATAAATTGCCCCGACCGTTACGATTTTCCTTTTTTTAAAATCAAAACGCAGTCCCAATGACCATAAAATCACCGCGGGAACGACTATAATAAATAGAAGAAAAAATCCATAGAATAAAATTCGGCGGGTTAATTTAGTCATAAGAATAATAAAAACATTCGACGTTTATTTAATAACTTTTTTTAAAGAGTATAATATTTTCGTGAACTTGCCAAGTAATCTGTTTTTTGCCTAAAATGAAACAATGGACGGTGAAAAGTTTATAATCCGCGGCGGGAAAAAATTAAGCGGCGAAATTAGGGTTCAGGGATCTAAAAACGCCGCTTTGCCTGTTTTAGCCGCCACTCTTCTAGTTCAAGAAACTTGCTCGCTCTCCAATATTCCTTTGATTCGGGATGTCGGGACTATTCTGGAAATTTTTAAATCTTTAGGGTCAAAAATTACCTGGACGAGCGGCGATTTGACAATTGATAATTCCGATATTTCAAATTTCGCGCCGCAATCGGATTATGTTCGTTTGCTTCGGGGTTCGGTTTTGCTTCTTGGTCCATTGCTCGCGCGTTTTGGCGAAGTTTTAATGCCTTATCCGGGCGGAGACGCCATAGGCGCGCGGTCTATTGATTCGCATCTTGAAGGTTTTAGAGCTTTGGGCGCCGATGTAAGCGTGGGCGAGGATCATTTTTTAAAAATTAAAGCTCCGCGCCTGGCATCGGGCAAGCCAAAATTAATCGGGGCAAAAATTGTTCTTTCCGAATCTTCAGTGACAACGACGGAGAATCTAATGCTGGCCGCGGTTTTAGCTGAAGGCGAGACGCGGCTTCGGCTTTGCGCGGCCGAACCTCATGTTCAAAATTTAGCGTTATTTTTGAATAAAATGGGAGCGAAAATTAATGGCGCCGGCACTCCTTCTATTGATATTAAAGGCGTGGTCAGGCTTAAAGGAGTCGAACATAAAATCATATCTGATTCTGATGAAGCGATGAATTTGACTCTTTTGGGCGCGGCCTCCAGGAGCGATTTTTATATCCGCGATATAAATCCTGATTTTTTAGAGGCGGGCATTCAAAAACTTAAAGAAATTGGAGTCGCCTTGGAGATTGGCAATGATTTTTTGCGCCTTAAGCCGCCCTCTTCAATTTATCAATCTTTTAAAATTCAATCCGGCCTTTATCCGAAACTTCTGACCGATCAGATTCCGCCTTTTTCCGTGCTGGCCACTCAAGCCCAGGGAACAAGTTTAATTCATGAATGGATGTATGAAGGCCGGCTTGGCTATATTAACGAATTGATTAAAATGGGAGCCAATGCCGTTATTATGGATCCGCACCGGGCCTTGATTGTCGGGCCGACTCCGTTTCACGGCGCGGAATTAAAAAGCTTGGATGTTAGAGCCGGCATGACTTCCATCATCGCCGCTTTAGTTGCGGAAGGCGAATCTATTTTGTATGATGCTTTTAATATTGATCGGGGCTTTGAAAAATTAGATGAACGGTTGAGAAAATTGGGAGCGGATATTACAAGAATGTAGATATTATAAATCTCCGTTTCCTTCGCTTGTAATGATTAAAGAAGTTATTCTAAAAATTTTTAAGGTCGAGGCGCTTTAATGAAATTATATAATCCGCCGAGGGTGCCTAAAAAATTTTAGAATGACTTCTTAGTTATTATTCAGAAAAATTATTTCGCAAAGAGTCTTATGTTTGTAAAAAAAATTGGAATTGATTTGGGAACGGCCAATACTTTGGTTTTTTTGCCCAAAAAGGGCGTGATTATCAATGAGCCGACCGTAGTTGCTGTTTCGATTGACGATAATCGCGTTTTGGCCGTTGGCAATGAAGCTCGAGCGATGATCGGCCGGACGCCGGAAAATATTGTCGCTTATCGGCCGATGAAAGACGGTGTTATCGCCGATTACCGCATAACGCAGGCTATGCTTCGGCATTTCATAGGAAAAGCGGCTGGCCGTTTTAAGTTTTTTAGGCCCGAGGTTATGATTTCGATTCCGGCCGGCGCCACTTCGACCGAAAGAAGAGCGGTTATTGACGCCGCTATGCAGGCTGGCGCCAAGGCGGCTTATGTCGTGAAACAACCGGTCTTGGCCGCTATTGGGGCCGGCGTGGCGATTAACGAACCGGTCGGTAGTATGATTATTGATATCGGCGGCGGAACATCGCAGGTAGCGGTAATATCTTTGGGAGGCATTGTGGCTTGGGCCGCGACCAGAATCGGCGGCAATAGATTTGATCAGGCCATCGCGGAGTATATTAAAAGGAAACATAATTTGGCGGTAGGAGACCGGACTGCCGAGGAAATAAAACTGGCTATCGGCACGGCAATGGTGAAGAAAGACGAACGATTAATGTCTTATGAAGTCAAAGGAAGAGATTTGATTTCCGGACTTCCAAAAACTATCACCATTACTTCTCCGGAGATAATTGAAGCGGTCTCCGCCGAGCTTCAGGAAGTGATTCGCGTCATCAGACAGGTTTTTGCCGACACTCCTCCCGAGCTTTCCGCGGATATCATCAATAATGGCATGGTGCTGACCGGCGGCGGCTGCCTTTTGAGAAATCTTGATGGCCTTCTTTCGAGAATAACCGGCGTTCCGGCTGTTGTCGCCGATGATCCGATGCTTTGCGTGGCTAAAGGCACGGGCGTTGTTTTAAGTCAACTTGACGCTTACAAAAAAACAATTATGACGAAAAAATGAATACTATCGGCCATCAAAAAATAATTAATTTTTTTAAAAAAAGCCTTGCCAGCGGTAAAGTCGCTCACTCTTATTTTTTTTCCGGCGAGGCCAGTTCAGGCAAATTGACAATGGCGGAATTTTTCGCTCGAACGCTTTTGAAATCGGAAAATCTTTCCAATAACCCGGATTTTAAAATTATTGACAAAAACAGCGTCGGTATAGACGATATTCGGGATTTAATTAATTTTTTAACTTTTAAAAGTTATCAAAATTTTAAAGTCGCCATTATTAATAACGCTGAATTGATGAGTCACGAAGCCCAGTCCGCTATTTTGAAAACCCTTGAGGAACCCGCTCCAAAGACAGTTTTAATTTTAACAAGTTCGTCGCCGTCTGGGTTGTTGCCGACTATCTTGTCCCGGACTCTTCAAATTAATTTCCGGCCGGTTCCGGGGACAGTTAAAGACGAAAAAAAAATTGAAGTAAATCGGGAAGAGACAAGAGAGATGGAGAAAATTTTTAATTCAAGCCTTTTTGGCCGGTTTGAATATTTGGAAAAAAAATGCGTTGACGATAAAGAAAAGGCTGGAGATTTTTTGAATAAAATCCGCGTCTATTTTCGCCAAAAACTTTTAAAGGAAGTTGAGGCAGGCGAAACGGAGGCGGCTTTAAAAACAAAAAATTATTTGAAATTCATGAATGAAGTCGAAGAAGCCTTAAAATTTAATGTTAATTCCCAAAGGGCATTGGAAATCTTAATGGCTAAACTATAAGCTTTATGTTAAAAGACATTCTTTTTATTCTTTTTGTCATCGCGCTGGTTATTTTTATCGTTATTTTCGCGCCCTTGATTTTGCAGGGAAGTTTTCGAGGGCAGACTTTAAGAGACGGCGGCGTTTTTATTTCTCGAGACAACGGCGATAATTGGATTCAGAAAAAAAATCTTCTTCCCAAAGGTGACATCAGCCGCGTGGAAGTTATTGATATAGCGATTGATCCGACCGATTCTAATCTTATTTTTTTGGGAACTAAAGAAGGCGGACTTTATAAAAGCCTTGACGCGGGCGAATCTTGGTTTGCTTTCCGTGATTTAATCGGTTTCCTTGGACCGCGGGACACGGTTGAAAAAATCGCTTATGACAAGACCAATAAAGATCGTTTTTATTTGGCCATTTTTCAGGCGAGGAGAGGGAAGCTTCTTAAGACCGTTGATAACGGCCAGTCTTTCCGGGAAGTTTTTACCGTGGCTTCGGATAATTTTCTTATTTACGATATTGTCGTCGATCCTCAAAAGCCGTCCCGTCTTTATTTAGCCACGGGTCAGGGCGGATTTATAACTTCGGATGATTACGGGGAATCCTGGAGAGTTCTTAAATGGTTTCCCGGTCCGGTTTGGCAAATCATTATTAATCCTTTTGACAGCAACGTAATTTACGCCGTGACTCGGAATCAGGGATTATTCAAGACTCAAGATCGCGGCAAGAGCTGGACCGAACTTTCTTTGGAAATAGCTGAGAAATTTCCCGGCTCTTTAGCTGTTATGGATATGGCCATGAATCCGAACAATTCAAATATTTTATATCTGGCCACCAGCTTCGGGCTTCTTAAAAGTTCTAATGCCGGCTTGACTTTCGAGGCTGTCAAAAGTTTGGTTATTCCGCCGGAATCTTTGCCGGTGCTTTCGGTGGATTTAAGTCCTTTAAACAATAATTTGATATTTTTGAGCGCGGCTAATCATATTTATCGCTCCGAAGATAACGGAAAAAATTGGATCATCGCGACCCCGGCCACTTCGAAAAAAATTCGGGTTTTGAAAATTGATCCGAAAAATCCTAAAATTATATTAGCTGGCATGGAAAACCCGCAATGATTCAAAATTATTTAGACAAAATAAAATCAAAATTTGAAAAAAGCGTTGAAACGTTTAAGTCTGAATTGCTTTCTTTGCGCGTCGGCCGGGCCAGTCCGGCTTTGATTGAGAATTTAGTCGTGGACGCTTATGATTCAAAAATGAAGCTTCAAGAGTTGGCTTCCATCAGCGCTCCGGACGCTAAAATTTTGGAAATTTTACCTTGGGACAAAAATATTTTGAAAAATATCGAAGAAGCGATCAGGAAATCGCCGCTCGGATTGAATCCCAATATCGCCGGTGATAAAATCCGATTGGTTTTGCCGCCGCTGACCGATGAAAGAAAAAAGGAATTGTTTAAACTCATTAGCCGATTAGCCGAAGAAGCGCGTCAAATTATCAGAAAAGAGCGGGAGGAAATTTTACGCGAAATCGGGCGTTTGAGCAAAGACGGAGAAATTTCCGAAGACGAATTTTTTAAATTCAAAGAGAATCTTCAAAAATTGGTCGATGAATTTAACGCTAAAATTAAGGATTTACAAAATAAAAAGGAAGATGAAATTAACAAATAAAAAATTTTTATCAAAACGAGTAATAAATATGTATCCTAAAAAATTTTTGAGGTCGAGGCTCTTTAATGAAATTATATAATCCGCCGAGGGTACCTAAAAATTTTTAGGATACATATTTTTGCGCTTTGTAATTATATTAATAAATTATCTATGACTTTTATTTTATTTATTTTAGTTTTGGGAATCTTAGTGATTGTTCATGAATTTGGGCATTTTATTTTCGCGCGTTATTTCGGCGTCAAGGTCGATGAATTCGGATTTGGTTTTCCGCCAAGATTATTCGGCGTTAAAAAAGGCCAAACTCTTTTTTCTTTAAATTTGTTTCCTTTGGGCGGATTCGTGAAAATTTTCGGCGAAGAAGGAGAAGGGAAAGGCGATCCTTCAAGCTTTGTTTCAAATTCGGCTTTAAGGCGGGCTTTGATCATTTCGGCCGGCGTTATAATGAATTTGATTTTGGCTTGGTTTTTATTTTCCTTGATTCATTTTTTGGGAATTCCGCAAGCCGTTGAAAAAGATGATTTGAAAGCTAAGAATATTAAAATTCAGATTCTGGCGATTCAAAAAGATTCTCCGGCTGAAAAATCGGGGCTCAAAATTGGCGATGCTATTTTAATGCTTGAACAAAAAAATGATGTTTTTAAAATTTCGGAAAACATCCCAACCGAGGATGTCATAAAATTTATTAAAGAGCGGGCCGGTCGAGAGTTGGTTCTTCAAATTTTAAGGGGCAAAGAGGTAATAATGATTAAAGCCGTTCCTAGGGAAAATCCTCCGCCGAGAGAAGGAGCTTTAGGCATTGCCATTGAACGAGTGGGAATCGCGGCTTCTCCTTGGTACTTGGCCCCTATTGATGGCCTCAAAACCACATTTAACACCGCGGCCCTTTTTCTTTATTCAATTTTCAATATTGTTAAAAATTTGATAATCGGCCAACATCAAGAGCTTGGCATTACCGGTCCGATCGGCATCGCGGTTTTGACCCGAGATATTTACAGGCTCGGTTTTATTTATTTTTTGCAGTTTATCGCTCTGATATCCATCAATCTGGCCGTGATTAATATTTTTCCTTTTCCGGCCCTGGACGGCGGCCGGCTTTTATTCATCGCTATTGAAAAAATCAAAGGTAGTCCGGTTTCTCAATCCGCGGAAAAAATCACCCACGCTATCGGCTTTGCTCTTTTGATATTTTTGATGATTTTTGTCACTTTTCGGGATATTCAAAGATTTTTTTAAAAGATCTAATGTCATTGCGAGGCGATGGAATCGCCGAAGTAATCTCATTTCTTGGTTAATTTTTGAGATTGCTTCGTCGGCTCAGGCCTCCTCGCAATGACAAACAAATTTGTTTTATATTGATGAATTTTACAATAATATGCGTCAATCTCAACTTTTTACCAAAATTTTAAAAGAGTCTCCCAAGGACGAAATTTCGGCTAATGCTAAATTATTGGAGCGGGCCGGTTTTATTTTTAAAACCATGAGCGGCGTTTACGATTATTTGCCGCTGGGATGGCGCGTCCTTTCAAAAATCAATCAAATTATCCGCGAAGAAATAAACGCGATTGGCGGACAGGAATTGCATCTTTCCGCTTTTCAATCAAAAGATTTGTGGGAAAAAACCGGCCGCTGGCAAACTCTGGCCGATATTATGTATCAATTTAAAGATCAATCCGGCCATGATGTCGGACTGGCCACCACCCACGAAGAAGCCGTCACCGATATTGCCAAACGTTTTATTCGTTCTTATAAAGATTTGCCGGTTTTTGTCTATCAAATTCAAACTAAATTTCGGGACGAGCCCAGGGCTCGCTCCGGCCTTATCCGGGGCAAAGAATTTTTAATGAAAGATCTTTACAGCTTTCATCAAGATGAAAAAGATTTAGATTTATTTTATAAAAAAGTGGTCAAGGCTTACCTGAAAATTTTTAAACGCCTGGGTCTTTCAATATTCGTTACCGAAGCTTCCGGGGGCATTTTTTCCAAAGAGCCGTCTCACGAGTTTCAAGCTTTAACTTTGTCCGGCGAAGATACGATATTTTATTGTCAAAAATGCCAATACGCCCAGAATCGGGAAATAGCGACTATGAAAGAAGGCGGGCAATGCCCAAAATGCTCCGGAAAAGTTTTTCAGTCCCGAGCCATTGAAGTCGGCAATATTTTTAAATTAGGAACTAGATTTTCCGAAGCGATTGGATTAAATTTTATTTCCAAAGACGGCCAGGCGCGTCCGGCGATTATGGGAAGCTACGGCATTGGCCCGGGTCGGGCGATGGGAACAATCGTCGAAGTCTCAAGCGATGAGCGCGGAATTATTTGGCCCGAGTCAGTCGCGCCTTACGGCATTCATTTAATTTTTCTTTTTCGGGAAAGCGTGAAAAAAACGCGACTGAAAAAATTAGCGGAAAAAATTTATCAGGATTTACAAAAGAAAAATATCGAGGTATTGTATGATGATCGAGAAGATAAATCAGCCGGTGAAAAATTCGCTGACGCGGATTTAATCGGCGCGCCGTTAAGAATCGTAGTTTCGGATAAAACAATGGCCAAAGACAGCGTTGAGATTAAAAAGAGAAACAGCAAGAAAATAGAAGTTGTAAAAATATCAAGATTTAATCAAATTAAAAAATAAAAAAAGTTGTTATATTGTTATTGCGAGCGCAGCGAAGCAATCTCAATAGAATCAAGGGATTGCTTCGTCGCTTCGTTCCTCGCAATGACGCCCCATTTGTTTCGTTTGCATTAATTCATAACAATGAAAAATGTTGAATCGACTTTTTAAAATTTTTCCCAAAGATATCGGCATTGATTTAGGAACGGCCAATACTTTGGTTTATGTTAAAGGACGAGGGATTGTCATCAACGAGCCTTCGGTGGTGGCTATTAATCAAAAAACCGGCCAAGTTTTGGCCATTGGCAGTGAAGCGAAAAAAATGGTTGGCCGCACTCCCGCTCATATCGTGGCCGAGCGGCCCCTGGTCGCCGGAGTTATTTCCGATTTTGACGTCACCGAACAGATGCTTCGTTATCTGATTGATAAGGTTCATAAACAGACTTTTATCGTTTTTCCGCGTCCGCGCGTCGTTATCGGCATTCCTTCCGGAGTCACTGAAGTTGAAAAAAGAGCGGTGGAAGACGCGGCCAGAAATGCCGGAGCGGTTGAGGTTTATTTGATTGAGGAACCAATGGCCGCGGCTATCGGCATCAGATTGCCGGTTAATGAAGCGTGTGGCAATATGGTTGTTGATGTTGGCGGTGGAACTTGCGAGGTGGCGGTAATATCGCTTGGCGGAATAGTGGCTTCCCGAAGTTTGAGAATCGCCGGAGATAAATTTAATCAGGATATCGTTCGATTTGCCAGAGACGAATATAAATTGTTTATTGGCGAGAAAACAGCCGAAGACATTAAAATCGCCATCGGCTCTATCCATCCGGCCGAAGAAAACTTGACGCATAAAATGAGGGGTCGAGATTTGGTTACCGGTCTTCCTCGGGAGGTTGAAATTAATTCTCACGAAATCAGGCGAGCCCTTTTTCCTTCCATTAATATTTTAGTTAATGCCATTAAAATGACCATTGAGGAGACGCCGCCGGAATTAGTCGCCGACATTATGCAGAGAGGCATTTATATAGTTGGCGGCGGTTCGCTTCTTCGCGGATTTTATCGCTTGGTGGCTGAAGAAACCCAGATGCCGACTCATTTAGTGGATGATCCTTTGACGGCCGTTGTTCGGGGGACCGGCGTGGTGCTTGAAGATATTGATTCTTTAAAACAAGTTTTAGTTTCAACTCAATATGAAGAGGTCCCGCGTTAAATTTTCGCCTTTAAAAATTTTTGTAATTTTGGCGGTTTTTGCCGCTATTATTTTTTGGGGCAATTTTAAAAAAAGCGATTTTTTTAAAAATTTTATCATTCGATTAGTCTCTTATCCGATTGGTAAAATTGAAAAGCGGAAAAACTCTTCCACTAAAAAAATAACGGAAAAAGATATTATGAGTTTGGAGACGAAAATTAAGGAATTAGAACGAGAAAATGATAATTTGAAAAATTTATTGACGCTGGACAAGAAAGAAAATAAAAATCGATTTCTGCCGGCCAATTTTGTTTTAAAATTGGGACCGGAGAACGGAGCGATGATTATTATTAACGTCGGATCCAAAGAAGGCGTGGCCGAAAAAGACGCGGTCATGCAAGAAGGAAAATTTCTTGTCGGGAGAGTAGTAAAAGTCTGGCCGGATTTTTCAAGAGTTCGTTTAATCACCGACCCCGATGAAGTAATCGCCGTTCGGACTTTAAATTCAAAGATTCCCGGTACTTTGAGCGGCAGTTTCGGCTTGATCTTGAAAATGGAATTTTTATCCGATTCCAATCCCGAGAATAATGAAATTATTTTAACCTCCGGCGAAGACGGCTATGAGGCTGGTCTAATAGCGGGGAGAATTTCTCGAGTCAGGATTAAAGAGGGCGAGTCTATAAAAGAAGCGATAATTGAGCCGGCCTTTTCCGATTTTGACGAGCTGGCCGTTATCTTTAATCCGATAAAGCAATGAGATTTTTTTTATTATCAATTTTTATTTTAATGTTTATTTTATTGGATTTTATTTTACTGGCGCTTAATTTTCCTTGGCCTGTTTATTTTGGACTGGCTTTTATTTCCGCCGCCGCTTTTTTTTTCGCGGTCAAAGAAATTTTACCCGCCTCGCTTTTAGGCGGTTTGATTTTTGACAGTCTTTCAGTCCGTTATTTCGGCTTTTATCTTTTAATTTTTTCTTTAATTGTGTTTTTAGCCGATTGGTTAAAGCCTCGTTTAACGCCGGAGGCCAAAAAATATTTCGTTGTTTTTTTTACTCTTTCAGCCTTGTCCGTAATCTATTTTTTTTATTTCATTTTTCATCGGGATAATTTTATCCACCCGTCGTTTTTCATTTTTCTCGTTTTATTAAACGGTTTTGTTTCTTTTATTTTTGCCGTTATTTTAAAAAATGCTTGGTTTAAAAAAATATAAATACAAAATTAATTTAAAAGATCGTCAGATGATTGAGCCAGACGAAATTTTTTTGGATTCAAAAAATCCTATGGGTTTTTCCAAAGAAACACTGGAAGGCGTTTTAGAATTTCCGATTAAGAGCCGTTATTTTTTTATTGAATTTGCCGTTGGAATTTTGATTTTGACTATTTTCGCTGCCCGTCTTTTTTTTCTTTCAATAATCAAAGGGGAGTATTTTTGGAAAATTTCAGAGTCTAACCATAGTTCCCGCGAACTGATCGCGCCGGAAAGGGGCATTATTTACGATCGCGATTTTGAGCTTTTAGTCGCCAACGTTCCTCGTTTTAGTTTGATTTTGAAAAATGGCGCTATGTTAGACGATGAAGAGATTTTGGATTTAGCTAAAAAACTTTCTCCGTTGATTCAGGCCGATGTCGCGGAAATTTCCGATATTTTTAAAGAAGCGATAGCCGGCCTGGCCAGTCAAAAGAGCGATATTGTAATTTTTCCTAACGTTGACCCTGAAAAGGCCCTGATTTTAAAAAGCGTTTTGGAAAAAGACGGCCAATTAACATTGGCAAGTCAAAAAGGAAGAAATTATATTGACGGGGAAATTTTTAGCCATATTATCGGATATTTGGGGAAAATAGGACGGGAATTGGCGGATAAAAACGATTATTCTTATAATGATCTGATTGGGAAGGCCGGCCTGGAATTATTATTTGAGCCCTTGCTGCGCGGTCGAGCCGGCGAATTAAAAAGAGAATTCGATGCCAGAGGAAATTTGGTGGCTGAAAGAATAGTTAAACAGCCTTTTAATGGGCAAAATTTGGTTTTATCAATCAATGCCGGTCTTCAAAGGAAGATGAAAGAATCGTTGGCGGCGAGATTAGAAAGAAGGGGATCTCGGGCCGGCGCGGCAGTTGCCATGGATCCGAGAAATGGTGAAATTCTTGGCCTGGTCAGCCTTCCCGGCTTTGATAATAATCTTTTTCTCAAAACATCGAGCAAAGATCTTAAAAAAATTTTGTCAGATTCTCAAAAACCTCTTTTCAATCGGGCGGTGGCCGGCGAATATCCGCCCGGTTCAACGATCAAACCGTTGATGGCCACGGCCGCTTTGGAAGAAAAAATTATTGATCCGGCATTTCAGGTATTCGATCCCGGTTATATCAGCGTCCCCAGCCTATACGACGCCAGTATTATTTATACTTTTAAAGATTGGAAATATTTTGGCAATGTTAATATGAAACGCGCTATTGCCGAATCCGCTAATGTTTATTTTTATACTATCGGCGGCGGCTACGAAGGGTTTAAGGGATTGGGAATTGAAAAAATAAAAACCTATTTTAAAAAATTCGGTTTAGGAAATTTGTTTGGCATTGATTTGAACGGCGAGAAATCGGGATTGGTGCCTGATCCGGATTGGAAATTAAACGTGAAGAAAGAGCTTTGGTTTATTGGCGATACCTATAACGTTTCGATCGGTCAGGGAGATTTACGGGTGACTCCTTTGCAGTTGGCTTCCGCTTACGCCGCGCTCGCCAACGGCGGCAAGCTTTTTAAACCAAGGATTTTACGGGAGATCGTGGATGGCGATAAAAATATTATTCAGAAATTTGAGCCGGAGATATTGAACGAATCAATCGCCAGTTCTGAAAATATTGAAACGGTCAGGGAAGGAATGCGTGAGACCGTCCGGTCGGGATCGGCCACCTCGCTCTACAGTCTGCCGGTCCAAGTGGCCGGAAAAACCGGCACGGCTCAATTTGGCAACGGAAAAAAACACGCGTGGTTCGGCAGTTTCGCTCCTTATCAAAATCCCGAAATCGTCCTTATTGTTTTGGTCGAAGAAGGCGAGGGCGGCTCGGTGGACGCGGTGCCGGTAGCCAAAGATATTTTAACGTGGTATTTTTCAAAAAAGTAATTTACTATTATAATTAATTAACCCGCTGAAATTTTAATAAAAAATTAGGCGGATAAAAAATATGACAAAACAAGAATATATTTCGGAAGAGGGTTTGGAAAAATTAAAAAAAGAGCTTCACGAGCTCAAGACCGCCAAGCGGCAGGAAATCGCTCAACGCTTGGAAGAGGCCAAGGCCTTGGGCGATCTTTCCGAAAACGCCGAATATATGGAGGCGAAAGAGACCCAAGCTTTTAATGAGGCCAAAATCGCCGAACTGGAAGAATTGATTAGAAACGCCGTGATTATAGAAGCGAATCATAAAAAAGGAATCGTGGATTTAGGATCCGAGGTTGAAGTTAAAAGCGATCACGGAAAAGAAGTTTTTACCGTTGTCGGCTCCGAAGAAGCGGATCCCGATCATGGTTTGATTTCCAACGAGTCGCCTTTAGGCAAATCGTTTTTGGGCCGAAAATCCGGCGAGGTGATTGAAATTAAAACTCCGGCCGGAATTACGAAATATAAAATTATTTCTATCGGATAAAATATGTCCGAAACTCAAATCAAGCAAGCCAGAATCAATAAACTAAACGCGATTAAAAAAGCGGGTATTAACGCTTATCCGTCAGATTCCCAACGAACGCGCGCTATTGGCGATGTCTTGAAAGATTTTGATAAATTAGCCGAATCCGGAAGAAAGATTTTTTTAGTCGGCCGAATCAGAACCATTCGGGAACACGGCGGATCGACATTTTTTCATTTTGAAGACGAATCCGGCCGGATGCAGGCTTATTTAAAAAGAGATGAAATTGGCTCAAAAGATTATCAGTCTTTTTTGGATAATTTTGACATCGGCGATTTTATCGAAGCCAAGGGTTCGTTTTTCAAAACTAAAAAAGGAGAAAAAACAATTTTGATTTCCAGTTTTCGGATTTTGGCGAAAACTTTGGAGCCTTTGCCGGATAAATGGCACGGGCTTCAAGACATTGAAGAGCGGTTTCGCAAAAGATACCTTGATCTTTTAATGAATTCGGAGATGAGAATGAAATTTAATTTAAGATCGAAAATTATCGACAGTTTGAGAGATTTTTTAAAAAAGGAAAAATTTTTGGAAGTGGAAACGCCGATGCTTCATCCGATTCCCGGCGGAGCTTTGGCCAAACCCTTTAAAACTCATCATAACGCTCTCGATGCTGATTTTTATCTTCGAATAGCTCCGGAACTTTATTTAAAAAGATTAATTGTCGGCGGCTATGAGCGAGTTTTTGAAATTGGCCGCAACTTTCGGAACGAAGGCATGGATTCAACTCATAATCCGGAATTTACAATGCTGGAGCTTTACCGCGCTTATACCGATTATAAAGAGCTGATGAAATTTACTCGCCGGATGATTCTTTTCTCGTTAAAGAAAGTTTTAGATAAGACCGAAATCGGTTATCAGGGAAAAACTATTGATTTTTTCGGTCCCTGGTCGACGCTTGATTACGGCAAATTGCTGGAAAAATATAATATTTCCTTGAAAGATTCTAAAGACGAACTTATCAGCGCCGGCAAAAGACTCGGCGTGAATATTGAACCGAATCAGGACAAGTGGCATATTTTAGATGATATTTTTAAGAAAGCGATTCGTCCGGAATTTATCCAGCCGACTTTTGTCATTAATCATCCGATTGAGATTTCTCCATTGGCTAAAAAATTATCAAAAGACGAATCCAGGACCGAGCGTTTTCAATTTTTCGTCGGCGGAATGGAATTAATTAATGGATTTTCCGAATTAAACGATCCGATTGATCAAAAAGCGCGTTTTCAGGAACAGGAAAAAACGAAAGAGGGAGGCAAGGAGGAAAGTCATCGCTATGACGCGGATTTTGTCGAAGCGCTGGAGCACGGTTTGCCGCCGACCGCCGGTCTGGGTTTGGGGCTTGACCGTTTTGCCGCTCTTTTGACCGATTCCCATTCAATTAAAGAAATTATTTTATTTCCAACCCTTAGGCCTAAAAAATAATTTATGTTAGACATTAAATTTATCCGTGAAAATCCGGAAAAAGTTAAAGAAGGCGTCGCTAAAAAGCGGGCCAATATTGATATTGACGAACTTTTGAAATTAGACAAAGAACATCGAGATTTGATTTTTAAAATTGATTCTTTAAGGGCCGAGCAAAACCGGTTGAGCCAAAAAGCGCCGAATGAGGAAGAAAGAAAACACCTTTTGAATATTAAAAAAGAAATTGAATCGCTTGGCCAAGATTTAAAAATTGAAGAGGAGAAATTAAATAATTTTTTGCGGCAAATTCCGAATTTGCCTTTATTCGAGACGCCGGAAGGCGGGCCTGACGATTTTGTCGTGTTGCGCGAAGTCGGCGAAAAACCGGCCATTGAAAAGCCGAAAGATTACATTGAAATTGCCCAAAATTTGGATTTGATTGACACTGAAAGAGCGACTAAGGTTTCCGGCTCCAGATTCGGCTACATAAAAAACGAAGCCGCTCTTTTGGAGATTGCCTTGATTCAATTTATTTTTGAGGCGGTTCGTCAAGAAAATTTTATTCCGATTATTCCGCCGGTCCTGATTAATAAAAAATCAATGCAAGGAATGGGATATTTGGATCGAGGCGGGGAAGAAGTGTACCATCTTGAAAAAGACGACCTTTATTTGGTCGGCACTTCCGAACAATCAATCGGCCCCATGCATCAGGATGAAATTTTTGACGAAAAAGATTTGCCTAAACGTTACGTTTCTTTTTCCAGCTGTTTTCGGCGGGAAGCCGGTTCGTACGGAAAAGACGTTCGGGGAATTTTGCGATCGCATCAGTTTGATAAAGTGGAGATGTTTAGTTTTACGAGACCGGCCGATTCGATAAAAGAGCATAATTTATTTTTATCTTTGGAAGAAAAATTAATGCGGGAGTTGGGTATTCCTTACAGGGTTTTAAAAATCGCGGCTGGCGATTTGGGGGATCCGGCCGCGGCTAAATATGATATCGAGGCCTGGCTGCCCGGGCAAAATCAGTATCGGGAAACCCATTCAACTTCCAACACGACCGATTTTCAGGCCCGCCGGCTCAATATTAAATATCGAAATTCCATCACTCAAAAAACCGAATTTGTCCATATGATCAACGGGACGGCTTTTGCCATCGGCCGCGCCATTATCGCTATTTTGGAAAATTATCAAACAAAAACCGGCAGCGTGATCGTGCCGGAAGTTTTGAGAAAATATTTGGGATTTTCGGAGATTAAACGGGATTAATTTTTTGGTTTAATTACCCAATCAATTATTTCCATCATTATCCAGATAATTCCCGCGACAATCGCGAGGCCTAAAAATATTTCAATCAGAACGCCAAAAGATTGGGTTCGAGGAGTATGCAGAATAAAATTTATTTTTTGAAACATTTCCCTTCCTTATTTTTTTACCCGCTCAGCTCAGTAAAGAACTGTTCTTACCATTAAATAGCAAGACCAATAAGCGCCAGCCACGAATAAAAGCTTGTGATTGTAAGACGGCAATAATGGCCAAAGAACCGACAATAGTATTGTTAGAAGGGTAAATATCGCGATTATTGTGAATAGGCTCAGTTGACTTAGTCGGTCTTTTTTTATATAGGATTTTTTAGCCAGTTTCCACCAAAAATATTTTGCTGCTAAAATAGCAACGATCAGCGCGACTTTAATCATTTTTTCCCTCTCTTTAATATAATTTTACTTATTTTTAAAGTTCTATAGATCTTTTGTAAAAAATTATTTTACAAAAGATCTCAATTTAAATATTTGATATTTATGCCAAAAAGTCAAGATTTGGGAAAATTTAAAACATGGGTGGAGATTGATAAAAAAGCGCTGATTAATAATATTAAAATTGTCCGGCGAATAATCGGCGATAATTCATCCGATCGTCAAGCAAGTAAAAAAATAATAGCCGTGGTCAAATCCAACGCTTATGGCCACGGCTTGGTTGAATGCTCAAAGATTTTTTTAAAAAACGGAGCCAATTGGCTGGGCGTTGATTCAATTGATGAAGCTGTCGCGCTCAAAAAGCGGGGGATTAAAGCGCCGATTTTAATTTTAGGCTTCACAACCGGAAATAATTTGATTGATATCGTAAAAAACGATTTGCGGCAAGTTGTTTATGATCTCGCGACTGTTAAAAAATTGGGAGAACTGGCCGGACGATTCAAAAAAATTATCAGAGTTCATTTAAAAATTGAAACCGGAACAAATCGTCAAGGTGTTCTCCCGGAAGAAATTCCCGGATTTATCAGTCTGTTTTCCGACTATCCGTTTTTGAAACTTGAGGGCGTTTTAACCCACTTTGCCAATATCGAAGATACGGATAACCATAGTTTTGCCAATGAACAGTTTAGAAAATTTAATGAGGCGATTGATCTTTTTAACGTTTTAAAAATCAGGCCGTCTTTTTTTCATACCGCTTCTTCGGCCGCGGTTTTATTTTTTCCGGAAACTTATTTTAATTTAGTCAGACCGGGAATTATTCTTTATGGCTTATGGACTTCGGAGAGAAATCGTCTTTTCGCGGAAAAAAGAGGAATTAACATAGATTTGAAATCGGCTTTGACCTGGAAAACGCGCGTGGCCCAGATAAAAAAAGTTCCCAAAGGATCTTTTATCGGTTACGGACTGACTGAAAAAGTCGAACGGGATTCAAAGATAGCCGTTTTGCCCGTCGGCTATTGGGATGGTTATGACCGAAAACTCTCAAGCGTCGGCGAAGTTTTACTTAAAGGAAAACGCGCGAAAGTTTTGGGACGAATTTGCATGAATATGATAATGATTGACGTCACAGATATTCCCACAGTGAAAGCGGAAGACGAGATTGTACTTTTAGGCAAACAAGGCCAAGAAGAAATTAAGGCCGAAGAATTAGCCGGTAAAATCGGTACGATTAATTACGAAGTGGTGACGAGAATTAATCCGTTAATACCTCGAATTTATATTTGAGGATTTTTTGAAAATAAACAATAAAGAAGCGAGGTATATTTTGCCACCTCACTGCTCCGCATGAGGATTCCGTCAAAATACACCTCGCTTCTTTATTGAAATTCTACTACAAATACAAATTTCAAATTTTGCAACGGAAATTATTTTTTCAAATGAAAATCAAATATTTTTTATTTATAATTTTATTTTTTTTATTGGCTGGCAGCGCGGCTTATTTTATTTTTTTAACGAATTTTTTCGAGATTAAAAATTTTTCAATTGAGGGCAACAAATTTGTTGAAAAAAATAAAATAGAGGCGGAGATTTGGCGATATTTGGAACAAAAAAATTTTGTCATTAAAAACTCCAATTTTATTTTTTTAAACACAAAAAAATTAAGCGACAGTTTATTGGTTGACCTTCCGCGTTTAGAAGATATAGAAATTGATAAAATTTTTTTTAATTCTTTTATCGTTCAAATTAAAGAACGCGAGCCAATCGGCGTTTGGTGTCAGCCGGAAATTTGTTTTTTAATAGATAAAAACGGCGTCATTTTTGAAAAAGCGCCGAAAATTGAAGGTTCTCTCGTGCTTAAAATTTCAAAAAATACGGACGAGGAGTATAAGATTAAAGATCAAGTCGTCTCCGCTTCTTTAATAAAATCAATTCTGGAATTTAAATTTCTTTTTGAAAGAAAAACCGGAAAATTGATTCCGGAAATTAAAATCGGATCAAGCGGCGACATAACGATCAAAACAGCCCCCGGTTTTGAAATAATTTTTAAAAATAATTTTGACGCCAAAGAATTGACCGGTCGTCTTTTTATTTTTTTAGATCAGGAGATCAAAGAAAAAACCGCCAGCCTTCTTTACATAGATATACGCGAGTCGAGCAAAATTTATTATAAATTCAAATGAAAATAAAATCCCTTTTTAAAAAGGGATTTTTACAAGTTTACGAGGCTAAGCCTCGTAAACTTGTAAGCCTCGTAAACTTGTAGCCTCGTAAACTTGTATTTCTGTTTCTGGCGCAATTGCCATCGGAGTTCAAGATTTTTGAAATTTTTTTCAATGCCGGTATAGGCTAGTTCGATTCTTGAAGTTTGAGCGACTCCAAAGCCGGATTGTTCGGCCATAGAGTCGGATTTCATTATCGCTTTTTCGCGGTAACAGTTTCATTGATAAAGCAGGGCCGTTTTCAAATTAGCTCAAAATTTTTAGCAAAACAAGAAGGCACTGAATAGCTAAAATTTAAAAACCCAAATTGACTGTCCGATTTTAACGAATGGCTGGTAAGGCCTTAGCCAATCATAGCGATCTTCCGGTTTGATGATAAATCCGGGCGCGGGACTGCCCCAAGCGCCTTGCAAAAAAGTGGCGGAAATAGCGAACCATTCTCCCTCGTCGGGCTTTCCGCGGGCCGACCACCAAGGATTGAATTTTTCAGCCAGAAAGTATTCCGGCCCGCCTCCTCCGCCAAAATAATCCAGGTTGATTTTTGGGATATTATTTTTATCCATAAAATTTTTTAGCCGTTTTAAATCCTGGCCCCAGTCTAAGTTTGAATCTGTAACGTAAAGATATCCCTGTTTATATCCGCCTACTGCTTCGTTAAAATAGGCGAGAAAACTTGGCCAAACTCTGATGACGGAAATAAATTGGAACACAAGCAGGCCGATGATAAGAGTTTCAAAAATAGTTTTTGAATCGTATTTCGGCCGACTTACCCCGTTAGAAATTTGTTCTGCCGCAAACGCGATGTCAGTCGAAAGTGAAAGTTTATTTCTAGCGGGGCGCAGAAGTTTAACGATTTGCCCGGCCGTTAAAACAAAAGTAAAAGGCAAAATCGGTAAAAGATGCCGAACGCCGATATTGAGATTCGATCGGATTGAAGTGAACCAATAAAGAATGATAAAACTGACCATCGTGAATTCGGAAAAATGATTTTTTAACCATTCAATATTCTGCCCCGTTTTCAGTTTGCGAAATTCAACAATTTTTTTGAAAAAATTATCATTGGTTATTGAGTTCCAAGCCAGTCTTTTTTTATTGACGCGTTCAATGATAAAAATTAAAATCGCGGCCAGTGTAAATATATGAAGAGTGAGAGTTTCTTTAATGAAATAGACAACGGGGAAATAAATTCTGGAGCCGATGGCTGAAACTTCGCCTAAAAAATAGGCCGTATTGCCGCCCAGCGATCTTTGCACCACCATTAAAAAACCCAAAAGATATTGAGCCATTGGCCGTAAAATCGGCTTATCAGTGGCCCAAATAATTAATTCCACCGGACAGCGCTTGATGAATTTTAAATCAAGACAGGCCGAGGCAACGGTTTTTTGTCCGTTGCCGAATGATTTAAGAATACAGGCCGTGTCCCGGAATTGGCTCGGCCCCATTTCCTTGATGCTTTGATCCGAGTCGCAATTGGCAGTTTCTAAAATCCGTTTTTGGGCGATTGGGTTTTCAGGTTTTGACGGATAATTCCAAACATGATAGCCGTAAACGCCCCAAATTACCGCGCTCGAGATCGCGAATATTAAAATCAATTTGCCAAAAACCCAGAGCAAATTTTTCAGCCAAGTTTCTTTTTCTTGTCCTAATATCCAAATAAAGGCCAGAAGCGAGAAAAGCGGAAAAAGAAGAAAAACGGAAAATTTAGCCAGTTGAGCCAGTCCTAAAGTAATTCCGGCCCAAATTAAATTTTTTCCGGTTTGATGACGAATAAATTTTACGAAAAAATAAGAGGCGATGAAAATTCCGGCTGCCGCGCCCGCGTCAGTGGTGACGAATCGGCCGTGAGCGATAATTGTTGGGGAAAGAGCGTAAAGAAATAAAGCGATTAGGCCGGCCTTGTCTCCGAAAAGTCCCCGCGTCCATTTAAAAACGAAAAACCCGAGCAGCAAAGTCAAAAGCATTATGGGCAGTCTTGACCAGAACAAAATTTTCTCCGCCGGATTGCCGATTTTATGGATAAATTCCGCGCCGAAAGTCCATTGACCGTTAATGTCTTGAGTCCAAGAGGGATCGGTTTTTGGAAATTTTAAATCAAGAAAAAGCAAAGGCAGAGCGGCCAGGTCTTTAATCAGCGGCGGGTGTTCCGGATTGAGCCGCATATCTTTTCGCGTCAAATAAGAATAGCCGGCGCCGATGTGCGGCACCTCGTCAACAATCGCCGAATCGTTCCAGCTTGAACTCAACATCAGAATAAGCATAAAGCCAAGAAGAGAAGCGGCGATAATGTTGATTTGTTTAGATGAAATTCGCATTTATTTTATGTTCATTATAATTGTTTTTTCGTCTCTGATAATTTTATCACGATTTTCGGGCAAAAGATAAGTGATGTTTTGCCCGGGTTTTTGTTTAGTGATAAACATAATTGTTTGCGCCGGCATCGGAATACGATCAACTAAAACGCCCGAAGCCTCGACTATTACATATTTTTTAAAATTAATCGGCAAGCTATTGAGATATTTCGCTTGCTGGACGTAATTTTGAGCGAACGCGCCTTTAGTATTTAGATTATTCGCCCATTGAATAAAATATTTATCAAAAGTTTGATAGGCAAGACTGGAAAAAAATATCAGCCAAAGAACGGCGATAATTTTCGGCTTCAGGGAAATTTTTTCAGCGGCTGTTTGAAATTGCTGGTAGACCAGTGAAAATCCCAATCCGGCGAAAATAAAAACAGGCGGAATCGCGCCGATGGAGCGCAAAGCGTGCGGCAGGCCTTCGTTGGACAAAATCGTTGGCAAAAGCATGATAAAAAACCAGCTAAGAAGAAAGAAATTTACGAATCTGGAATCAGAATTTTGAACCTCTTTTTTAATCGTTTTTTTAATAGAATAAATCAAGCCGATTAGAAATAAAATCCCAGCCGGCCAATAAAGTTGCGGCTGGCCGGAAAAATTATGCCGCCAGTTCCAGTCGCCGACAAAATTAAACATCGCCAAAGTTTTTCCAATATTTTTTAAAAGAGCTTTGATCGGGCTGGGATCGGCGAAAATGGAAACTTGGCCGGTTCGGCCCAAAAAATCTTGGGGATGGTTGAAAAAATAAAAACCGATGGGTAAAACGATAATAAAAGCGGTTAGAAAGAATATTAGCCATTTAATTAATTTTAAACGGAAATACGCCCAAGACTCGCCCGCAAGAGAGGAACCCTTTTCATCTCTCCCAATTATATTTGGGCTTCGCCCTAAGGTAGACCCCTCTCTTGATGGCTCGCTTTGGGCGTGTTTCCATTTAATTAAATCGTATAAAAAAATCAATCCCACCAAGCCCGGGACAACGCGAAAGGCGATATAGGTATGAAAGCCGAGTCCGAAAAATAAACCCGCCAGAATTGAATAGAGCGCGTAAAAAGGCCATTGCGGAAGGCCATTTTTAGAGCTCTTAATACTCCCAGAATCTTTCAAATTATTTTCCCGGTCTTTTTTCTTATCTATAATTTTAAAGAGAAAATAGAAAAGCCAGGCCGTTAAAAACGGCACCGTAATGGCTCGAAAACCGACGCGGGAAAAATTAATGTGCCAAAAAGAAACAGCCAGAAAAAAAGCGGAAGCCAAAGAAATTACTTGGTTAACGAATAACTCCTTGGTTAAAAAATAAACTCCTAAAACAGTTAAGCTTCCAAGAACAGCGCTGACAATCCGGAGCGCCCAAGGCTCGGGCCCGAAAACAGCCAGCGATAAAGATTGGATATTAATAAATAATCCTTCCCGGCCGTTATTTTCCGGATAAAAGATTTTCCAGGATTTGTTTTGCCAAGCCTCATAAGCTTGATTGCCGTTAATGGCTTCGTCCGGATAAAGCCCCGGGGGAACAGCGGCGATTTTATAAAAACGAAAAAAAACCGCCAAGAGAATAATCAGAATTAAAAGAATATGATGAAAACGGAAATTCATAAGAGGCCTAATGCGTTATCAGGTAAATAATCGCGTAAACAACCGCTATAAAAACAGAAGATAAAATTAAAGCCAAGTAAATGATTTTTTTTGGCCATAGGATTAAATTCTTTTCGGCTTTTGATGAATATGACGACTGATAGGATGACGAATAAATCCAGAATTAAGAATTTTAGCATTGGATTCATAATTTCATTATGCATGACGTGAATTTCTTCGTTTAAATAATCCATTGCGTCATTGCGAGAAGCGTAGCGACGAAGCAATCTTTTTGAATATATTGCCTTGCTTCGTTCGTGATGACAAGGATTGCTTCGTCATTACGTCTTGCTTCATTCCTCGCAATGACAGGAAGAGAAATTTCGCATCACGCGTTAATTATACCGTTATTGTCTTTATTTTCAAAATTTTATATAATTAAAATAATCGTATTATTATGGAACAATTTCCATTCCCACAACCAAATATAGGCGAGCCGGAAAAAAAAGAAGAAAATTTAGAGCCAAAACCCGGATTTTTGGAAACGGCCGAAGAAAAAGTCACTAGGCAATTTAAAGAAGAAGAAGCGGAGAAAACAGCGGAGGAAAAAAGGGTTGTTGAAGAAGGAGAGAAAAAACCATCGGGTCCGGAAATGAAAGAAGAAAAAAAGCCGGAGGAAAAACAAGAGCCCGGAGTCTCGGAGGAAGTAAAAAAATCCATTGAGCAGGCTTACGGAATAGATAAAGGAGAAATGGAGAAGCCCGAAAAGTCCGAAACAGAGAAAGTAGAAGGAAAAAAGCCGGAGGCTAAAGCTCCTCGTGGTTGGAGCATTCAAGAAATAATTGATAAAACGCGAGGTTATGATGTTTTGCGTGAAGAAATGATGAAAGAACGCAAAGAACGCATGGAGAAAGCAAAAAAAGAGAAATACGCCGAACCTTTGTCAAAAGTTGAAAAAGCCGGAATTGGGGCGCTTCAAAAATTTGGTTTTGGCGAAGCAGGCGCCAAAGCTATTTATCAAGTCGGCAAAGGCGGTTTAAATACGATCGGTTCCATTTTTGGCGCCCGACTGGCTTGGGAGGCGCCGAAACTGATTTATGATCATTATAAAAAGAAAGGCCAAAAAGAAAAATTAAGCGATTTGACAACGACTTTGCTTGAAAACGCTCAATTCAATAAAAAAGTTAAAATTGAAAAAGGCCAAGCGCTGACTGAAAAACAAAAAGCAGAGCGGGAAAAATTAGAAGCGAAAGCTGGGGCGGAAAGGCCGGTTTTGGCCGCGATTAAAGAATTAAACGCGAAATTAAAAGAAGCGAAAATGCCGCCGGAAGAGAAAAAGAAGATGCGTTCGGAGCTGGCCGTGATTTTACAAGAATATAAACATAAAGGAAAAGATTTGGAAAAAGCCAAAACGGAAAAGACCGGCAAACTATTGGATTTATATATTAATAATTCCGCGCAAAAAATGGTAGTGGCCAGAGAGGCGGTGAATACTTTATCAATTGCCACTTTTACTCCTTGGTTAAGAACTGTTGGTTATGCGGCTTTTGCCGGTTTGGAAAAAGTGACTAAAGCCGGCCAAAATTACGAGAAAAAACATTTTAAAGAGACTGAAGGATGGAGAAAGGATTTTGGCAAATTCGGCGCGGTGGCCAAAAATTTAACCATTGACTCGGCTCGAGAAACTTTTAACGGCTTAACCTTTAATTATTTTAACAAAGAGAAAAAAGGAAAAATACAAACTGGCGCGGAATTTGCTTCGTCAATGTTTATGTTGATGAGAGTAGTGGGTTTATATGAATTTGAAAAAGCGATGCAGTCCGGAAGTTTACCGATTCAAGAAGGAGCCAAGAAATTTTGGGAAAATTTTGAAAAAGGAGATTTAGAAGGGGCATTGAGGCAAGGCGGAGAAAATATGCTCGCTAACGCCCAACGACTTTTATCTCACGTCGGTCTTGCGGAAAATCCGGATCAAGCGATGAAAAAATTAATGGAAGGAGGAAGGCCGCAGGGGAAAGGTTTATTTGAGACGATTCAAGAGGAAAGAAAAGGCGAAAAACAAGAAGGATTGGGCGCGGTTATATTGGAAAAAGCCAAAGGCGAATATCGAGAAAGATTGGGAAAGGAAATCGCTCTGGCCGGTTTAGCCACAATTCACCAGGGGGAAGGCATTGAGCACGGTCTTATTCGCCAGCTTGAATTTGATCCCGCGGCTCATGGTTTTAAGGGCGATTCTAATAATTTTGTTGAAGTCCATCGTTGGGCCCAAGGCGAGGCGCATAAAATCGCGGTGGAGAATAATTTTATTAATCCGGCAACCGGCGAAGAAACAAGAGTTATTTTTGACGCTAAACATCCGGCCGAATATATTTTAAAACCGGAGGGGTCGGTTGATGTTGTTAATCGCAATGAATATTCTTGGAAACCGGCGGAAGAAACGAAAAAAGTTTTGGAAAACGCGCGAAATCTTTCAATAAAAACTCCGGAGGAATTAATGAAAGAAAATCTTGAGCTTCAGGCGATGAGAGAAGAAAGCCAAAAAATTCTTGATTATAAAATTCAACATGACGCTTGGGGAAAATCAGATGAGGAGGTTAAAGATTTAATAAAACTAAAAGAAATGCAGGAAACTATGACTATGACCGAAGGTTCGGAAAAAGGCATGGAAATGCCGCCGGAACTTCGCGGAGAATCTATACCTCAATCAGTTGAACAACCGAGAGTTGGAGAGTCTACTCCATCCTATTCAAAGGAAGAATTTGCTTCAGAAGGCTCTGAAAAAGGAATGGAAAATCCTCCTGAATTTAGAAAGGAATCAGATGTTTTTCAAAGAGAATACGGTCCTAAAGCTGAAGTTCAACCGGAAATGACTTCCGAGGAAAAACTAAAAGAAATGCAGGAAACTATGACTATGACCGAAGGTTCGGAAAAAGGCATGGAAATGCCGCCGGAATTAAGAGAAGAAAAAGTTGTTCTGACCGCGCCTGAAGCGGAGAAATTAAAAGAAGAATTAAAATTAGAAGAAGAGAGGATGGAACCCGTTCAAGAATCGACTATTTTTAAAGAAGAAGCGCCTTCTCAAGCGGAAATTCAGCCAGAACCGTCCGAAATGGAAAAGGCGATTAAAATGGAAAAAGAAAAAGGGGCGAGTGAATTTTCAGTTAATGTTCCAGGTGAAGAACGAGAAATTCCGCCAATAACGGAATTGGAAAAAGAAAGATTGAGAGAGACGGTTAATATTCCCGGAGAAGAAAGGGCGAGCGCTGTTAAACCGGAAGAAATAGAAAAAGCCGCGGAAGAATTTAAGGGATTGGGCAAAGAAGTATTAAAGGAAAATTGGCGTCAGGACGTAATGAATAAATTAGCTGGTAAAGGAAATACTAATCTTCATCTGAGTCGCATTGAAAACGCGGCCTTAAAAGTTATAGGTTATAAAAATGATTTGGCATTACTGGAGAAAGGTGGCAGAGGTTCTGGTCCGGAAGCGGAATCTTTGAAAAAAATGATTAAAAACACAGTTGATAAAATAGAAAAACAATACGGCGATGTGTTTAAATAATTTAAATTAAATATGCCAAACACAAAAATTATTCACGGTTTTAAAGTGATGTTCGAAGAAAACGCCAGAGAAGGTGTCCAGTATTTGGAAGCCGATCTTGATTTAAACGAAGCCAAAGTGTTTTTTGATCAAGCCAAATTAAAAGGTTCGGCTCAATTTGAGGACGATGAGGAACGGCAGTTCACCTTAATGCATCAAAGGAATGATCATAACTATGTTTTGATCAGAAGAACATAATAATCTTCAAAAAATAATTAATAAAAATGAAAAAAGTTAAAAAAATCGTTTTAAAAACGGTGAAGCAAGAAAAGAAAAGATTAAGCGAGGATGAAAAATTATTGGCTGATTTGTCCCGAGAACAGATTTTGGATTTGGCCGACGCTTCGGGCAGAAAATTAGGTTTTTTATTGGCTTTGTCTCCGCTTGAAGATAAAATTAAAGAATCGATAATGGATATTCTTGAATTGGCTACGCCCGCCCAACTTGATAAATTTTCCGAAATGCTCGAGTTGAGTTATTTGGAATCTGGCAACAAAGAATTGGAAGAAAGTTTCAAAAAAGAAGTGGAACAAATCAAAACGACATTTGATGAAAAAGAAAAAGCTCTGGAAGAAGAAACTTTGTTCATACTCGAGCAAATAGAAAATAAAACGCTTAAAATTAATGTTTGATCACGAGGAAAAAATAAAATTTTACGTTGATCTGGCTTTAAATCAGGGCTTGCGTAAAGTGATAGAAGAAATAAGGGGATTAAATGATCCCCATTTTTTGGATGAATTTCATGACGCTCTAAGCGATATATATTACAAAAATTTGATTGAAAAAGGCGCCAAGCGCGAGCCGGCTTTTGAGGAGGCGCTTTTTTTAATCACTTTGCCCAAAGAACCGTTTAAAGAAGGGGATATCAAATCGCGGCTCAAAGAAGTCATCTCTCCGGCTGAACAATTTTTTCAAAGCTTGACCTCAATGAAAATGCCCGAACATTTGGGCGTTTCTCTGGAAATCGCCGTGCCTCACATTTCCGATCAGATCAGTTTTTATATTGCCGGGCCAAAAGAGCACGCCGATTTTATTGAAAAACACATTTCCAGTTTTTGGCCCAAAGCCCATATTGAAAAAATTGAAGATTATAATATTTTCGCGCCCAATTCCGTTGTAATCGGTTCTCTTTTAACTTTGGAAAAAAATTATGTTTTGCCGATTCAGGCCTACCCCATTTTTGATCACGATCCTCTCAATGCTTTAACCAATTCTCTTTCTACTCTCGATCGAGTCGAAGAGGGCGCGGCTATTCAAATAGTAATGCGGCCTAAAGAAAAGGGCTGGGAAAAATTGGGAGGGATGGTCGCCAAAAAGATGCGCGAAGGCGAAAATTTTAAAAAAGCTTTTGAATCAACGCAAATTAAAGGAGCCTTAAAAGAAGCTATTTTCGGTCGAAAAACGAAAGATGAGGGGAAAGAACCTCCCAATATCTCGGGGGAAGCGGAAGAACAAATAAAAGCCATTGATGCCAAAGCGGCCAAGTCCGGCTTTTCCGTTACCATTCGCTTATTGGCTTCGGCGGACGTTAAAGAACGTTCGGAAAATATTTTGCGCCAAATGGAGGGCGCGTTTTTGCAGTTCGGCTCGCCGATTTTAAATAATTTTAAGTTTATTCGCCAGATGGAAAAAAATCTTGAACGATTGATTTATAATTACGCCTTTCGTTTTTTTGAGCCCAAAGAAGAAATGATTTTAAATATCGAAGAATTGGCGACGATTTTTCATCTGCCTTCCGGTCTTTTGGAAACTCCGAAAATCCGGATGGCTTTGGCCAAATCCGCGCCTCCGCCCTCGGGAATTCCGCAGGAAGGAATTATTTTGGGCCAAAATAATTATCGCGGTTCTTCAACTTCGATTCGAATGTCCAGAGACGATCGCCGACGTCATCTTTATGTCATTGGCCAGACCGGCACGGGCAAATCCAGTTTTTTGCAGGAAATGATCAGGCAGGACGTTGAAGCCGGCGAGGGTTTGGCCGTTTTGGATCCTCACGGCGATTTGATTGATAAAATTTTAAGTTATATTCCGGACAGCCGTCTGGACGATGTGATTTTGCTTGACCCGGGAGATTTGGAACGGCCTTTTGGAATGAATATGCTGGAATATAATCCGAATTTTCCCGAGCAGAAAACTTTTATTATCAACGACCTTATCGCGATTTTAGACAAATTATACGATCTTAAAACAACCGGCGGGCCGATGTTTGAACAATACACCCGAAACGCTTTAATGCTTTTAATGGACGACTACGCGAGCGGCTGGACTATAATGGAAATTCCGCGAGTGTTAGCCGACGCCGAGTTTAGAAAATCTCTTTTGGCCAAAGAAACTAATCCTATTATTTATGATTTTTGGACCAAGGAAGCGGAAAAAGCCGGCGGCGAGGCGGCTTTGGCGAATATCGTTCCCTATATCACTTCCAAATTCAATGTTTTTATCGCCAACGACTATATGCGGCCGATTATCGGGCAATCTCAAAGTTCGGTCAATTTTCGCGAAGCAATGGATAAGAAAAAAATTGTTCTGGTGAATTTAAGCAAAGGCCGCTTGGGCGATATTAACAGTTCGCTTTTAGGCCTGGTGATTATCGGCAAAATCGTTATGGCTTCGCTTTCCCGGGTGGATATTCCGGAAGATCAGCGCCAGGATTTTTATCTCTATATTGACGAGTTTCAAAATTTTACGACCGACAGCATCGCTACCATTCTATCCGAGGCCAGAAAATACAGGCTTTCTTTAATCGGCGCTCATCAATTTATCGCTCAATTGGGAGAAAAAATCAAAGACGCGGTTTTCGGCAATGTCGGCTCAATGGCGGCTTTTCGGGTCGGACCTTTGGACGCCGATTTTCTGGAAAAATTATTTTTACCGACTTTTAGCAAGGAAGATTTGGCTAATGTCGCTAATTTTCAGGGCTTTATTCGTTTTCTTATTAAGGGGCAAGTGACGCCGCCGTTTAATTTTGCTATTATAAAACCAAAAGATTCGGACGCGGAGCGTATGAAGAAAACTCGTGAATATGTTAGAATAAAATATGGCAGACCAAGGGCGGAGGTGGAAGAAGAGATAAAAAAGAGATATACTGTTAAATAATAATTTATAAATCTTTCGCGAAATAATTTTTTCTGTTTCAAACTATGGGAGTTCAACTCCAATAGTATATAATTGTTTAAAGATTTTGAATTTAGAGTTTTGAATTTATTTAGTATTTCGGATTTAGAATTTAGTATTTATTTTTTTAAAGTAAAGCATGAATCAAGAAACGGTTCAACAAAAATTTACCAGTCAAGACGGCGTGCCCAGCGTTATTTTGGGAATGATGGTTGGTTTTTTTTTGGCTGTCGTTTTGGCCAATATCGGATTGAATAATTTGCCGAATTTTGTTTTTAAATTCGGCAGCCGTTTTCCCAATTTATTTTTTATTTCCTTTTTATTGATTATTCCGATACTCGCCATTTCAGCTCTTTGGATTGCTTTCAGGCTCGGTAAAAAATATCCGGTTATTTTTCAATTCGGCAAGTTCGCCAATGTCGGTTTTGCCAATTTTTTCACGGACGCCGGCATTTATAATGTTTTAGTTTTTCTCTTCGGAATTGGCCTTTCCGGTTCGGTTTTTGTTCTTTTTAAAACTCTCGGGTTTTTAGCGGCTCTGACCAATAGTTTTTTTTGGAATAAATTCTGGACTTTTAAAGTTAAAGAAAAAGAAAATATCGCCAGTGAGTCTTTGCAGTTTATTTTGGTCACGTTTTTAAGTTTAGGAATTAATGTCGGCGTCGCTTTTTTGATTAATAGTTTCGCTCCGTCTTCCATCGATCTCAAGCTTTGGTCTAATTTGGCGGTCGCCTCAGGCGCGGCCTCGTCGTTTATCTGGAACTTTTTGGGGTATAAATTTATCGTTTTTAAGAAATAGACTGTTATTTGACGCGATAGTTATAACTCGTAAAAATTACTAATGAATCGATTCATTTTATATTTTTTAGCACTTATAAGCGATAGCAAGTAAGTGCTATAATTTAATTTATTAAGTGGCATTATACGGCATCTTTCTTTTTTTTAAAAAAAATGATATAAACTGGGTATGTCTTATCAGGTTTTATACCGAAAATACCGGCCAAAAAAGTTTTCCGAAATTATCGGCCAAAATCATATCGTTGGTACTTTAATGAATGCCGTAAAATCGGGAAGAGTCGGCCACGCTTATCTTTTTTCCGGGCCTCGGGGCACGGGAAAAACGACCATCGCGCGGATTTTGGCTAAGACGGTAAATTGCGCCAATTTGTCTAAAATTTCCGGAGGAAATATTGATGACAAATTGAGCGTCCGCCGAAGCGAAGCAAAGGCGGACAGCTATTTTTTCGAGCCTTGCAATTCCTGCGAACTCTGCCTTGATTTTAACGAAAGTAGAAATCTTGATTTGATTGAAATAGACGCGGCTTCTTCCAGGGGCATTGACGAGGTTCGGGAATTGCGGGAAGGAGCTCGTTTCAGTCCCTCGCGCTCTAAATTCAAAGTTTACATTATTGACGAAGTTCATATGATGACTAAAGAGGCTTTTAACGCTCTTTTGAAAACATTGGAAGAGCCGCCGGCTCACGCGATTTTTATTCTGGCCACGACTGAACCGGATCGCTTGCCTTTGACAATCCGATCTCGCTGTCAGCATTTTCATTTTTGGCGGCCGAGCGTCAATCAAATCATTGAACGTTTAAAATTTATCAGCCGGGAAGAAAAAATTAAAGCCGAAGAATCGGCTCTTCGTTTGATAGCCAAATCGGCTTCGGGGTCAATGAGAGACGCCGAAAGCCTTTTTGGCCAGGTGATTACGCTCGAGGACAAAGAGATTAAAAAAGAAGAAGTGGAAGAAATTTTAGGCGTCGCTCCTTCGGAGTTTGTAAAAAATTTTCTCAGGCATGTTTCTGAAAAAGACGCGCGTTCGGCTATTCATTTGGTCGGCCGTATTTACGACGAAGGCTATGATTTGGGCGAGTTTAATAAAAATTTAATTACTGATTTAAGACACCTATTGCTTTTAAAAATTGATCCGAAATTTAAAACCGTTTTAAAAGAGGATTTAACTTCTGACGAAATTGAAGAGCTTGAAAAAATGGTTGTTGTTTTGGACGCGAAAAATTTGGAAAACGGCTTAAAAATTTTTCTTGAAGCTAATCAGAATATAAAAAAATTTGTTTATCCCCAGCTGGCCCTAGAAATGGCGGTTGTGGAATATTGCGGGATCGTCTAATGGTAGGACATCGCCCTTTGAAGGCGAGTATCTTGGTTCGAGTCCAAGTCCCGCAGCTTCGGTCAGGAGTTAAAATGAATTTGGCGGGGTGAAGTAGGACATCGCCCTTCTTGCCCCGCCGTAGAGGCGGGGTGAAAAGGCGAGTATCTGGCTTGCCCCGAAGAAAGCGGGGGTTCGAGTCCAAGTCCCGCAGCCACATTGTATTAATCGGAAAGGGTGCCTCGCGGCTTCGCCACTCGGCATTGAATTCAGCGAGAATTTGCCAGTCATTTTTGAACGAAACCGAAACCGCTCGCTCCGCGAGCTGTGGGTTCGAGCCGACTTTTTCAAGATAATTTTTCTTTTCAGAAAAATTATCTCCCAAAGCGACAGAATTAGCTTGGTGAGCGGCTAAAATGAGATTCTTTGTCCGTTCGAGCCAGCGATTGCCCTTTCGCTCAAAATCTTTCAATTTCTGCTCAATATCAATTTTGCGTGCGAGGATTTTGTTTTTCTTGGCGGTATATTCCTCGCCAGTAATGGTCTTTTCCAAATGAGCGTCTAAAAGCGTGTCCAACTTCTCCTCGCACGCCTTTACCTCGTTTTTGAGATTTTGAGCGAACAGGGCATCAGATTGGGCGGTGCTCGCTTCATCTGTTTTTAATTGCGCGAGCATCGGTTCCGCCCAATCTTTCGGTAAAGAAACTTTTTGAAGTATGTCGGAAATCTGCGAGGCGAGAACTTCTTCGCGGATATAGGGTTGCGAACAAACATCTTTCTTTTTCGTACAGCGATAGTAGACATAGTGCCGACCACTCTTTTTAGTTTTGTCTTCGGCGGTAATGGCGCAACCACACTCTCCGCATTTCAATAATCCGCGAAAAATATATGTCTTCTCGCCTCGCTTCTTGGGTCGGGACTTTTCCGACATGACTTCTTGGACTTTATCAAAAAGTTTCTTTGTTATCGCTGGCTCATGCTTGCCTTCGTATAGCTCGCCGTTGAACTTAAACGCGCCGTAGTAAAACGGATTACGAAGTATCATTTGGATATTGGAAACAGTCAGCCGTTTTCCGTTCCGGCTCACCAAGCCAATTTCGGTAATTTCATTTCGTAAATCTTTCAGAGAATAATTTTTGGTTGCGTACAATTCAAAAAGTTTTTGGACGAGGCGATAGCGTTCAGGGTCTTTCACCATTTTGTGATTCACTTTGTCGTTCAAGTATCCGGTAGGGGCAACGCCCGGATATTCGCCTCGTCTTACTTTTTGACGCAACCCTCGTTTTACATTCTCTGAAAGATTATCAATATAGTATTTGGATTGCCCAAAAGCGATATTCAACATGAATTTTCCTTGCGGCGTGGCATCAAACCAAAAAGTGGGAAATTTTAGCTCACGAATTTTGGTTGTATCAATCAAATAAATTACTCTGCCGCCATCGACACTGTTTCTAGCCAATCTATCAGGATGCCACGCCAAAATTCCTTGGGCAAATCCTTTCTCTACGAGCGAGAGCATTTGGTTAAAGATAGGTCGCCCCGGCTCTTTGGCGGTCTGACTTTCTATGAACTCCTGCACTATCTCCAAATGCTCTCGCTCACCGAACTCACGCAACTCGGTTATTTGCGCCTCAATACTCAAAATTTGCCTATCCGGTTCATCGGTTGATTTTCTTGCGTAGAGAAAGAATTTGCTCATATCGCTTTTGGGCTAAAAATTACTGTCGCTTTGGTTTCCGCCAAAGGCGGAAAAGAAAAAGTCGGCTCACAAATTTCATTTGTATTCCGCTTTGCGGAATGAACCCCCAGCTCGCGGAGCGAGCGGTTTCGGTTTCGTTCAAAAATGACTGGCAAATTCTCGCTGAATTCAATGCCGAGTGGCGAAGCCGCGAGGCACCCTTTCCGATTAATACAATGTGGCTGTGTCTCCTGAACAAAATCCGAACTTTTTACCAAACGAACCCCGACGAATGAAGCCGCCCCGCCGCCGCTCGCTGACACTCGCCGTACCACAGAAAAATACTCTTTGCTCTTTTCATTTTGCGCGCGCCGGATTTCTTTTTCTCCTAATGAAAAGAGTATTTTTCTGTGGTGCTTTGCTTTGACAAGCAAGGCGGCGGGGCTGGCCTCTATTTTTTGAAAGGGAATG
>JACPHC010000010.1 GCA_016188775.1 Parcubacteria group bacterium
AATTAAAAATTTGATTGTTGGGATCGGACGGGTTGTAATTCGGGCCGGGATAAAAAAGAACATAACGATTGATTTCAAAATGAACGCCGAAGCTTTGAGCGGATTCCGAGGCCAAAGTGCGCGAACTCGCTTGGCGCAAGGTTTCAATGATGGACTGGGATTGAGAGTTGAGTTCCGAACGATAAGTAAAGCCGCGAAAAGCGCTGATTAAACCGAAAATAACCAAGGCGATAACCGCTAAAGCGATGATTAGTTCGATGAGAGTAAAACCTTTTTTCATGTTCTTACGAGGCTAAGCCTCGTAAATTTAAAATTCTTGAACAATTGAATGCCTTGGCGTCGCTTCGCTCCCTAAAACCCATCGGCTTTATTATTTTCGCCACAGGAAAACTTTTGTTTTCCCGACCCCTTTCCTAACCAATGTATTCAATCGTTCAAAATCCTTGAACGATTGAATACATTGGTTGAATCATGGCAATGGCGAAAAAACCGACCGCCGCGCCAATGATAATCATAATAATCGGTTCAATCAAAGTGGACATATTTTTGGTTGCTCTAGAAACTTCTCCTTCGTAAAAAAGAGCCAGCCGAGCCAAAATATCCACGAGTTGACCGGTTTCTTCCCCGACGGCTATCAGCTGGGTGACCAGCGGAGGGTACAAATCCGAATATTCTTCTAACGTCTCATGAAGATTTTTCCCTTTTTCTACCGCTTCTTTGGCGCGTTGAATGGATTTTTTAAAAAAATAATTGCCGAGCGTGTTTTGAGTGATTTCCAGCGATTTGACAATCGGCACGCCGCTTTTGACTAGCGAGGCCAAAGTTCGGCTGAATCGGGCCGAATTTATTTTTCGAGAAAGTCCGGAAAAAGGCGGCAGGTGCAACCAGAGCCAGCCAAACGATCTTTTACCAGCCTCGGTTTTGAGCAGCCGCCGGAAAAAGTAGAAAATCAGTCCGGCGATCACCGGCAGAAAATACCAGAATTTGAGCATAAAATCGGAAAGAGCGATAACGAAGACCGTCATCGGCGGAAGAGCGACGTTTAATTCTTTGAAAGTGTCGGTGATTTTGGGAATAACGGTTGTCATCATAATAATACCGACCACGATCATAACGCTGATGACTGCGATCGGATAAGTCAGAGCTCCCCGGATTTTTGATCTTAAATCGTAATCCCGTTTCATCTGCCGGGCCAGTATTTCCAAAACATCTTCCAAAGTTCCGCTGGTCTCTCCCACGCCGACCATACTGACAAATAACTCGTTAAAAACTTTCGGATATTGCTCCAGGCTTTCTTTAAAACTTTTTCCTTGGCGGATATTATCGGAAACATCCCGAATAACCTCTTGAAATTTAGCGCTTTCGGCTTGAGTGGCTAGGGCGTCCAAGGATCTGACAATAGGCAGTCCGGCGCTGATCATCACGGCTAGGTTTCGGCTAAACATCATTTTTTCCAGTAAAGAAACGGGTCGGATTTTTTTCCAAAAACCAAAAATGTCAATCTGGGTTAGTTTTTTCCGTCCTTTGACTTGGGCGGAAATCAAAAAAACACTCTCGCTTTTTAACATTTCCGCGAGATTTTTTTGATTGGTTGCTTCTTTTTCGCCGGTGATCCGTTCCCCGGCCGCTGATCTGGCAATGTAGGTGAATTTAGGCATATTTAATTTTTTTTATTCTCTCGTCACTCTCAAAACTTCTTCAATGGTCGTTATTCCCTGAACCGCTTTAATTATTCCGTCTTCTAGCATTGTTATCATTTCGTCTTGGCGGGCTTGATTTTCTATTTCGTCCGAAGTCGCTTTTTTGGTGATCAAATCTTTTATTTCATTCGTTATTTCCAAAACTTCATAGATGCCGATTCGGCCTTTGTATCCCTCGGGGCAGGATTCGGATTTTTTAGCTCGGTAAAAATCAATTTCGGTCCAGGCGGTTTTCGGTTTGATGATTTTTTCTTTTTTTAAAATATCGAGAACCCGGTTTAAATCAATCGATTCGCCGAGCGTTTTGATTTGGGAAGCGTTAAGCCTGTATTTTTCCCGATCCGGGCAGAGCCGCCGGACTAAGCGCTGGGCTATGATCAGATTAGCGGTTGAAGCGATTAAAAACGGCTGGGCGCGCATATCAATCAGTCGGGGGATGGCGCCCGAGGCGCTGTTGGTATGAATACTGGAAAGAACTAAGTGGCCGGTTAAGGCGGCATTGATGGCCAGATCCACGGTTTCTTCATCCCGTATTTCGCCGACCAGAATAATATTCGGGTCTTGACGGACCAGAGCCCGAAGTCCGCTGCCAAAAGTTAAGCCGATCGCCGGACTGATTTGCGTTTGATTGATTCGGGGCAAACGGTATTCAATCGGATCTTCTAGGGTGGAGATGTTGATGCCGGGAATGTTAATGATATCCAAAATTGAATAAAGAGTCGTGGTTTTTCCCGAGCCGGTCGGTCCGCTGACTAAAATCATCCCAACGGGTTTTTTAATATTGGAGTGAACGATTTCCAAAGCTTGACCTCTTAGGCCGATTGATTCGAGCGAGAGACCAAGACTGGTTTCCGGAAGTAGCCGCAGAACGATTTTTTCTCCGTCAAAAACCGGAATAATGGAAACTCGGAAAGAAATTTTGTAATTCGCGTCTTCCATTTTAAATCGGCCGTCTTGAGGCAGGCGGTGTTCGTCAATGCGCAGATTCGAGAGAATTTTAATTCTGGCAATGATGCCGGTATGAACTTTTTTTGGCAGAATCATCGCATCATGCAAAATACCGTCAATCCGGTAGCGGATGATTACTTCTTTTTCCGCCGGTTCAATATGAATATCCGAGGCGCTGCTTAAAATCGCGTGTTTAATCAAGGTGTCAACGATGCGGATGATGGGCAGTTCTTCAGCGGCTTTGCGGAGATCCGGCGTTTCTTCGCCGATTTTTTCTTCAACTTTAACCAGCGGAATGGCGCCGGTTTCTTTTTGAATCAATTCGCCGAATTCAGCCTCCAGGGTTTTTTGATACTGAAAAATAATATTTTTGACGCTGGCCGGCGAAGTTAAGCGGGGCAAAATCCGAAGATTGGTTTTTTTCTTGATAAATTCAATAGTTTCCAAATCTTCCGGATCAAGCATCGCCACTTCAAGGTCGCCGCCGGTTTTTTTAAAAGCGACGATATTATGTTTTTTGGCGATGGGTTCGGGAATAATTTTTAAAATTTCAGGCTTGACTTTTTCTTTTTCAAGATCGATGAAGGGAATGCCTAAAATATAGGCGTGAAGTTTTATTAAGTCCACTTCGGCAATTAAGCCGGCCTTAATTAAAATAGCGCCGAGATCGGCTTTGGTCTCTTGGGCTGTTTGATCCGCCTTTTTTAACTCTTCCGGGCTGACTAGACCGGCGTCAAGAATAAAGGCTTTAAGTTGTTGAGGCTCAACGCGCATCAAAGAGGCAGCGTTACTTTTAGGCTAGGGCTTCTTTCACCTTTTGAATCACTTCTTCCAGGGTGTAATTAGCCTTGACCAGATAAGTCGTGGCTCCGAGCTCAATCGCCCGATCCACATAGCCGATGCCTTCGAGATTAGTCAAGACTATGACCGGAATTTTTTTCGTCGCTTCATTGGTTTTCAGTTCCGCCAACACTTCAAAGCCGTCTTTTTTAGGCAGAATGAGATCCAGCAAGATCAAATCCGGCATATCCTTGTTGGCTCGGGCAATGCCGGCTTCGCCGTCAAGAACCGAGATGATTTCGTAGCCTTCGGCCTCTAAAAAAGTTCCGATCGCTTTCTGAAGCGTCGCCTCGTCCTCAATAAATAAAATTTTTTTCTTTTTTTCGACCATATTTTAATTAAAGCTTCGGAAACGAATTCCTTCACTTTTTAATTTTAATATTTAATTATCCGCTAAAATTTTGAAATAGTATTTTAAAAAAAGTTTTTAATTGTATTTTCTTGGAATAATTTAAAATATTTTTTTCAACTTTTTAAAAATTTCGGCGGGTAAATCGGTAGTTTAAACCAAAAAATACTGCCTTTATTTTCTTCCGATTGAAATCCCAGCTTGCCTCCCAAGCTTTCAATAATCGCCCGGGATATGTAAAGACCGAGACCGGATCCGACGGTTTGCTGGCGAAGGGCGGCTTTGGCCCGGAAAAATTTTTGAAACATTCTTGATTGCTCCGTCTTAGAAATGCCGATGCCCTGATCAGTCACCGTCATCATAACATTTTTTTTATCTTTTGTAATCTTGATTTTCGCTTGGCCGCCCGATCGGCTGAATTTTATCGCGTTGTCTATCAGATTTTGGATAACGATTTTCAAGCGCTCCGGATCGCCTTGAATAAAAGGAATTTCCGCGTTGTTTTCAAATTCTAATCCGATATTATTGGCCAGCGCGAAATTGGAAAGTTCAGTGATAGTTTTTTTTGTTATTTCCACTATTGATACCGGCTCAACTTTCAAAATAATGCGTCCGCTTTCTATCCTGTTTATATCCAAAAGATTATTGACCAAATTGATCATTCGTTCGTTGCTTTCCTGCAGGTTGATTAAAATATTTTTTTGTTCTTCGGTTTGCGGCCCGAGTTTGCCGGAGAGAATCAGGTCAATAGTCCAGCGTATGGCTGAAAGCGGAGTGCGGAGCTGATGGGAAGCGATGGAGACAAACTCGGATTTCATTTGGGAAATTTCCGCCATTTCGTCAAAGCTTTTCACGACCGCGTAGCCGATAATAAAGGTTATCAATGAGATTAAAAGAGCGATTAAGGCGGCGATCATCGGGTCGTCAACAAAGAATTTATTAGCGGCGATATAACTGGAAAGCACGGCCGAGATATTGATAAATCCCATTATGACAAAAAGAAAAGGCGGGCACTGCCAAATCGATATCCGATTAGCCTTGCACTGATTAAAAATATTCAATTCGCCTGATATCCATTTAAGCATTTTTTAATTATAGCACACCAAAAATTCTTGACGCAATAATAATTATAAATAAACTTATTAAATTTACTAAACTAATTAAACGGCCGCGGAATAAGTTTAGTAAGCTAAATAACTTAAATAGCGTGGAGAATATTTATTTTACGCGACCTTGACACAATTTATTTTTTGGATTAGCTTATATTTTGTTCTTTGTTTTGAATCAAACGCGGCCGTAGCTTATGAAAGTAAAGCGCCCGATGCGATCGGGAAAATCCGGTTCTAGCCCGGACGGCTGCCCCATAGGGACGTAGCTCAAATATAGAGCGCTATCTAAAAAGATAGAGGGTCCCGGTGAAAATCCGGGCGTTCCTACCAATCTCCTTAATTCAAGGAGGTTTTTTGTTCTTCGGGGTGGACAAAAATAGGGTTTTAAGATAATATGCGTTATCTAAGGTCTTTGAAATTTTAATAAACAAAACAAGCCGTTTTTCGTAAAATCACGAAGCGGCAAGCCCTATAAAACAACTTTTAAAAGTTGTCTATGGGCAAGGAGGTTAAAATGAATGAACGTTTAAATCACGAAATATTTGATGATGACGTTTATCTTTTTGGGCCATTTGAAAAAAAACGTCCCAAAATTCCCGACGGAATGTTTAAAGATAAAGATTTAGATAAAATTAAAGTTATATCAAAGAAATTATCAAATGAATCTTTGTTGAACGAGCTGAAAAGAATACAGCCGCCGACCACGATTGATTACGAAACTTATCCAATAATGGTAGAGCGCGCTATTGGGTCGGTCATTTGGGATGTTGAAGAGAAAGAATATTTGGATTTAACTTCCCAAATTGGCGTTTTGAATCTCGGGCATTGTCATCCGAAAATCAATGAGGCGGTGGCGAAACAAATGAATAAACTGAATTTTGCCATTGCCACGGATTGGCCGCATTTTCCTTTGCTATTATGGGAAAAAACGCTGAAAGCCATTATGCCTCTTGATTTTGAAATAATGGTTTGGCCGGAGATTACCGGCGCCGGAGCCAATAACGCCGCTGTGGAAATTATTAAGACATTGTCCTCGCAAGAGGCAAATATTTATTTAAAGAAAAATCGAGGATCGCGAATGGTTTGGCTGGCTTTTGAAGGCGCTTTTCACGGACGACAGGGCTATGCCAAAGATTTAACTCAAGAAAAACCAATTCAAAAAACACAGCATAACGATAATTTGAAAGTTATTCATTTGCCTTTTCCGGATGATAGAGAGTGGAGAGACGGAATTAATATTGAGAGCGGGAAAACTTACATTGAAGAAATCCAATCGTGCCCTCATCGTTATTGCTTCAGACCTCAAGATGTCCAAGGATTTTTTATGGAACTTGTCCAAGGTCAGGCCGGTGTCAATGTCTCGGATAAAAAATCAATTGAACAGATTTTTGATTATTGCCGCGCGAATGATATTGTAACTATTGTTGATGAAATTCAAACCGGTTTTGGCCGAACTGGAAAACTTTTCGCTTTTGAGCATTACGGCATTCAGCCCGATGTTATTACTTTGGCGAAAAGTCTTGGCGGCGGTCTGCCATTAGGAGCTGTAGTTTTTAGAAAAGATTTATTTCACGGATTTGACCAGGAAATAATGTCTCCGGGGAAACATTCTGGCACTTTTAACGCCACGCCCTTAGCTTGTATATCATCAATTGCTTTTATAAATGCCCTATATAAGAAAACCGAGGCGGAAAAAATTATAAACGCCCCAAAAAATAAAAGCCAAAATTTAGAATACGAACTTCCCGCTTGTGAAAATTTCATTGGACGGGCTCAAAAACTCGGGGAATTTATGATAAACTGGTTTTTAGAATTAGACCGCCAACTTCCTTATTTACAAGATTTTCGAGGCATAGGCTTAATGTGGGGCATTGATATTATCGATGAAGACGGAAAGCCGTCTTCGCTGTTAAGAAATAAAATTATCCATCAGTGCGTGAAAAACGGTTTGCTGGTTTCCCAGTCCGGCGTTAACACTATTCGTTTTCTGCCTTCGTTGAATATCTTTTTAGGCCAATTAGAAGTTGGGCTTGAGAGATTCGCGGCTTCGGTCAACGAAGTTGTGGAAAAATAAACGTAAATAAAATCCCTCTCCGAAATCGGAGAGGGTTATTTTTTTAAATTTCTATGATAATTTGTTGTTAAAAAATTTTGAAAGGCAGGTCATCGCGCCGTCTATCTTTTCAAACTCCGAAATATCGATTTCAACCACGTTAAAACCTTTTTTTCGCAAAAGAGCCTTGGTTTTTTTCCTGCCGGAATGAATCAGAAAATCTTTTCCGGAATTGATGCAATTCGCGCCAAAACGTTCCTCGGCCGGAGTAACCAAAACTTTGCTTTCCCGCTCTAAATTTACATTTTTAAAACGGTAATATAATTCTTCAGAAATTATGAGCAGGTTTTCATTTGGCGAAATGCGATGATAGCTCATCGCTCCTTTTAGATGAAGCATATCGGAAGGCAATTCGATAAAAGTTGTGTATTTAAACCCGAGTTTGTATAAAATTTTTGAAAGTTGGCTCGCTCCTTCCAGATTTGTCCTTCTGGAAATGCCGATATAAGAACCTTTATCCAAAATCAGGACATCCCCGCCCTCTATGTACCCCGGGGTTTTTATTTTTCTGACATCCGAATAAAATTTTACCAGTTCTTTTTCAAGCAATTTTTCTTCTCCCCGTCTTTCCTCCTTTCTAAGTCTCGTAGTAATGAGCGTTTCTTTGGCGATGATCGCCGAATCTTCCACGAAAACACTGTCCGGATATTTTTCCAAAGGCGGAAGGATTATAAGTTTGAATCCCATATTTTCCAAGGCTTGGCAATAATTCAAGTGCTGAATTTTTGCCTTTTTCGGATCAACTTCGCCTAAATCTTTTAGTCTTAATCCGTTTTGAATAGACATTCCCGGTTTTCTGACTACGGCTAATTGTTCATTTTTAAAGAGCATTTAAACGACCTCCTTTTTTGGTTAAAATTTTCTTCTTTTCAAGATATTTTACATTAAACTATTTGATTTTTATTTGTCAACACTTCAGCAAGTTCAGTGTTGACCATGAATTGCGCTGAATGGTCAATAAAAAACCCTTCCAATTTCGGAGAGGATTGTTTTTTTAAATTTCAATGATAATTTCGCCGCTTTGGATTTGAGGTATCGCGATTTTTCTTAACGTTTCTACGGTTTGTTCATTATCTGTCATATAAAATTTTGGAGTCGGAGGAATTAAATAATAATTTCTTCGTTTTTTTTCTATATTTTCAATCAGTAATTGAGCATTGATAAGAAAAAGTTTAACTCCGGCATGTTTAATATGTCTGGCAATTGAATCTTTTACTTCAAAAAAGGCGTATTTTTTACCATTTTGGAGAACGTAAGAGGCTGCGGAAAAATATAGAGCGAATGAAATATTCGGTTGAGTCGCGAACCAACGGCCGTATTCGGCTAATTTTGAAGCTCGGTAAGGTAAAGGCGTTTTATTATGATCAAAAATCCAGTGTTTTTCTATTGGCAGTTTATTGTTTTTCGCGAAATTAATGCCTAAACTGCCAACAATTTGTTTTTTTGAATAAGCGGTTAATATGATTTGAGACAAAGGCGGAGCATGGCATTGATAATATTTTAAAGCGAGACGATCAATAAATTTTATTGCTTTTTCCCTTTCATAATTAGAATTTGCGATTTTTATAACAATCGGAATTTTTTTCATTTTTCACCTCAGTTTTCTCGTTTCAGTTAATTGTTAGTTTTTAAATAACACTTTTAATTTTCTTTTAGGTTTTTTAAAGTTAAAATTATTTTTAGTTTAATGAATCAAAAAATTTTTGTAAACATTGATTTTTTTTAATATTTATGTTATTTTGTTATTTGGAAAATTCATTAAAGCACTTTAAAAAATTTTAGCGAGGAGATTTTAAATGCCTTTATTAAATTTTTGGAGATTATACGCTTTAATTTATGATTCTCTTTTAAAAATTATTCCTTATCGGCAATTGATAGAAAAAGTGGTCGCGGAACTTGAAATTAAATCTGATTTAACTATTTTTGACGCTGGCTGCGGCACTGGCAATGTTATTAAAAAAATAGAAGAAAAATATAGCGGCGATTTTAAAATAAAAATTCACGCCATTGACGTTGAAACGGCTATGCTTAATCGAGCAGTCGGCAAAATTAAAAAAAATCATGTGAGATTTTGGCTATGTGATTTAAATGAAGGTTTGCCTTTTCCGAATAAAACTTTTCATCGAATTATTTGCGTCAACGCGCTTTACGCTCTCAATAACCCTGACTTGGCTATTCAAAGATTTCGCCGGGTTTTAAAAAATAAGGGAGAAATTATTATAGTCAATCCTTGTTCAAAGAATTTAGTCGCTATTTTAAAAGAGCATATCTTTATTATTTTAAGCAAAAAAAATATTATCTCTTTTTTAAAATTTCTGATTGATCTGCCTCTCTTTGTTTTATTGATAGTTTTTAATATTATTATTTTGTTTAAGGCAAAGAAGAAAATTTATCATTTTTTAAGCGAAAAAATTCTCGCGGAAAAAATGAGTAAATTCGGTTTTAAAATTTTAAAACTCGAGAAAGTTTACGGCTCAACCTGCGTGTTTTTAAAAGCTCAAAAAATTTAATAAGTCCAAAGCCTCTTGTTGAGGCTTTTTTTGTTTTTTTAAGATACGTGATATAATAAAAATAAAAAATGACACTTATCCCCATTACCCTTTTTTTAACTTTTTTAGTTAACTCTTTTTTTGGCGTTTATGTTTTTATTTTTGGAAGAAAAAACCTGATTCGCCAGGCTTTTAGTTTAATGGTTTTCGGTTTTACCGGTTGGAATTTAAGTATTTTGACGGTAATTTTTATTGAGCCGGCTTGGATTTGGGTTTATTTAGCTTTTGCTTTTGGAGCGCTCATGATATTGGGTTTCGCGCTTTTTACCATTAATTTTATTTATGAAAAATCACGGCACCTTTCTTTAATTAATTATATTCTTTCGATTAGCGGCGCATTTTTTTCTTTTTCTTCTTTCAGTCCTTGGTTAATTAAAAGTTTTATTATCAAAAACGGATTTATTACTGGCGAATTTGGTCCGCTTTATCCGTTTTGGAGCATTTGGGCCGGTATTTTGATTTTTAGTTCTCTTTTTCTTTTAATTTTTAAATTTTTTCGTTTTTCCGGACAAAAGCGCGCTCAATTAAAATATATCTTTTTCGGCCTAGCCTTAACTTTTATCCCTTTAATTTCCACTAATTTATTTCTCCCTCAATTATTTGGAATTTTTGATTATAACGCTTTAGGACCTCTTTTTACCTTATTTTTTGTCGGTTTTACCTCTTACGCCATTGCCCGTTATCATCTTTTTGATATTAATTGGGTCATCAAGCGGGTGGTTTTATTTTCATTTCTTGTTTTGTCGGTTATTTTAGTATTTATATTTTTAGTTTCCACTTTGACAATCATTATTCCCGGAATCGCAAGCATTGTTTTAGCCTCAATTATTATCACTTTCAGTTTTGAGCCGCTTAAGCATTCGCTGGATAACGTTTTAGATCGAGTGGTTTTTCGCGGAGAATATAATTATAAAAAAACCACCGAAGAACTGATTTCCATTTGGAGTTCGACTCTTGGTTTGGACAAACTTTTAAAATCTATTTTGGAAAAGACCGGCCGTTTAATGAATATTGAAAAAGGCGCTTTCGCGATTTTAATTAAACAAGGTCATTTTATTCCCAAACAAGTGATTGGACTGAACAGCGAAGATTTTACTTTGACTCAAGAAAATTATTTAGTGAAAGCTTTTTCGGAAAATCCGGAAAAAGCGATTGATCGGAGCGAGCTGGAATATTTAATCAGTCTCGGCAATTCGGAATTAAAAATTCAATATCTGAAGCACGAGTTGGAGAAATTAAACTTTGTTCTCGCCATTGGTTTGGCGGTGAGGGGCAAAATCATCGGTATTTTGTTTTTGGGAAAGAAAAAAGACCAAGCCGCTTTTACCGTTCAGGATCTTCAGCTTTTGGGCATTATTTCCCGCGAGGCCTCGTCAGCCATTGAAAAAGCTCGACTCTTTTATGAAGCTAAATTTTTGGATCAGGCCCAATACGAATTTATTAAAATCGTCTCTTCTCAGTTTCGTTCCCAGCTGGCCCAGGTTCGCTGGCAAAGCGAGTTTTTGAAAGAATCTTTAAAAAAAGACGCTTTGCCCACTCCGGATGACCGTAAATCCACTGAAGAGATTTTTGAACATACGATGATTCTCATCAATGTGTTAAATAATATTTTTGACGCCCTGTCTATAGACTCCAGCGAAGTTAAAATTGAAAAAATAAGAGGAAAAATTTCCGAAGTAGTCAAAGAAACGGCCGATAAAATGAAAAAACAATTTGAGTATAAAAAGCTTGGTTTTAACGTAGTCATTAAAAATGGGGCGGAAAAAGAAATATATTTCGATCCAATTAAAATCAAGCGGGTGGTTGAGGTTCTGCTGGAAAATACTTTGCGCTACACTCCCAAGGGCAATGTTGAAATTGATATTCGCGAAACGGAAATCGATGGCCGGCCGATGATTCAGGTTTCCGTGGTTGATACCGGTATCGGAGTTTTGGAAGAAGATTTTTCAAGAATTTTTAACAAATTTTATAGAGCCCAGAACGCCATCTTGACTCATCCGGAAGGCGTTGGCCTCGGACTTTATATTGCCAAGCATTTCATTGAACTTCATCAGGGGAAAATTTGGGCTGAGTCCGAAGGCGAAATGAAAGGCAGCGTTTTCTATTTCATTTTGCCGATTCTTTAGTTATGGATAAACTCATTCAAAGTTTTCGCAACGCCATTCGGGGCATCGCGGTCGCTTTAACCGAAGAAAAAAATTTTAAGATTGAAATTGGTTTCGCGGTTGTTGTTTCCGTTTTGCTTATTTATTTGCCGCTTAATTTTTTTGAACGCGGTTTGATTATTTTCGCCATTGCCTTGGTTTTGATATTGGAATTGATTAATACCGCTCAGGAGCGGTTTTTGAATCTTTACGGCAAAGAACACGATCGACAGATCGGTCAAATAAAAGATTTAATGGCCGGCGCCGTCCTTGTGGCCGGTTTGGCCAGCGCGGTCATCGGGTTTTTAATTTTTCTTCCTTATGTTTTTTATTTTTTAAATTTTCTTGACCGGCTGATTATTGATTTTTTAAAAAACCGCCTTTCGGCTGACGTTTTTAATTTCTTGGCGCCATTTTTTAAAAAAATCACGGTTTTGGGCGATTGGAAATTGATTTTTACTCTGGCGATTTCGTTGGCCGTTATTTTCTTTTTTAAAAAACGGAATAAATTTGCCAATCTGATTTTATTTTCAACTGTCGGGGCCGGGATTTTAGGCCAAGTTTTAAAATTATTTTTTCATCGGCTTCGGCCGGATTTCGGAATGATTTTAACTTCGGGATCAAGTTTTCCTTCCGGTCACGCGGCTTTAGCCGTTGCTTTTTGGGGCGCTTTAATGCGTGTCATCGGGCAATCAAATTGGCCCAAATTGGTAAAATTTTTTTTCAACTCTTTTTTGTTTTTGATAATCTTGATAATTAGTTTTTCCCGCGTTTTTCTGGGCGTTCATTATTTTTCCGATGTGCTGGGCGGACTGATTCTTGGCGGCTCCTGGCTTTTATTTATTATTTTTTGGCAAAAAAGTTAATTTTTCCAATATACCAGTATACTGATATATTGGTATATAAAAAAAATGAAACACTTTTCTTTGGGTATCGACATCGGCGGCTCAAAAATAAATTTTTTGATTTTTAATTTTTTAAATCGGAAAATTTTATTTAAAAAAAGGATTGATATCCGGCCAAAAATCAAAAAACAAGCATTGCTCGATTTGGTTAAAAAAGAAGCGAACGAGATTATTGAAAAAATCGGGCGAAAAAATATTTTAGGGATCGGATTAGGCGTTCCCGGCAGTCTTAATATAAAAAAAGGGTCGATTTTGAAAACGCCGAATATTCCATCGCTTGCCGGTTTGCCGATTCAGAAGATTTTTTCCGATTATTTTAAAATACCGGTCAAAATTGAAAACGACGCTCGAGCCTTCGTCTTAGCTGAGTATTTATACGGAGCCGGTCAAGGCGCCTGCTCGATAATTGGCGTTACTTTAGGGGCGGGCGTGGGCGGAGGCATTATGATTGACGGAAAATTATGGCTAGGCGAGGCTGGATCGGCCGGCGAGGTTGGTCATATGACTATAAATAGGGAGCGGAGAACGGAGCGTCAAAAATTATTAAGTTTTGAAGATTTAGTTTCCCGAAAAGGTTATTTGAGATTTTCAAAAGAAAAACCGGAAATTTTGCAAAAAAGAGCCGAGGCCGGAGATAAAAAATCGATTGAGATTTTTGAAAAAATAGGCAAGGATTTGGGTATTGGTTTAGCTAATTTAGTTAATATTTTAAATCCGGAAAAAATAATCATCGGCGGCCGATTGATAAAGGCCGGAGATTTATTATTAAGGCCGGCTAAAAAACAAATGAGGCGATTATTTTTTTCTCCTTTGGCTAAAAAAACGCTGATATTGAGAACGAAATTAGGCGAAGACGCCGGCGCCATTGGCGCGGCGAACTTGTTTTTTAGAGTTGGGGCAGGACAGTTTTTGACGGAATCCTCATGCGGAGCAGTGAGGTGGCAAAAATCTGTCCTGCCCAACTCTAGTAAATTTTCGCGTTTTAAAAAATGATCCTATTTGGCCAAAAATTAATAGGTAAAAAAGCACCGGATTTTCCAAAGGGGCTTGTTTGGATTAATTCCGAAGAGCTCGATTGGGAGAAACTTAAAGGCAAAATCGTTTTGGTGGATTTCTGGACTTATTCCTGCGTCAATTGCATCCGGACTTTGCCGTTTTTGAAAAAATGGCACGAGCGGTATAAAGATTTCGGCCTGGTTATTGTCGGCGTTCATTCGCCGGAATTTGATTTTGAGAAAAATCCCGAAAACGTCAAAAAAGCCGGGGAGCGATTCGGCCTTAAATATTCGATTGTACTGGATCCGGATCGCCGAATTTGGGATTTATACGATAATGCTTGGTGGCCGAGAAAAATTTTGATTAATCAAAAAGGCGAAATTGTCTACGACCATATTGGCGAAGGCCAGTACGGCCAGACAGAAGCAAAAATTCAAGAGTTGATTTTAGCCGAAACTAAAACAAAAATCGATCTTCCAAGAATTGACTTTGAAGAGGGAACCGGCGGCGTCTGTTATCCGGCCACTGAAGAATTATATCTTGGTTACGGCCGCGGCCAGATTGGCAATTTGGCGGGTTATCAAAAAAATATATTGGCCAACTATCGGGATGCCAGTCAACACAAGACTAATGTTTTTTATCTTTCCGGTTTCTGGATCGCGGCCGGAGAATATATAGAATCCCAATCCGGCGATACGGCCAATTATCTTTTTCTGAATTATCAGGCTATTTCACTGAATCTGGTAATGGAATCCGCGAAAGACGAGAAAAAAGCGTTTGTAAAATTGAATGATCAATGGCTCAATAAAGATTTTGCCGGGGATGATGTTCAATTTTCGGGAAAAGGGGAAACTTTTGTTTTGATCAAAGAAGCTCGAATGTATAATTTGATTCGAGCCAAAGATTTTCATCAAGGCGAAATAAAAATTTTCCCGGCCAATTCCGATCTTCGGTTTTACGCTTTCACTTTCGGCGGCTGCAGCCATTCGGAATAAAAGATAAAAAGTATTGTTTAGTTAAGATGTATATTATTTAAAATAAGCATTTTCTTTCATACTACGTAGTATGAAAGAAAATGCTTAAAAAGTTTTTACTCTATTTGGGTTGGCAAAATTTCGTTGTCATTTTTTTATTTTTAGTTTAAAATACGAAGCAATGAAAGCAGAAGCAAATCAGAATTTGATGGAAAAAATCGTCTCGCTGGCCAAACGTCGAGGTTTTATTTATCCGGGCTCGGATATTTACGGCGGGCTTGCCAATTCCTGGGATTACGGCCCGCTGGGCATTGAGCTTAAAAATAATATCAAACAGCTTTGGTGGAAATTTTTTGTTCATAGCCGAGACGATATGTACGGCCTCGATTCATCTATTTTAATGAATACCAAAATTTGGGAGGCTTCGGGCCACTTAAAGGAATTTTCCGATCCTTTGGCCGAATGCCGGAAATGCCGAAGCCGTTATCGCGCCGATAAATTGATTGATTCTAAAAAATGTCCCAGTTGCGAGGGGATTTTGGGCGAGCCGAAAAAATTTAACTTGATGCTGAAAACTTATCTTGGCCCGGTGGAAGACGAAGCGAGTTTGACGTATTTGAGGCCCGAGACGGCTCAAGGAATGTTTATTAATTTTAAAAATATTATTGATTCTTTTCATCCCGCGCTGCCTTTTGGCCTTGCTCAGATCGGTAAAGCTTTTCGCAACGAAATTACCCCGGGCAATTTTATTTTTAAAACCCGGGAATTTGAACAAATGGAGATAGAGTATTTTATTCGGTCGGAAAATTGGGAAAAAAGTTTTGAAGAATGGCTTACTCGGATAAAAAAATGGATGGAGATAATAGGCCTTTCATCCATGAATGTTGATTTTAGGGAAGTGGCGGCCAAAGAGCGAGCGCATTATTCAAAAAAAACCGTTGATATCGATTATAATTTTCCTTTTGGCAAAGAGGAACTTTATGGATTAGCTTATCGAACGGATTTCGATCTTAAAAATCATTCCCAAAAAAGCGGCGTTGATTTAAGTTATCAGGACGAGAACGGAAATAAATTTTTGCCGCACGTGATTGAACCGACTTTTGGCGTGGATCGGACGATTTTGGCCATTCTCGCCGAAGCCTATCAAGAAGACGGGGAAGGAAAAAATAAAAGAATTTATCTGAAGCTTTCGGCGAAATTAGCGCCTTTTAAAGTGGCTATTTTTCCGCTTCTAGCGAATAAGCCGCCATTAATCGAAAAAGCCAAATCGGTTTATTCCTTGCTCAAACCTCATTTTTTTGTTGCTTGGGACGATCGAGGCAATATCGGCAAGCGGTATTTTAGCCAAGATGAAATCGGCACTCCTTATTGTTTGACTGTTGATTTCCAAACTTTAGAAGACGACACCGTGACGATCCGCGATCGCGATACGACCAAGCAAGAAAGAATTAAAATTTCAAATTTGATTGATTATATAAATTCTAAAATTTTTTGACGCATTTAGAAAGATTTTTTATTTTTAAAGCGTACTTTTTCACGCTATCGCTGAAATAAGTATCATTTGAGTGTTTATCAATGATTCGATTCATTGGTAAAAATAAATTGAATTGGCAAAAAACTTGACTTTTAAATCCGTAAATTTATCATTGAAATAGTTCCATAAAATTAAAAAGGGCTAATTAATGAGGTGAAAAAATATGTTTAAGAAAACAACATTAAAAAATGGGTTTCGAATCATTACCGCTCCGATGCCAGGCGCTAAAAATTTAACTGTTCTGGTTATGGCCGGCGTGGGCTCAAGATACGAGAATAAAAAAAATAACGGGCTTTCTCATTTTTTGGAGCATATGATGTTTAAGGGAACGGTAAAAAGACCGCAGGCTATTGATATATCAAAAGAATTGGATTCGGTCGGCGCGATTTATAACGCCTTTACCAGCAAAGAATACACCGGTTATTTTGTTAAAGCCGCGGCTCAACATGATAATTTAATCTTAGATGTTATTTCCGATATATTTCTTAATTCAACCTTAAAAAAAGAAGAAATTGATCGGGAAAGAAACGTAATTATTGAGGAAATCAATAGTTATCTTGACGATCCGGACCGTTACATCGGGTTTCTTTTTGAGCGATTGCTCTACGGCGATCAGCCGGTCGGTTGGGATATTGCCGGACAAAAAGAGAATATTCGGAAAATTCAGCACAAAGATTTCGTTAAATATTTAAGTAATTTTTACAGGGCTAAAAATGTCGTGGTTATCGCGGCTGGAGCGGTAACGGATTCTTTCATTCCCAAGATAGATGATTATTTTTCCGGGATTCGTCCGGGAGCCTCTCCTCAAAAAGCCAAAGTAATTGAAAAACAAAATCGGCCGGAAGGGTTGATGCATTTTAGAAAAGATAATCAGGCTCAAGTTTCTTTAGGGGTTCGGGCTTATTCTTTAAATCACCCTTGGCGTTTTGGTTTGGATCTTTTGTCCACTATTTTAGGCAATGGAATGAGTTCCAGAATGTTTATCAAAATTCGAGAAAGAAAAGGATTAGCTTACACGGTTTTTACCGATTATTCCGAATTTAGCGACAGCGGATATTTGACGACCTATGTCGGGCTGGCGCCAAAAAATGCCGAACAGGCAATAAATTTAATTCTTGAAGAATACCGCGATATCGCTCAAAACGGAGTTGGAGAAGAAGAATTAAAAAAAGCCAAAGAATTTATCAAAGGCCGGTTGTCTTTGAATCTTGAAACTTCCAATGCCGTGGCGATTTTTTTGGGAATGCAGGAGCTTCAGAGAAAAGAAATTTTGAGTCCGAAAGAATTCGCTGAAAAAATTGACGCGGTCAGCGCGAGCGATATTCAAAAAATCGCCAAAGATATTTTCCGGCCGGAAAAACTCAATCTCGCTTTAATCGGCCCATTCAAAAAAAAGGATAAATTTTTAAAACTTTTAAATAAATTTTAACAATATCCCCTCGCGAAAACGAGGGGATATTTTATTATGCATTCGTCGCATATTTTGCGGCTAGTTGCGGGAATGAGGCGAAAATTTTAACAAATTTACCCATATTTCAGCGATAGCATAAAAGTGAGTAAATTTATTTTTTAAAATATTGTCCGGTCGCGCTGCTTGCGGCCGGACGCTTTATTTGTTTTTTTATTTATTGTTTTTTATTTATTTTTTTGTTATCATTATATTTATAATGGAAAACTTAGAAGCAAAAAATTTTTTCAATATTTCGGTCGGGACAATCATTAAAATCGGCTTGGTAATAGTCGGTTTTATTTTTCTTTATTTGATTCGCGACATTTTGGCGGTGATTTTGATGTCCATTGTAATTGCTTCGGCCATTGAGCCGGTTGTCAATATTTTAACCCGAGGCCGTCCGCCTTTTTTAAATTTTGGACTCCCCCGATTTATTTCCATTATCATTGTTTATCTGTTTATTTTCGCGTTATTGGTTTTATTGGTTTATCTCGTTACTTTTCCTTTGGCCGGCGAAATAGCTCATCTTTCCCAGAATTTGCCGGATTATATTCAAAGACTTTTGCCGGGATTTAATTTAGAGAATCAAGTCCGGCAGTTAATTCAAAAATTACCCGTAAATTTTGAGGGACTGGCGCCGCGGGTTTTTGAAATCGCTTCAACCACTTTTAACCGCCTGACGGACGGAATAGCGGTTTTGATCTTATCTTTTTATTTGGTGGTAATAGAAAATGGAGTGGAGAATTTTCTTCGCTACACTATTCCGAATCATTATGAAGAATATGCCGTTGATCTTTGGAAGAGGACTAAAAGAAAAATCGGTTTTTGGCTGCAAGGGCAGTTTCTTCTCGGTTTGATTGTCGGATTTTTGGTTTTTATCGGCCTTTCGATTCTGAATTTTCCTTTTGCCCTGGTTCTCGCCATTTTGGCGGCTTTGCTGGAAATAATTCCGATTGTCGGCCCGATTCTGGCCGCCATCCCCGCCATTGCTATTGGATTTTTGCAGTCGCCCACGCTCGGCCTGGGAATATTCATTCTTTATTTCGCGGTTCAGCAGATTGAATCTCACGTCATTGTTCCGAACGTGCTTCGTAAAATTGTCGGCCTTAATCCGATTTTTGTCATTATCGCGCTTCTTGTCGGAGCGCGATTGGGCGGTTTGTTTGGATTATTTTTGGCTGTGCCAGCGGCGGGTTTTATTATGGAACTTTTAAGCGATTTTGTCGGAAAAAAGAAAAGCGAAATCGTTTGAAAGAATTTTAAAACTGGGCGGGGCAGATTTTTGCCACCTCACTGCTTCGCGTGAGGATTCCGTCAAAAATCTGCCCCACCCAATAAAAATTTATAACCTAAAAAGTAAAATCGCTATTAAAATAACAGCTATTTCGCTTAAAATGCCGTTCGGAAAAATGAGTTTTTCTTTTTTTGAAAAATGCATAAAATCGTGAAATTCTTGATGGACCGCTAAAACTTTATTGTCAGGAAAAGTAAAATGAAGAACTTGGAGGCCGTCCGGCAAGGCGCCAAAAAATCCGCCAAGAAGAATCAAAAAAAATTGCGGATCATTTTTAAAAAAAAGAGATAAGGCAAGAAAACCCAGGGATAGATCCAAAATAATTTTTAGAAAATCAATCGCGGCGGATTTTAAATTTTTGTTTTTTTCGTTTTTAACGAATTTTTTTAAATTTTCAATGGAATAATCCCAGTGTTTGAAACTGTCTAAAAAATAATGCGAAAGCATAGCGCCGCCCAAACCGCCGATCGGATTTTGCAATTTAGAACCTAAAGCGCTTCCAAAAATTATATGCGGAAAAAGAATCATCAATTTTATATTACCACTTCAATCGCTTATGTAAACGCCTTGCCGCATATCGGCTTCGCCTTGGAGCTGGTTCAAGCCGATGTTTTAGCGAGATATCGAAGATTGGTCGGCAATGATGTTTATTTCTTGACCGGCACGGACGAGCATGGCGCCAAAATTGTCAAAGCCGCCGAAGCCGCCGGTCTTAAGCCTCAAATTTTTGCCAGTCAAAACGCTAAAAAATACCAAGAGCTTGGTGAAAAATTAAATATTTCCAATGACGCGTTTATCCGGACTTCGGACCAAAAAAAACATTGGCCTTCGGTAAAAAATTTTTGGTTGAAACTCGTCAAAAACGGCGATATTTATAAAAAAAATTATCAGGGTCTTTATTGCGTTGGCCACGAAGCTTTTATCACGAAAAAAGATTTAGTGAACGGTAAATGTCCGGATCATAATGTTTCACCGGAGGCGGTTAGAGAAGAAAATTATTTTTTTCGTCTGACTCGTTACGCTAAAAAAATAGAATCTAAAATTAAGAAAGATGAATTAAAAATAATTCCGACTGGCCGCAAGAATGAGATTTTGAAATTCATTAAGCAAGGGCTCGAGGATATAAGTTTTTCCCGGCCAAGAAAAGATTTGAGTTGGGGTATTCCGGTTCCCGATGACAAGACACAGACCGTTTATGTTTGGGCCGACGCTTTGGTTAATTACATTTCCGCTCTGGGTTTTCCGAAAAATAAATTATTTAAAAAATATTGGCCGGCCGACATTCATTTAATCGGAAAAGATATTTCGCGCTTTCACGCCGTTATCTGGCCTGCCATGCTCCTTTCCGCCCGTCTGGCTTTGCCCAAATCTATTTTTGTTCACGGTCACATTCTGGCCGACGGCAAAAAAATGTCCAAAACTTTGAGCAATGTCATTGACCCTTTTGATGTCATTGAAAGATACGGCGTTGACGCTTTGCGTTACTGGCTTTTACGGGATATTCCAACAGCCGGCGACGGAGATTTCACTTATGAAAAATTTATTGAGCGTTATAACGGCGATTTGGCCAAAGGGTTGGGAAATTTAGTCGCCCGAGTTTCTCGGTTGGCTTCTTCCAAAAATAAAATTCAGGCCGAAAAAATAGATCCGGCTTTTAACAAAGAAATTAAAACCGTTTGGCGTCAGTACAAAAAAGAAATGGAAAATTTTAATTTTCATAAAACTTTGGGATCAATTTGGCGATTTATCGGTTTTTGCGACCGATATATTGATAAAAATAAACCCTGGGAGCTTTTGAAATCAAAAAATTCGCGATTTGATCAAGTAATGCTTAATTTACTTTACGGCCTGTCCGAAATCGGCTGGCTTTTGATGCCATTTTTGCCCGAGACCGCGGAAAAAATATTTTTGCAAATCGGCCTTAATCCCGCTCATAAAAAATCGTGGCTTAAATTCGGATTTAAGCCGAAATATATCAAACCGCTTTTTCCTCATTTAGATCATAGACTTCCCGCGCAATAATCTTTTCTACTGCAATTATGCTTTTTCGGCTGCAAACAACTCATCACTCGTCAATGAATATTTCATATTCATTTCCTCGCGTTTCGTTGTTTTCGCTCGAAAAATCACAATTTCGTTACGAAAAATTATTGCGCGGGAAGTCTAACCAAAATGCCAAAATTTTTTGACGCCCATACCCATCTTAATTTCAGCGATTTTGATAAAGACAGAGACGAGATAATTAAAAAAACTCTCTTGAAGGATATTTGGATGGTTAATGTCGGCTCGGATAAAATAAGTTCCGCCGGAGCCGTTAGCATTGCCCAGAAATACGAAGCCGGCGTTTACGCGGCAGTCGGGATTCACCCCGATTCCGGAGAAGATTATGTTCAGGATTTTTATAAAAAATTGAGCCAAAATCCAAAAGTGGTCGCGATCGGCGAGTGCGGGTTGGATTATGCCTTTTTTGTTCGTAAGCGAAGAGAGCGACAACAAAAAAGAGCATCCGCTGAAGCTGAAAGCGAAGGCGGATTTTCGGACGCAGATATAACGATCAAAAAAGAAAGACAAAAAGAACTATTTATCCGCCAGATAAAATTAGCCGAGGAAGTCGGTAAGCCTTTGATGATTCATTGTCGCGAGGCATTTGCCGATTTAATTAAAATTCTTGATTCATTTTTTATAATTCATCATTTGGGGAATCCGGGCATTTTGCATTTTTTCTCCGGTTCTTTAGAGGATGCCAAGCGGCTCTTGGAAATGGGTTTTTCTTTTTCTTTCGGCGGCGTTATCACTTTTACGCGGGATTACGATGAAGTTATTAAATTTATTCCGATGGATAAAATTTTACTGGAAACCGACGCGCCCTTTATCTCGCCCGAGCCGCTTCGAGGGAAAAGAAACGAGCCGGTTAATGTTGAACTAGTAGCCCAAAAAATCGCCGAGATAAAAAATTTAGATTTGACAGAGGCGGCGAAACAAACGACTGAAAATGCCAGAAAAATTTTTGGAATTTAATATATCCGCAAGATTTATACTTTAAGATTTATAAATTTTTACTACAATGAACTCACGATCGTGAGTTCATTGTAGTAAAAAGTAGTAAAAAAATACTTGAAAATCATTTATTTTTCACGTAGAATAAGAGACAAATGCCGACTAAAATTTACAATCCTTCAAAAATAGAAAAAAAGTGGCAGAAGTGGTGGGAAACAAAGAAAATTTACGAGGTCAAGGATAAAGTTAAGGGTCGGGAGAATTTTTATCATCTGGTGATGTTTCCCTATCCTTCGGGCGATATTCATATCGGCCATTGGTATAATTTCGTTGGCGCCGATGTTTTTGCCCGCCTGAAAAAAATGCAAGGCTTTAATGTTTTATCGCCTATCGGTTTTGACGCTTTTGGCCTGCCGGCCGAAAACGCGGCTATCAAAAGAAAAATTCATCCTCAAGCCTGGACTTTTAAAAACATCAAGAAAATGCAAAAACAGTTGAGGAGCATCGGCGCGATTTACGACTGGTCGCGGGAAATTATTACGGCCGAACCGGAATATTATAAATGGACTCAATGGATGTTTTTGCAGCTTTATAAAAAAGGTTTGGCTTATCGCAAAAAAGCCAAAGCCAATTGGTGCAATAATTGCCGCACGGTTTTGGCCAATGAGCAGGTTATTGAGGGTAAATGCGAGCGTTGCGATTCCATTACTTATCAGAAAGAAATTGATCAGTGGCTTTTTAAAATTACGGATTACGCCGAACGTCTTTTAAAAGACATAGAAAAATTGGATTGGCCGGAGAAAACAAAAATAATGCAAAAAAATTGGATTGGCCGATCCGAAGGCTGGGAAATTCAGTTTTTGATTCCCAATCAAGAAATTTCCATTTCGATTTTTACCACCCGACCTGACACGCTTTTTGGCTCTACTTACATGGTGCTGGCTCCGGAACATCCATTGGTGGATAAATTGACAATTGAGCAAAAGGAAAAAGAGGTTGAGCGCTATCGCGAGAAAACAAAGCGTAAAAGCGAATTGGAAAGGATCGGCGCGGGATTGGAAAAAACCGGCGTTTTTATCGGCGCTTACGCCTTAAACCCAGTTACCAACGAGCGGATTCCCATTTGGATTTCCGATTATGTTCTTTTGGGCTACGGCACCGGCGCTATAATGGCCGTGCCGGCTCATGATCAGCGCGATTTTGAATTTGCCAAGAAGTTTAATCTTTTAATCCGCGAAGTCGTGCGCGGTCCCAAGTCCGGGCCATTGGAAAAAGCTTGGGAAGGCGAAGGAGATTTAATTAATTCCAGTTGGTTTACCGGAATGGCTTCCGGAAAAGCTAAAGATGAAATCGGCGAGTATTTAAAAAAACGCGGCCTGGCTCGAAAAAAAATATATTACCGTCTGCGGGATTGGATTGTCTCAAGGCAACGCTATTGGGGCGCTCCGATTCCGATAATTTATTGTCAGGATTGCGGCATTCAGCCGGTGCCGGAAAATAAATTGCCGGTTAAACTTCCGTCGCTTTCCAATTTTAAACCCGCCGAAGACGGCCGGTCGCCTTTGGCCCGTTCAAAAAAATTCATTCAAACCAAATGTCCGAATTGTCATGGGCGAGCCGAGCGTGAAACTGACACCTTAGACACGTTCGTCGATTCTTCTTGGTATTACCTGCGATACGTTGATCCGAGAAATCATCGTCATTTCGCGGCCAAGAAAAAAATCGAGTCTTGGCTGCCGGTTAAAATGTATGTGGGCGGAGCCGAGCACACTGTTTTGCATCTTTTGTATTCGCGATTTTTTGCCAAAGCTCTAAATGACGCCGGATTTATTAATTTCAAAGAGCCGTTTTTGGCCTTGCGGCATCAAGGTATTATTTTAGGACCGGACAATCAAAAAATGTCCAAGTCCAGAGGCAATGTCGTTGATCCGGATGAACTGGTAAAAAAATTCGGCTCGGACGCGGTTCGTCTCCATTTATGTTTTATGGGGCCGTATGATCAGGGCGGACCGTGGAACCCCGGCGGCATCATCGGTATTTCCCGATTTTTGAATAGAGTTTTTAATTTCGCGAATAATTTTGGCAAAACAATAAAAAATGAAGAAATAAAAATTGATTTGTCTTTATTCCATCAGCTGATTAAAAAAATCGGAGAAGACATCGAGTCTTTTCATTTCAATACCGCGGTTAGTTCTCTGATGCAGATTTTAAATTGGCTGGAAGAGCAAAAATTCGTCAGTCGCGAAGTTCTTGAAATTTATCTTAAACTTTTAAGCCCTTTTGCTCCTCATTTGAGCGAAGAACTTTGGCATCATCTTGGTTTTAAAGGTTCGATCCATAAAGAGATTTGGCCGAAATATGATGTGAGCTTGATTATTAAAAAAGAAGTTCAGATCGTGGTCCAAGTCAATGGTAAAAGCCGCGATGTTGTCACTGTCCCAAGCGGCTTTTCTAAAGATGAAATTCAAAAACTAGCCGAGTCCGAAGAAAAAGTAAAAAGGTATTTAACGGGCAAAAATATTAAAAAGGTGTTTTTCGTGCCGGACCGATTGATTAATTTCGTAATAGAGTAATTTAAATTTACACCTTTAGAGACGATCGTAAATAAAGGTGTAAATTTCAAAAAATGATTTATCTACAATCTATAATAGTAGTAAAAAATTGACAGAATTATTTGTTTGCGGTATTATTTAAAATAATTAGTTTTTTGATAAAAAATTATCAATCCTTTAAGCGTTTTTGGTTTTAAAAACCGAAAACTAAGCCCACCCGAAGCGGGCAAGGAGGCAAATATGATGTGCGTTGAATGCGATGGAGATTTGAACATAAATTTACGTGTATCCATAAAAGAATTTGATAAAATTAAAAATGCTTATCCATGTAGTTCTTGCGGCCGTTTATATTATAAAACCGGAGAGCCGGCTCTTAACAGCAAAGGCGAGAAGATATATATTAATCTCAAAAATAAAAAACTGATATTGATTTAAAAAAGGAGGATTTATGGTTGCGATTATTGAAACCTCAGAAAGGTTATTGATGTGCCCCCGTTGCGGAGGATCTTTGGGTTCATCGAGTATTTATACTGAACAAGGGAATTATCAGTCCGTTCATTGTGTTAACTGCGGCGAATATATTGATTCTGTTATTCTTCAAAATCGCCGCAATTCGGTAATGGGAATTTTTCTAAAATTCAGAAAAAAGAAACGAGCTAAATACGAGTAAATTTTATTTAAAAAGAACTCCGATATTGGAGCTCTTTTTATTTTGTTACAATTTATTCTTGATCAGTGCCCCTTTTTTTGTTTTGTCTTTTTTTAAAGACGAGACAATCTTTATTGCAACATCTTCGGATAAACATCATTTCCGGCTTTAAATTTTCCGCGTCTTTTTTTGTCAGTATCGCTCCGGCGCCGATAAAACAATCGTCGGGAACAGTGATAGGAGCAATAAGGCAAGCGTTTGATCCGATAAAAACCCGTTTTCCGATTTTAGTTTGATGTTTTTCCCGGCCGTCAAAATTGCAAGTGATGGCCCCGGCGCCGACATTGACCTCCTCGCCGATTATTGAGTCGCCAATATAAGAATGATGCATCGCCTTGCTTTCTCTGCCGATGATTGATCTTGTCACTTCAGCGGTAAAGCCGATTTTTGAATTTTCAAAAATCGTTGATTGTCTGATGTAAGCCGATGGTCCGATTTGAACCCCGTTCATAATAATAGTTTTTTCAATAACGGAAGAACTTTTAATTCTTACGTCTTGAAACAGTTTAGCGCCTATCAATTTAACATTCGATTCAATGACGCAACCTTCTCTCATATAGCTATTTTCGATATTTACTCCCTGTTCAATAACGCAATTTTTTCCGATTTCCGACTTACCCAGTATAAATACATTTGGGTAAATAATGGCATCGCCTTCAAATTTCGCTTCCATTTTTCCTTTTTCATCAACCGAGACATAGGTGCTTGATTCGGAAAGGAAATTAATCTTGAGAATCTCGATTATTTTGCAAAAATCAAGTTCGGCTTTTAATTCACTGATTGATTTTATTCGCATCTTATCCTCCTTATTTTTTCTATTTTTTAAAGATCTTTATTTTTTTCTGTCTTTTTTAAAAAATATTACATATAAAAGATAATCTTGTCAATTGATTTTGTTATTGGTGTTTTATACAGTTAAAGTATGTCCAATAAAAAAATCATAGTTGCTATCGGCGGCGGAACCGGCGTTTTTACGGTTTTGTCCGGATTAAAAAATTATCCTGATTTGAATTTAAAAGCTATTGTTTCAATGGCTGATGATGGCGGCTCCACCGGAATTTTGCGCGAAGAATTCGGGATTTTGCCTCCGGGCGATATTCGCCGAGCCCTAGTGGCGCTTTCACATTCGGATAAATTATTAGCCGAGCTTTTTAATTATCGTTTTCCTCAAGGCGGTTTGTCCGGGCATAGTTTCGGCAATCTTTTGATTACTTCGCTTGAAAGGATTACGGGTTCTTTTGAGCAAGCGGTTCGAGAAGCAGGCAAAATTTTATCAACCCAAGGCGAGGTTATTCCGGTAACGCTGGATCAATGTCGGCTATTCGCGAAATTGGAAAACGGCGAAATTATTCAAGGTGAAACCAATATTGACGTTCCCAAGCACGACGGGAATTTAAAAATAGAAAGAATATATTTGAAACCTAAAGCAACAGCCAATCCAAAAGCGATCAAGGCCATATTAAACGCCGATTTAGTTATAGTCGGCCCGGGAGATCTTTACACCAGTCTTATTCCCAATTTTTTGGTTTCCGGCGTTCGAAACGCCTTGCTTAAAACCAAAGCCAAAAAAGTTTACGCGGTTAATTTGATGACTAAATTCGGCGAAACTCATAATTTTTCCGCTTCTGATTTTGTCTCCTCAATTGAAAATTATATTGGAAAAAATTGTTTTGATTATATTTTGGCGAATAATAAAAAACCGGAAGAAAAAATTTTAAAAAAATATCGCGAACAAAACGCGCGTTTCGTTAATTTTGATAAAGAAAATTTAGATGATTTTAAAGGCGGTATTATCGCGAAGAATTTTTTAAGAAAGGGAGAGCTGGTTCGGCATAACTCGCGAACCCTTGCTGAAGAAATAATAAAATTGATTTGATTTTTTATTTAGTTTTTGTTAATTTACTGGATAATGTTTAGTTTTTAAATAGTTATTTAACAATTTTATATAAGGAGAAATAAATGTTGAAAGATATTAAGATTGTTATTGATTTAGATAATACGTTGCTTGATTCTCATAAATTATGGGAATCTTTGGGCGAGGATATGGAAAAATTAGGCGTTTCAAAGGAACTTTGGAAAGAGGCTCGGGCCAGAGAAAGCGCTCGAATAAAAGAAGCGGAAGAAAAAGGAGATTATCTCCAGTTATATTCGATAGAAAATATAATTGATTTTTTAAAAGAGAAATTGGGTTCGCGATTTGATTTTTTGTTTGTTTTTTATCATTTTTTGCCTCGTTTCGCTGGTTTGTTAAATGATTCGAAAGAAGATTGTCTTTTTCCGGATTCAAAAGCGTTTCTGGAAAAACATAAAAAAGAAATTATTTTGTTAAGTTTTGGCAATGGCGTTGTTCAATTGTCAAAAATTTTAACGACGCGTCTTAATCGTTATTTAGATCCGGATAGAATATTTATTACTAAAAAAGAAAAGTGGCAATTTTTTAGCGAAAACTGGAAAGCGGATCGAGGAAATTTTCCGCCGAAATTTATGATAGATGATTGTCCTCGCAATCTTCGACTAATCAAAGAACATAATCCAAGCGTGATCACTATCTGCATCCGCCGACCAGAAGTTTATGTTGATGAAAATATTCATCGTCGGAGTATTAATTTTGTGGTTAAAAGTTTAACCGAGGTTGAAGAGATTGTAAAATAATGTAATATAAAAGAGTCTTTAAAAGGACTCTTTTAATATGTTTAAATTTCTAAAACTTAAAAAAGACGATTCAAAATTAGCCGATTTAATTTTCAAAGAAACAGATCGCCAGCGCCGAACCTTGGATTTGATTCCGTCGGAAAATTTTGTTTTTTCTTCAATGCTGGAGGCGATAGGGTCGCCTCTGATGAATAAATATTCCGAGGGCTATCCGGGAAAAAGATATTATCCGGGAAATTTTTATTACGATAAAATTGAGAAATTAGCTCAAGAGCGGGCAAGAAAAGTTTTTAATTTAAATAAAAATTGGCATATCAATGTTCAGCCTTATTCCGGCACTCCGGCCAATATAGCGATTTATCTCGGCCTTTTGAATTTCAACGACAAAATTATGGGAATGAAACTTTCAGCCGGCGGTCATTTGTCGCATGGCCATAATGTCAGTTTTTCCGGCAGAGGTTATAAGGTTGTTCATTACGGCGTTGATTTAAAAAACGGATTTTTGAATTACACTGAAATTGAAAAACTGGCAAAAAAACATAAACCGAAAATGATTATCTGCGGCGCTACGGCTTATCCCCGGATTATTGATTTTCAAAAATTTTCTCAGATCGCCAAAAAAGTCGGAGCGTATTTATTGGCGGATATTTCCCATATCGCCGGATTGGTGGCGGCTAAAATTCATCCCAGTCCTTTTCCTTTTGCCGATGTAGTGATGACCACGACTCATAAAACTTTAAGAGGGCCGAGAGGAGCGGTAATTTTTTGCAAAAAAGAGCTGGGGGAAAAAATTGATAAAGCGGTTTTTCCCGGCCTTCAAGGCGGGCCGCATAATAACACGATAGCTGGCATTGCCTTGGCTTTTCATTTGGCCAAGTCAAAAAATTTCATTAATTATCAAAAGCAGATTTTAAAAAACGCCGGAACTTTGGCCAAGAGTTTAAAAAATTTTGGTTTTGATCTTGTCACCGGCGGCACGGATAATCATCTTATTTTAATTGATTTAAAAAATATCGGAATCAACGGTTTTGAAGCGGAAAAATTACTGGAGCGGGCCGGAATAATTGCCAATCGCAACACTATTCCTTCGGATGTTTCAGCTTTTCGGCCATCGGGCTTGAGACTGGGAACGCCGGCTTTAACCTCAAGAGGAATGAAAGAAAAAGAAATGAAGCGAATCGCTTTTTGGATTTATCAAATTTTGATATTAAAAAAATCTCCGGAAAAAATAAAAAAAGAGGTGGAAAAAATGGCCATCAAATTTATATTGCCGGGGATAGACGAGTAAATATATTTAATTGTTTTATTTTTAAAGCTGGAGCAGGGTAGTTTTTGCCACCTCACTGCTCCGCATGAGGGTTCCGTCAAAAACTACCCTGCTCCAGCTTTAGTAAAGCTTAAATTTTTAAGCTTAAAATATTATGAGCGCGATTATTTTTGACGGAAAAAGATTCGCCGAGGAAATGCTTGCGAAATTAAAAGAAAAAAGGCGGGAATTTGAAAATCTCCGCCTTGACGCTGTTTTGGCTGGAAATGATTCGGCAAGCTTTAGTTTTTTAAAAGAAAAAGAAAAAGCCGCGAAAGCGCTGGATATTGATTTTAAATTGCATCAAATTGACGAAAATATTTCCAATACCCAATTAAGAAAAGAAATCGTCCGCGTTGGAAAAATTAAAAGCGTTGATGGCTTGATTGTCCAATTGCCTTTACCCAAACACATAAATACTCAATATATTTTAAACGCCATTTCGCCAGAAAAAGACATCGACGTTTTATCGCAAAAAAGTCTTGGCGCTTTTTATGTTGATCGTTCAAAAATTTTACCGCCCACGGTTGAGGCCATAAAAAAAGTTTTTGAAGTTTATTTGCCCCAAGTCGGCAAAGATTTATCTAAGAGCCGCGTTGTGATAGTTGGCGCGGGGCGATTAGTCGGTAAACCAATTGCTGTTTGGTTGATTAATCAAAAACGCGCAGTGAGTATTATTGATGTTGAAGCGTTCGATTTGGAAAAAATCGTCAAAGAAGCGGATATTTTAATTTCCGGCGTTGGCCAGGCGAATTTGATTAAAAAGGAAATGGTGAAAGACGGCGTTTTTGCTCTTGATTTTGGTTATAGTAAAATAGACGGAAAAAATTTTGGCGATATTGACGAATCAGTCAAAGAAAAAGCCAGTTTTTTTACTCCGGCAATCGGCGGTTTGGGGCCGGTGACAGTGGCTTCGCTTGCGGAAAATATTTTTAAAATTAAAAATAAATAGCTTTGAATAAAAAAGCGCAATTTATAATCGTTGGACTTTTCCTGCTATTTGTCGGGGGTGTTTTTGTTTTTTCTTCAAAGGAAAAGTCCGCTCCTTCTAATGTTTTACCTCCTCAAGTCCTGGCTGCAAAATTTGACTACCTTTCCAAAAACGGCAATTCGTCTTGCTCGGCCACATTCAGAGAATCAATTTCGTCAATGACGGATACCGATCGTCTTCGAGGTTCATGTTGCAGTCCGATGAACGCGCATCGCTACAGCGAACAGATTGAAGGATTGTCCGCCAGAGGCGGATCCGCCTCTGGCGGAAAAAAATACAGCAACATACCGGAAATTCCTTCCGACCCTTATGATATTGAAGTCAGCCTGGCCAAAAAATTGATGAGTTACTACGATATGGAGCTCACGCCGGAAGAACAAAAGGCGTACGACTACGCAATGCAAAACTCCGATGAAAAAGGGCCGTGTTGCTGCAAGTGCTGGCGATGGAATGTCTACGGAGGTTTAGGCAAATATCTGATCCGAAATTATAAATTCACCGGCGAGCAAGTTGCTAATGTTTGGAATCTTTCGGACGGATGCGGCGGAGATAATGACCATAATCATTGAATCCGCAAGGTCAAAGACCGCGCGATTTTGTCGCGTCTGACTTCGCCTTGATGTGTCTTGGTGCCGAGAGAGGGAGTCGAACCCTCATGATCTTTCGATCGCAGGATTTTGAGTCCTGTGCGTCTGCCAGTTCCGCCATCTCGGCGCAAATTCATTCTACCTCGAATTGATTAAAAATCAAATCCGTGTTAAAAAAGTATAGACTTATGGCTCGGATTATTTCCATTATCAATCAAAAGGGCGGCACGGGAAAAACAACCACTGCGATGAATCTCGGAGTTTATTTGGCCGCTTTTGGCAAAAAAACTCTTTTGGTTGATCTTGATTCGCAGGGGAACGCCACTTCTGGCTTAGGAGTGGATACTAGAATTGTCGCCGAAGATATTTATTCGGTCGTGATCAATGAAGTTTCTCCATTTTTGGCGATTCATAACACCAATCTTCGGGGGTTTGATATTTTGCCGGCTTCACGCGATTTAGCCGGCGCCGAAGTGGAGCTGATTAATGTCAGCGAAAGAGAATTTCGTTTAAAAAAAGTTTTTGAAAAAATCAAAAGCGAATACGATTTTATTTTAATAGATTCGCCGCCTTCTCTCGGGCTTTTAACAATCAATAGCTTGTGCGCCGCCGATGAATTGCTTATTCCAATGCAATGCGAATATTACGCTCTTGAAGGATTGTCCCAGCTTTTCAGCACCATCGATTTGGTCAGGGAGAATTTGGGCGCTAATCCTAAAATCTTGGGAGCGGTTTTGACGATGTTTGATCGAAAATCGCGTTTGAGCCGCGCGGTCTCAAAAGAAATTAAAAATAATTTTCCCGGATATGTTTTTGAAGCGATGATTCCCCGAAATATTTCTTTAGCCGAGGCGCCCAGTTTCGGCAAATCAATTTTTCGTTACGACCCTTATTCGCACGGCGCCAAGGCTTATAGGCAATTAGCCGAAGAAGTGATTAAAATGGTATAATTAATTATGGCCAAATCAAGATTGGGAAGGGGACTTTCGTCTCTTATTCCTCAAAAAAAATCAAAAGCCCAAAACGAGCGGGAGAATTTTAACGGCAATGGCTATGAAAATAACGGGAAAACTGAAAGCATTTTTTGGATTGAAATTGAAAAAATCCAGGCGAATCCGGAACAGCCGCGTCAGGAATTCGACAAGGAAAGCTTGGAAGAGCTGGCGGATTCAATTCGCCGCCATGGCATTATTCAGCCCTTGGTAGTGACGAAAATAGAGACGCCGAGCGCTAAAGGCATTGATGTTTCTTATCAGTTAATTGCCGGCGAGCGTCGGCTGAAAGCCGCCAAAATGGCCGGACTTTATCAAGTGCCGTCAATTATTCGCCGGATGGAATCCGAAAAAGAAAAATTGGAAGTGGCTTTAGTTGAAAATATTCAAAGAAAAGATTTAAATCCGATGGAAAAAGCCGAGGCCTATTTACGGCTGGCTAAGGAGTTTAATTTGACTCAAGCGGAAGTCGGCAAAAAGGTGGGTAAATCAAGGGAATCGGTGGCTAACGCCATTCGTTTGCTTGAATTGCCGTCGGATATGAAACAAGCGCTTCGCGAAGGGAGGATTTCCGAAGGCCACGCTCGGGCGATTTTGGCCGCCGGCAACCAAGATCATCAAAAAGAAATTTTTTCAGCGATTTTAACCGGCGGAGTTTCAGTCAGAAAAACCGAAGAGTTGATCGCTTCCAAAAATATTAAAATAAAATTAGATGCCGATCCTTATGTCAAACAGCTGATCAGCCGCTTGGAAGACAGATTAAACACGAAAGTTAAATTAAAAGGAAAAACGCATCGCGGCGTTTTGGCCATTGATTATTATTCAAAAGAAGAATTGCAAAATATAGCCGATAAAATCGCTCCGGAAGAATAAAAGCCCCTTTATTTCGGGGCTTTTTCAATTTTATGAGCGCAGTCGCAGCAGGTTCGTGTTTTTTCGCTCCATTCAGCATTATTTATAATCATTTTTTTTGCAATTTGGGCACAATCTTTTTATTTCGTAATGACGTAAAAATTTTTCTCTTAAATATAAAGTTAATACAAGAAAAAACACAAGAAATAAAATAAAAATTGTTGCCGCTATTCATGGTTTTTCAAAACGATTCATCTTTCCTCCTTAATTTTTTTATATTCCTTTTCCGCGCAAGTTTGGCAAATTTTTATTTTTGGATCGTTTAACGACCAAGTTAAAAAATTAACTTCGGCCTTACAGGAGGGGCAGATGATTTTTATGATATATTGACGAAGAGCTTTTTCTCTTAGCCATGCCGATAAAATTATTCCGAAAATTAAAAAGATTCCAAAAGCTCCAAGAGCTAACCATGGATTTAAAATAGTGTTTATCATTTTTTTTCTCCTCTTTGTTAAAGATCAATTTTTATAAAAGTACAATAATCAACCGTCAATCGTCAAGTTTTTACAATCAATTTATGGCTGATTTCCGCCACGCCTTTAATGCCTTTTATTTTTGTCACCAAGGGAGGCAGTTGGCTTTTTTCCCTTAATCTTAAAGTCAGGCAAAGAGGCGAGCCTTTTTCTTTTGATTCGTTGAAAATATTTTCAATGTTTATTTTTGAAGCCGAGACGACAGAGCTGACCTCCTTAATCAAACCGATTCTGTCTCTTTCAAAAACAATGCGAAGTTCGGCTCGAGGAATTTTTTCCGCCTCCCATTGGGAAAGTCCGGAAAATTTACTTTGCTTTATAATTTTTCTGATTCGGTTTTTGGCAAAGCTGGTCTGAACAAATTCAAACCAGTCCGGCGACGGCTTTTTATTTTTTTGAATGACAATTTCAACAACATCCCCGTTTTTTAATTTTGTGTTTAAAGGCGCTATCCGATTGTTGATTTTGGCGCCGGCGCAGGCGTCGCCAATTTCGGTGTGAATTTGGTAGGCAAAATCAACCGGCGTTGAGCCTTCCGGTAGATCAATGATTTGGCCTTTGGGCGTTAAGACGAAAATCCGATCCTGAAAAAAATCAATTTTTAGTCTTTCCAAGAATTCCTCCGGCTTGGAAAATTCTTTTTGCCATTCGGAAAGTTGTTTGACCCAGGCTAAGTTTTGCTCATCCGTTTCTATTTTTTTCCCCGTTTTGCCGGATTCGGAATAAAGCCAGTGAGCCACGATGCCGTATTCGGCTTCAGCATGCATTTCTTGGGTGCGGATTTGAAATTCAACGATTTTTTCGTCTTGGCAAAAAACGGTCGTGTGCAGCGAACGATAGCCATTGGGTTTCGGCAGGGCGATGTAATCTTTAATCCGGCCCGGCAAAGGTTTCCAGATTTTGTGAATCGCGCCCAAGGCGCCGTAGCAGGAAGCGAGGTCGGGCAGTATCAGGCGAACCGCCACTAAATCGTGCATTAAGTCCAGGTTCATTTCGTGTTTTAAAAGTTTTTGCCAGAGACTGAAATAATGTTTGGCCCGGTAATCAAAACGCAAAGGCGTTATGTTTTCTTTTTTTAATTCGGCTAAAATTATCGGCGTCACTTTTTCCAAATATTTTTCCCTTTCTTCGTAGCGGTTGCCGACATTAGCCATAATCCAGCTATATTCCTCGGGCCATAAATAGCCGAAAGCCAAATCTTCAAGTTTACCTTTAATTTCTCCAATGCCCAACCGGTGCGCTAGCGGGGCGTAGATTTCAATGGTTTCTTGGGCGATGCGGCGCCGTTTTCTTTCCGGAACATAATGGAGCGTTTCCATGTTATGAAGTCGATCGGCCAGTTTGATCAGAATAACTCTGATGTCTTGGGCCATGGCCAAAATCATTTTTCTTAAATTTTCCGCTTCTCGGGCGACGCCGTGATATTTTATTTTTCCGAGTTTAGTCACGCCATTGACCAAAAAAACTATATCTTTTCCAAAATGACGCTCAATTTCTTCCTGATCCATCGGATGAGCCGCGTCATCTTCCAGGGTGTCGTGAAGCAGAGAGGCGGCGATGGTCGCTCCATCAAGCTTGAGGCGGGTTAAAATTTTGGCCGCGGCCAGCGGATGGCCGATGTAGTCTTCGTCGGAATATCTTTTTTGCCCTTGGTGAGAAATTTTGGCAAATTGAAAAGCTTTCCGAATCATTTCTTCGTCTTGGGGCGATTGATTATATTTTTTAAAATCTTTGATTATTGGTTCTATGTTCATTTTACATTTCCTTAAAATCGCAGGTTTTGTTTGAGCACTTTATTTGATTTCTCAAAGTTTTGACCAAAAGGGAGCCGCATTGGGGACATTTTTGGCCGGTGGGTTCGTCCCAGAGGGCAAAATCGCATTCCGGATACCTGGAGCAGCCGTAAAAAAATTTTCCTTTTCTGGTCCGTTTTTTAACGATTTCGCCTTTTTCGCATTTCAGGCATTTAAGGCCAATGGTATTTTTAATCGGTTTGGCGTTGCGGCATTCCGGAAAGCCGGTGCAAGCCAAAAATTTTCCGAATCGGGACATTTTTATCACCATCGGTTTGCCGCATTTTTCGCAAACTTCTTCGGTTTTTTCCTCTATTTTTTCTTTTTTGACTTCCTCATATTTTTCTTCCAGATTTTTTTTGAAAGGGCCGTAAAAATCATTAAGCAGCGTTTCGTATTTTATTTCGCCTTCGGCGATTTTATCAAGCCCTTCTTCCATTTGGGCCGTAAATTCCAAATCAACTATTTTGGGAAAATGTTGGACGAGAATTTTATTGACTAAAATTCCCATTTCGGTCGGAGCCAGTCTTTTTTGATCGTTTTTTTGAACATAGCCGCGTTCTTGGATAGTGGAAAGAGTCGGAGCGTAAGTGGAGGGGCGGCCAATGCCGTTTTTTTCCAACGTTTTAATCAAAGAAGCTTCGGAATATCGGGCCGGCGGTTCTGTAAAATGCTGGAGAGGTTTTAATTCAAGAAGTTTGAGTTCGTCTTTTTCTTTGAGTTCGGGCAGAATTATTTCTTCTTTTTTTGACGGGTAAATTTTTAAAAAGCCGTCGAATTTAATAATGGAACCGCTGGCCCGAAAGATGTGTAATTTTTTATCAACATCGTTTTTGGCCTCGATGTCGTAATGCGTGTTTGAGAAAACGGCGTCGCTCATTTGCGAGGCGACGAATCTTCTCCAGATGAGGTCATAGACCTTAAACTGGCGGCTGTCCAGATATTTTTGAACTGACTCGGGAGTTCTGATCGCTTCAGTCGGCCTAATGGCTTCGTGCGCTTCTTGGGCGGTTTTGGATTTGGTTTTGTATAATCTTTTTCGCCAATAATTTTCGCCCATCTCTTTTTTAATATAAGCTTCGGCCGATTCTTGGGCGGACTCGGCGATATTAAGCGAATCGGTTCTCATATAGGTGATCAGGCCGGTTGTCCCTTCTTCGCCGATTTCAACGCCTTCATATAATTGCTGGGCGAGCATCATTGTTTGTTTGGCCGAGAAATGATATTTAGCCCAAGCTTCTTGTTGAAGGGTGCTGGTGGAAAAAGGCGGCGAGGGTGATTTATTTATTTCTTTTTTTTCAATTTTCGCGATCAGCCAATTCCTATTGGCTAAATTTTTTAAAATGTTTTCCGCCTCGTTTTTCGTTTTAATCGCGAATTTTTCCAAAACCTTATCGTCAATCTTGATCAGCAAAGCCTCAATCGTTATCTCGTCTTTTTTCGGTTTTAATAAAGCGGCGATCGTCCAGTATTCTTCCGGTTGGAAATTTTTAATTTCTTCTTCCCGTTCGACAATTAGCCGAACAGCGACAGATTGGACTCGGCCGGCTGACAAGCCTTTAGCCACCTTTTTCCATAAAAACGGAGAAAGCTCGTAGCCGACCAGGCGATCTAAAATTCTCCGGCCTTGCTGAGCGTTAACTAGATTCATATCAATTTCGCGAGAATGCTTTAGGGCGTTTTCAATGGCCGATTTGGTGATTTCATGAAAAACAATTCTTTCTATCGTTTTTTCTTTTTCTTTTTTCGTTTTGACCTCATCAAGGCCTAAGGCTTTGGCCAGGTGCCAGGCGATAGCTTCTCCTTCCCGGTCTTCGTCAGTGGCCAGAATAATATTTTCCGATTCTTCCGCCGCTTCTTTGAGTTCTTTAACGTGTTTTTTCGCTTTGGCGGGAATGATATATTTGGGAATAAAATTATGCTCGACATCCACGCCGATTTTACTTTTGGGCAGATCCCGGACATGGCCGTAAGAGGATTCAACGCGATAATCTTTCCCTAAAAATCGGGAAATTGTTTTGGCTTTGGTTGGTGATTCAACTATGACGAGTTTCATTTTATTTCACCCGCCAAAATTTCTTTGAAATTTAGGCGGGTGAATTTATATTACCATATAAATATCGCCGCCGATATTTTTAATATAGCCGTTAAGTTCCATCAGGACTAAAGAAGTGATAATTTCATTAACGCTTCTTTCGCCTTTTTTTATAATTTCGTCAATATGAGTTGGCTCATTCATAAATTCAAGAATCTTTTTTTCCAATTCATTTAAAGATTTTTTTTGTTTTTGTTCGGGATTTTCAAGGCCATATTCTTCCAAGACATCGTTGGCTTCCCGGACAAGTTTAGCCCATTTTAATCAGCGAATTCGGACCGATTGAATTTTCGGAAAAGATTGAGCCGGGTACGGCAAAAACATCGCGGTTTTGTTCCAGTGCGATGTCGGCCGTAATCAGGGCTCCGCTTTTGGCCTTAGCTTCAACGACAATTACGCCCTTGGAAAGACCGGAGATAATTCGATTCCTTAAAGGAAAATTTTGCGGCCAAGCTCCGGTGCCCAGAGGAAATTCCGAGATTAAAGCGCCGTTTTTGGCGATTTTTTTGGCCAGTTTTAAATTTTCTTTGGGATAAAGGTGAGCCTCGTCAAGGCCGGAACCCAAAACCGCGATTGTCCGGCCGCCCGCCGACAGAGCGGCTTCATGAGCCGAGGCATCAATGCCCAAGGCCAAGCCGCTTACGATTGTCAGTCCGGCTTCAGCTAGTTTTTCGCTTAATTTTCGAGCGGTAGTGTCGCCGTATTGGCTTAAACGTCTGGTGCCGACAATGGCAATGGCCAGTTCGTCTTTTGGGTCCAGATTTCCTTTTATATACAAGAGAGCCGGCGCTTGGGGAATTTCTTTAAGCCGTAAAGGATAATTTTTATCTTTGATCGTTAAAAGTTCAATTTCTTCATCGGCTAATTTTTTAAATTCTTTTTCCGGATTTATTTTTTCTCTCTTTTTTTCAAATTGTTCAATTAATTCTTTTGTCTGAAGAGACGTTTCTCCTCTGGCAAAAACCGCTTCCAATTTTTCTCCGGATCCTTCCCAGGCATTTTTTAAAGATTTAAAATTTTTCATCAATCGGGCGAATCTTTGCGGCCCGAAAAGCCCGGTCAGGCTAAAAGCGTTAAAATATATTTTTTCCAAATCCATTGAAACAATTTATACCGTAATTTAGCAACGAATGCAAATATCTTTTTTATTATTTTAATATTAAGATTGAAAGCGCTTTGCTTTACTATATTTCACTACAATGACCTCACGATCGTGAGGTCATTGTAGTGAATAATTTACACTACTGGACGCCAGTTATTTTTTTAGTTTTTCAATCGCTTCATTGAGCAGTTGATAATAAAGATTCAATCCAACGGCATTAACGCAGCCGGATTGTTTGGCGCCAAGGATATTCCCGGCGCCGCGAATTTTCAGGTCGGCCGTCGCGATTTCATAGCCGGCTCCCAAATGAGACATCTGACGCAAAGTCTCCAGCCGCTTTTTGGCTTTTTCCGGAATGCTTAAAGAGCGGTAAAGAAAATAAGCAAAAGCTTGCCGGTTGCCCCGGCCTACCCGGCCTCTTAATTGGTGCGCTTCGGCCAGACCCAAAAGCGATCCTTCTTCAACGATCAGGGTGTTGACATTGGCTAAATCCAGGCCGTTTTCAATGATGGTCGTGGCCATTAAAACTTGAATTTTTTTCTCTCGAAAGTCTTGAATGATTTTAAGCAGAGATTTCTCGTTCATTCGGCCGTGAGCCGTTTCTATTTTCGGCCAATTTCCATGGCGGTTTTTCTTTAAAATCTTGATCAGATTTTTCTTGGCCGCTTCAATGGTTTCAATTCGGTTATGCAAAAAGAAAACTTGGCCGCCTCTCTGAAGTTCGTAATTAATCGCCTCTTGAATTATTTTTTTTGAGAACGGCAGGACAAAAGTTTTAATCGGAGTTCTGCCCAGGGGCGCCTCGTCAATTCGCGAAAGCGACCTTAACGAAGAAAGAGCCAAAGAAAGAGTGCGGGGGATAGGGGTGGCCGATAAGCTTAAAATATCCAAAACAGCGCGCATCTTTTTCATTTTTTCTTTTTGGCGCACGCCGAATTTTTGCTCCTCGTCAATTATCAAAAGTCCGAGATTTTTAAATTCGATGTCCGGAGAAAGCAGGCGGTGGGTGCCGATAATAATGTCAATTTTGCCGTTTTTTAAATCAGCCAGAGTCTGTTTTGTTTCTTTTTTGGAAAAAAGACGGGAAACGCGCTCGATATTCAAAGGGAATTTTTTAAGCCGATTTTTAAAAGTTTCAAAATGCTGTTGGGCCAGTATTGTCGTTGGCGAAATCAAGGCGACCTGCGATCCGTTTAGAGCTACTCGAAAGGCCGCGCGCAGCGCGACTTCGGTTTTTCCAAAGCCGACATCGCCGACGACAATTCTATCCATTGGGCGTTGACTTTCCAAATCCTTAAAAATTTCACTAATCGTTTTCTTTTGGCTTTCGGTTTCTTGATATTCAAAAGAATCCGTTAGCATTATTTCTAGGTGTCGGTCCGGAACATAAGGTTTTCGGCCGACCATTTCTCTTTTGGCGTAAATAGCGATTAATTCTTTGGCAAATTCAATTATATTTTCTTTGATTTTTTTTCTGGTATTTCCCCAGAGAGGGCTGCCCAAGCGGTGAATTTTGGGAGTTTCAAATCCAAGATACGGGCTGATTTTTTCTTTGAGTCCAAAAGGAACAAAAAGCAAATCCGGACGACCGCCGATTTTAGGCGGAGCGTATTCTATGATGAAATATTTATTTTGTTTTTTTTCTTGAACGCCCCGAAAGATTCCAATGCCGTGATCCAAGTGGACGACATAATCGCCGAGATTAAAGACATCCTCTTTTGATTTTTTGGGCTTTTGCCCGGACAACGTTGTCGGCTCTATTTCAATAATTTCTTCAAGCCGGTTGTTTTCAAAATCAAGCCTGATAATTTTTTCAGAGTTTATCGGAAAGATGTCAATAATGCCGCCTTGTTTGGAAAATTCGCCGGCGGAAAAAACTTTGGAAACTTTTTTGTAGCCCAAATCGTCAAATTGTTTTAAAAGCCGGCTGATGGCAATGTTGTCGTCTTTTCGCAAAAAAAGAGTGTTTTTTTGGAAAAAAATCTGGGTTTTGGCCGAATTTTTTATTTGATGAAAATTTTCCGAAAACCACAAAACGGGCTTTTCCAAAAAAGAGGGGGTAAGCCCGGCGATTAAAATTTCTTTTTGTCTGATTAAATTATTCATTTTTAGATGGAGCGTAGGCTTGACTCGCGGAACCGTTGTCGGCTCGCCCCAGCGGCTCGCCGCAACTTAATTCTCGGCGCCAAAACTTTTGCTTCGCAAAAGACCAATCTTTTGGCGCCTCCGAGATATTCCGCTAAGCAAGTTTACGCTCCGTCTATTTTAAAATAATCATCCGTCTATTTAATTTTAATCTCAATATCTTCAATTGTTTCTTTAATGATCTTTTTTAAAGTTTTTTCTTCGTTGGGGGCGAATTTTTGCAAAACCAGTTTTTCCGCTTTCATTCTTCTTTTTTCTTTTGGCGGTCGAATGCCGACGCGAAAACGCCATAATTCATTGGTTTTTAAATTTTTAATAACTGACTCCACTCCTTTGTGGCCGGCCGAATGTTTGCCAAAAGAAATTTTGATTTTGCCGAATTCAATGTCTGAATCGTCGTGGACGACAAATATGTTCGCCGGTTTGATTTTGTAATATTTAGCCGCCAAGCCGGCCGATTTTCCGGAATTGTTCATAAAAGTTTCCGGCAGAAGAAGGATAATCCCGCTTTTTTTAATTTTTGTTTGAGCTATTTTTCCGAACGCTTTTTTGTCTTCACGAAATTCAATTCCCAGTTTTTTAGCCAGTGCTTCAACAACCCGTCTTCCTATGTTATGGCGGGTATTTTCATATTTTTTGCCCGGATTGCCTAAGCCGATGATGAGATATGACATTGCAATTTTAGATAGATTATTATATAATTAAAAAATTAAAAAAGCAAAATGGAAAAATTAAGAATAATGTTTAAAAATTTTTTCAGGCAGGCTTGGGAGATCGCGAAAATCATCGTTGTTTCTTTGGCCATTATCATTCCCGTCCGTTATTTTCTTGTCCAGCCGTTTCTTGTCAAAGGTTCTTCAATGGAGCCGAATTTTCAAGACGGCAATTATCTTTTAATTGACGAAATATCGCCGCGGCTGCGCGATTACGGGAGAGGGGATATTATTGTTTTTCGCTTTCCGCAAAATCATGGCATTTATTTGATTAAAAGAATCATCGGACTGCCTGGCGAGGAAGTGGAAATAGACAATGGCCGGATTTATGTTTGGGACGCCGTTGGCCTTAAAAAAATCGCTTTAATCGAGCCGTATTTGGCCAATGGCGTTTTAACTCTTGGCAGTTCCCGGATTACTTTGGGCCAAAACGAATATTTTGTTTTGGGAGACAATCGCGCCGCCAGTTCCGATTCGCGGAGTTGGGGTTCGGTTAAAAAAGATAATATTGTCGGTAAGGTTTGGCTGCGCGCTTGGCCCATAGCCGAGGCCGGTTTTTTTGAAACCCCGAACTACAGACCATAGGTCTTTCGCTTATAATGATTAAAGAAGTTATTCTAAAAATTTTTAAGGTCGAGGCGCTTTAATTAAATTATATAATCCGCCGAGGGTGCCTAAAAAATTTTAGAATAACTTCTTGCCATTATTCCGAAAAATTATTTCGCAAAAAGTTTTATTAAAATGCCTAAAAAAAGACAAAAAGAATTATTTCAGCCGGCCAAAGGAACTTTTGATATTTTGCCGGAAGACGAGTGGTATTGGGACAAGATTTATAAAGCCGCGAGCAAAGCGGCCGATGTTTACGGGTTTGGCAAGATAGAGACGCCGATTTTTGAAAATACCAATCTGTTTTTAAGAAGCGTGGGCGAGACTACCGATATAGCGGAGAAACAAATGTATAGCTTTAAGACCAGAGGCGGGGATGCGCTCACTTTGAGACCGGAAGGAACGGCGCCGATTAGCCGGGCTTTTATTTCCAACGGACTTTTTGAATTGCCTCAACCGCTGAAGCTTTGGTATTGGGGTCCCTTTTTTAGGCACGAAAGTCCGCAGCATTTAAGATACCGGGAGTTTCATCAGTTCGGTTTTGAAATTTTTGGCGACCGGGATTCGGTTTATGACGCTTTAATTATTCAGATTTTTGCCAATATTTTAAAGGAACTCGGATGGGCTGATTTTGTCGTGGAGATCAATAGCGTGGGCTGTCAGACTTGCCGGCCGGATTTTCGGCGCCTTCTTTTAAATTATTATCGTTCTCGCCAGCGGCTTTTGTGCAAGGACTGCAAAAGGCGGTTTGTTTCCAATCCTTTGCGGCTTTTAGATTGCAAAGAAGAAAAATGCGCCGAGTTGAAATCGCGCGCGCCGCAAATTATCGATCATCTTTGTTCCGCTTGTCGTCCGCATTTTAAATCCACGCTTGAATTTTTGGATGATCTGGAAATTCCTTATATGCTGAATCCGCATCTGGTGCGCGGTTTGGATTATTATTCCAAAACCGTGTTTGAATTTGTTTCAACTTCAAAAGAAGATAAGATGGCTATCGCTTCCGGCGGGCGTTATGACAATTTGGTGGAATTATTGGGAGGAAAAAGCGCGCCGGCCGTCGGCGGAGCCGCGGGCATTGAACGGCTCATCGCCAGTTTAAAAGAAATCGGCGTTCAGCCGGAGCCGAAAGAAAATCCGAAAGTTTTTGTGGTTCAGCTCGGTTCTTTAGCCAAAAGAAAATCTCTTTCTTTGATTGAAGATTTAAGAAAAGCGGAAATCACTTTTGCCGAATCCCTGGGTCGGGATTCCATTAAAGCTCAACTCAAGATTGCTGATCGCCTCAAGGCGCAATTAGCGCTAATTATCGGCCAAAAAGAATCTTTGGATAATACGATTATTATTCGAGAGATGGATTCCGGCAATCAGGAAACCGTGACACGAGCGAAAATTATTGATAGATTAAAAAAGAGATTAAGTTAAAATTTTATGGCTGTTATTTTCGATCCCAATTGTATTTTTTGTAAAATCGGCAGAAAAGAATTGTCGGCGGATATTTTGTTTGAAAATGACGCTTATGTCGTTTTTAAAGATATTCAGCCCAAAGCGCCGGTTCATCTTTTAGTGGCGACTAAAAATCATATCAGCTCGATAATGGAAATTCAGGAAAAGGACAAGGAATTGATCGGCGGTTTGATTTTGCTGGCGAAAAAAATCGCCCAAGATCAGGGAATCGCCGCCAGCGGTTTTAAATTGGTTTTTAATGTCGGTCGAGGAGGCGGGCAGGTAATCGATCACCTTCACCTTCATCTTTTGGGGGGCTGGGCGGTTCCGGCTCAAAAAAAAGTGGAAGTGTAGAAAATTTGAAAAGAGATAATTTTAAGCATTATGCCAATCATTGTTAGAAAAAGAGAAAAAGAAACCCCCGGCGGTTTAGTTCGACGTTTTACTAAAATAGTCAAACAAAGCGGCTTTGTTTTGAAGACGAGAAAAAAAAGATTTTATAAAAAACCGCTGACTAAAAAGAAAAAACGGGACGCGGCTCTGGGTCGGGCTAAAACGGCCAAAGAAATGGAACGGCTGGAAAAATTGGGAAAGAAAAAAGAAACCAAAAGATAGTTTTCAATATGTTAAAAGTTCAGCTTCAAAATGATTTAAAAACCGCCATGAAAGCGGTTGATATTTCGCGCCGGACCGTTTTGCAGTCATTGCTGGCCGCGATTCGGAATAAAGAAATAGAAAAACGGAGCCGGATTAAAGAAGTTGCCGGAAAAAGCGACGAAGAACTTCGAACACTTTCCGAATTAAAAGACGATGAAATTATTTCCGTCATTGCCGCGGAGGTTAAAAAAAGAAAAGACGCTTTAACGCTTTACGAAAAAAGCGGACGTTTGGATTTAATTGAAAAAGAAAAATCCGAACTGGAAATTTTATCGGCTTATTTGCCCGAACAGCTTTCGGAAGAAGAAATTAGAATAGAAGTTAAAAAAATTATTGAAACTTTAAAAGCCGGTCCCGGCGATTTCGGCAAAGCAATGAAAGAAGTTTCAGCTCGCCTTAAAGGAAAAGCCGAGGGCGGCCTAGTCAGTAAAATCGTCAAAGAAATGCTGGGTTAATTTTATGATTGTTCTCGAGATTAATAATTTAACCGCGGTAAAAATTAATAAAACTCAATTAAAAAAAACCGCTCAAAAAATCATTGGGGCGGTAAGCAAAGAAAAAATCGAATTTAAAAAATTTAAAAAAATTGAAATTAGCTTGGCCTTTGTCGGCGATTCCCGTATAAAAAAATTAAACAAAATTTGGAGAGGAAAAAATCGGATCACGGATGTTTTATCTTTTGGCGTTGAGGAAATTGAATTTAAAAACTCGCCGGTTGGCGATGTTTTTATTTCTCCGGATAACGTTAAGAGAATCGGCGAGATTGTTATAGATCCGCATCAGGCGAAAAAACAGGCCAAAAAATTTGGCCATAGTCTTGATAAAGAAATTATCCGCCTTTTAGCTCACGGCATCTTGCATCTTTTAGGTTACGATCATGAAAATGATAAAGAAGCCCTTGAAATGGAAAGGCTGGAAGAGAAAATTTTAATGGATTTTTAGCATTGCAATTGATTTAATTTCCAGTTATTCTATACAATATAGAATAACTTTTTTATTTATATGGCGCGGGAAAAAATAATTGTGGGATTGGATATCGGCACTTCAACGATCCAGACGATTGTGGCCAAAAAAAGAAAAGGGACTCGGCCGCAAGTAATCGGAATTGGCGAATCGGGCGCCCTGGGAATCAGGCGCGGCGTTGTTGTCAATATCAATGAAGCCATTAAAAGCATTAAAGCGTCGGTTATGCAGGCGGAACGCGCTTCCGGCGTTCCCGTCTCTCGAGTCTACGTCAGTCTGGGCGGATCTCATATTCAGATCGCTCCTTCCAAAGGAGTGGTGGCGGTTTCTCGGGCCGACGGCGAAGTGTCGGAAGATGACGTGGATCGAGTGATTCGCGCCGCCGAGTCAATTTCTTTGCCGGCTAATTATGAAATTTTGCATATCATACCGCGCCGTTTTCGTCTGGACAGCCAAGAAGACATTAAAGATCCCAAAGGCATGACTGGCATTCGGCTTGAAACCGAGGCTTTAGTTGTTGAAGCTTTTACTCCCTCGGTTAAAAATTTAACCAAGGCCGTGAATGAGGCCGGATTGAAAATAGAAGAGCTGATTTTTTCCAGTTTAGCCGCGGCTGAATCCAGTTTAAGTCAGCAGCAAAAAGAACTGGGCGTTATCGGCATTGATATCGGCGGCGGCACAACCGGTCTCGTGGTTTACGAAGAAGGAGATCTTTTGCACGCCGGGGTTATTCCCGTTGGAGGAACGCATTTAACCAATGATGTGGCTATCGGGCTTAGAACTTCCATTGAGACGGCTGAGCGAGTCAAGGTGGCGGCCGGCTACGCGGTGCCGGAAAAAATCGGCAAACGCGATTTGATTGATTTAGCTAAATTTTCCAAACACGAAGAAGGCGAGACGCAGAAGCGGTATTTGGCGGAAATCATTGAAGCCCGGCTTTCGGAAATTTTCGAGCTGGCGAATAAAGAATTAAAAAAGATTAATCGTTTGGGCGAACTGCCCGCCGGAGCGGTTTTGTTGGGCGGCTCGGCTCATTTAAATGACATCGCGGAACTCGCTAAAAAACGATTGAAACTGCCGGTAATCACCGGTCGGCCAATAGAACTTGACGGATTAGGCGATCGCCTGTCCAAACCGGAATACGCTACGGCTGTTGGTTTGATTTTAATCGCTTCCAAGCACCTTGAGAATGAAGAAAACGGTTTTCCTTTCCGAAAAGCTCCTCCAATCAGCGGATTTTTCAGATGGCTTAAAAACTTCCTTCCCTAAATTAATTTTTTGTGCTAAGATTGTTTCGTCCAGAAAAAAATAAAAATGAAGAAAACAAAAATAATAACGGACAAGAAAGATATTGAAAAACTTCTCGTAAAACAGACTGCGGTAATTTTAAACGCGGTTGATGAGAAAATTTCAAAGCTTGACAAGTCAGTTGATGAGAAAATTTCAAAGCTTGACAAGTCAGTTGATGAGAAAATTTCAAAGCTTGACAAGTCAGTTGATGAGAAAATTTCAAAGCTTGACAAGTCAGTTGATGAGAAAATTTCAAAGCTTGACAAGTCAGTTGATGAGAAAATTTCAAGACTTAGTTTGGAAATAATTAAAAGAGAAGCCCATATGGACGCGCGACTTGGAAAGCTTGAAGAAAGATTGACTAAAAAAATCGATCAGCTTACTACGGCATTAGATAAGTTTCTCACCCGTCTTACTGGACTCGAGCAAGAATTTATATTTATGAAGGAAGATATAAAAAGAATAAAATCAATTTTAAAAGAGAAAATTGGAGTCGATTTAACTTAGGCTTATTTAATTATGCCCAGTAGTGAAATTTCGATAGATTTTTTTTCTGTCATTTGATTATCACTCTCTACTTGGCAAAATATATTTATTATTAACAATTCCGACTTCTTGTCTTAAGAAATCTTAATGACAGAATCGAAATTCTACTACTGGGTATGCCTCGCATTAAACCAAGCATCGAAACATTTGCCAAAATTAAAGTCATTGGCATTGGCGGTTCCGGCTCTAACGCGGTTGACCATATGATTGAGCGGCGAATTCAAGGCGTGGAATTTATCGCCATCAACACCGACGCGCAGGATTTGCATCATTCCCGGGCGCCGATTAAAATTCATATCGGGAAAAATTTGACCCATGGCTTGGGCGCGGGAATGAATCCCGAAGTCGGCGAAAAAGCGGCTGAAGAAAGCAAGGAGGAAATCCAGGAAGCTTTAAAGGGCGCGGACATGATTTTTATCGCCGGCGGTTTTGGCGGCGGCACTTGTTCCGGGGCCTCCCCCGTGGTGGCGGAAATCGCCGATGGCACCGGCGCTTTAGTCGTGGCGGTCATTACCCGTCCTTTTAGTTTTGAAGGCGCTCACAGAACTCGGATTGCCGATGAAGCTTTTGGCCGGATTGAAAGCCGAGTGGACACTTTAATCAGAATCAGCAATGACAAACTTTTATCTTTAATTGACAAAAAAACTCCTCTTTTGAGCGCTTTCAATATTGTCGATGAAGTTTTGCTTCAGGCGGTGCAGGGAATTTCCGATATCATCACTTTGCCCGGCATTGTTAATGTGGATTTTGCCGATGTCAAGGCGATTATGGGTCAAGGCGGAGCCTCTCTTTTGGGCATTGGCAAGGCCTCGGGCCAAGAGCGGGCGATAGAAGCGGCTCGAGCCGCCATGCATTCTCCTCTTTTAGATATTTCCATTGACGGGGCCAAAGGGCTTTTGTTTAACGTCAGCGGCGGCCCGGATTTGGCTATGTATGAAATCAATGACGCGGCAAAATTGATTACCGAATCAATAGATAAAGACGCCAAAGTTATTTTCGGCGCGGTTGAGGACGCTCGCCTTAAAAAAGGCGAAATTAAAATCACGATTATTGCCACTGGTTTTGATGATAAACCTTCCAATACCGACGGTGAATTAGGGAAAAATGTTTCCAATAAGCCGTTAATTAAGACTGTCGGAGCGGTGGAAAGTTTTTTTGCCAGGGAAAGCAAAGAGGACAAAAATGATAAGAAATCTGAAAATAACGTTAAGATTGAAGAGAAAAAAAAAGAAGAATCCGACGAGTGGGATATTCCGGCCTTTTTAAGGAGAAAGAAATAAAAAAAGCTCGACTTATCCCCAGAAGAACGCCTTGACGGCGTTTTTTGTTCGTCTAAAATAAAGATACTTATATGTTAAAAAATCCCATCAAACAAGTTGAAAAACGCGACGGCCGGATTGTTGATTTTGATCAGGCGAGAATCACCAGCGCTATTTACCGGGCCATGGAAGCGGCGAACGAAGGCGATTTGGGTCGGGACCCTCAAAAAGTTTCCGATCGCGTGGTCAAAGAGTTGATAAAAAAATATTCCAAAGGAGGGATTCCAAAAATAGAAGAAATTCAGGACGTCGCGGAAGAGTCTTTAATTTTATTGGATTTCCCCAAAGTCGCCAAGGCTTACATTCTTTACCGGCATGAGCGTTCGCTGGTTCGGGAGAAACAAAAATTTATTCCGGAGCGCGTTAAAAAATTAGCCAGCGAGTCTAAAAAATATTTCCGCAATCCTTTGGGCGAATTTATTTTTTACCGGACTTATTCGCGCTGGATCGAAGAAGAAAATCGAAGGGAAACTTGGATTGAAACGGTTGATCGCTATGTTAATTTTATGAAAGAAAATTTGGGCCAGCGGCTGAAAGAAGATGAATACGCGACGATTCGCGAGGCGATTTTAAATCAGGAAGTAATGCCTTCAATGCGGCTTTTATGGAGCGCGGGCAAAAGCGCTAAAGCCACTAATGTTTCGGCCTATAATTGTTCTTATTTAGCACCCTCAAAAATAGAGGATTTTGCCGAGATTATGTATCTACTGATGTGCGGCGCCGGAGTCGGGTTTTCCGTGGAATCGCAGACAGTTCAAGAATTGCCGATCGTCAAGCGTCAGAATGGAAAAATAAGAGAGGCTTACGCGATAGCCGACAGCAAAGAAGGCTGGGCCGACGCTTTGACTCTTGGTTTAAAAACTTGGTACGAAGGAGAGGATATTGAATTTGATTTTTCCCAGCTTCGGCCGGCTGGAGCCCGTCTTAAAACCATGGGCGGCCGAAGTTCCGGCCCGGCTCCTTTGGTCGCTCTTTTGGATTTTACTCGGAATAAAATTTTGTCCAGACAGGGAAAGAGATTGAGCAATTTAGATGTTCACGATATTATCTGCAAAATCGCGGATTTGGTGGTGATGGGCGGCGTTCGGCGATCGGCCCTGATTTCTTTATCGGACCTTGACGATGAAGAGATGCGATTTGCCAAAACCGGACAATTTTACTTGACTGACCCGCAGAGAATGCTGGCTAATAATTCGGCTGTTTATAATTATCGGCCGACTTCAACCCAATTTTTGGACGAGTGGCTGGCTTTGGCCAAAAGCGGCACGGGCGAGCGGGGAATTTTTAACCGCGGCAGTCTAAAAAATCAATTGCCGGAGAGGCGTTGGAAGGTTTTTGAGAAATATTGGCAGACGTCCGGCACTAATCCCTGCGGCGAAATTATTCTAAGATCGAAGCAATTTTGCAATCTTTCGGAAGTGGTGGCGCGAGCCCAAGATACCGAAGAAACTTTGCTTAGAAAAGTTGAAATAGCGGCGATTTTGGGAACTTATCAATCAACTTTCATTAATTTTCCATATATTTCCAAAGATTGGAGGAAAAATTGCGAAGAAGAAAGGTTGCTGGGAGTTTCCATAACCGGCCAGTGGGATAGTTCGGCCGCCCGATCTCCGGAAATTTTACGAAAATTAAAAGTTCAAGCCGTTAAAACAAATCGTCAATACGCCAAGAAATTCGGCGTTAACGAATCAACGTGCGTGACGTGCGTTAAGCCGTCCGGCACGGTTTCGCAATTGGTGGATGCCGCTTCGGGCATGCATCCGCGCCACGCCAAATATTATATTCGCCGGATCCGTATTTCCGCCACTGATCCGCTTTTCCAAATGTTAAAGGAACAAAAATTTCCCTATCAGCCGGAAGTGGGGCAATTGGAAAATTCCGCCACTACTTACGTGTTGGATTTTCCGGTTAAAGCCCCCAAAAGCGCGGCTTTAAGAAACGATTTGACGGCTATGAGTCAGTTGGAGTATTGGAAAATTGTTAAAATGAATTACACCGAGCATAATCCTTCCGTGACCATTACCGTTGACGACGGCGAATGGATTGAGGTGGCCAATTGGCTTTATCAAAACTGGGACATGCTGGGCGGTCTTTCTTTTTTGCCTAAAGAAAAACACGTTTATCAATTGGCTCCTTATGAAGAAATTACCGAAGAGAAATATGTTGAGTTAATGTCTAGAATGCCCGATATTGATTTTTCCCAAATTATCGCTTACGAAAAAGAAGATCAGACAACCGGCGCCAAAGAATTGGCCTGCGTGGGCGGAGTTTGCGAAATTGATCCGGAAGAAGGCAGCGTGCCAACAGCAGAGACAAAAATTATCGCGGCCAGTTATTAATTTACGAATTATTTGTTTTGTCATTGCGAGTCGGGAGCGAAGCAATCTCGCGATTATTTTTTTAAAGCCGGTCTAATCCGGCGGTCGTAAACTTTTTGGGTGTTTTTACTCTTTGGAGTATTGATCCTGAAAAAGGATGAAGGCCGCCGGATTAGACCGGCTTTGTCTACTTCATGCTCTAATAATAATTTTTAATTATTTTTTTTATTTTGTTATAATATTTCAAGCATTTACTTGCTATCGCTTATAAATGCTAAAATGGATAGTTTATAGTTTTAAGTTTAAAAATTATTAATCTATTTTAAAATCTATGTCTTTTGGTCCAGGAGTTGTGCAACGGAAAATTTTACTTCTACTTTTAGGCGGGTTATCTCTTAGTTTTTCCAGATCGCCGCGGCAATATTTTAGTATTCTTAAAGAAATAAGAAAAAAGTGGAAAAAAATAAATCAGCAATCCTTGCAGCGAGCAATAAGAAGTTTATACAAGAATCGTCTCATCACTGAAAAATATAATCGTGACGGAACAATTACGCTTGCGCTTTCCGATGCCGGCCGTAAGCGCGCTTTGATTTTTAACCTAAATGAAATGTCAATCAAGAAACCGAAGACGTGGGATAAAAAATGGAGAATTATTTTGTTTGATATCCCTGAAAATAGAAAAAAAATACGGGAAGCTTTACGTTTTCATCTTCAACGTTTAGGTTTTAGACAATTGCAGAAAAGCGTTTTTGTTTATCCTTATCCTTGCGATGATGAGGTGGATTTTCTTATTGAATTTTATCAAATTAAATCTTTTGTCAGAAAAATGTTCGCTGTTTCGATTGATAATGAATTGTATTTTAAACAAAAGTTTTCTCTTTTTAATAGTTAGTTGGCTAATTAGAATAGCAATTTGATTAGTTAATAACTACATTATAGATTTTATTTTTAGCACTTAATCGCGATAGCAAGTAAGTGCTAAAAATAGTTAATTTAGCTAGTAAAGATAATTAAACTAATACTTGATTTTATTTAATTAAATTTTTAATCTTGTCTAATATGTCTAAATCTCGGATTTTTTTAATTTGGCTTCTTTGTTTTATTGCCGGAATTTTTTTCGCTTCTTATATCAGTTGGCCGAAATTATTTTTAATATTTTTATCCATTGTCTCTTCGGCGGTTATTCTGGTTTTTAGAAAAGAAAAAATTATTTTTATTTTTGCGGGCGGAATTTTGATTTTTAGCCTCGGATTTTTAAGAATCGCGGGAATCGCGGAGAAAAAATCGACGCTTGATCAATATTTAGATAAAAAAATTATTAGCCGAGGAATAGTAATGGCCGAGCCAAAAACAAAAGGAGAATCAACCAGTTTTCTTTTGGAAATTAGGGGAGAAAAAATTCAAATCAGAACCCGAAATTATCCGATTATCAATTATGGCGACGAATTAGAAGTTCAGGGCCAGCTTAAATCGGTTCAAAATTCCGCTATCCGCTACGCTCTCAATTGGCCCAAAATTGAAATTCAAAAAAAAGATCAAGGGAATTTTTTCAAATCCAGTCTTTTTAAATTAAAAGAAAAATTCAGCCAAAATATTTCTCAAAATATGCCCGAACCCGAAGCCTCGCTGCTGGCCGGCTATATTTTCGGCTCCCGAAATCTTCCTTCGGATGTCGAGCAAAATTTTAAAACCCTCGGCCTTTCCCATATCGTCGCGGTTTCCGGTTTTAATTTAAGCGTTATCGCGCTTTTTATCAGTCAAATTTTTACTTATTTTAATTGGCCTCGTTTTTTGAAATTTTGGAGCGCCGTTTCCATTATTTTTCTTTTTGTTTTAATGATCGGTTTTCCGTCTTCGGCCATGCGGGCCGCGATTATGGCTATTTTAGTTTTAGTGGCGGAAAAAGAAGGCCGCTTGTACGAATCCGCTCATGCCATAATTTTTGCCGGCGCTCTGATGCTTTTATTGGATCCTTTAATTTTGCGTTTTGACCTGGGGTTTTCTTTGTCGTTCTTAGCGACTTTGGGGCTGATTTTTCTCTCGCCGATTTTACCGAAATATCTGCCTCAACTCGTTTCCCAGACTTTGGCCGCCCAAATTTTTGTTTTACCGGTTCTGCTTTTAAATTTCGGCGTCGTCTCTCCCTACAGTTTATTGGTTAATTTTTTGATTTTGCCCTTGGTGCCTCTGGCCATGCTTTTAGGATTTTTAGCCGGCCTGACTGGTTTTATTTTTCAAATTTTGGCCGAAATTATCAGTTGGCTGGCTTGGCCGATTTTATTTTATCAAATTAAAATCGCTCAATTTTTTTCTTTTTTCCCTTACGCCAAGATTAATTTCGGAAAAATCAGTTTGATTTTCGCCTTTATTTATTACGCGGCGATTGGATTTATTATTTTTAAAAATAGAAATAAAGTACCCACTTCCACTTGCGGCGCTGATGTTTTGTTGGGGCATAATAAGCAGGTATCCTAAAAAATTTTTGAGGTCGAGGCTCTTTAATGAAATTATATAATCCGCCGAGGGGACCTAAAAATTTTTAGGATACCTACGAAATTAGAAAAGATAAAGGCGATTTAAAAAATCTATTTCCGAAGCCTTGCTATAAAGTATTCGGCGAATACGTAAAAAATGCTTAAGAAAATTATTAAAAATAAAAAAGGTTTAATTTTCGGCTTTTTCGGGTTTTTAATTTTAGCCAATTTTTTAATCTGGACTTCGGTTTTCAGTAAAGCCGAGAGCCGATTTTTGCGCGTTTATTTTTTTGACGTCGGCCAGGGAGACGCGATTTTTATTGAAACTCCGGGAAACAATCAAATTCTCATTGATGGCGGGCCGACCGATAGAATTATGGAAAAATTAGGCCGAACTATGCCATTTTACGACCATTCAATAGATTTGATTATTTTGACTCATCCGCACGCGGATCACGTCAGCGGCCTGATTAATGTTTTAAAAAATTATGAAGTCAAAATGATTTTAATGAGCGATGTCAGCTATAACACGGCCGAATATCAGGAATTTTTAAGGCTGGTTAAAGAGAAAAATATTCCGGTTATTTTTGCCGAACCGATGCGTTGGCGCTTGTCCAGCGGCGTTATTTTAGATATCTTAAACCCAGCGCAAGATTTGCAAGGAATTAGTTTAAAAAATGTTCATGACGGGGCGGTGGTCGGTCAATTAAAATACGGCCGAAATATTTTTCTTTTGACTTCGGATATTGAAGAAAATATAGAAAAACAACTTGTTCTGGCTTATGGCGATTCCTTGAATTCCGATATTTTAAAAGTCGGACATCACGGATCGAAAACTTCATCCTCTCCGGAATTTTTGAAAACAGTTTCTCCAAAAATTTCAGTAATTTCGACTGGCCGGAAAAACCGTTACGGCCATCCGCATCAAATAACGCTTGATCGTTTGCGAGAAATTGGCAGCCAAATTTTTCGCGCTGATCTGGACGGAGATATTGAGATTAAAAGCAACGGTGATATAATGGAAATAGATCTGTCGCGTAATAATTTTCGGTAGAAAGGTTATTACGCGACAGATCTAAGAATTAAATGAAATAGAAATAAAATGAAAGAACGAACCTTGATTATAATTAAACCCGACGCTCTCCAAAGAAATCTTTTGGGCGAGATTATTTCCCGTTTTGAGAAAAAAGGGTTAAAAATTATCGGTTTTAAAATGATGGAATTGGGCGACGTTCTTTTGGAAGAACATTACGCTCATCATAAAGATAAAAGTTTTTTTGCCGGTTTGAAACGTTTTATGAAAAGTTCGCCGGTGATTTTGACGGTTCTTGAGGGCCCGAATATCATCAAAAGCGTTAGATTGATAGTCGGTCCGACTCGGGGATACGAGGCTGACGCCGGAAGCATTCGGGGAGATTTTTCAATGAGCGCCCAATACAATATCGTTCACGCTTCGGATTCCCTAGAAAACGCCGAAATAGAAATCAGAAGATTTTTTGCCCCGGGAGAGCTTTTCGATTATCCCAAAGTTGATTTTGAATGGATTTATTCGGAGGAAGAGATTAAATAATGTCGGATCAGGGTTTAATAAGAGTATAGAGTTCGTCGTAGAGTCGGTAAAAATCTGGAGAGCGTTTGTTTCTGGGCCGAGGAAGCGAATTTTCAATGATTTTTTCAATGCGTCCGGGCAGAGGAGTCAGAACCGCGATACGGTCGGCCAACTCCAAGGCCTCTTCAATATTGTGACTGACCATGACGATGGTCATTTTTCTTTCATTCCATATCTTCAGCAGATCCTGCCGCAATTCTTCGGCAGTAAAGGAATCCAATTCGGAAAAAGGCTCATCCATAAAAATAATCTTGGGATTGGTGCAAAGCGCGCGAGCCAGACCGACGCGTTGCCTCATTCCTCCGGAAAGTTCTCGGGGAAAAGCTTGAGAAAATTTTTCCAGCTTGAAAAGTTTAAGTTCTTCGCTGACTCGTTTATTCCGGTCGGCCGAAGAAAGATTTCGACTCATCAGTCCCAGTCCTATATTTTCTCGCACGGTCAGCCAGGGAAGAAGCGCGAATTGCTGGAACACAAAGCTGAAATCAGATTTGGCGATTTCGCCGGATAGGCTAAGATTTCCTTCATAGGATTTTTCCAGTCCGCTCATAACGCGCAGAAGCGTTGATTTGCCGGCGCCCGAAGGTCCGAGAAAAATAAAAAATTCCCCGAGCCGGATTTCCAGGGATATGTTTTTTAGCGCGACGAGAGTTTCCCCGGGTTTTTCTTGAAAGGATTTGGAAATATTTTTTAATTCAAGAGCGGTATTCATATTTTATTCTTCCATTTTGTGATGGCTCCATTCCAACAGCGGAAGCCAGATTAATTTATTAACGCTGAAAATAAAAATAAGGAATCCGAAAATTCCCAGAGCGGTAATAGGGATGTTGCGCGAAAAAGTTTCAAAAAAGCCGCCGAGGCCCGATTTTACGCCGGTAATAATTTCCGTCGCGACCAGCGCTTCCCATCCTTCGCCGAGCCCGATAATGGAGCCAGTGATAAGGCCGGGCATCGTTATCGGCAGAAGGAAAATTTTTAAATAATTGAAACCCGAAAGGCCTGCTATTTCCGCTACCTCTTGCCAGTCGCGCTTAATCAGTTTTAATGAGCTGATGATTGAGAAAAAAATCGGCCAAATGACGGTAATAATAAGGAAAAAAATAACCACGAAATTAGAATGTCCCCACAGAAAAACCGCCATTGGCAAAGCGGCGAAAGTGGGGAAACTCTGGAGCACGTCAAAAATTGGCAAAGCGATGACGGCTCTTTTCCCGTGATAAAATAAAACCGCGGAGAGCCAACCAATTATCGCGGCCAGGCCATAGGCCGCGGCCAGCCGTCCGGCCGAGATGAAAAGATCGCTAAATAATTTTCCGGTCGTTATATGCGCCAATCGAGAAAACACGAGAAGAAACAAAAACGGCACAACGATAAAAAGTAAAGTAACGAGGATATGCGTTCTTGATTGGTAGATTTTAGCCCGTTTTGTTCGGCGAGAAATCATACGGATATAATATAATTTTTTACCAGAAATAGCGAATGCCTCTTGCTTATCTTCCGGAGATTTTTTATACTGATGCCAGCTTCACTCTAAGGAAGGTTTTAGGACATTCGAATCTCCAGGGAGGCCTATATCTTGTTGTTCCAGTTCTTTGGAACAGAACAACTTTGCGGCCACCCACTTGGATTTTTGCTAAAACCTCTTGAGAGTTAAGCGTATAAAAAAGTCCCGATTGCATCGGGGCTTTTTGCTGTTTTATATTTTTTAAAATTTTGTTAAAATAATCACACTTATGTATCAATACCTTTTTTGGCATTACACCGGCGGCATCAAAGGATTTATTGAAATTTGGGGCAATTTCATCGAGTTTTTTTGGAATTATTTTTCCATTAAATTGCTTTCCAAAACGCTTTTCGCTCATTGGCATCGGGATATTTCCAAAAGAGGCCGAGCTTTTCGTTTTGGAGATTTTTTCCAAACCTTGGCTTTTAACGTTCTTAGCCGAATTATCGGCGCCGTTGTTAGATTAGTTGTTATTTTTGTCGGCCTGTTTTTTGTCATTTTAGCGATGATACTCGGTTTTCTTTTTTTCATAGTCTGGCTGTTTTTACCCGTTTTTATCATCGGCTGTTTGATTCTGGCTTTTGTTTTATTAAAAAATAATAATGTTTTCGGCAGTTTATCGTTTTTTGTTTTCGCCGCCTTCGCCGCTTTTTTACCCTGGCGTTTTTATTTAATCGCCTCGGAAAAAACTCCTTCGGAGCTGACCGAAGAAGAAATTTTGAAATCTTCGTTATTTAATTTGATTTTGCAAAGAGCCGGTATTGATCCGAAAATCGTTGGAAAAATAAACGCGGGGAATATTAAGGCGGTTTTGGAAGAACATAATATTGCCGAAGAAGATTTTAACGAGATTATAAGTTGGGTTTTTCGAGAATATTATAAAAAAAGAGAAGCGAGCCGATTTTGGACCAAAGAAAATTTGGCGCGTCGTCGCGGCCTTGGCAAAAATTGGGCTTACGGATACACGATTAATCTTGATAAATTTTCCAAAGACTTAGGCGAGTTCGGGGCGGGAAAATTGAAGACAGAGCTTATTGGCCGGGACGAAGACATAGAAATAATCGAGAGAATTCTTTCCCGGGCCGAGGAAAACAATATTTTGATGATTGGCGAGCCGGGCGCGGGAAGAAAAATGGTTATCCAGGGATTGGCTAATTTAGTTTATGAGGGTATGGTTTTGCCGCCGCTCAAACACAAAAGAATTTTGGAAATAAATCTTGAAGCGTTAATAGCCAGCGCCGGAGCCGACGGGAATCTCGAGAGTCAATTGGCGCTGGTATTCAACGAAGCCGTTGGAGCCGGCAATATTATTTTAGTTATCAATGATTTTCATAATTTCGTGGGCGCGGCTTCCGGAGTCGGCAAAATGGATATTTCCAGTTTTTTGACGCCGTATCTTTCTTCAAAAAATATTCAGATTATCGGCATTACCGATTATAAAGGGCTTCACCGTAACATGGAGGCTAACCCCGGACTTTTGATGTATTTTGAAAAAGTTGAAATCAAAGAACCGGATGAAAAAACTTCAATGCTTATTTTGGAAGATATAGTCGGCCGTTTTGAAAAAAGGAGCAATGTTTTGGTAACTTATCCGGCCTTGAAAGAAATAGTCAAACAATCCGCTCGTTATTTAAGCGCCGTTCCTATGCCTGAGCGAGCCATTGATTTGTTGGATGAGTCTATGGTTTATGCCGCGACCAAAACGGACGACCGGTTTTTAAAAATTGAACATATAGATAAAATTCTTTCAGAGAAAACAAAAATACCAATCGGCGAAGTCGGCAAAAGCGAAAAAGAAAAATTATCTCAATTGGAAAAAATTTTGCATCAAAGAGTGATTGATCAAGAAGAGGCGATTGTGGCTATTTCTCGGGCGATGAGAAGATCGCGTTTGGGCGTTGGGGAGACGAAAAAACCCATTGGGACTTTTCTTTTTCTCGGGCCGACCGGCGTTGGCAAGACCGAGACCGCCAAAGCCTTGAGCGAAGCTTATTTCGGTTCCGAAGAACGAATGGTCCGTTTTGATATGTCCGAATATCAAAATACCGCTGACATCGCTCGATTAATCGGCTCTCCGGAGGGCGAACCCGGAGTTTTAACGACCCGAATCAAGGAAAATCCTTTTTCATTGGTTTTGCTCGATGAACTTGAAAAAGCGCACCCGAATATTTTAAATCTTTTTCTTCAAGTTTTGGATGAAGGATTTTTAACCGACGCTTGGGGCCGAAAGGTGAATTTTCGGAATACTATCATTATCGCCACTTCCAACGCCGGAGCGGAGTTTATCAGGGAAATGATTGAGAAAAATATTAACCCGGTCAAAGAAAAAGAAAAATTAATGGACTTTTTGCAGATGAATTCTCTTTTTAAGCCGGAATTTTTGAACCGTTTTGACGAGATTGTTATTTTTCACGCTCTATCAAAAGAAAATCTTGTCAAAATCGCGATTCTGCTTTTGCGAAATTTAGCCAAAAGATTGGCGGAACAAAAAATTACTTTATCAATAACTCCGGCCTTGGCCGAACGGGTCGCCGAATTGGGCTATAGTCCGGAATACGGCGCCCGGCCAATGAAGCGAGTGATTCAGGATAGAGTGGAAGATTTGATTTCAAGAAAATTATTGGACGGATCGCTCAAAAAGGGCGACACTTTGGAAATAAAACCGGAGGAAATTTGATGGTCGCGATTACTGAACGAAGCTCGAACCTTTTTCGAGCGAAAATCGCTCGAATGATTTGAAACCCCACCCCAGCGTTTCCGCCCGCCGAAACTCGGCGAGCAAAGCAAAACAATTTTCTTTTCAATTCTTTAATTTTTCGCGCGACCTTTTTTCTTTTAAAAGGAATTGAAAATTGTTTTGCTTTGATGTCTTGATACCAAGACGGCGGAAACTCTTCCCACCCCATTGCGCTTACGGCGCAGAACAGGCGGGCAAAAATTCCTTCCCCCCAACCCCCTTCCTTTTTGCCCGCCCGCTGGAAACTCCCAGCGGATTTTTCGGGCGGCGGGCCCTCAAATTGAGTGGTGGGTGGATTATGTTGATTTTGGGATTAGGTTTTCCGCAACTTTCCTGCCAAGATATGATAGCATTTTTCCTTCCTCTTCAAAACTTGTAGCGTCTGCCCAGATTAAATTCGCAATTTTTTGTCCCACCACGACTTCCCACGGTTTTGCGCTACCTATTATGCCCATTAGATCATTTCGTACTTCTTTAATATCGTAATTTTTTCTATTGTACCCATCTTCTTTAAATCCGTTCATTACGAAAAAATGCGCATGTTGTGAATTTGCTTTAAGCCAAGTTTCAATTCGTTGTTTTAATTCATCCCAAGTAACACTTAACGCCTCCAGAACATCATCAGAGAGCAAAAGATTTTCAGCGTTTCTACAAGATAATTTCATTCTGACTATCGGCAATAAATCGTCAATTGTTTCCTCGCCATCATCCCTATCTCTCAAAGAGTATCCTTTGGCGTTATCGTAAACGGTCTGAACAATCTTTTGCGTCTCTTGTTCAAAGTCATTTATGTTACTAACACTATCAACCGAACAAGGGTATATCTTGATTTTGCCGCCGGCTGACCGGACAGCTTGTTGCCAAATTCGTTCGTCGTCTTCACCCTCAACTAATAAAATTGGAGCTTCATTAAAGAAATTTGATAGTGGATGCGCTCCAAACACCGGCAAAACTTTTTTATAAACTTCCGAGATAACTTTAAAATCTAATTCTTTTTGGTCATATACCATAAATGCCAAATGTGTATCGGCGTAGGATTCTAAGGCTCCCAAAATGGCGGTGCTATGAGTAGCAATTACTACTTGAAAGTTATTTTCAGCAACCAATCCTTTCAAGAAGTGCATCAACCGTACCTGTAAATCTGGGTGCAAATGCACGTCCGGCTCATCAAGAAATAAGATATTTCCTTTATCCGCCAAACATTCTTTACCAAAGATCAGGCACTCAATTCCCAAAGAAATAAGCTCACTTTCGCCACTACTAATTGCGTTCGCGTCTAATTTATTCGTTGTTCCTTTTCGATATATCTCAAATGTCGTTTCGTGTCTTTTTATTTCGATATTGTCCAGCAAAGAGTTAATTTTATTGACGTAGATATCAAAGGTATAATCATTTTGTTGTCTTTTCTCTTTTTCAATTTCTCTCAAAACCAAGGTCTCAAGTTTACGATATTGAGCAACGCTTTGCTGCCTAAATCCTGTTGCCTGATTTCGTCTTCTTTGGCCCGAAAGCCAATTTATATCATTTGTCAGACTTTGTTCAACCCCAGCCTCATAAATTAGCGCACCGCCTCTTTCCGGTGTGATATATTTCGTTTTGTCATAAGTTCCAGTTTGTGAGGAAAGACCTTGCTCAACCAGCCGAAGCATTGTGCTCTTACCAGAGCCGTTCTTACCCAAAACGATATTTATTTTGTTTATGTTTTTTAGCGTATAACCGCTAACATTTGAAATATCCATAGTTATTTAATAGCTTTAAGAATCTTATCAGTAACGATTTTGCTTTCAGACTTTATCTGATGCTCCCAAAATCGCAATACGATCCAACCATTTTTTCGCAGATAAGTCGTAGTTTTTCTGTCTCGTTTGCGATTGTTTTCTATCTTTTCCCGCCAAAAATCGTTCTTTAGCAAATGCTTCCAGCGTGGGCAATACCAACCGTGCCAGAAATTACTATCAAGAAAAATACATACCTTATCTTTTTGAAAAACTATATCTGGTTTTCCCTTGATTGACACAACATTCGCTTGGAATTTTTTGTGAGTAGCTTTCCCCAAAGAAACTATGAATTCTCGCTCGAATTTTGTGTCTCTGGAACGGATTTTTGCCATTAATTCCGACCGCTTTTTTGTCGGGAGTAAGTCGTCGCTCCGTTCTTTTTTGAAGTTTCTATTTAGATAGTTTTTCGTCTTTTTCATAGAAGTCCAGCGTCAAAAATATCGGAAGCTTTGACGCCGGACTTAACGAGGGAAAATTTATCGTTCAAGAGTTTTTTCCACTGCTTCAAGCGATCACTTTCCAATTTTTCGCTTCTCCAATAGTAAGCGATGGTTTTGGCGTCCATCTCCTTGATTTTTCTTTCAATCGCTTTCGCTCTAACTTGCAAGCGATAAGCCAGTTGTGGCACTACGACATTTTTGCCTTTCACTTTTAATTTAATTTGACCGCCAGCCGTGAACAAATCTCGCAAGTTTGCGGATACGGCGTTGTATTCGGCGATAAGATAGGCGGCCGCACGCTCAAACTTTGTCGAGCTGTTACCAAACATTTCAGGAAACAGAATCATCGCTTCAACCACGAAATTTTCTTTTTCTTTGTCGCTCAAACCTCTGAAAGGCTTAATGATAGGACTAACCGCTTTTCCGTCTCCGTCTTGATCTATCCACCACAATTCCTCACCCTCTTTTAGTTGTGAGCGATAATAATCCTTGATTTTTTGAATTGGGTTAGTGTCATTCCGTAGCGTGTCATAATCAATTCCAATCTTATCGAAAATTGATTTACCTGAAGGCAAATCCATGTTTATTCGATAGCGGGGAGAATGGGTAACGCTAATTTCTGGCAGACATTCTTGGTAGAGTCGGTAGCGAACATCCAACTCACCGCCGAATTTTCCAAATACGATATAAATTCTTTCAACATCTTCAATACGTGAAGATTCAAGAACGCTGTTTCCGGTTGATGTCCAATGATCGTTCGCCGTCATTTTAACTTCAACGCCAAAGTATTTGTTGGCGATGATGTCTGGAAAAGCGTGCGTTCCCGTTTGTTTAACTGTTCCTTCGAAAGTCGTGCCTTTCGCCGCTTCACGAATTTGCTCAAAAACTATCGTTTCAAAATAAGTCGGCGAGATATTTTTCTTGCCACTCAAAAAGACCAGCATTAACCCCCTTGATTTTTCAAGCAAGGCGATAAAGTCTTTTTCTTTGGCGTTGGGTTTCGCGACGTAAATCATAGTTATTTCAAATTTTTATCTAAAAACTTTTCAATCGCCGTGGCGACATGCCAAGCTAAAACAGGCGGCACGGCGTTGCCAATCTGCTTATAAGCCGAGGAAGTGGACGGATAAAACACAAAATCGTCTGGAAAAGATTGAATCCGTGCCGCCTCTCTCGCCGACAATCTCCTTTTTCCGTTCCAATGATACTCTATGTTTCCGTGGTGTTCCGTTCGCATTGTTGGCCCCGGCTTATCCGCCGAGACGACCGAATTCCCTTGCCCGTTATTCTTTTTTGCCTTTGACCAGTAGTGATTGGCGATATTCCCTTCCTCCGCTTTCTCTAAATCGCCAATTGCTTGTTTTAAGCTAACCCAGCTTTTTTCGTCCAAAATCGGTTTTGGATGTTCAAAAGGAGGAAGTTTGTCTTTTCTTGTTCCAACAATAATAACTCTCTCTCGTGTTTGCGGCACTCCGTAATCAGCGGCCGTGAGTAATTTATAAACGACATGGTATCCCAATTTTTCAAAATCCTTAATAATCGTTTGTATCGCTTCACCGCCGTTCATTGTGAGAAGTCCTCGGACATTTTCAGCGACAAATAAAACAGGTTTAGTTCTCTTGATAACTTCCGCCATGCTTTGATAAAGCAATCCTCGTTTACTATTAAATCCTTTTCTCTTTCCGGCATGGCTAAAATCTTGACAAGGAAAGCCGCCAAGCACTATATCCACTTTTTGCGGGATTGGTTTTTCAAAAAAGCCCGAATTGTGTTTGCCGTCAAGAATTTTTCCGATATCGCCGCAAACTATATCGTGCTTAAAGTATTTTCTAAAGGTGGCACAGGCGGCCTCGTCAATATCGTTCGCCCAAGCAATCTCAAAGTTTCTTTTCGCGTATTTTTTGCCTAAAAATTCAAAATCGCCGACGAAGCCAAGATCGAGGCCACCGCAGCCCGCAAAAAGTGAAATTATGGAAAATTGTTTCTTCATACTTTTACTTGATTAAATCATCAACACCAACATCCAACGCTTTGGCAATCTTGATTAGTGTTTCAATTGTATGGGTTAAAAAGTATTTTTTTACTTTCATCAATTACAATGATAACAAATTTCAAAACACTTATCTAAACAAAAACGGAGTTTTTACTTGTTGCGCGCGCACGGGAAGGGTGGGGCAAACGCAACTATTCAACTCAACGCGCGAGCGAAGCGAGCGCGTACCTTCTTCCGAAAACTCTCAATACCTAACTTGGTCGGACCACCCGGAATCGAACCGGGGCTATACCCACCCCAAGGGTACGGACTGCCACTATCCGATGGTCCGATGAAAAAATAGACCCTATGGAGTGTAGGATCTAATTTTTGAGAGATTTTTTGATTTTTTCCAGGCTCATTTTTCCTTGAGCGATTGTTTTTCTGCAGTTGGAACAGGTTTTAATCCTTTTGATTGTTTTTTTACCAATCGTCAAGGCCGACGGCAAGGCGACCCATTGAAGATTAGGGTATTTTCTTTTGCGGCTTGTTGGATTATACTTGCCTCGAAGGAGTTGACGATGAGTGACCATCGTCGAGCTCTTTTTGCAAGTTGGACAAATGTTTGCCATAATTATTCACCCGCCAAAATTTCTATGAAATTTAGGCGGAAAAATTTAAGTCTAAAAAGAAGGATAAACTATTTTTTATTTTTTTGCAAACTCGCAGTGAAACCGCGAAGAGTATAAATGAATTTTTTTATGGCCGATTTATTCGACACAATTAGAATTTTCATCATTCAAATTGTTTTTTTGATTTTTTCCGTGATGGTTCACGAAGTTTTTCACGGCCTGTCCGCTCATTGGATGGGAGACGAGACGGCTAAAATGGAAGGCCGTTTGACTCTCAATCCCTTAAAACACTTGGATCCGTTCGGTTCGATAATTTTGCCTTTGATCTTGGGATTGGCCGCGCTTTTTGGGGCCGGCGGAATTATTTTCGGCTGGGCCAAGCCCGTGCCTTATAATCCCAATAATTTAAAATATAAAAAATACGGGCCTTCTTTAGTGGCCTTGGCCGGGCCAATGGCTAATTTTTTAATAGCCGTGTCGGCCGGCCTTTTAATCAGATTTTTTTTAAGTTCCAATTTTTCCCCCGCTTATTTTAATTTTTTAAGCGATTTTGTCAGCATCATCGCTTTCGTGGTTTTTATAAATTTACTGTTGGGAATTTTTAATCTTTTGCCGATTCCGCCGCTGGACGGCTCAAAACTTCTTTTTGCCGTTTTGCCGTCCAAGTTTGACGAGTTAAAAATTTCTCTCGAGCAATATGGTTTTATAATACTGCTTCTCTTTTTATTTATCGGATTTCAAATCATTATTCCGCCGATTCTTTTTCTTTTTCGAATTATTACCGGCCAGCCTTTTATTTAAAAACTTACGGAATTTTAATTTGACATTAAAATTTTATTTTGTTAATTTTTATAAAGCGCTAAGCGCTTTATTTATTTAAAGGGCTTTCTCTAAATTTTCAAGCGCCAAGTGCGCAGAAAATTTAGATAGAAAACCTTTACCCAGCACATAATTTTACATTCATTCCGTATATTATAAAAAGTTTTTTCGCTATTATACTTATATTTATAATAACGACTATTGTAAAGTTATGTGCTGGGCGCTCAATGTGATAGTAAAATTTACTTCGCATTGAGGCTCGTAAATTTTAATCACAATGGCATGCCTACAATCAATCAATTGGTTAAAAAAGGAAATCAAATCCGCAAATTAAGAAAGTTGAGAAAGAAAACTCGTTCGGTCGCTCTTTTGCGGGGTTTTAACGCGAAAAAAAATCGCGCGATTTTTTATCCTTCGCCTTTTAAACGCGGCGTATGCGTTAAAGTGACGACCACGACTCCGAAAAAACCGAATTCGGCTTTGCGAAAAGTGGCCAGAGTTCGTTTGACTAACGGAATGGAAGTGACGGCCTATATTCCCGGGGAAGGCCACTCCTTGCAGGAGCACTCGGTGGTTTTGATCAGGGGCGGCCGGGTCAAGGATTTGCCGGGCGTGCGCTACCATATTGTCCGAGGCATTTTAGACACGACGGGCGTGGAAAACAGAAAACAGCAAAGAAGCAAATACGGCGCCAAGCAGCCCAAAAAATAACATTAACGTATGCGCAGAAAACAAAACATAAAAAGAAACTTATTGCCCGATCCGCTTTACAATGACGCCGCGGTCGCGAAAATGATCAATCATATTATGAAAGAGGGAAAAAAGACAACGGCTCAAAAAATAGTCTGGCAAGCTTTGGATGAAATCAATAAGCAAACCAAAAAAGAGGCGCTGGAAATTTTTGATTTGGCCATTAAAAACGCCTCCCCGCTTTTAGAAGTTAAATCCCGTCGGATCGGCGGCGCGACTTATCAGGTTCCCCGCGAGGTCAGAGGCGAGCGGCGTTTGGCTCTGGCCATGCGTTGGATTATTAACGCGGCCCGGGCTAAAAAAGGAAAGCCAATGGCTTTAAAATTAGCCGATGAGCTGGTTTTGGCTTCCAAAAACGAAGGTTCGGCGATTAAGAAAAGAAATGACACCCACCGAATGGCCGAAGCCAATAAGGCTTTTGCTCATTTTGCCTGGTAAAAAGAAATATGGCTGATTATCCGATTGAGAAAATTAGAAATATTGGCATTATTGCCCACATTGACGCCGGTAAAACCACCGTTTCCGAGCGCGTTTTATTTTATACCGGCGTCTCGCATAAAATTGGCGAGGTTCATGAAGGCACGACCGTGCTGGACTGGATGGAACAGGAAAGAGAGCGGGGCATCACTATCACGGCCGCGGCCACCACTGTTTTTTGGATCCCTTCTTATTTAAAAGAACGAAAAAAAGATCAGGAATACAAAATTAATATTATTGACACGCCCGGCCACGTTGATTTTACCGTTGAAGTGGAAAGATCTTTAAGGGTGCTTGACGGAGGCGTGGTAGTTTTTGACGGCGTAGCCGGAGTTGAGCCGCAGTCCGAGACCGTTTGGCGCCAGGCGGATAAATATCACGTTCCGCGAATTTGTTTTATTAATAAATTAGACCGCATGGGCGCTTCTTTTGAGCGGTCTTTTGAATCAATTTTAGAGAGGTTGACCGATAAGGCCGTGGCAGTGGCTATTCCGATGGGCTTGGAAGAAAAATTTATGGGCGTGATTGATCTGATTCGTCAAAAAGCCGTTAGTTTTGAAGGCGAGGCTGGCGAACGAATTGTTGAAAACGATATTCCGGCCAATTATATTGAAGAAGCTAAAAAATGGCGGGAGAAACTTTTGGAAAATTTAGCCGATGAGGATGACCTGATCGCGGAAAAATATCTTTCCGGCCAGGAATTATCAATTGAGGAAATTAAAAAATCTTTGAGAATAGCGACATTAAAAAGCCGATTAGTGCCGGTTTTTTGCGGCTCGGCCTTGCAGAATAAAGGCGTTCAGTTGGTCATTGACGGCGTGATTGATTATTTACCCAGTCCGGTTGACGTGCCGCCGGTTAAAGGCATTGATTCTAAAACCGGCCAAGAAATTTTCAGAGAGCCGAAAGAAGATACTCCTTTTTCCGCCCTCGCTTTCAAAGTCGCCACTGATCCGTTTGTCGGATCACTGACTTATTTCCGGGTTTATTCCGGAACCTTGACAGCCGGTTCTTATTTGTTAAACTCTACAAAAAATGACAAAGAAAGAATCGGCCGCATCCTTCAGATGCACGCCAATGATCGCCGCGACTTGAAAGATATTTCCGCCGGCAATATCGGCGCGGCGGTTGGTTTGAAAAATACCACGACCGGAGACACTTTAACCGATCCGGAGCACTCTGTTATTTTGGAAAAAATCACTTTTCCCGAGCCGGTGGTCGGTTTAAGCATTGAGCCTAAGACGAAAGCCGATCAGGAAAAACTCGGCTTGGCCTTAAAGAGGCTTTCCGAAGAAGATCCGACTTTCAAAATTAAAGGCGATCTGGAAACCGGCCAAACGATTATTTCCGGCATGGGCGAATTGCATCTTGAAATTATCGTTGATCGGATGAAGAGGGAATTTAAGGTCGAGGCTAATGTCGGCCGGCCGGAAGTGGCTTATAAAGAAAGCGTTAAAGGAACGGCTGAAGCTGAAGGCAAATACATTCGCCAAAGCGGCGGTCGAGGTCAATACGGCCATGTTTGGTTGAGAGTCGAGCCCAGAGAGCGCGGTCAAGGTTTTGAGTTCATTAACGCGATAAAAGGAGGCGTTATTCCCCAGGAATTTATTTCGGCCATTGAAAAAGGCGTTCGGGAAGCCATGGATAAAGGCGTTTTTGCCGGCTATCCTTTGGTTGATTTCGCCGTCACGCTTTATGACGGCTCTTATCATGAGGTTGATTCATCCGAAGCGGCTTTCAAAATTGCCGGTTCCATCGCTTTGCAGGAGGCGGTCAGGAGATCCAATCCTTATCTTCTCGAGCCGATTATGAAAGTGGAAGTTGTGACGCCTGAGAAGTTTTTGGGAGAAGTGACCGGCAATATCAATTCTAAACGCGGTCGAATCGAGAAAATGGAAGAGCGTATCAATATCAAAGTCATAGACGCTAAAGTTCCTTTGTCGGAAATGTTTGGTTACGCGACAACGCTTCGTTCAATGACTGAAGGTCGCGCTTCATTCACGATGGAATTCGATCATTACGATGAAGTGCCGTCCGGTATCGCTCAATTAATCATTGAAGGTAAAAAGAAATAAATAAAAAGCATATGGATGGTTTCGTCAATAAAATGAAAACATTGATCAAGAACGGCGGAGATCGTTTTATCGTGGTGGATAATAATGAGCCGACTTTTGTTATTCTTAGTCTTTCCGAATACGAACAACTGGTGAACGGGAAAAGTAGCAACGATGAAAAAAATATTCAGCTGGGAAAAGATCAGGCCTTGTTTCAAGACGATGAAATCTTCAATGATCTTGACTTATCTTTAGATTAACATTATGATGTTAAAATCGTCGATTATTAAAATTTTTTTATATTAAATTTAAATTAAAATTAAATTTTTCTAGATTCTAATTTTTAGTTTCTAGATTCTAATTTTTTATGGCAGAAAAATTTGAAAGAACAAAACCTCATTTAAACGTCGGCACTATTGGTCACGTTGACCATGGTAAAACCACTTTGACCGCTTCTATTCTTCATGTTTTGAATTTGGCGGGTTTGCGGGCCCAGCAAAAGTCGGTTGATCAGATTGATTCCGCGCCGGAAGAAAAAGCCCGTGGGATTACTATCAATTTGGCTCACGTTGAATACGAATCGGAAAAACGGCATTACGCTCACGTGGACGCTCCGGGTCACGCCGACTATATTAAAAATATGATTACGGGCGCGGCTCAAATGGACGGCGCGATTTTAGTGGTTTCGGCCGCCGACGGCCCTATGCCTCAAACCCGAGAGCATATTCTTTTAGCTCGCCAAGTCGGCGTTCCGGCTTTAGTTGTTTTTCTTAATAAAGTTGATCAGGTTACCGATCCGGAATTGACTGATTTGGTTGAGACCGAAGTCCGCGAACTTTTAACCAAATACGAATATCCGGGAGACACGACTCCGATTATCCGCGGTTCGGCCCTGAAAGCCTTGGAAGCGAAATCTAAAGACGATCCGGCCGCCAAACCGATCCTTGATTTAATAAAAGCCTTGGATGAATATATCGTGGAGCCGGTTCGGGAAATAGATAAGCCGTTTCTGATGCCTATTGAAGACGTTTTTTCCATTGAAGGACGAGGCACGGTTGTGACCGGCCGAATTGAAAGAGGTATTATGAAAATTAACGACGAGGTGGAAGTGATCGGCATTCGTCCGACTCAAAAATCCGTTGTTACCGGCATTGAAATGTTCAATAAATCTTTGGATGAAGGAAGGGCCGGAGATAACGCCGGAATTCTTTTGCGCGGTCTTAAAAAGGAAGACGTGGAACGGGGTCAAGTTTTAGCCAAGCCCGGATCAGCCACGCCGCATTCGGAATTTGAAAGCGAAGTTTATATTTTAAGCAAAGAAGAAGGCGGACGGCACACTCCGTTTTTGGCCGGCTACAAACCTCAATTTTATATCCGAACTACCGATGTAACCGGCGAGGTTACTTTGCCGTCAGGCACGGAAATGGTTATGCCCGGAGATACTGTTAAATTCACGGTTAAATTAATATCCCCGGTCGCCTTGGAAGAAAAACAGAGATTCGCCATCAGAGAAGGCGGGAAAACGGTAGGCGCGGGCGTGGTCACCAAAATTCTTAAATGATAAATAAGCTTGGGCGTTAAAATTTATTAAATCTGAAAAAGTTCTTTTTATGGCCAAAATGGAAGAAGCAATTAAACAGAGAATTCGAATTAAAATTCGGGCTTATGACTCGAAGATTATTGATACATCGGCCAAGCAGATTGTCGAGACGGCTGAGCGATACGGGGCCGAGGTGATCGGGCCGGTTCCTTTGCCAACCGAGATCCATAAATATACCGTTAATCGTTCCACTTTTGTCCATAAAGATTCCCGAGAGCAGTTTGAAATGAGAATTCATAAACGCTTGATTGATATTTTAAATCCAACGGCTAAAACCGTTGACGCTCTGATGAATCTGAATTTGCCGGCCGGCGTTGATATAGAAATTAAGATGTGATTTTAATCGCCAATAATGGATATTGTTTAAAATTAATTTTTATTTTTTAAGAAAGCCCCGCGTTTGGCGAGCGGCTAGATGCGGGGCTTTTAAATTGTATGACTTTTATTCTTGGAAAAAAATTAGGAATGTCTCAAGTTTTTGACGCCAAAGGAAATGTTCAGCCCGTCACCGTTGTCGAGGCCGGGCCGATTGTTGTCACTCAAATCAGAACAAAAGAGAGGGACGGCTATCTCGCCACTCAGGTTGGTTTCGGAATTAAAAAGAAATTAAATAAGCCGGCCAAAGGGCATCTTAAAGATTTGGGAAATTTCGCTTATTTAAGAGAATTCAGGATTAAAAAAGACAGCGAGAAGACGGAATTGAAAACCGGAGATAAGATAGACGTTTCAATGTTTCAAGAAGGCGAGTTCGTTAAAGTGACCGGCGTTTCCAAAGGAAAAGGATTTCAGGGAGTGGTGAAGAGGCACGGTTTCAGGGGCGCTTCCAAAACTCACGGCACCAAACACGCTTTAAGACAGCCCGGCTCCATTGGCGCCACGTGGCCCCAGCGGGTAATCAAAGGAAGAAGAATGGCCGGGCGAATGGGTTATGATAAGGTGACGGTGAAGAATTTAAAAATTATCCAAATCGACACAGAGAATAATTTATTGGCTCTGAAAGGAGCGGTGCCGGGATCAAAAGGTTCGTTAGTTAGAATCATTAGTATTTAAAATAAATCAAAAAGCGAGGCGTATTTTTTAATAAATTTTAGTAATTATGATTTCCGTTGATTATTACAATCAGAAAGGGGAAAAAGTCGGAACTCTGGATTTATCAGAGAAAATTTTTGGTTTGAAATTTAAAGCCGATTTGGTTCATCAGGTTTTGACGGCCGTGGAGGCGAATCAAAGAAAATCGATTGCCCATACAAAAAATAGAGCGGAAGTTTCGGGCGGAGGCAAAAAGCCCTGGAAACAGAAAGGCACGGGCCGGGCGCGCCAAGGCTCAATCCGTTCACCGATTTTTCGTCACGGCGGCGTTGTTTTTGGGCCGAGAAAAGAAAAAAATTTCAGCCAAGACATCAATAAAAAAATGCGAAGAAAAGCTCTGTTGATGGTTCTTTCGGCCAAATTAAACGACCAAGAAATTTTATTTTTAGATAATATTAAAATTAAAGAACCAAAGACAAGATTGATGGCTGAATTTTTCAATAATTTTTTGAGCAAAGTAATTTACTCGTCCGGCAGGCGGGAAGGAGAAATTAAAAAACCAACTTTTCTTTTGAGCGCGAGCGAGCAAGGGAAAGAACTTTTGAGAGGAACTCGAAATATTCCTTCAGCTGTTTTTTTAAGGCCTCAAGACTTGAATTTAAAAGAAGTTTTGGCTAAAAAATTTTTGATTTTCACCAAAGACGCGGTTTCGGTGATTGAAAAAACTTTTGTTAAATAAATTTTATGTTAAAAGGCATTAAGAAAATTTTTTCTGACCAGGCGAGTCAATCGGAATCAAAGATTGTCGTCCCCGCGGGAGACCTCTCGCGAGTTAAAAATGAAAAAGGCTATTTTAAAGACGCGCCGGAAACATTACGGGGAAGCGAGCTGAGTCTTTTAGTTTTGCGGCCGATTATAACGGAAAAAAGCACTTCTTTGGAAACGGAGGGAAAATATGTTTTTGAAGTTTTACCGAAATCAACAAAACAGGAAGTTAAAAAAGCGATTGAAAAATTTTATTCCGTTAAAGTGAATTCGGTCAGAATGATCAATACTCACGGAAAAGTTCGAAAAGTTGGCCGTCACGAAGGCAGAGTCTCGGGCAAAAGGAAAGCGATTGTCACTATCAATAAAGAACAAAAAATTGATCTGACGATTTAAATATTATGAAGATTTACAATCCCACAACCAATGCCAGAAGGAATATGACCGGAGTGGATTACGGTGTTTTAAGCAAGGTTCGGCCGACAAAATCTCTTGTCAGGCCTCTTAAAAAAACCGGCGGACGAAATTCACAAGGCCGGATTACTTCCCGTCATCGCGGCGGAGGAAATAAAAGACTTTATCGAATGATTGATTTTGGCGAAAATAAAAGAGACGTCAAAGCAAAAGTTTTAACGCTTGAATACGATCCGAACCGAACGGCTTTTATAGCCTTGATTCAATACGCGGACAATGAAAAAAGATATATTTTGGCCCCGTTTGACCTGAAAGTCGGAGATGAAATTATTTTCAGTGAAAGCGCGCCTTTAAAAATCGGCAACCGCCTTCCTTTAACAAAAATTCCGGTTGGTACTTTTGTTTATAATGTTGAATTGGTGGCTGGGAATGGCGGACAATTAGGACGTTCGGCCGGTTCTTCTTTGCAAGTAATGGCTCAAGAAGGCGGCTGGACTCATTTGCTTTTGCCCTCTTCGGAAATTCGCCGCGTCTCCGGCGATTCTTGGGCGAGCCTTGGAACCTTGTCAAACCCGGAATGGAATATTATAAATTGGGGAAAGGCCGGAAAATCCAGATGGAAAGGAATTCGGCCTCATGTTCGAGGCAGCGTGATGAACCCGAGAGATCATCCGCACGGCGGCGGCGAAGGCAAAACAACCATCGGTCTCAAAGGGCCGAAGACTCCGTGGGGAAAGCCGGCTCGGGGAGTGAAAACCAGAAAAAGAAAAAAATCGTCAAATAAATTTATAATGAGAAGAAGAATCAAATAACATGGCCAGAAGCGTTAAAAAAGGTCCGTGGGTGGATCCAAAATTATTAAAAAAGATAGGCCGACTCAAATTCGGCGATAAAACTTTGATTAAAACCTGGTCGCGAAATTCAATGATTAGCCCGGAAATGATCGGTTTTAACATCGGAGTTCATAACGGTAAGAATTTTATCGAGGTTGTGATTACCGAAGAAATGGTCGGCCATAAGCTTGGCGAATTTTCTCCAACCAGAAAATTCACCAGACACGGCGGTAAGATGCAGAGAGAAATAGAGGCCAAAGCCAAAGCGGCTGAATCGGTCAAAGCGGAGACGCCCGAGAAAAAATAATTTTAAATCAAAATGAATGAAGTCAAAGCCCAATTAAATTCTTTAAGAATGAGCCCAAGAAAGGTTCGTTTGGTTGTTGATCTTCTTCGGGGGCTCGACGCCGGTCAAGCGAAATCGGTTTTACGATTTGTCGTCAAGAAAACCGCCAAACCTCTGCTCAAGCTTTTAAATTCAGCGACCGCCAACGCCGAACACAATTTCGGACTGAATAAAAATAATCTTTATGTTTCGGAAATTAAAGTTGACGCCGGCCGGACCTTGAAGCGATTTAGACCCAGAGCTTTCGGCCGGGCTTCGGCTATCGGCAAAAGAACTTCAAAAATATCTCTGGTTTTAAAAGAAAAATTGGGACCGTCTTTAGGAACGGTTTCCAAGGTTCAGGCGGTTAAGGAATCTTCGGATAAAAAATCGGAAAAAATAGAGAAACGGCCTAAATACGCGAGACCGGAAACGCAAGAGAAGCAAAAAATAAATCAGCCTATTTTAAAGAAGAAAATTTTTCAAAGAAAAACCATTTAATATTATGGGACAAAAAACACATCCAATTGGTTTTAGAACCGGCTACGTTTTTCCCTGGCAATCCCGCTGGTTTTCAAAAAAGGATTTTAATAAAATCCTGCAAGAGGATTTTAAAATTCGAAGTTTTATCAATGAACGTTTTTCTCGGGCCGGCCTCAAGGCTGTTGAGATTGAACGAACTTCAAGTACTCTTTTGATAACGATTCATACTTCCAAGCCCGGTGTTTTGATTGGCCGAGGCGGAGAGGGAATAGAGAAAATCAGAGGAGAATTAAAAAAACTTTTTAATAGAAAAGGAAATCGCGTTAAAGAAAAAGATTTTCGTCTCAACGTCGAAGAAGTCAGAGCGCCGGAAACGCAAGCCCTGATAGTGGCTTCTAACGTAGCGCAGGATCTTGAAAAGCGTTTGCCTTTTCGGAGAGTGATGCGGAAAACGGTAGATTCGGTCTCCGGCCAAAAAGACGTCAAAGGAGTGAAGATCCTTTTGTCCGGCCGGCTAAATGGCGCGGAAATCGCCCGATCCGAATGGCTTAAAAAGGGCGAGCTTCCTTTGAGCACGTTAAGAGCCAATATTGATTACGCCGGTCAAACGGCCTTCACGACTTACGGAACCATTGGCATAAAAGTTTGGATTTATAAAGGAGAAATATTTTAAAGGCTTGACCTAAAAATTCGAGCCGAAGACGAAGAATTTTTAGCTGTCAAACTTTACCCAGCACATAAATTTATGAAAATATCTTTAAACAAAAATCAATCACTGGAACCAATAAATTTTATTTTATTAAACGGTCGTCGGGTTGAATTTATGCGCCGGGTGCTTAATTAGAACACATTAGCATGTTATCGCCAAAAAAAGTAAAACATAGAAAATGGCATAAGGGTCGTTCCCGCGCCAAAGTCGCCGCCAGGGGCGCTAAATTAAGTTTTGGCAGTTTTGGAATTAAAGCTGAAGGAGAGCAGTGGATTAATGCCAGACAAATTGAAGCGGCGCGCCGAGCTATTATCCATTTTATTGAAAAACGCGGCAAAATTTGGGTCAGAATTTTCCCGGACAAACCAGTGACGACTAAAGGCAATGAAGTGCCGATGGGTCACGGAAAAGGCGCGGTTGATCGTTACGTGGCGCCGGTTAAGCCGGGGCAAGTTATTTTTGAAATCGACGGCGTCACTAAAGAAATAGCTCAAAAGGCCATGTATCGAGCGGCGGCGAAATTGCCGGTTAAAACAAGATTTATTTCAAGATAAAATTATGATAAATATGATAAATAAGTATCCTAAAAATTTTTGAGGTCGAGGCACTTTAATGAAATTATATAATCTGCCGAGGGTACCTAAAAATTTTTAGGATACTTATTAAACATTATGAAAATAAAAAAATTAAAAAATAAATCTTTTGAGGAATTAAAAAAAACGCTTGCCGCCGCAAGAGCTAAATTGAAATCTTTGCGATTTGAAAGAGCTCTGGGCGGAAAGATAAAAGACAATCAAGAGATGAAGAAAACTAAAAAAGAAATTGCCAGAGTTTTAACTTTAATAAATTTATGAGTAAAAGAATTTTAAAAGGCCAAATAGTTTCGGAAAAAATGGATAAGACGCGGGTTGTTTTAGTGGAAAGATTAAAAGAGCATCCGAAGTATAAAAAGCGCTATAAAATTAGCCGCCGTTATAAAGCGCATGATGAAAAAAACGAATATCATATCGGCGATCAAGTTTATATTGAGGAAACAAAGCCGATGTCTCGGGATAAAAGATGGATTGTTGTGAAAAAAATTTGAACTAATTTTTTATGATTCAAACTCGCACAATGTTAAAAGTGGCTGATAACACGGGAGCGAAAATCGCTCAGTGCATTCGAGTTTTCGGAGGCTCCAAAAGAAAATACGGCCAGCTGGGCGATATTATTAAAGTGGTGATCAAAAAAGCCGAGCCGAGAAAAATAGTTAAAGCCAAAGAAAAACACAGAGCCGTTATCGTTCGCCAACGTAAAACTTATCGCCGAGCCGATGGTTCTTACATCCGTTTCGATGATAACGCCATTGTTTTGTTGGACGGCCAAGAGCCGAAAGGCAGTCGAGTTTTCGGCCCGATTCCGAGAGAAATAAGGGAAAAAGGTTTTATAAAAATCGTTTCTTTAGCGGAAGAAATAGTGTAACATGAAAATAAAAAAAGGAGACAATGTGTTAATTATCGCGGGAAAAGATAAGGGTAAAAAAGCCCCGGTGATTAAGGTTTTTCCAAAAAATAAATCTATTTTAGTTGAAGGAGTAAATTTGGTAAAAAAGCACCGGAAACCGAAAAAATCCGGCGAAAAAGGCGAAATTATAATTTTGCCCCGGCCTTTTTCCGTTTCCCGCGTTATGTTGGTCTGTCCAAGATGTTCGAAGCCCGCCCGCGTTGGAATTAAAATCGAAGGAAATAAAAAAAACCGTTTTTGTAAAAAATGTCAAACGTCAATTTAAATTTAAAAGATAAATACGAGAAGAAAGTGATCGCGGAAATGATGGAAAAATTCGGATATAAAAGCCGTCTTAATGTTCCGCGTCTGGAAAAAGTCGCGATTAACGTCGGCATTGGCAGACTGGCTCAAGCCAAAGACGAGAAAAAAATAGAACGAATCAAAAACAGTTTCGCCTTGATCGCGGGCCAAAAACCGGCCTTAGCTCGGGCTCGAAAAGCGATTGCCGGCTTCAAAACAAGACAAGGAATGGTCATCGGTTTTTTCGCTATTTTAAGAGGAAATCGAATGTATGATTTTTTAGACAGACTTATTTATATCGCTTTGCCGCGGACTCGAGATTTTCGCGGCTTGGAAGAAAAATCCATTGATCAGGGAGGAAATTTGACTATTGGCGTAAAAGAGCATATTGTTTTTCCGGAAATACAAGCCGAGTCTCAAGAAACTATGTTCGGTTTTCAAATTACCGTTGTCTCCAACGCTAAAAAAAGAGAAGAAGCGGTCGAATTATTTAGATTACTCGGTTTCCCCATTAAAAATGGCTAAAGAATCACAAATTGCCAGAGCCCTGAAAACCCCCAAGTTTTCCACTCGGGTTATTCGGCGCTGTTTTATTTGCGGACGACGGAGGGGCTATATCAGAAAATTCGGCCTTTGCCGGATAGACTTCCGTTCCCTGGCTTTAAAAGGGGAAATTCCGGGCATTAAAAAATCTTCGTGGTAATCCCGTTAGAAATTAAAAAGGCAAAATCAATGTTTTATAGCATAAAAAAGTCAAATAATAATTATAATAATCTTGTTAGAAATTTTCTAACGGGACTATTCCTAACGAGATGAACGATCCTATTTCAGATATGTTAGCGCGAATAAAAAACGCTCAAGCGGTTCAAAAAGAAACCGTGACGGTTCCGTTTTCCGAAATTAAATGGCGGATCGCTGAAATTCTTAAAGCCAACCATTATATAGATGACATTGAAAAAAAAGGCAAGACCGTTAAACGTTTTATCGCCATAACTTTGAAATATATTGACGGAAAACCGGCCATTGTCAGTTTAAGGCGAGTTTCCAAGCCGGGACAAAGATTGTATATTCAGTCAAAAGACTTGAGGCCGTTTAAGAGCGGATTTGGGTTAAGAATTATTTCCACCTCAAAAGGACTGATGACTAATCTGGAAGCAAAAAATTTGAAATTAGGCGGAGAATTAATTTGTGAAGTTTGGTAATATGAGTCGAATCGGTAAAAAATCTATTTTAATTCCGACGGGCGTTAATGTCGCGATTGTTGACGATGTAGTTAAAGTTGAAGGCCCGAAAGGAAAATTGGAACGACATTTGAGTCCGGGGATTAAAGCTGAAGTTAAGGATAACGGTATTTTTGTTTTTCCAACCGGCAAAAACGGAATGTCCCGTCTTTGGGGTCTTGAACGCAGTCTTTTAGCCAATATAGTAGCGGGAGTTTCTCAAGGATTTGAAAAAATATTGGAATTTGAAGGCATTGGATTTAAAGCGGAAATTCAGGGCGATGATTTAGTTTTAAGTTTGGGCTTTAGTCATCCGATACGAATTAAAACTCCGGCCGGAATTGCTCTTAAAGTTGCTAAAAACATGATTTATATTTCAGGCATTAACAAAGAATTGGTTGGCGAGACGGCGGCGAAAATTCGCGCTCTTAAAAAACCCGAACCCTACAAAGGCAAAGGCATCAGATATCAAGGAGAGATTATTAGAAGAAAAGCCGGCAAAAAAGCCGTTGCTTCGGCCGGTTAATAAAATGATATGTCTAATCTTCGTGTAAAAAATCAAAGCCATAGAATAAGAAGACATAAAAAAGTCCGGGCTGTCATTTCGGGCAGCGCCGAGATACCTCGTCTTTATGTTTTTCGTTCCTCTAAACATATTTACGCCGCCATTGTGGATGATAAAACGAGCAGAACCTTGACCCAAGTTTCAGATTTAGACATTAAAAAAGGTTTAAAGAGCGAAAAGGCCGGTTTGATTGGAAAAAAAATAGCCGAGGCGGCTAAGAAAATAAAAATTAAGAAAGTGGTTTTTGATCGCGGCGGCTATAAATATCACGGACGGATCAAGCAATTGGCCGAGGCGGCCAGACTGGGAGGATTAGAATTTTAAGACCTTTTATATGGATACTAATAAAGAAAAAGAAATAAAAAAAGAAACAAAATTTTCCGGCGGAAAAAGGCTTGAAAAAGACGCTTTTGATTCCAAGGTCCTGGATTTAAGAAGAGTGGCGCGGGTGGTGGCTGGCGGACGGCGTTTTAGTTTTCGGGCGACGGTCGTGGCCGGCAATCGCAAAGGCGAGGTCGGAGTGGGTATAGCCAAAGGCTTGGATGTCCAGCAATCGGTTAATAAAGCGACTCGAATGGCTAAAAAAGATTTAATTCGGGTTTCGTTCAGAAACGGCACTATCGTTCACGAGGTGGACGGAAAATTTGGGTCGGCTTTCGTTCGGCTCAAGCCGGCCGCCAAGGGACGCGGGATTATCGCCGGTGGGGCGGTTAGGACCGTTTTATCCTTGGCCGGCCTGTCCGACGTCACTTCCAAAATTATTTCCACTTCTTCCAATAAATTAAATATCGCCCGCGCGACTTTGGAAGCGTTAAAGCATTTAAAAAATAAAAATAGACCTACTGCTTAATAACCTTTTCTACTCCAATGATAATTTTTCGGCTACAAACAACTCACCGCTCGTCAATGAATACGTTGCGTTCACTTCCTCGCGTTTCGTTGTTTTCGCTCGAAAAATTATCATTTCGCTACGAAAAATTATTAAGCAGTGGGTCTAAATAAAAACATATGCAGCTCCATCAAATTCAGCCAATTCATAAAGGCAAAAAATCAAGGAGAATCGGCCGAGGGGGAAAGCGGGGCAGTTATTCCGGCCGGGGCATTAAGGGTCAAAGATCCAGAGCGGGCGCTCGGATCAGGCCGGCTATCCGCGATTTAATTTTACGGCTGCCGAAATTAAGAGGCGCCCGTTTTAAATCTCTCAAAGAAAAATCCGTCGCTTTAAATATCAAAAAAATCGGAAGATATTTTTCCGATGGAGATAAAATTAATCTCGAGGCGTTAGAGAAGGCCGGACTAATAAATCGTTTTGGCGGGAAATTGCCGGAGGTGAAGATTATTGGCCAAAATTTTTCCGGTAAAAAATTTGAATTTGAAGGGATAAAATTATCTAAGAGTATTAATAAATGAAAATTCCGCGCGTTTTACAAGATCCGGATTTAAGAAAAAAGATTTTTTGGGTTTTAGCGATCCTGGCGGTTTTTAGATTGGCGGCTTCTATTCCGGTTCCCGGAGTCAATCCGGACGCTCTGCGGGCTTTTTTCGCCCAGAATCAATTTTTTAATCTTTTAAATTTATTTTCCGGCGGCGGACTGGAGAATCTTTCCATTGTTATGCTGGGCGTGGGGCCTTATATCACCGCCTCGATTATTATGCAGCTTTTTACGATTATTTTTCCTAAGCTTAAAGAGATGCATGAGGAATCGGGCGAGCAGGGCCGGGCTAAATTTAATCAATACACGCGTTATTTGACAGTCCCTTTAGCTTTCCTTCAGGCTTTTGGACTTATAAAATTGCTTTCCCGACAGGGAGTTTTTGGAGAGACGACAACTTTTTCTTTTATCACTAATCTTGTTGTCGTGGTGGCCGGCACTTTATTTTTAATGTGGCTGGGCGAAATTATTTCCGAATATAAAATCGGCAACGGCATTTCTCTTTTGATCTTTGCCGGCATTGTCGCCCGTCTGCCAAGAGAAATTTTGAATCTAGCTTTAAGTTTCAATGTTTCCCAGTTGCCTTACATTATCGGTTTTGTTTTAATCGGCCTTTTAGTTATCGCGGCGGTGGTATTTGTCACCGAAGGTGAAAGAGATATTCCGGTTTCTTACGCCAAACGGGTTCGGGGAACGCGGATGTACGGCGGAATTTCCACTCATCTGCCGCTTCGGGTTAATCAGGCCGGAGTGATCCCGATTATTTTCGCTCTTTCGATTATACTTTTGCCGGGTATGATTGCCACTTTTTTATCAGCGGCTAAATTTGAAACTCTGGCTAAAATCGCCTCCAGTCTCGCCAATCTTTTCAATCGCCAGAGCTTTTACGGCGGCCTTTATTTTATTCTGGTTGTTGTTTTCACGTATTTTTACACGGCCATCGCTTTTGATCCCAAAAAAATATCCGAAAACATCCAGAAACAAGGCGGATTTATTCCCGGGATTCGGCCGGGCAGCCACACGGTTGATTATTTGTATAAAATAGTCAATCGGATTACTTTAGTCGGCGCTATTTTTCTCGGACTAATCGCGATTTTGCCGTTTATCGTTCAGACTTTTACCAAAATTAGCACTATTACCATTGGCGGCACCTCGCTTTTAATCGTGGTCAGCGTTGTTTTGGAAACAATTAAACAAATTGAAGCGCAAATGGTCATGCGCGAATATGATACCGTTTAAAAAAGGAATTGTTATAGCTTTTTTGGGGCGTTCCGGGTCCGGCAAAGGAACGCAAGCGAATCTTTTGGCGAAAAAATTTAATTTGAGAATTATTTCGACGGGCAATCTGGCTCGCGATTTTTCCAAAGAGAAATCAATGAGCGGAAAATTAATCGCTCAAATCCTGGAAAAAGGCGGATTTTTGCCTCATTGGCTGGCCAGTTTTTTATGGATGAGAGAAATAATCCAGAGTCAAGAACCTTTTTTGAGAATAGCGTTTGAAGGGTCGCCCAGAAAATCGGGCGAAGCTCGCGATATTGACGAGGTTTTTAATTTTTACGGCTTGAAAAATAATATTATCGCGTTTTATATTAATATCTCTCGCCAAGAAGCGATTAAAAGATTGCTTGCCAGGGGACGGGAAGATGATACAAAAAAAGCCATTGAAAATCGGTTGGATGAATTTGAAAAATTTGTCATTCCGGTTATTGAATATTACAAAAAAACTAAAAGACTAATCACCATTAACGGTCAACAGAGCGTGGAAGATGTTTTTAAAGAAATCGTCAAAAAACTAAAAGTAAAGAATGATTGCTCGATCCGAAAACGAAATTAAAAAATTAAGAGAAGCCGGCGGTATTTTAGCCGTGATTTTAAACGATGTCGCTAAGAAAGTTGTTCCCGGCATCTCGACTTTTGAACTTGATCAATACGCCGAAGAAGCTATTTTAAAATCCGGCAGTCAGCCGTCTTTTAAGGGTTATCGTCCGTGGGGCGTGGCAACGGCTTATCCGGCCAGTCTTTGCGTTTCCGTAAACGATACGGTTGTTCACGGATTGCCTTCTCAAAGACGCTTGAAAGAGGGAGAGATTATTAGTCTTGATTTAGGCTTGGAATGGCAAGGGCTTTTCGTGGACGCGGCCTTGACCGTTTCGGTCGGAATTCCCTTGCCGGAAATAAAGAGATTTTTGGAAATTACAAAACATTCTCTTGACATTGGCGTTGAAAAAGCGAGAGTCGGCAATCATATCGGCGATATCGGAGCCGCTATTGCCGATTACGCGGAAAAAGCGGGTTATTCAATAATTCGCGAACTGGTCGGACACGGCGTGGGAGAAGCGGTGCACGAGCCGCCGCAAATCCCGAATTTTGGCCGGCCCGGCTCCGGCCCTTTGATCTTGGAAGGCATGGTTCTGGCCATTGAACCGATGGTCAGTCTTGGAAAATTTGACGTGATTTTAGCCGATGACGGCTGGAGCTGGAAAACTAAAGACGGCAGTTTGGCGGCTCATTTTGAGCATACGATTTTGGTGACTAAAGAAGGGCCGGAGATTCTAACTAAAATCTAATTTGTAAAATTTTACAGCGTTGTTTACATTATCCTGCAGGTAATGAGCGCGAAAACACGCTATCAAATTTCCCAGCGAGAAATTTTCGCTTGTTTTCGGGCTCGCTCGTCTCCCTGCGGGAGACACCTGCCCGCTCGCCTTGCGAGACAGCTTTCTTAGCTCATTACCTGCAGGATACAATACATAAAAGTGTAAACAACGCTCGGAATTCTTAAATCTAATTATTATGCGTTATCTTGGTGTTGATTTTGGGACGAAAAAAATCGGTCTGGCTATTTCCGACGAGAAAGGCCAGATGGCTTTTCCGCTTCAGACGATCCTTTATAAAAGCGATCGTTTTGTTTTCGCTCGGCTTAAAGAAATTGTTGAAAAAAATCAAATTGAGCGGATTGTGGCCGGATTACCCGTCAGCATTCAAAAAACTCAAACGGATATTTCAAAGAAAGTTGAAAGATTCGCTCAAAAACTTTCCCAATCGACTGATCTTTCCGTTGATTTTGAACGGGAATTTATGACTACTAAAATCGCCAAAATCAGTTCGTCTAAAAAAATTGACGAAGCCTCGGCGGCCTTGATTCTCCAAAGTTATTTGGACAGAAAGAATCGTTAAGGTATAATAATATTATAGACTTCTTGCGAAATAATTTTTTAAAAATCCATTTCCTTCGCTTATAATGATTAAAGAAGTTATTCTAAAAATTTTTAAGGTCGAGGCGCTTTAATTAAATTATATAATCCGCCGAGGGTGCCTAAAAAATTTTAGAATAACTTCTTGTTATTATTCTGAAAAATTATTTCGCAAAAAGTCTTATGAAACCATATTTATCAATTATTATTCCGGCTTATTACGAAGAGCATCGGATTGAAAAAACGCTTCGCGAGTCGGATAAATATCTGCGATCTCAAAAATACGATTACGAAATTTTAGTCGTTAACGACGGTTCAAAAGACAAAACCGCTGATGTCGTGAAAAGGCTTGTTTCGGAAATCGCGAATTTAAGATTGATTGACAATAAAATCAATCAAGGCAAGGGTAGCGTGGTTAGGCAAGGAATGCTGGAGGCTCAAGGCCAGTTTCGGCTTTTTATGGACGCGGATAATTCAGTTTCTTTAGATCAGGTCGCGAATTTTTTTCCTCGTCTTTGCGGCGCCAAAAACGCCGGTTCGGAATGTTTTGATATTGTTATTGGCTCGATTGAGGTGGAGGGCGCTAAAATCGAAGAGCAGTCCCAGTGGTATCGGAGAGCTTTGGGGAGATTTTCCAAATATTTAATCAGATTGATTTCCGGCCTTCGGGAGATTCACGATTCCCAGCGGGGTTTTAAAATTTTTTCGGAAAAGGCCGCTTTGCGAATATTTCCCAAACAGACAATCGCGCGCTGGGGTTTTGATATTGAAATTTTGCTTATTGCCAAGCGTCAAGGATTTAAAATCAAAGAGGTGCCGGTGGTTTGGATTAATCCGCCGGAATCCAAAGTGACTTTAAAGGCTTATATTAAAACTTTCGGCGAGCTTTTGAAAATCAAATGGAATGATATAAGAGGAAGATATGCCCAGTAGTGAAATTTCGATAGATTTCTTTTCTGTCATCTGATTATTACTCTCTACTTGGCAAAGTATATTTATTATTAACAATTCCGACTTCTTGTCTTAAGAAATCTTAATGACAGAATCGAAATTCTACTACTGAGTATGTCCGGTAAAAATCAAATTCAAAAATCCGTTTCCGAATTACGGCAAGATTTGGTTTCCGGCGATTGGGTGGTTATTGCCACCGGTCGGGCCAAAAGGCCGAATTTTTTTAAAGAAAAAAAGATTATGCCGGATCAACCGGTCCAAGCTTGCCCTTTTGAAAATCCGCAAAAATCAACTCACGGCGACCCTTTCTATGTTAGTCCGAATTTAAAAAATTGGTGGGTGCAGGTGGTTGGCAATAAATATCCGGCTTTTGGCCCGGGCAATTGCCTTATTTTGACTAAAAACGGGCCGTATTCTCAAATAGACGGAGCCGGTTTTCACGAATTAGTGATTACTCGCGATCACAAAAGAAGCATTGCCGAAATGTCGGCTAAAGAAGTGGAAGCGATAATTTTAGCCTATAAAAATCGTTATTCAGAACATTCCAAAAGCGAATGCGTGGAATATATTTCTATTTTTCACAATCACGGCCCGGCGGCCGGCGCTTCCATTTCCCATCCCCATTCGCAAATTATCGCTATTCCGGTCGTGCCGCCTGACGTGGGTCGGTCATTGAACGGTTCGGCCGATTATTTTAAAAAAAATAAAAAGCGCGTTCATGACGTGATGCTGGATTTTGAAATGAAAGAGCAAACGAGAATCGTTTACGAAAATAAAGATTTTGTTTCGCTTTGCCCTTTTGTTTCCCGCTCCATTTTTGAAGTTCGGATTTTTCCCAAAAAACACAATCCTTATTTTGAAGATATAAAAACCGAAGAAGTTAAAACTTTAGCCGATATTTTACAAAAAACGCTAAGCAAGATTTTTAAGGGATTAAATAATCCTTCTTATAATTTTTTTATTCATACCAGTCCGACCAAGGATCGGGAATTTTACGATCATTATCATTGGCATATTGAAATTTTGCCTCGGGCTTCGGTTTGGGGCGGAGTGGAGTTGGGCATTGGCATTGAAATTTTAACCGTTTTGCCCGAAGACGCGGCCGAATACTTGCGCGGCATAAAAATATAGACTTTTTTCAAAATAATTTTTCAGAAATAAATCGCTTCGGAAACGGATTTTTAAAATCGCCATAGCCATGAGATCGTACAAAAATTCAATCATTTGTCATTGCGAGAAGCGAAGAGACGAAGCAATCTCATTTGTCATTGCGAGGAGGAATGAAGCGACGAAGCAATCTCTAAAATCAGCCAAGAAATGAGATTTCTTCGGCGATTCCATCGCCTCGCAATGACGATTGTTTCGCAATATTTTAAAAATCTATTTCCTTCGCTTATAATGATTAAAGAGATTATTCTAAAAATTTTTAAGGTCGAGGCTCTTTAATTAAATTATATAATCCGCCGAGGGTACCTGAAAAATTTTAGAATAACTTCTTGTTATTATTTCGAAAAATTATTTCGCAAAAAAGTTTTATGAAAAAAATTATTATTGCCAATTGGAAAATGAATCCCCAAAGCGCCAAAGAGGCGATTAGTCTTTTTGATCAAGTTATTAAAGCGGCCGCCCGATTAAAAAATCTTGATTTAATTTTTTGTCCGCCTTTTGTTTGGCTTGGCGTCATTTCGGAAAAATTGAAAAAAATAAAAAAGATCCTGCCTGCCGCAGGCAGGATCTTTTTGGGAGCCCAGGATATTTTTTGGCAATCCAGGGGCGCTTTTACCGGCGAAATTTCCGGCCCGATGCTGAAAAATTTAGACTGTCAATATGTCATTATCGGCCATTCGGAGCGGCGATGGATAATCGGAGAGACCAATGAAATCGTCAATAAAAAATTTTTAGCCGCTCTGAATTTCGGTCTCATTCCCATTTTGGCCGTGGGAGAGAAAGAAAGAAAAAAGGATTTTCTGGATTTTTTGAAAAATCAACTTGAAGAATCAATAAAAGACGTTTCGAAAGAAGCGAAATTTATTATCGCTTACGAACCGGTCTGGGCGATTGGAACCGGTCTTCCCGATCGGCCCGAAGATACTGAATTAGCGGTTAATTTTATTAAAAAAATAGCGGGAGAAAATTTGATTTTATACGGCGGTTCGGTGACATCAAAAAATATCAAGAGTTTTTTGGAAAAAGCCGGAGTGGACGGCGCCTTGGTGGGCGGAGCGAGTTTGGACGCGAAAGAATTCGCCAAGATATTAAAAATTGCCAATTTATGATTCGCTCCATCACTAAAGTTAAATTAAAAAATAAGAAAGTTCTTGTTAGGGTTGATTTTAACGTGCCAATTAAAAACGGCAAAGTTGTTGACGATTTCCGAATCAAAGAAGCGATTCCAACGATTCAATATGTTTTAAAAAAAGGAGGGAGTATTATCGTAGCGGCTCATTTGGGCCGGCCTCAAGGGAAAATTGTTCCGGAATTAAGCATGAAGCCGGTGGCGAAAAAACTTTCCCAGCTTATTAAAAGAAAAGTGGATTTTATCGCTGATTCTCCGGATTCAAAAAATATTTTTGAAAAGATTAAAAAAAGGGGGGAAATATTTTTTTTGGAAAATTTGCGTTTTAGCGGCCAAGAAGAAGCGAATGATGAAAATTTTGCCCGGCATTTAGCCGGCCTGGCTGACGTTTACGTCAATGAAGCGTTTTCCGATTCTCATCGAACTCACTCTTCCATTGTCGGCGTTCCGAAATTTTTGCCTTCCTGTGCCGGACTTTTGTTTATGAAAGAATACAGGGCGCTTTCAAGGGCTCTGCATCAAAAGAAACGACCTTACGTGGTGATTATGGGCGGGGCAAAAGTGGCGACTAAATTTCCGTATTTAGTGAAATTTTTTACCATTGCCGATGAGGTAATTTTAGGCGGTATCATCGCCAACACCTTTTTAAAAGCCAAAGGGCTTTCGGTCGGTAAATCTTTATTTGAAGAAGAAGTGGCCGAAGAGGCCAGAAAAATGGAAATTACTTCTCTCAAGCTTCATTTGCCGGTTGATGTCGTGGTTTCAATAAATTTATCCGGGCGAGGCGAGGTTTTCGCTCGAGGAGCCGGCGGAGTTTTAAAAAATGAGTATATTTTGGATATCGGACCGGATTCAGTATTGCTTTTTGAAAGCATTATTAAAAAAGCGAAAATGATTATTTGGAACGGGCCGATGGGACTGACCGAAGTTCCGAAATTCGCCAAAGGGACCGAGGCTATTGCTTTGGCTGTTGCCAAGGCCAAAGCTTGGAGTTTGGTTGGCGGCGGGGACGTTATCGCCGCGATTGACAAATTAGGCCTTCGGCATAAAATGAATCATATTTCCACGGCCGGCGGCGCCATGCTTGCCTATTTAGCCGGCGAGAAATTACCTGGAGTGGAAGCGTTAAAAAATCAAAATTAAAAATGCCTAAAATTTTAGTCACTCATATTAATCCTCATTTGGACGATATCGCCGCTTTTTGGCTTTTTCAGCGTTTCCATCCGGATTTTCAAGACGCTGAATTGAAATTTTTAAGCCAGCATCACAGTCCGACCTGGGAAAATAAACCCGTTGATTCCGATCTGGACGTGATTCATCTTGGCGTGGGACGGGGAATGTTTGATGAGCACCGAGGCCTGCCGGACGAATCAACCACATCTTTAGTTTGGAAGTGGCTCAAAGAAAAAAAATTAGGACCCCAAGAAGAAATTTTGGAAAAAGCGATTGATAAGTTTGTGGAGCAGGTGCGGCTTGAAGACACCGGACATTTCATTCAAAGAGAATTCAGTCTGCCTTCCGTTATTTCCGGCCTCAATATTTTTTTTCGCGATTCTATAAAAACTTCGAAAACTATTTTTCCCATTTTGGACGGACTGGTTGAATTTTTGAAGACCGAAGTTATTTTGGATCAGGATTGGCCCAAGAGAATTGAGTTTGAAACGGCTTGGGGGAAAGGGGTGGCTTTGGAAAGTCAATCCCGGCCGTATGATTACGGTTATCATCGAGGATTTGAGATTGTCATTTCCCTCAATCCCGTCAATGGTTGGCGAAGCATTCGGGCCAAAGGTCCAAGCAATATTGATTTGACGCCGGTTTATGGAAAATTAAAAGAAATTGATCTCAAAACCGACTGGTATTTTCACCATTCCAAAAAAATGATTATTAATGGCGGCGATGTGGCGCCCGAGGTCAAAGTTTCCCGATTATCACTTTCCGAGTTAATTAAAATTGTCGTTCAATCCAAGCCCTCCGCCTTATAGGGCCTATTTTTAGCTATTTTTTGCAAAGGAATCACAAAATCGTTTAAGAAATAATCTTCGCGCATAACATAACTATTGCGCTTATTCTATTTTTTCGTTATCATTTGAATAAGTATGCAAAAGAGAAATATTTATGGCGAGCGAAGTCGAATCACCAAGCAAATAAAGAAAGAGCTAAAAGATAAAAAAGCGCTTGTTCAGTGCGCGGAGAATTTCAATGTGATAGGCGATTTTACCCGGCTTAAGGTTTGTTATCTTCTATGCCATCATAAGGGGCTGTCGGTCGGAGAAATCGCCGATGTTGTGGGAATTTCAATATCGGCCGTCTCGCACACCCTCAAAAAATTGCAGGAGGCTAAAATTGCTGAAAGTTATCGAGTTCACCGCAATGTCTATTATCAACTAAAAAAGTCGCCATTTACCAACATCATAAAAAGCCAATTTAAATAACATGAACCCCGTTAGAAACTAAAAAGCGGGACAATAAAATTATGACTAAGCAAAATAAAATTTCTAACGGGGTGGAAGCATTTGATTATCAATTTATTATAGTCGGGGGCGGAGCCGCGGGTTTCGCGGCCGCCATCAAGGCGGATTCTTTGAAAATTAAAACTTTGATGATTTCGGGCGGAAAAGTGCCTCTTGGCGGCACATGCATCAATGTCGGCTGCATGCCGTCTAAAAGATTGCTTGCCGTGGCGGAGGCCTACTGGAATGCTAAACACAGCAAATTTGATGGAGTACAAAATTCCGCGCCAAAATTAAATTTTGAAGAAGTCGTCAAATCAAAAGACGCTCTTATCGGTAAACTTCAAAGCAAGGCGTACGCCGGCACTCTTAAATTTTTGGTTTACGTGACGCTTAAAGAAGGAGACGCGAAATTTATTGATGAGCGCGCGATCGAAGTAAATGGCGAGAAAATCACGGGGGAAAAGTTCCTTATTTCAACGGGGTCATCCGCTTTTATTCCGCCGATTTCCGGATTGGATAGCGTGGATTATTTGACCAATATTGAAGCGTTGAGTTTAAAAGAATTGCCGAAATCAATGATTATTTTAGGTGGCGGGCCCCTGGGTCTTGAATTTTCCCAAATCTATAGCCGTTTTGGAACAAAGGTTACGGTCTTGCAATCAGCTGAAAGAATTGCCGACCGCGAAGAGCCGGAATTATCCAATTTTCTCCGAAAAAAATTAGAAGAGGAAGGAATTACAATCTATACTTCCGCGCGAACTAAAAGTGTTAGCCGGCGCGATGGCTTTATCGAGGTTCAAACAGATGTGCGCGGTAAAGAAATTATAATCAAGGCGGAAAAAATTTTGGTGGCAACTGGAGTAAGAGCCAATACTCAATCTTTGAACCTCGAAAGCATCGGTGTCGGTATCGGCAAAAAAGGAGGAGTAATAACCAACGAATTTTTACAGACAGACCTCCCTCATATATTTGCGGCTGGCGATGTTGTGGACCAGTATGGCGATGAGGTTAATCCCAAATTAGAGACAACCGCCGGAAGAGAGGGCTTTGTCGCCGCGTCCAATCTTCTCGAAAATAAGGGCATCAAAATAGATTTTCGCTCTACTCCGCGTGCTATTTTCACCGACCCGTCGCTCGTCAGCGTCGGCCTTACCGATGCCCAAATCGTCAAGCAAAGCGGGCTTACCTGTGGCTGCCGCGCTCTGAGCTTGGAACTTGTTCCAAAAGCGCATATTTTAGAAGCGGCGGACGGCTTAATTAAAATGGCAATAGACGCCAAAACAGAAGAAGTTATCGGTATCCACATGGCGGGAGCAAGAGCGGACGAAATTATTTCAATGGCAAGTTTTATTATCAAGAACAGAATGAAGTTGGACGACATTATTGAAAACACGTTTATCTTTCCGACTATGGCCGAATCAATCAAATGGGTCGCCCAATCCTTCAGGAAAGATGTCAGCAAACTTTCCTGCTGCACGGAATAGAATTATGGAGAATAAAAAAGCGCCGGAATTTATAACCGATGACGAGAAATGGCTGAATTCAAGGCCGTTGAAACTCGCTGATCTAAAAGGCAAGATAGTATTGATTAAATTCTGGACTTTTATGTGCTCGTGGTGTCAGCAGGATTTGCCGGGCATTATGGAACTTGAAAAGAAATATAAAGACAAGGGGTTGGCGGTAATTGGTATCCATTCACCAGAGACAACTTTTGAAAGAGACATCGAAGCCCTTAAAAAACAGATGAAAGTTTTAAAAGTGGATTTTCCGGTGCTTACCGATAATGCCCAACAAAACTGGAAAGCCTATAAAGTTGAGAATTGGCCGGCGTATTATCTGATTGATAAGGAGGGAAACATCGCGTTTCACATTCTTGGTCCGGGGATCGAAGGCCGGCTAGAAAATAAGATTAAGGAAATTCTCGGCATATGAATAAAAAAGAGGCAATTCCCGCCATTACCCGAGGTCAAATGCGCGAAATTGACCGATTGATGATGGATGGCCTTGGCATTTCTTTTTTTATGATGGCCGAAAATGCGGCGCGTGAAATCGCGCGCGTGGCGCGCGATCAGGCGGGAAATGGCCGTCGGGTTCTGGTTCTTGCCGGAACCGGCGGCAATGGCGGAGACGGCTTAATCACGGCAAGAAGATTGTCGGGGTGGGGATACGAACCTCGCGTTATTCTTGTCGGCGGCCGCGTTAGAGACGAGATAAATATATTGAGTTCCATATTGGTAAAAATGAAGATTTTTATACAGAGCAATTCTCTAGGAATAAATGAATTGTTTGCGTGGGCGGATATTATCGTCGATTCCTTGTTGGGCTACGGAGCTTCAGGAAATCCGCGAGGGGAAATGGTTAAATTGATAGAAATGGCCAATAACTCCGGAAAAACAATTGTCTCCGTTGATATGCCCACGGGGCTTGACGCTGATACGGGAGCGCCCGCTGAATTTACAATTAAGGCGCGTCATACCGTATCCATTGGACTTCCCAAGGTAGGGCTTTTAAAAGATGCCGCAAGTTTATATGTTGGAAAATTATGGCTATGCGATATTGGCATCCCACCATCTCTCTATAAGGAGATTGGCGTCGAGGTGGGGCCTATATTCCGCGATGATACGCTTATTAGTATTTAATTATAAATTTTATGGAACAAACAAATCACAAAATAACCATTTACTCGACTTCTACCTGTCCTTCCTGCAAAATGCTAAAATCTTATCTTCAGGAAAAAGGATTTGAGTATGAAAATAAAGATGTGGGGGAAGACGCGAAAGCCCGCGAAGAGATGATGGAAAAAAGCGGCGGACTTTTGAGTACGCCGACGATGGAAATTGACGGAAAAGTAATTGTTGGTTTTGACAAGGAAAAAGTTGATGTTTTGCTGGGGATAAACTCCCATGCCTAATGTTTGAACATTACCACCAGCGGCGCGATTACCGCGGGTGAAAAATCAGAGTTTGGGAAACTCACGAATATAATTCTTTTAACTCGCGCTAGGGAAGAAGCTTGTAAAATTTGCGCTACTTTCAATTTGGCTCCTACGATGAGCGCATTAGTTGAGTCGGCCTTAGGAGACGCGATTTCAAGAGCGCTTCAGGAAATGAAAGGATTTAAACAAGAACATTTTGCTAAATTTCATCTCGGAGGCGCGCTTGGCAAGCTAGATAAAACAGCTTGATTTTATTTCTAAATTTTATATCATTTGAATAATTATTCAAATGTTGATACATTAAACAATGACAAGCTGTTGCGAAGAACCACAATTTAACAAGGAGGGCGGAGAAGTGGAAAAAATGGACGTTGACAAACATGAAAAGCCGGCAATCGCGCAAGAGCTTTGGTTTCAAGAAGACGAAAAAGAGCTTGTCGCAAAACACAGCATTGGCGCAACCGTAAGAGCCGGTGACAGAACCGCGAAAACCGCCGACCTCAAGGGCGGATATCAGGAAGGCGGATTTGTTAACTTGAAAATTCAAAAAAATGACGGCAGTTTTGATCCCCTAGAGACAAGAGTGATAGTCTACTCCGTTGTGAAAAAGATGTTGGAAGAAATTGAGCCGGAAGATTTAGAAGGTACGCCATTGCTCCAAAAAACCAAAGCAGATCTCATTGAAAAATTAAAACGGCTTTACGGAAGAGATTTTACCGACAACGATGTTGTTACGATTGTGCGATTTGAATACGCGGATAACTTAAAAGAGGCCGGTGATTTAATCAGGGTAAAAACCTTGACTTACGCTCATGAGCCGAAAGAAAACCCAAAAAACATGGACATCCCTTCGTATACCATTCCGCTCATAGAGCATGACTATCCTGCCAAAACGCCGGTAATGTGGAATGCGGCATACCGAAAATTCGGAATTGATGCTGGAAATATTATGCTGGTCGGCGATTCGCAGAGCGCTGGCCACATATTGGATGTGTTCCGCAAAGACGCGAAATACAGAGGCGGCGGGGCTGGCGTTGGCTTTAAAAATGAAGTTATTACTTACCTTGACGAACTTGAACCGCTAGCAAAAGAGATTGGCGCCGTGAACTTTATCATGAAAACGCCGGAAGGAAAGCTCAAGGGTTTTAATACTGACGGAATAGGCTATGCGCAGAGTTTGGAAGAAGTATTCAAGCAGAGACAAGAAGAATTGCGGGGCAAAAAAGCAGTTGTTTTGGGCGCTGGCGGAGCCGGCAACGCGGTCGCCTTCGCTCTTGCAGAAAAAGGCATGAGGGTTGTGATTCTCAATAGAACTGTCGCGAAAGCCCGCGATTTAGCGGATAAGATAAATAGATACTTCAAGAAAATGAGAATAAATGAGACGTTGAGATTCGGCGGTGAAGAATTGATTGCCGCAGAAATAAGAGATGCCGATGCAGTAATTAATGTTTCAACAAAAGGCTCGGCCGGAGAACTGGAAAAGTATTCAGCTTTAGCTCCGGCTGTATTGCCGGCAAGCCAAGAAAACATCCAAGAAAATCTCGATCGGACAAAAGAGCTGTTGCGTGTCATACCCCAAGATGCTATTATCAGTGATATTGTGCTGGGCAAAGAAGCTACTCCATTACTAAAATCCGCCAAAGCTGCCGGATTTGAAACTCTTGATGGCATTCCAATGGTAATCAATCAAGGAGTGGAAGCGTTTTGGCTGCTCTATGACAAAGAGCTTCAATCAAAAAACATTACCAAAGAACAAGTTGCCGAAGTTATGAAACGAGCCGCAAGCTCTTAAATTTTCAGGCACCTTCATGTTATTGAGGGTGCTTTTTTATATGATTATTCATGAAAAATTAATTATCTATACCGACGGCGGAGCCCGGGGCAATCCCGGACCGGCGGCTCTGGGCGCGGTGGTTCAAACCGCTGAAGGGAAATTGGTAAAAACTTATTCGGAGTATTTGGGAGAAAAAACTAATAATCAGGCCGAATACGAGGCGCTGATTTTCGCTCTGCGGAAAGTCAAGATATACAAGCCCAAAGAAATTACCTGTTTTTTAGACAGCGAGTTGGTGGTCAAGCAACTAAACGCCGAATATAAAATTAAAGACCCGGATCTTGGGCCGCTTTTTATTAAAGTTTGGAATTTAAAACTGGATTTTGAAAAAGTGATTTTTAATCATATTTCGCGCGAAAAAAACAAAGAAGCGGATAAATTGGTTAATCAAAAATTAGATCAGAAAATATAAAATGTCGCCGCATATTATTCTTCAAATTTTTTTACATATTTTTAAACGATCGTTTGAAAAGAAGAAGGGATTTTAAAAAAATAAAGGATTTAAAATTTTCACTACAATCAACTCACGATCGTGAGTTGATTGTAGTGAAATAAATGAAATAGTGGAATAAAATAAAGCAAATTAATATTTGGGTCATGATAAATTTTGATGTGGATAAGTAATATGGTATAATAATTATCTATGGGAAAAATCAATTTAAAAGAATTAATCATTATTTTACTTTTAACTTCGTTTATTCTTTTTGTCGGCGTAGCCATTGGCTTGTCTGTTGGTTGGATCCAGGGCGATGCGATAGGATTGAAAGAAGGAATAGCTAAAGGTTTTGAACAGGGAAAATTGGAAGGCCAGGCGATTTTGCGCGCCGAGTTAAAGGCCGAGGCGGAAAAAGCGGCGGCCGAAGCGGCTAATCCTTTTAAAGAAACAACCGTTAATCCTTTTGAAAAAGCTATTACTAATCCTTTTGAAAATATCAAATTAAATCCCTTTGACCGGTAGGTCTGTTGCGTAATGGTTAGCAAAATTAATTGCTATGAACGAGTTTAAAAAATATTTTTTCGTCTTTTTTTTAATTTTCGGGGTTTTATTTTTTTTGGGTGTTTTCACACCTGATTTTTTTGTCTTGGCTTCCTCTCCTTTTGATATTACTTATCCGATTTCCGAGCTGTCTAGTTGCGCCACTCAAGACGAGTGTCGGGTTTATTGCGATAATTTGGCTAATAAAGACGTTTGTTTCGCTTTTGCTCAAAAGCACGGTTTTGTTTCCAAAGACGACGCGGAAAAGATTAAAAATTTGCCTTTGGTCGGTCCGGGCGGCTGTCAGGGCGAGAATCAGTGCCGAGAATTTTGCGGCAAATCGGAAAATCAAAATGAATGCTTTAATTTTGCCAAGACAAACGGCTTGATTTCTCAGGATGAAATTCGGCGTTTTGAAAAATTTAACAAAATTAAAGGGCCGGCTGGCTGCCGCGGTTTTGAAGAATGCCATCAAGCTTGCGGCGATCCCCGGAATGCTCGGGCTTGTTTGGAAATTTCCAGAAAAGAAGGACTGATTGAAGAAAAAGAGTTCGGACTTTTAGAAGATGTTTTGGAAAAAGGCGGCCCGGGGGGGTGTTTGGGTCCGGAAGAGTGTCAGATCTATTGCCAAGATTCAAATCATCTCGCCGAATGCGTTAATTTTGCCAAAGAACATCATTTTATATCCGAAGCAGAAGCGGCCAAAATTCAGGCTTTGCCTCAAATCGGTCCGGGCGGTTGTCAAGGGGAGGTTTGCCGAACTTATTGCCAAGTTCCGGCTCATCAGACGGAATGTATAAATTTTGCCGTGGAAAATGGATTTATGTCTGAAGAAGAAGCTCTCCATGCGAGAAAAGCCATGGAAGCGATGCGGGCCGGCGGACCCGGAGGATGTTCGGGCCCGGATGAATGCCGAGTTTATTGCGAAAATCCGGACAATTTTGAAGCATGCGCTGGATTTGGAGAAAAAAATGGTTTGGTAAACAAAGAAGACATTAGGCGCGGTCGGGAATTTTCAAGAACTATTCGAGAGAAAGGCGGCCCCGGCGGTTGCCATAAGCCTGAAGAATGCCGAGTTTATTGCGAAAATCTGGATCACGGAGATGAATGTTTTGAGTTTGGAAAGAAACAGGGGCTTATTCGCGAAGAAGATATTAAAAATTTTGAACGCGGAAAAGAGATCCGGAAAAAAGTAATGGAAACCGGCGGCCCCGGCGGATGCAAATCCGATAATGAGTGCCGCTCTTATTGCCAAGATTCTTCTCGTGCCGAAGAGTGTCTCGCTTTCGCGGTTGAGCATGGCGGAATTCCTCCCGAAGACGCCAAAATGATGCTCGAAAATTTTGTCCGTGAAACTCATCGGCCGGAATTCGGTCCTCCGTCGAGAGATTTTGAAAAATTTGAGCAGGAAAAATTTAGAAGATTTGATGAATTTCGAGGATTAGAACGTCAATTTCGACAAGGTCCGGCGACTCAATTTCAAGGCGGTCCGGGCGGTTGTTTGAGTCCGGAAGAATGCATCAAATTTTGTTCCGATCCGGCCAATCGCGATACTTGCGCTCATTTTGGTCCGCCTTCCGGAGGTCCGCCGTCAGGAGAAATATTTAAACAAGTTCCTTCCGGTTCTGAATCCGAATTTAGAAATATTGAGCCGTTTATACTGCCCAAAAATACGCCTTATCCGCGAATGATGCCGCCAACCGAGGTCGCTTCTCCTTTTTCCCCGGATTTAATAAATCCTCAATATCCGCAATACGCGCCTCGGCAATTTGGCCCCGGCGGTTGCGCTTCAGAGGCTGAATGCAAAGCTTACTGTTCGGATCCGGCGCGCGCCACTGAATGCGGAATTTATGTTCCGCCTTCGATAACTCCAGAGTTAAAAAATTCTTCCTCGCCTCAAAGCGGTTTTCTAAGATTTTTATCCGCGATGTTAGGCGTTATTTTGCCCGGATTTAGATATTAAAAAAGTAAGTTGACGTTTAGTTTTTGCTTTCTCAAGTGTTTTAACTTGCTCACAAATATCCTCTTTGAGCAAATCAAACTCCTTTATGAAGGGCCGACTGGCAAGCTCAGGAATCGACTTTCCATGCTCCAGATGGAGCTTTATCCATTGTTCTTTTATTGTGGCCCTACAATGAAGGTATATTTTGTTTATTGTAGCTATTCCGCATTATATGCGTGGAAGCATTTTGATCAAGAACTCAGACAATTGCATATGACTTATTACCATACCTATCCTAAAACCTCGAAGATGAATGCGCATTTAGAAAGATTTAATCGAATTATTCAAAAAGAGTCCATCAGGCTTTTCAAAACAAACTTTCTCCGATTCAATTTATGATATCATTGCCAACAAGGTCAATAACTTTTTCAAGGCCAGAGGAGTGCAAAATTGAGTTGCATTATACAATTAGTTGCTTTTTTTACGGGGGGGGTATTATAATATTATGAAATTTGAAGAACCGCCAAAACCAAAAATTGAGACTGAATCGGCAAAGTCGGAACAGCCAAAGCAAGAAACTGAGTTAGAACAACCGTCGTCAGAACAAAACCCATTGTATGAAACTGCTAAAACAGCTACCCCGGAACAAAAAAAGGATTCTTTTGGGTATGAAAATATAAAGGGAATTATTGAGCGGCAGACGGGGCAAAAACTTCCTGATAATCCGGAGGAGTTTATTGATAATTTCGAAAGACTTGTGCCGAAAGATTTTCAAGGACTTAATTTAGCTAGTCAAGACCAAATGCTTCGCCTTTCTAAAAGAGAAGACATCAAGAGTTATTTTGAAAAAGAGCTGTGGGGCGCATCAATAAAGGATGTGGATAGTTATTTTCAGAAAAAGCAAGACGAAGCGTCCGAGAGATATGAAGAAGCGGTTCGCGAATTAAATTTTTATGACAGTAAGCAATTAGATGAAGAATATCAAGATTTGCAAAGTCAAGGCATTGAAATGCAGAACGGGTATTACGAAAAACCACTATTGAAGATAGAAAAGTTGATTGAGGAAAAAACTTCCTATATGCGTCGCGAATACGGTAGCGAAGCGGAAGCAATAAGAACAATGGAAGTACTTGGACAATATAGTAGTGGCTTAAAAGAAGCGCGGAATGCAAAAAAAGAGCTGGATGATTTGCGCAATTTTGCTTCAAGATTAACAAGGGAAGTATATAAGAATAAACCAGAAAAGAAAATAAATGAAGAAATGGTGAAACAAGAATTAGATAGCATATTAACTACTTGGCAACAAGGAGAAACAGATAATTCCGTCAGAAAAGAAAATTTTGAGTCCATAAAAAACATTAAAAATAATCTAGACGGGGGGAATTTTTTGCCAGCTTTAGAGCAAATAGAATTAAGCATTTCCGCAATGCCAGTTCAATTGGAAGGTTTAAAGAGTGGAGATAAATTAACACGTGAGGCTACAGAAGATTCTTTAAAAAATTTGTATGGGGATGGTTTTCGGCGTAATATTGACCAAAAATTAGAAGATTTAAGGCGGATGAGGGAATTTTTAAAAGATAAAATCCGTGAGGCGGGAAAAATCTTTCCAGAAAAAGAGGCCGGAATTAAAAAAGAAACAGTGCTAAAACCAGAAGATCTTAAAAAAGAATTTGGATTCGTAATACATAGAATGACAGTTGATGGATTGTTAGGTGGCTATACAAAGTTTCAATTTGATAAATTATCCATTGAAGATCAGCAGGAATCTTTAGAAGATTTAAGGAGGATTCTTCGTGAGTATGATAAGGATAGACGTGTTTCCAGCGATAAGCTTAAAGAATTTATAAATAAAGTGGAAGCTGTAAGATTTGATTATTTTGGTCAGTAATAACCCCCCCCGAACAGCTAAAAGCTAAATCTTTGGAAAAATTTGAAAAAGAAAAATATTGGAGTGGAATAACCGAGGAAGTTGGGAAAATTATTGACAGAATATTTTCTAGACAAAGAAAAAGAAGTTGAAAAATATATATAGAGTTTTTTATTTTAGCGCCTGAAGATTAATTTCAGGCAAATTTTCTTTTTAAAAATTTGACTTTATTTTAAAAAATATTTATAATAATAATTAGCTCATCAATAATCCAGATAAAGTTAGTTGACAAGATGATCGCTGTTGATTTTTCAGCAGAGGAAAGTCCGAACACCCTCCGAATTTTTCGGAGAAGTAGGTAGTCGCTAACAACGACCTAGAGCGATCTAAGGGAAAGTGCAACAGAAAATATACGGCCGATTTCTACCCTAAAGGTAGAAAGGCAAAGGTGAAATCGCGAGGTAAGAGCTCACGTCTCGCTTGAGCGATCAAGCGGGGTGGAAAACCCTGCCTGGTGCAAGGTCGCGTCTCGATCATTCATCGAGAAGAACCGCTTGACCCCGAGAGTAATCGAAGGGCTTAGAAAGATGATCATCATCCGTCTTTTTTAAAAAAGACGGAACACAGAATTCGGCTTACCAGTCAACTAACTTTATCTGGATTACTTTTTGAAAAGAGCAGAGATTGATCTGCTCTTTTCATTTTGATTTCTATATTTTAGAATGTTTTATGCTTAAAAAAATATTTTCTTTTAAAACCAACATAATAACTTCGAGCGCTTTTATTTTAGGCGCCTCAATTTTGATTTCCAGAATTTTGGGTATTTTTCGGGATAGGCTTTTAGCCTCCGAATTCGGCGCGGGCGACGCTCTTGATATTTACTACGCTTCGTTTCAGATTCCCGATTTTATTTATAATTTGATCGTGGCCGGAATTTTTTCCGCCGCCTTTTTGCCGATTTTCGTTGATTATTGGTTAAAAGATAAAAACGAGGCCTGGCGGCTGACCAATATTGTCATCAACGTTCTGGCCGGAATTTTAATTATTGTTTCTTTAATTTTGTCTCTGCTGGCTCCGGTTATTATGCCTGTTTTTTTTCCGGGGTTTAGCGCCCAAAAAATCCAAGCGGTGGTCAAGCTTTCTCGGATTATGTTTTTATCCCCGTTTTTTTTGGGGCTTTCGGCTATTTTGTCGGCCGTTTTGCACTCTTTGAAAAAATTTTTAGTTTACGGACTGGCCCCTATTTTCTATAACGCCGGCATTATTATCGGCATTGTTTTTTTCTTTCCGTTATTCGGTCTTTCCGGCCTGGCCTGGGGAGTCGTTTTGGGAGCGTTTCTTCATTTTTTTATTCAAGCGCCGGTTTTATTTAGGGCCGGTTTTAAGCCGAAGCTGATTTTTAATTTTCAAGATCACGGTTTAAAAAAGATCGTTCTTTTAACCATCCCTCGGTCTTTGACTTTGGCGGCCAATCAAATTAATCTTTTATTTATTGCCGCTTTTGCCTCTACTTTGTCGGCCGGCAGTTTGGCGGTTTTTAATTTTGCTCACAATTTACAATCCATTCCGATCGGACTTTTCGGCCTTTCTTTCGCTCTTTCCGCCTTTCCGGATTTAGCCGCCCTGTCTTCTAAAGAAGCTAAAGAAGAATTTCATAAATATCTTTTTGACGTTATTTTAAAAATATTTTTTTTCGTTATCCCCATTTCTGTTTTAATTTTTGTTTTTCGGGCTCAAATTGTCCGCGTAGTTTTGGGCGCGGGTGAATTCGGCTGGCGGGAGACGCGTCTGGTGGCGGCCTCCTTGGGCGTTTTAAGTCTTTCCGTATTCGCTCAAAGTTTGCTCACACTTTTGGCTCGGGCTTTTTACGCCCTCAAAGATTCTTTGACTCCGTTTTTGGCCAGAATCGTCGCCGTTATCGTCAATATTTTATTAACTTTTATTTTTTTTCGTTTTTTCAAAGAAAAAGCTTTTTTGAATTTTTTATCTTCGCTTTTAAAACTGAACAGCCTTCCCGATATCGGCATTGTTTTATTGGCTTTGGCTTTCGCGATTGGCGAGATAGCTGGCATTGTTTTTCTTTGGATAATGTTTTCAAAAAAATACGGCCATTTTCACCCGGATTATATTTTCCCGATTTTTAAAATTCTTCTCGTCTCGCTCGCGGCCGGCGGACTGGGCTGGTTGGCTTTAAGGCCCCTGAATCTGATTTTTGACACTACTCGTTTTTGGGGCATATTTTTTCAGACATTTTTCGCCGCCTCCATTGCTATAATTTTTTATTTAATTTTCACTCGAAAAGAAAACCCGTTATTATAAAGTGTAAGATTTCATAACGTTATTTATATTTAAAGAGAAACGGATGCCTATAGAGCGGAATGTCTCGGAGGCGCGGCGAGCTTGGTCTCGCGAAGCGAGTCGCCGCGCCGAGAGTCAAGCTGCGGCTCGCCGCAGGAAGCAAGCCGACAGCGCTTCCGCGAATAGGCGTCCGTTTCTCTGTAAGATTTAATGTAAACAACGCTCGAGATTCTTACATATAAAGAAAGAATATCTGTTTGTCCTGTCTAAAAATAAATGACTAAACAAAATAAAATTAGAAATTTCGTTATTATCAGCCACGTTGATCACGGTAAATCGACATTAGCCGATCGCTTTTTGGAAATTACAAAAACAGTCGAGACGCGAAAAATGAAGCCGCAGTATCTTGATCAAATGGATATTGAGCGGGAGCGTGGAATCACGATTAAGATGGCGCCGGTGAGGATGAATTATGTTTTAGATAATGAGTCTTACACTCTTAATTTAATAGACACGCCCGGCCATGTCGATTTTTCTTACGAAGTTTCCCGGGCTCTTTCGGCCGTGGAGGGCGCGATTTTGCTGGTGGACGCCACGCAAGGAGTTCAGGCCCAAACTTTGGCAGTGTTGAGTTTGGCTCAAGAAGCCGGCATAAAAATAATTCCGGCTATAAATAAAATCGATCTTCCCACGGCCAGAATCGCCGAAACCGAAGCGGAAATTAAGCAAATTTTAAAAAGCGATATCAAGCCTCATTATATTTCCGGCAAAGAGGGCGCGGGCGTGCCGGAATTATTGGTTGATGTCATCAAGTCCGTTCCCGGCCCTTTGGGCGATTCTTCAAAACCTTTAAAAGCGCTGATTTTTGATTCTGTTTTTGATCCCTTTTTCGGCGTGACAATTTATGTTCGGATTCTTGACGGCCAAGTCAAGGTTCGGGATGAAATCAATTTTTTAGCCAGCGGAGCCAGAGCCGAAGTCAAAGAAGTCGGTATTTTTCGTCCCGGCCGCCTGGCCTCAAAAGAATTAATCTCCGGTGAAATCGGCTACATAGCCACCGGCCTTAAAGAGCCGCAGAAAATTTTTATCGGCGACACCATCACTTTTTCCGAAAAACACGCCGGTTTTGAAAAAATCGAAGCGTTGCCCGGATTTAAGCGGCCGAAATCGCTCGTTTTTTCAAGTTTTTATCCGCAATCGCAAGACGATTTTGATATTTTAAAAGACGCTTTAGCGAAACTCCAGCTCAACGATTCATCTTTTTTATTTGAGCCGGAGTCGTCTTTGACTTTAGGCCGGGGATTTCGCTGCGGTTTTTTAGGTCTTTTGCATCTTGAAATTATCGCCGAACGGCTCAAAAGAGAATATAATTTAAAGTTGGTCATTACCGCCCCGCAGGTGGAATACGCTGAAACCGTTCAAGACGGCAAAAGAATTTTGAAAGAGCCGTTTGTGTCTTTGAAAATCATCACACCTTCCGACTATATCCCCGGGATCATAAAGCTTTTGAAAAATCACGATATTGAGCTTTCCAGGGCCGATTCTTTCGGCGATGAAAGGTTTATTCTTTTGGCCGAAGCGCCTCTGCGGGAAATAATCATTGATTTTTACGATAATTTAAAAAGCGTCACGCAAGGATACGCTTCGATGAATTACGAAATTATCGGTTCAAGGCCGAGTAATCTGGTTAAGTTGGATATTTTAGTGGCCGGAGAAAAGGTGGAGGCTTTGGGCAAATACGCGCCGGAAAAAAGAGTTTATGAGGAAGCTCGCCGTTTAACCTTGGCGTTAAAAGACCTTATTCCGCCCCAGCTTTTTCCCGTGGCCTTGCAGGGAATGGCCGATGGTAAAATTATCGCCCGCGAGACCATTAGAGCGGCCAGAAAAGATGTCACCGGCTATCTTTACGGCGGCGACGTCACTCGAAAGAAAAAATTATTGGAAAAGCAGAAAAAAGGGAAAAAAGAGCTTTTGGCCAAGGGTCGGGTTCGCATCCCGCCGGAAGTTTTTTTGGAAGTTTTGAGAAAAAAATAAATCCCGCTCAATAGTTAAGCGGGTATTTTTTTCAGAAAATCTTAACACTGGCAATCTTCGTTTTTAAATTTATCGATCCTATATTTTATCTCGTCTCGGATGTATTTCAAAGTGCTGTTGTTTACCTGGACGGCTCTTGGGTCTTCAAACTTTTTAAAAACAATATCTATTTCCGTTATTAATCTTTTTTTATCTTCTTCACGCATTTTACCTCCTTTTGGTTGATAAGCCTAAAAGTTGGCTTTTTATTTTTTCTGTGTTATTTTAATATAAAGAACTTTTTTGTTTAATAGCTAATAAAAGAGCGAGTAAGCGACCAAAGAAAGAATAACGCTGATCGCGACCAAGCCGGTAATGATATACCAGACGATTTTAACGAATTGTTGATAGCCGCTTTTCATTTTTGTGATTTTAATTTAACACTTATGCGGGAAAAAAGCAATTTTTCTTGGAGAAATTTTTTTTCCTCAAAATTATTCTCAATCGGTCTATTTTTTTTGCTTATTTTGTTGAGTTTTGCCGTTTCAAAAATTGTCTCAAAAAAGAAAAATTTTGATCGGGAAATCGCCGATTTAAAATCTCAAATTCAGCGCGAATCGAAAAAGAAAGAAGAATTGGAGAAAACTTTAGGCGATCTTGAAAATCCGGAAACGATTTTGAAAGAAGCCAGAGAACGTTTTAATTTGACCAGAGAAGGGGAAAAGGTGGCGATTATTCTGCCGAGGTTTAATTCAGAATCAGTATCGCCGGAATCTCAAATCCAAACCCAAAAAAAAGAACCGTCGAATTTTAAAAACTGGTGGAATTATTTTTTTCATGAATAGAACCGTTTATTTTATAGTTTTACCTTTTTTTATTTTAGCTTTTGGCTATTGGCTTTTGAGTATTCAAGGTTTTTGGCCCGCCGCTCTTGTTAACGGCCGGCCGATTTTTCTTCGCGATTGGGAGGAAAATGTTCGGGCTTCAAAGCAGTTCTACAGCGCTCAAAATATTCAGAGCCAATTGTCAAAGATCAATTTTGAGGGCGAGGAAAGCGAGAAGAATATTGAAAAAATCAGATCGCAGATTTTGAACGCGATGATTGAAGATAAAATTCTTCATTTTGAATATAAAAAATCCGGCGGAGCCGAGCTTGAAAAAAAAGTCGCCGAACGTTTAAGTTCTGTTTTTGAAAACAGAAACCAGTCAAATCTTAATCAGGGCATCGCTTTGCTTTACGGCTGGGATTTATCCGAGTTTAAAAACAGAATTTTGGAACCCCGAGCCTTAAGAGAAATTTTGGAGGAGGACTCCCAAAAAGATCATCGCGATTTTGACGAATTTTTAAAAACAGTCAAACAAGGCGCCAGTGTTTTTATTTTTTTGACGGATTTTAAATGGGATAAAGATAAATTGGAAGTTGTTAAAAGGTAGACTTCGTAAGGCGCCAGTTCCTTGCCCGCCCGAACTTGCGAGTGTAGTACAGTGGCAGTACAATAGCTTCCCAAGCTATAGACGAGGGTTCGATTCCCTTCACTCGCTCAACTTTGGCAAGGCAGGCGGGAATTCTGGTATCCCGCTCAAGATTCAACCCTTAAAAAATCTATTTAATAATTTAAATTGACAAATTTTTATCTACAACTATAATAAGATTAAGGTAGAATTCTGTATAAATTACAGGTTCAAGCTACTTGTCATTAAAGAAAGCCTCTAAGAGGCTTTCTTTAATTTAAACAATTTGATAAATTAAATTTTATGGACCCGGGCCTGTAGTTTATGCAGTTAAAATTCTACCTTTGACAAGTAGCGAAGCGGGCGCAAACCCCGCCGGGTCCATTCGCCGCCTTAGCTCAGTTGGTAGAGCAATGCTTTCGTAAAGCAGAGGTCCCGAGTTCGAATCTCGGAGGCGGCTCTTATTTTTTAATCAATCGGATAACCTCTTTTTTCTATGGGCGAATCAATTCCATCGATAGGTTGTCGGTTTGACCCTTCGGGTCATCACCCGCAGGGCGACAATCCCGACCGTCGGCTCCGCAGCTTCTTTATTTTTATTTTCAAATGTGTTAAACTTTTTTTATGGAAGAATTAAGAAAACAACTTGAGAAGATTGGCGAGAAAGTCCTTTATCTCAAGGACTGGCTTTGACGTTGCTCAAACTTACGAAAAAATTAGTTCTTTAGAGCAAGAAGCCCAAAAACCGGATTTTTGGCAGAACAAAGAAAAGGCCATAGAGCTTGGGGAATTGAGAGATGAGAAAAAAGAATGGGAAAATCTTGAAAAGCGTTATTTTGACCTGAAAGAAAATATTGAAACCATTGCCGCTTTGGAAAAAGAATCCGGTCAAGAAGAAACGGAATTGAGGTCGGATTTTTTGAAAGAGACCGAAGTTTTGGGAAAAGATTTAAGAAAGCTGGAACTTAAAAAATTTTTAAGCGGCCGATTTGATAAAAAAGACGCCATTCTTTCCATTTACGGCGGCGCGGGCGGAGTGGACGCGCAGGATTGGGCCATGATTTTGTTTAGGATGTATGAAAAATACGCCCAAAAACGAGGTTGGAATTTTAAAATTTTGGATCGATCTTTTGGCGAGCAGGGCGGGTTAAAAAGCGCGATGGCTGAAATTCAAGGAAAAATGGCTTACGGCTGGCTTAAAGGAGAACAAGGCGTTCATCGACTTGTCCGCGTTTCCCCGTTTTCGGCTAAAAATTTGCGACACACTTCATTCGCTTCGGTTGAAATTTTGCCTTCTTTGAAAGATGAATTGAAAAAAGAAATTGAAATTAGCGATAAAGATTTAAAAATTGAAATGTTTCGTTCCTCCGGCCCCGGGGGACAGAATGTCAACAAGCGCGAGACCGCTATTAGATTGATATATATTCCGACCGGCCTTCAGGTTGCGGTTCAGAGCGAGCGCTATCAGGGCGCCAATCGCGAAAAGGCCATGGAAATTTTACGGTTTAAGCTTTATCAGAAACGGGAAGAAGAAACAAGAAAAGTTTTATCGGGCATCAAGGGCGGGAAAAAAATAGAGGCGGCTTGGGGTCATCAGATTCGTTCTTATGTTTTCCATCCCTATAAAATGGTTAAAGATCATCGAACCGGCATTGAGACCGCTCAAGTGGAAAAAGTTTTAAACGGCGAGATCGACGAATTTATTGAAGCCGAATTGAAAGAATTGTTATAATTAAAAATAAAAAACAAAAAATAAAGAAGTGAGATATATTTTGCCACCTCACTGCTCCGCATGAGGATTCCGTCAAAATTTACCTCACTTCTTTATATTAACTAATCACTAAAAACCAATGATTTTTTTTGATAAAGTTTCTAAAATTTATTCGCCGTCCGTGACAGCCATTGAAGATTTAACTCTTAAAATCAATCCCAAAGAATTTTGTTCGGTGGTCGGGCCATCGGGGGCGGGCAAATCAACTTTGCTGAAACTTTTGATTTCCGAAGAAAGGCCTTCGACGGGCCGGATTTTTATTCACGATCAGGATATCAACCAGATCAGCCGCCGCCGCTTGCCGTATTTGAGAAGAAAAATCGGCATGGTTTTCCAGGATTATAAACTTTTGCCGACCAAGACCGCTTTTGAAAATGTCGCTTTCGCCTTGGAAGTCGCCGGAGTCAACGATAGAATAGTTGAAGACGACACGCGGCAGGTTTTGGAAATCGTGGGTCTGGCCGATAAAGGCAGTCAATTTCCGGATGAACTTTCCGGCGGAGAAAAGCAGAGAATCGCTTTGGCCCGGGCACTAGTTTCGCGGCCGGACGTGATTGTGGCTGATGAGCCGACCGGCAATCTTGACCCTTTAAACGGCTGGGATATCATAAGATTGCTTATTAAAATCAATGAACTTGGCACCACGGTGATACTGGCCACTCACAATCAGGAAATAATCAATAGTCTTGGCCGACGAGTGATTACTTTGGAGAAAGGGCGGCTTGTTTCCGACGAAGAAAAAGGCCAATACGTGCTTTAAATATTCTTAATTTTTTTATGTTGACTTTTTTGAGGATAATTAAAAATGGATTTCAGGATTTTAGCCGCAATATTTGGCTGACGGTTTCGGCTGTTTTAATAATGACTTTGACTATTTTTGTTTTGGGCGGCTTGCTTTTTCTTTCGGCGATTGGCGAAAATGTTTTAACGGAGTTGCAGGATAAAATAGATATCAGCGTTTATTTCGCGACGGAGACGACGGAAAGCGATATCTTAAAAGTTAAAAAAGATTTAGAAGGTTTGAACGAAGTAAAAAATATCGAGTATGTTTCGCGAGAAACGGCTCTTTCAAAATTTAAAAATCGGCACGCCGACAATAAAGTGATTCTTGACTCTCTTGATGAATTGAGCGCGAATCCTTTGTCCGCTAGTTTGAATATCAAAGCAAAATTTTCCGATCAATATTCCAAAATCGCGAGTTATTTAAAATCCGACCGTTTCAGCAAAATCATAGATAAAATTAATTTTTATCAAAATCAGGCGGTGATTGAACGTTTTAACGAGATAATGGCTTCTTTAAGAAAATTTGGTTTGCTTTTGACGGCCGCGCTGGCTTCAGTCGCGATTTTAGTCGCCTTTAATAATTTACAATTAATCATTTACACAAAACGGGAGGAAATCGGCATTATGCGGCTGGTCGGAGCGTCGAATTGGTTTATCCGCGGACCATTTATACTGCTCGGCCTTTTTTACGGCGTCGTGGCTTCAGTGATCGCTTCAGCTGTTTTTTATCCGATATTGAGTTTTGCTTCGCCGCGCCTGTCGGCTCTTCTTCCTAGTTTTAATATTTTATCTTATTATCTTGGAAATTTTTGGCAAATTTTTCCGATTTTTCTTGGCATTGGAACCGGCCTTGGGATTTTAAGCGGCCTGATCGCGATCAGAAGATATTTGAGAGTTTAAGGAGTAGCGATTTTCCGAATTTGATTAAATTGATTTTCTTTTCTCTGCGCCAACCCTTGATTTCGATTTCTCGATGTCTTGCTTCCACAAGCGTTTTAAATGTTTCTGAATACAGTAATTTTATGGGTCGGCGGATTTTTGTATAATGTGCGCCCCATTTCGAATTGTTGTGCTGCTTTAATCTCTTTTCAAGATTATTAGTGCAACCCACGTACAGAGATTGGTCGGCGCATTCGAGGATGTAGACATAGAAAGTCATGTGTAAATTTATGTATATTATAGCGCCTCGTCGTAGAACTCCTCGGTGTCTTCATCGCTCTCAATAAAAGAGCCGAAGGCTCTGAGGAGCGAAGCGACGAAGAGCTGCGGGACCTGGATTCGAACCAAGATTACCTGATTCAGAGTCAGGCGTCCTACTTCGCCCCGCCAAATTCATTGTAACTCCTGGCCGAAGCTGCGGGACCTGGATTCGAACCAAGATTACCTGATTCAGAGTCAGGCGTCCTACCATTAGACGATCCCGCAGCTTCGGCTACGAGCTTTTTAAACGTATTACCTCCATGCCAGTTTTTAATTTGTTATACCAATATAACATTTACTAATCTCATTTTGTAAAATATATAAACAAATTTTCATGAATTTGGCGGGGCAAGTTAGACGATCCCGCAATAATAAAAAAAGCTTATTAAGCGTTTTTTATTATGTATTCGCCGAATACTCCGTCTCCCGTAGGGAGACGGGAATTGAGGCGACGAGCGAAGCGAGTCTGAATCGAGCGAGGCGAGTTGGTCGAGCCGAGCGAGAACTTTTCATAACAAAGCATTATCTCCATACCGCGCCGCTTACGGCGCGGATGCTTTATTATATCATTCAAAAAATTTTTTTTCAATTCGGTTTTTGCTAAAATATTATGCAAAATGAAGTTTTATATTAAAGCCAAGCCAAATAAAAAATCGGAAAAAATCGAAAAAATTGATGAAAATCACTGGGTTGTTTTTGTCAAAGAACCGCCCGTTGAAAACAAAGCCAATCAGGCGCTTATTAAATTAATTGCCGATGATTTAGGCGTCGCGTTGTCAAGAATTAAAATTATTTCCGGCCTCAAAAGCAAAAATAAAATCATTCAGATTGATCAATAGCTTCTCATTTTTATTTTTTTGCCCTTGACAAAATGTCTGATTATGTTCTATAATTTAAATTAAATTTAGCTCTTTTATAATTTGTTATTCCTAATAAACCACGAGCGGCCTTGCTCTGCAAGCCTCTTATTAAAGAGGAAGCGCACGCAGTGCGCGCGAATGGACAAGGCGATCGCGTAAGCGATCTATGTCTATTCGTGGGAGAAAAAAAATGAGATTGCCGATTCAGGATTTTCAGGAATTGATTGTTCAGACTGTTCGGAGTAATCAAGTGACGATTGTGGTAGGAGAAACTGGCTCAGGAAAAACAACTCAAATTCCCCAGTTTCTCTATAATGCCGATTTTGCCGATAGAGGTATGATTGGCGTTACCGAACCGCGGCGCCTCGCGGCAATTTCCATGGCAAAATTCGTTTCCGATCAACTTGGTGTTTTTTTAGGCGACGAAGTGGGTTACCAAATTCGTTTCGATGATAGTTCAGCCGAAGAAACAAAAATTAAGTTCATGACTGACGGAATTTTGCTTAGGGAATTTCAACTTGACCAAAATCTTACTAAGTATTCCGTGATCATGGTTGATGAGGCTCACGAACGGAGTAAAAATATAGACTTTGTTCTCGGGCTCCTCAAAGATTTACTCACGCGCCGCAAGGATCTTCGACTCGTTGTTGCCTCGGCAACTATCGATGAGAAAAAATTTTCCAGGTATTTCTGGGACGCTCCAATCATCAACGTGTCCGGCCGGATGTTTCCCGTGGAAACGGTTTGGTCTAATACGGATATTTATGAAGATGAAATGGCGGATGCGGTAGTGCAAAAAATCGCCGAAATTCACCAAAACAAAGAGCCAGGCGATATTCTTGCTTTTATGACGGGGCAAGATGATATTCATAAAGTTATTGAAAAACTAGAAAAGTTAAATCTTTCAGATTTTGTTGTAATCCCCGTTTATGCGGCGCTCCCTCCGGAAGAACAACAAAAGATTTTCGCAAGCTACAAAGGGAAGCGTAAAGTGGTTGTCGCTACTAACATAGCGGAGACGTCAATTACCGTTGACGGCATCGTTTATGTGGTAGATAGCGGCTTGATCAAGCAGTCTAATTTTCATCCCGAGAGCGGAATTCAGAGCTTGGATGTCGTTAAACATTCCCAAGCTGGATGTGAACAACGTAAAGGCAGGGCGGGACGGACTCGTAATGGAGTTTGTTATCGGATGTATACTAAAGAAAACTTTCAATCTCGATTCCAATTTACCAAACCGGAAATTTGCCGGACAAGTCTCGCAAGTGTGGTGCTTGCTATGGAGGATATCGGGATTGAAAAGATTCAAGAATTTGATTTTATAGATCCGCCAAAAAAAGAAGCATTTACGGAAGCATACGAAACCTTAATCGCTCTGGGGGCGATTAATAAGGATGAAAAAGGACTTACTGAAATCGGGAAAGCAATGGCTCGTTTTCCTCTTGAGCCGCGGATTGCGCGCATGCTCCTTGAGGCTATGAAGCATGGCTGCGTCCAGAATGTGGCGACGATCGCGGCATTTCTCTCGGTTCGAAATATATTTGTTCGTCCGAAAGAAAAAGAAGCGGAAGCAGATCGGGCGCATGCTAAGTTTAAAAATCAGGAATCCGACGCTCTTACTTTTTTAAATATCTGGAAAGAATATGAAAATGCTAAATTTTCATATTCTTGGTGTTTTGAACGCTTTTTGAATGCAAAAGCGCTTCAAGAGGCGTTAAACATTCGTGCCCAGATATTCCAGATTCTTTTTCAAAATAAGATAGAACTTTCGGAAAGCTCGGATAACGATGCGATTGCAAAGACTGTCGCTATCGGACTCGCTTACAATTTATTTCAACATGGCTCGCGATACTGGTTCAACGGTGTATTACGCTCAATTGAAAATGTTGCGGTGCATCCCAGTTCGGCTATTTTCGGAAATAGGGTATTTCAATGGATAGTCGCAACGGAAATTGTGCGAACAACGAAAGTATGGGCGCGTGGTTGCGCTATTGTGAAAGCCGAGTGGCTTCCGGAAATCGCTCCAAACCTCTTTCAGTTCGGCGATCCGATTGTTGAGGGTTATACGCTTAAAGAAGATACGGCGAACATCAAAACACTCATTCTTTATAAAGGACAATCGGTGGGCGATGTGCGGAGTAAAGTGAGTATTACTCAAGCCGCGCAGATTCAAGAAGATCGAATTCTTGAAGCTGAAGAAAAGGGATTAATTCCATTGACCTTTTTTGAGAAAAAAAATTCAGTTTCGGATTATCTCACAGATTGGTTTGCGGAATTAAACGGGATTTTCTACAGGGCCTGTTCAATATCTGGTATAAAGAATAATGGGGAAACCCATTATTGCAAGGTTGAGAATTGGATCAGCGAGAAATATGCCACACCAGTTTTTCAGGTATTTAACTTTCCTGCTGGGCAAAATAAGGATAAGACGATTAGCGAGCTACCTATCGTTTTCGAGAAATTATCGAAAAAGTGGAGAGCAAAGCTGAAGCAATAAATTAATTAAAGTCGGCTCGGGAGTAATCTCGAGCCGTATTTTTTTCTTGACTTTTAATTCAAAGGGAGTATTATTTCAGCATAAGGCCGGGAGGCCTTTTTAAATAGCAAAAATCGCGTTATGATAAGATTTTTTCTCAATTTGCCTAAAAATATTTGGACTTTTTTAAAGGAAGTTAAAATTGAGTTAAAAAAAGTCCATTGGCCCAGCCGTCGAGAAACTATTCGCGGGACTTTTATGGTTATTTTAATCAGCGTTATTGTTTCTTTAATCATTGGCGGTTTCGACCTTTTATTCAGATTTGTTTTAGATAAATTAATTTTGTAAAATGCCAAAGCAGCTAATTCAACAGGACAAAAATTGGTACGCTCTTCATACTTATTCCGGTTACGAAGACGCCGTAGCGCGCGATCTTAAACAGCGGATCGAATCAATGGGCATGGAAGATAAAGTTTTCAATGTTCTTGTTCCGATTGAGAAAAAGATTAAAATAAAAAACGGGCGAAGAAAAACAGTTGAAGAAAAAATTTATCCGGGTTATGTTTTAGTGGAAATGGTTGTCACCGACGATTCTTGGTATATGGTGCGAAATACGCCGCGGGTGACCGGATTTGTGGGCGCGGGCACGACGCCGACTCCGATTGCCCAGACGGAAATCAACGAGATCAAAAAACGGATGGGCGTGGAAGAGCCGAAATATAAGATCGACCTTTCAGTGGGCGATCCGGTGAAAATTATTGACGGGCCGTTTAAAGATTTTGACGGCAAAGTGGCCGAGGTGGACGAGGCCAGAGGCAAAATCAAAGTTTTGGTTTCAATGTTCGGCCGGGAAACTCCGGTGGAATTGGATTTTTTGCAATTAAAAAGAATTTAAATGAATATATAAAATATGGCGGGACGAAACATAAAAACAATCATTAAACTTCAAATTCCGGCCGGCAAAGCGACACCGGCGCCTCCGGTTGGTCCGGCTTTGGGTCAGCACGGTTTAAACATTCAGGATTTTGTCAATAAATTCAACACGGCCACGGCTAATATGGGCGGCGATATTGTTTCGGTTGAAATCACTGTTTACGACAATCGGACTTTTGATTTTAAAATGAAATCGTCTCCGGCCGCGGCACTTTTGAAAAAAGCCGCGGGCATTGAAAAGGGGTCGGGCAATCCTTTAAAATCAAAAGTTGGAAAAGTAAAAAGAGCGCAAATTCGGGAAATCGCGGAAAAAAAGATGGCTGATTTGAACGCTTACACTCTTGAGGCCGCGGAAAAAATAGTTGAAGGCAGCGCCCGAAGCATGGGCATTGAAGTGATAGATTAGATCTTTAAAAAATAATAACAACGGGAGAGAATATGAGAAAAGAAAGGAAACCCAAAAAGGCGGAATTACCGGAAGTTTATAAACCGGATTATTTTCAAGAAGCAGTAATAAGAAATCGGAAAGAAAAAACCATTAAGAGGAAAGGAGATTATGACTATTGAAGCCGGATTAATGTTAAAATATCCAACAGATAACATGATTCAGAACGCTTACAAAGGGAAATTTATTGTCCTTGAAGGAATTGACGGCTCGGGTAAGTCAACGCTTGCTCGAGAATTGAGAGATTTTTTAATTAAAAAAGACTTCGATGTTGTTTTAACCCGAGAACCGCAAGATCGAGATTTGGGAAAGAGGCAAGATATTATGCCGCGAGAGAGGCAGATTTTAATGATTGAAGATAGAAAAAAACATCTCGTGGAAGTTATTATTCCGGCCCTAAAAACCGGAAAGATAGTCATATGCGATCGATACTCTTTGTCCGCTTTTGCCTATGGCAAAAGCGAGGGCATCAAATTGAGCGAGATTCGGGAATGGCACAGGATGAAGATTGGCAAAAAATTCATCTGGCCGGATTTAACGATTCTTCTCGATGCGCCGACTGAAATAGCTTATCAGCGGCTTGGCAAAAAAGACGAAAAAGGATATTTCGAAAAAATTGAAATGCTCGAAAAAATAAGGAGAAATTATTTTATTTTGAGTTTAACCAAAGAGTTTCCTAATGTTTTTATTGTTTACGCGGATCGGCCTCAAGAAGATGTTTTTGAAGCCGCTCTGAATATCGTTAAAAAACAACTAAAATTGAAAATATAAAGAAATTATTCAGCCCGCCCGCGGCGGGCCTTTTTATTTGCCTAAAATCAATTTATTTGTTATAAATTTTATTGGTTATTTGTCAATTGAATAAAAATCAAAAATCACAGGAGGATTAAATGAAACAATATTTGGATATTATTGAAGAAATAATGGAAAAAGGCATTGACCGTCCCGACAGAACCGGAATTGGCAGCCGAATGCTGTTTGAAAGAACAATGAGATTTGATTTGAGTCAGGGTTTTCCTATTATAACCGCTAAAAAAGTTCCTTTTAATCTGATTAAAGCTGAACTGCTCTGGTTTATTAAAGGCAGTTCTGACATTAAAGAATTACATCAAAATAATTGCCATATTTGGGATGATGACGTAAATACTGCCAGATGGCGAGGCAAAGGAAAGTTTGAAGGCGATGCCGGCAGGATATATGGGGTTCAATGGAGGGATTGGAGAGCTGTTGAAAACAATGGTTTAGTGAAAAAAATTGACCAGCTGAATCATTTGATTAAAAATCTTAAAAACGATCCTTTGGGCCGCCGACATATTTTAACTACTTGGAATCCGGGCGAATTAGACCAGATGGTTTTGCCTCCATGTCACGATGTTATTACCCATTTTTCCGTGGTCAATAATAAACTTTCTATGTTTATGTATCAAAGGAGTTGCGATATGTTTTTGGGAGTGCCGTTTAATATTTCTTCCTCGTCGCTTTTTCTGTGCCTGGTGGCTCAAGCGGCTAATTTTCAGCCGGGCGAATTTATCCACCAGTTGGGAGACGCTCATATCTATTTAAACCATTTTGCTCCTGTTCAAGAAATGCTTACCCGAAAAGATAATTTATTTCCTTTGCCTAAATTATGGCTTAATCCAGCTATTAAGAGCATTAATGATTTTGGAATGGAAGATATTGAGCTGAAAAATTATAAATTTCATCCGGCGATTAAAGCGCCGCTTAATGTAGGAGTTTAAAATGAAAATATCAATTGTCGTGGCGATGGATAAAAATCGGGCTATTGGATATAGAGGAAAAATGCCGTGGTGTCGCTTGTCTTTGGATATGCGATGGTTTAAAGCGATCACTATTGGGAGCGGCGTTGTAATAATGGGTCGAAAAACTTATGAGTCAATCGGCCAACCCCTTTCCGGAAGAGTTAATGTCGTAGTTACAAGACAGTTGAATTATAAAGCTCCGCATTGCATTGTCGTGAATAATATTGCCGCCGCGCTTCAGTCGGGAATTGCCGCCAATAATGAAATTTGCGTAATTGGCGGGGCGGAAATATTCCAGCAAACTCTTGATAAAGCCGATAAATTATACATTACGCAGATTCATGAAGAATTTGAAGGCGATGTCTATTTCCCTTTCTTTGAAGTTAATTATTGGAAACATATTTTTCGCCAGAATCATAAAAAAGACAACGAGAACCCTTATGATTTTACTTCTATGATTTTGGAAAAAATAAAATAAAAGGAGGGAAAAATGAAATGATATGGAGCTGGACATCCGGCAGAGAAATGCTTGAAAAACTTATAAATGCCCAATAATGGGCATTTATTTTTTTGACGTTAATTTTACATTAATGATATGATTTTTATATGAAGTATCAGCCGACAATTGGACTGGAAATTCACGCGGAACTCAAAACTAAAACCAAGATGTTCTGCGATTCTTTAAACGATCCGGATGAAAAACATCCGAATATTAATATTTGTCCGATTTGCCTGGGTCACCCGGGCACTTTGCCGGTTATAAATAAAGAGGCTGTTGCTAAAGTCATAAAAGCCGGCCTTGCTCTAAATTCCGAAATCGCTGAATTTTCGAAATTTGACCGGAAAAATTACTTTTATCCGGATTTGCCAAAAGGCTACCAGATTTCCCAATATGATTTGCCCTTTTGTAAAAACGGGCATCTAGAGATGAAAGGAAAAAAAATAAGAATTCGAAGAATTCATCTTGAAGAAGATACCGGCCGACTAATTCATGATTTAAAAACAAATTCGAGTTTAATTGATTTTAATCGAGCCGGCATTCCTTTAATGGAACTTGTGACCGAGCCTGATATTGAATCCGGCGAGGAGGCCCGTTTGTTTTCGGAAGAACTTCAGTTAATTTTTCGCTATCTGGGAGTTTCCGACGCTGATATGGAAAAAGGCCAGATGCGTTCCGAGGCCAATATCAGTTTGAGCCAAGATAAAAAACTGGGAGTGAAAGTGGAAATAAAAAATCTCAATTCTTTAAAAGCGATTGAAAAAGCGATTGAATATGAAATTAATCGCCAAAGAGAACTTTTGGAAAAAGGAGAAAAAATTATTCAGGAAACCCGCGGCTGGAACGAAGATAAGGGCGTAACTTATCCTCAGCGGGTTAAAGAAGAAGCGGCTGATTATCGCTATTTTCCGGAGCCGGATTTGCCGCCCTTAAAACCCGCCGAAATTTTTGATATTGAAAAAATTAAGATGGAAATTCCGGAATTGCCCGCTCAAAAGAGAAAAAGATTTGAAAAAGAATATAATTTGGGGAAAAAAGATATAGAAATTTTTATTCGGGATTTGAGTTTAGCGGATTATTTTGAGGAAGCGGCTTCCGAGCTTTTGGAATGGTCCGAAGAGGAGGAGAAAAGAGGACCGAAAGCAGCCAAAGAATTGTATAAATTAGCCGCTAATTATCTTTTGTCGGATTTATCGGGCCTGATCAAAGAAAAAGATTCCAACGTTTCGGAAATTTTAATTACGCCGGAAAATTTCGCCGAATTTATCAATTTGATTTACGAAGATAAAATTTCTTCCAGGACTGGAAAAGACGTCTTAAAAGAAATGTTTGCTTCGGGCGAAGACCCGTCAGAGATTATTCGGGAAAAAGGACTTTTGCAGATTTCAGGTTTTTCCGATTTGGAAAAAATAGTCGAAGATATAATTGACAAAAATGAAAAAGTGACGTATGATTATAAAACAGGAAAAGAAAACGCGATGCAATTTTTAATCGGCCAAGCAATGGCCAAGACAAAAGGTCGGGCCAACCCCAAAATTTTGCAAGAATTATTCAAAAAATTTTTAATATGAGAGAAGGAGGCATTGAAAAATATTTACATGGCCAATTTTCTTTGACCGAGGAAGAAAAGAAAAAATTAAAAGAGAAAGAAAAAGAAAAGGAAGGCCAGAACTCACTTGAAAAAGCCGAAGAAAAAATGGAAGAAGCCAATAAAAAAATACAGGCGTTAGAGCGCGAGAGAGTAAAAAAAGAAATTGAAGAGGGATTAAGAAAAGAAGGGCTATAGAAATTTTTGAACCATTTTTTCGGCTTGTTTTCGCGATTTTATCCAATTAATTTTTTTATCTTTTTTGAACCAAGTCATTTGCCTTTTGGCGTATTTTTGAGTGTTTTTATTTATTAAATCAAAAGTTTCTTGGAGGGTTGTTTTTCCCTGGAAATATTCGGCGATTTCTTTATAGCCGATAACGCTTAAAAGGACCGGACTTTTTTTATATTTTTTAAAAAGATATTCCGCTTCTTCAACCAGTCCTTGATTGAATTGTTCCATTAGTCTTTTTTCAATCCGTTTTTCTAAATTTTTTTTTGGCTTTGATAGGCCGATTTCTAAGACGTCAAATAATAGTCTGCCTTTTTGTCTTTGCGATGAAAAAGGTTTTTTTGTTTTTAAAATAACCTCCAGGGCTCGGATTATTCGTCTCGGGTTTTTCGGATCAATAAATTTAGCCGCCTCCGGATCAAGGGCGATTAGTTTTTGATAAATTTTTTCAAGTCCGGATTTTTTTATTTGCGCTTCCAGTTTTTTTCTTAGTTTTTGATCGGGCCTAATTTTCGGAATTTTTAAATTATCAACCACAGCCTGAATATATAAACCCGTTCCGCCGACCAGTATGGGAACTCCCCCCTTTTTTAAAATATTTTTTATCGCTTTTAAGGCTAAATTTTTGTATTCGGCGACGGTGAAAGATTGATTTGGTTTGACAACATCAAATAGATAATGAGGCACGCCTTCAACTTTATATCCTTTACCTTTATCTTTTGAAGGCTTTGACGCGCCAATATTCATTCCTTTATAAATTTGCCTTGAATCAGCGGAAATGATTTCGCCGGAAAATTTTTTCGCCAATTGAATCGCTAGTTCGGTTTTACCGGAAGCGGTCGGGCCAAGAATAACGATTAGTTTGGGGAGTTTTTTATATTTTTTCATTCATTTCATTTATCACCGTGTCGTGCGTTTCTTGCGCCAAACTAAACCACCAGGAATCGGGATGTGTTTTAACCAGCGCTTTGACGAGTTTTTTTGCCGGCGCTGTTTTTAATTTTTTAATGGCAAAATGAATCCAGTCTCGCGCTTTTATGTTTCCTTTCGTTTCTTCGCTCCGTAATGTCGTTATCCATTCGAGAGTGTCCGCGTCTTTTACCAATTTCGCCTCCAGGGTTTTTCTTTTTTGCTCTTCTTTGTAAAGTTTAAAAATTTCTTTGCCAAAGGGCACGCTTTTGGCAATATCTTCCACTGCCTTAGTTTCGGATAGGCGGCCGTAACATCGATTGACGTAATTATTGTCGGCCGTTCGGCCTTCGCCAATATCATGAAAAAGCGCCATTAAGACAGCCTTATTTTTGTCGGCTTTGGCCTCTAGATGGGCAAGGGCATAGGCGATTATGGCGGTGTGAAATAAATGTTCGGCCACTGATTGGTCGCCGCTGCCTAAAAACCAAAATCCGGAACGGGGAGTTTGGCTGTGAATGTTTGTTTCATATATAAAATTGGCAATCTGTTCATATATATTTATATTTTTCTTTTTATTTTTTTTCATTTTTAAATTAAATTGTTTTATTCTCGATTTCTTTTTTTATTTTTTCGATCAACGCGCCGGTTTTAATTTCACCTTCCTGACCTCGGCGATAATGGCGGACATTAACGGTTTTATTTTTTATTTCTTCGTCTCCGACAATCAAAATATAGGAAATTTTTTGAAGTTGGGCTTCTCGAATTTTTTTCCCGATAGTTTCGTTCCGCTCATCCAGTTCGGTTTTTGGGCCGATTTTTTTTAATTCGTCTAAAATATTTTTGGCGTATTTTATATGCCTTGAAGCAATAGGAATGATTATAGCTTGAATCGGCGAGAGCCAAAGAGGCAAAGCGCCGTTGAAATTTTCAATTAGGACGCCGATAAATCTTTCAAAAGAGCCAAAAATAGCCCGATGGATCATCACCGGTTTTTCTTTTTGGCTTTTTTCGTTTTGATAGCTTAAATCAAACCTTTCCGGCATTTGGAAATCCAACTGAATAGTGGCCAGTTGCCAAGGCCGTCCCAAGGAGTCGGTGATGTGAACATCAATTTTCGGACCGTAAAAAGCTCCGTCTTTGGGTTTGAGTTTGTAGGGGAGATTATTTTTTTTCAAAGCAATTTCAAGAGCCGCTTCGGCTTTTTTCCAAAGAGCCGGATCTCCCATGGCTTTATCCGGCCTTGTTGATAAATTAAATTCGGGATTAAATCCGAAAAGTTTATAGAAATTTTTAATTAATTTAAGAACTCCGCCGATTTCAATTTGAATTTGAGAAGGCCGGCAGTAGATATGAGCGTCGTCCATTGTGATTTGGCGGACCCGAAAGAGTCCGGCCAGAACGCCCGAAAGTTCGGCTCGATGAAGCCGGCCGATTTCCGAAAGCCGAATCGGCAAATCCTTATAACTTCTAATTTTTGAAGAATAAATAATCGCGCTTTCCGGGCAGTTCATCGGCTTTAAATAATAAGTTTCATTTTCTATTTTGACCGGATACATATTTTCTTTGTAATTTTCCAGATGGCCGGATTGCTTAAAGAGATTTTCTTTAACTAAAATCGGGGTTGAGATTTCCTGATAGCCGGCCTCTTCGTGGATTTTTCTCCAGAATTTTTCCAGTTCTTTAAAAATAATCATTCCTTTCGGGTGCCAAAAAGTAGCGCCCGGGCTGACGTCATGGAAAGAAAAAAGGTCTAAATCTTTTCCGATTTTCCGATGGTCTCTTTTTTTAGCCTCTTCTTGCTGCCAGAGATAATGCTCCAAATCTTTTTTAGTCTCGAAAGCGACGCCGTAAATTCTTTGAAGCTGGGGTTTTTTTTCGTTTCCTCGCCAATAAGCTCCGGCCGAATGAGTCAGGCGAAAAGCATCCGAATTAATTTCTCTCGTATTTTTGACGTGAGGGCCGGCGCAAAGGTCAATAAAAACGTCGCCGGTTTTATAAATAGAAACCTTTTTCAATTTTTGAGAAGTCGGACTTCCAGCGGAAGTCCGACTTCCTGATATTAATTCTTTAATAAGTTCCAGTTTAAACTGTTGATTTCGAAAAAGTTTTTTGGCCTCCGCGGGAGTTATTTTTTTACCGCTAAAAGAAAGTTTTTGCCCGATCATTTTTTTGATTTCTTTTTCAAATTCGTTCAAGTCTTCCGGCGTTAAGTTCCGGGGCAGAAGAAAATCGTAATAAAATCCGTTTTCGATCACCGGACCGATGCCGAGTTTGGCTCCGGGAAATTTTTTTAAAACCGAGGCGGCCAAAAGATGGGCGAGGGAATGCCTGATGTTTTCTAATTTTTTATTTTGTTTTTTCATTTCATTTTATTTCTTTCAAGCTTTCTAAAATTAATTTTGAAGTTCCGTCGCGATTGGAAATTTTTCCGCTTGCCAACACTATTTTTCCTTCCAAGGCCAGATTCTTATTTTTTTCCAGAATATCAGAAAAAACGATTACTTCAATATTGTCGGAAAAATCTTCCAGTTTAAGAAACATCAGCTCTTTGCCGTTTTTGGTGATGATTTTTTTAACATTGGAAACAATACCGCCGATTTTTATATTTTGACCGATTTTTTGAGCGGCCTCAAGAATTGGCGTTGATATTTTTTGGAGATTCAAACGATATTCTTCCAAGGGATGGCCGGTCAAATAAAGCCCCAGCAGTTCTTTTTCCCAGGCTAATATGCCATTTTTTGAAGCCGGCGGAGCAGAATCAAGACGCGCTATATTTTGATTTTCGCTGGAAATATCAAAAAGACTGTTTTGTCGTCGTTGTTTTATTTTTTCGCGCGATCGGGTAAATTCCAAAATTTTTTCCAAATTTTGAAGCAGTTGGTTTCTTTCGCCAAGACTATCCAGCGTCCCCGATTTTATCAAACTTTCAAGACTTTTTTTATTTAAATCTTTTGAAAGAACGCGGCCGGCAAAATCAAATATATTTTTATATGGCCCGTTTTTTCTTTCTTGGATAATGGAATTAACTACGCCGGCGCCAACATTTTTAATGGAGGTCAGGCCGAAGCGAATTTCGTTTTCTTTCGTCGGAGTAAAATTCTCAAAACTTTCGTTGACAGAAGGAGGAAGAACTTTGATTTTCATTTTTTGGCATTCTTCAATCAGAATCGCTATTTTTTCCAGATCTCCGATCTCCGAGGTCATCAAGGCGCTCATAAATTCCAAAGGATAATTAGCTTTTAAATAAGCCGTTTGATAAGCGATCAGGGCGTAGCCGGCGCTGTGACTGCGGTTGAATCCGTAGCGATCAAAAGGTTCAATCAGTTTCCATAATTTTTCAATGACGGGTTGGGGAATTTTATTTTTTGAGGCGCCGGAAAAAAATTTTTCTTTTTATTCCTGCAAAAGTTTTTTTATTTTTTTACCAATCGCTTTTCTTAAAATATCGGCTTCGGCCAAAGTGAAACCGGCGATAACCCGGGCCATTTGCATTAATTGTTCTTGATAAATCATAATGCCGCAGGTGTTTTTTAAAACCGGTTCAAGCAAAGGATGAATATATTCAATTTTTTTCCGGCCGTGTTTGCGGGCCAAGTATTCGGGCAATTGATCCATCGGTCCGGGCCGATAAAGCGAAATCATCGCGATAATGTCTTCTATTTCTCGGGGGCGCAACTCTTTTAAATAGCGTCTCATTCCGCTTGATTCCAGCTGGAAAACGCCGATGGTTTTTGCCTCTTCGAGGAGTTTGAAAGTTTTTTTATCGTCAAGCGGAATTTTTTCAATATCAATCATTTGATTCTTGTTATTTTTAATCGATTCCAGAGTTTTTTCGATGATGGTCAGATTTTTAAGCCCCAAAAAATCCATTTTCAAAAGCCCCAGAGCTTCGCATCCGCGCATTTCATATTGAGTGATAACGGCGTCGCTGTCGGCATTGGTCGCTTTTTGAAGCGGCGCGTATTCCGTCAGCGGCTCTTTGGTGATTACCACTCCGCAGGCGTGAGTTGAAGCGTGGCGAACATTGCCTTCCAGTTTTTGAGCCGTCAGGATCAGTCTTTTTGCTTCCGAATCGGTATCGAAAATTTGTTTCAATTCCGTCACTCTTTCCACGCTTTCTTTTAAAGACATGTGCAGAGGAATAAGTTTGGCGATTTTGTCGCAAAAACTGTAAGGAAAACCAAGAGAACGTCCGGTGTCTCGGATGGCGGCCCGAGCGGCCATTGTTCCGAAAGTTATGATTTGAGCCACGTGGTCTTTGCCGTATTTTGAAGCGGCGTAACGGATTACCTCGTCGCGTTTTAAATCGTCAAAATCGAGATCAATATCCGGCGGGGCAATCCGATCCGGATTTAAAAATCGTTCAAAAATCAATTCATATTTAAAAGGATCAATATTGGTAATGCCGAGCAAATAAGAAACAAGAGAACCGGCCGCGCTGCCCCGGCCCGGGCCAACGGCAATGTTTTTCGATTTTGCCCAATTAACCAAATCTTGAACAATTAAAAAATAAGAGGCAAAACCGGCTTTATTGATGACGCCCAATTCGTAATTAAGACGTTTTAAAATTGCCTCTGAAATTTTTCCGTATTTTTTTGGGACATTGGCGAGACTTAATTTTTCTAAATAACCGTTTTCGGTATCGTTGGTCGGCAAAGGAAAATGAGGGAATTGAATCTGGCCGAATTTTAAGGCGAGATTGCAGCGGGAGGCGATATTGGCGGTCTGAGTTATGGCCTCCGGAACGTCTTTGAAAAGCTCAATCATCTTTTCTTCCGATTTTAAAGAAAAATCGTCTCGTTTCATTGTCAGGCGGTCTTCGTCGTCAAGCCGGCTGGCGGTTTGCACCGCCACTAAAATATCCTGGGCCTCGGCGTCTTCCGATTTTAAATAATGGACATCGCCGGTGGCGACCAGAGGTATGTTTGTTTTTTTAGAAAGCTGAATTATGCCCTCGCGAATAGTTTGATTGGCCGAGAAGTTCGGAAAATTTTGAATTTCCAAATAAAAATTATCCGGGCCGAATATATCTCGATATTCCAAAGCGATTTTTTCCGCTTTGGCAAAATTTTTCACGACCAAGGCCTTGGAAATTTCCGAAGAAGCGCAGCCGGAAAGCGCGATTAATCCTTCGTGATGTTCTTTAAGGAGCTCTTTATCAACTCTCGGTTTGTAATAAAATCCTTCCAGATTGGCTTTGGAGACGAGCTGAATTAAATTTTTATAGCCTTTTTCGTTTTGGGCGAGCATTGTCAAATGATAACGCTGGTTGTCAATGCCCGACCGTTTTTGATGTCGCGATTCATAAGCCACGTAAAGTTCCGATCCAATGATGGGTTTAATTCCGGCTTTAGTCGCTTTTTGATAAAATTCAATAGCTCCATAAAGGGAGCCATGGTCGGTTAGAGCGAGGGAGTCCATTTCGAGCTCCCGCGCCCGGTTTATTAGATCGTCTATTTTTGCAAGGCCGTCAAGAAGCGAATAATGAGAATGGACGTGAAGATGGGTGAATTTCATAAAAATATGATAACTTCTTTAATTATTATATAGGATTTTTGAAAAGAATAAAGCATCCGCGTCACCCGTAGGGTGACGCGGTATTGTGATAATGCTTTGTTATGAAAAGTTCTCGCTCGGCTCGACCAACTCGCCTCGCTCGATTCAGACTCGCTTCGCTCGTCGCCTCAATTCCCGTCTCCCTGCTGGAGACGGGATATTCGGCGAATACATAATAAAAATCCCGCTTTAATGCAAAGCGGGATCGGGCTTTACGTCTTTCAAATACTTGATGGGCGTAGCCCAAACTATATTCGTGTCTCCGACCCAACCATTGATTATTCCGATTACTTCTCCTTTCATATTTATAACCGGACTGCCCGAGTTGGAAGGATGAACTCGCCAATCTATCAAAAAAGCGTCATCAATTTGATAAACTAGTCTTACTACGGATTGATTAACCGCCGCTATGATGCCAAATCCGATTAATTGATTTTTAGCGTACGGATAACCGATTATAATCACTTCTTCGCCGGGACGAACCGCGTCTGAATTGCCGATTATAGCTGGCTGAATAGTTATTTCTTCGAGCAGATCGTCCGCTATAATCTCGTTTAGATCGCCGGTATGGCCGGGAACAGTTTCAGTAAATAATTCACTATCATTAGTTTCCCAGGAAGGAGAATTAGAAATTTTTGGTTTAGTATTCAGATTTTTTTCTGTTTTTAAAATCGCTATATCTTTTTTAAAATCAACAGCAGAAAGAGAAACGTTAAGAACAGTCTTTTTTCCTTTTATGTCCGTAATTTGCGCGAAGTATAGATATTGCAATCTTTCGTGGCGTTCCAATTCTTCTTTGTTGGCCTCGCCTTCATCTATGATTTCTTTTATTAGGTGGGCCACAGTTACAATAGTAGATTTATCTTGGAACCATCCCGTTCCCGAAATAGTATTTTTTTCTCCGGTTTTGGGATCAAACGCGATAGTTTTAATCAAAACGGTCGTATTTTTGTATTTTTCAGCGATTTGGGCGATTTTTCCGATTTCTCCAGCCCAGACAAAAGATTGGCTGATTAAAATTAAAACTGCTAAAAAAGTGAGCGCGGTTTTTTTAATGTCGCTTTTTTTCATAGTCTCCTCCACTTCTTTCTATGAGGTTTTTATTTAAAAGGTTTTTAAGGAAACTGTTTTAAATTATCTCTTTTTACATTAGAATGTTAAATAAACGATAAATGAAAATTTATGAATTTATTTTTAGAAAAAAAATTGAGCAGGCGGGGTTTTTGTCGCGTCGCCGGCGTTGATGAGGTCGGTCGGGGAAGTTTGGCCGGGCCGGTAGTGGCTTCGGCAATTGTTTTCAAGAATTTAAAAATCAGCAAAAAGATTTTGAGAGAAATAAAAGATTCCAAACAGCTTTCACCGAAAAAACGTGAAGAATTTTTCGCGCTTTTAAAAAATTCAGCCGATTGCCAGTGGCAAGTCGCCAAAGTTTCCGCGAAAGTCATTGATCGAATTAATATTGAAAAGGCGACTTATTTAGCCATGTGCCAGGCCGTTAAAAAAATTAAAAATCAGCCGGATATTCTTTTGATTGACGGCAACCGATTTTCGGCCGGACGATTAAAAATTCCCTACAAAACAATTATTAAAGGCGACGAGAAAATTTTTTCCATTGCCGCGGCTTCGATTATCGCTAAAGTGACGCGCGACAGATTGATGATCAAAATGGCAAAAATTTATCCGGAATATGGATTTGAAATTCACAAGGGTTACGGCACAAAAAAACATTTCAGGCGTGTCAAGAAATTCGGTTTATCCGAAATCCACCGCCGGAGTTTTTTGCGAGGACTGGTCTCGTAAGAATTAATTAATAAGTTTAGTAGAATTATCGACTTTGACGTTATAAAATAAAGAAAATCTTTTAAGAAGATAAAATTTAATTATATTAATTATTACATTTTCTTTCATACTACGTAGTATGAAAGAAAATGTAATTTTGATTTTAAAACCCCCTGATGAAAATGAAAATTTCATCTAACGCCTTATTTTCCGTTTGTTTTTCAAAACAGATTATCTCCATTACAATTTATGACGACAATTCAACCGGAGTTATTACCTATTAATTTGCCTCAGGAGTCCAAAATTGGGTGGCATTATACATTGATTTGACATTTTATTATCATTTGTTAGTTTTAAATTTATCGAAATATGATTAAAAATATATTCACAAAACAAAATTTAAAGCGAGTCGGGATTGTTATTTTAGGTCTTCTCGCTCTTTTTTTTGTCGTTATTTTAGCTGGAGATAAATATTACAGGTACAGCCAAGAAAAAGCTCAAAAGAAGCTTGTTGAAGAAATGAACAGGCCTTATTTGGAAGATACTTATGGAGGAAAAACGCCGGAGGAGACTTTCGCGATGTTTTTGGACGCGCTCAAAAAAGGAGATATTGAATTGGCGAGTAAGTATTTTGATATTAAGAAACAAGGAGAATGGAAAAATATTTTACAAAAAGTTAAAGATGATAATGAATTAAGTATTTTAATCGATGAATTGAGTCAAGGATTAGAATATAAAGGCTCTCTTTATAAGGGTAACAAACAATATCAGATTAAAGATAAAAATGGAAAAATTATTTATAGTTTAATAGATTTTTCTCAATATCCAAGTGGCATATGGAAAATAAATTTATTATAAAATTTCCCCCAAAAGATTATAAATTATTCTTTAAAAGAATATTTTCTATTTTCCTCTTTTTAATTTTCATTTTGTCATCCAGTCCTATTTCTGCCTATGACGATCAAACCACCCATCCGGCTATAACAGATGAAATAGTTGATTTTTATAATTTAAAGCTTGATCAAAAAATTCCAGACAATTTCAAAGAACAAATAATTCAAGGCAGTATTGATGAAGATCAATTTCCTCGATATTTCAATCATTTCTACGATCCGGTTTCTTTTAGTATTGGCACTATGGGCTGGAAAGGTTATCGCATTCTTGGAATAAAGCCATTGAGTATTACGCTAATGATAACAAAGAAAAGGCTTATTACGCTTTAGGCCACATTCTTCATTTAATAGAAGACGCATCTGTTCCGGAGCATACCAGAGACGATACTCATATGGGTCATGGCTCTATTGGTTCTCCTTATGAGAACTGGGCGGAACAATGGAATAGGAACAACACCAATCTTTTACAAACTTTAAATAATGAAAATTCTCTTAATTTCAATACTTTAGGAGAATATTTTGATTATATTGCTAATTATTCCAATCATAATTTTTTTAGTGAAGGGACGATATTTGACAGAAGATATCAAAATCCTGTTGCGGTTAATAGAGATGAGAATTATGGATATGGATTAGAACCTTTAACCAATCAATCATTTCATTTATTCAAATTTATTGATCAAACCAGCGGTATTCTTAATAAGCAGATTAGACAAACTACTACTCTTAATGATAATTTAATTCTCACCGACTACTGGCGCCTTCTATCCAAACAAGCAATTTTAACCGGCGCTGGAGTAGTCCATTTATTTCAAGAACAGGCGGAAACCGCTTATCAGCAAAAATTACAATCAAATATTCAAGCCTCGTTTTTTCAAAAAATGTTTTCCGCTGGCCAAGAAAGCATTCAATTAACAGGAGAGTGGCTGACTGATAAAGTAAAAAATACCGGTAATATCGCTATCTCCTTAAGTCAGAGCGGCTATTATTATATTTTTCTGCCAACTAAAGACAAAGCTGTTGACGATTATAATCAACGATTCCATTCAACTAACAATTCTAATTTGAATTTAGCCGCCACTGTTTTTAATTTAAATCAACCTACCGATGTTCCTCTAATCCCCGAATTAAATCAACCAACTCAACCAATTCCGACTCCGTCTTTTCCAGACAACACTTCTCCGCCCCAGAACAATAATCCCATCGTTGACTTGGAAACAGCAGCAGCCAGTCCAGAAACTCCATCCAATACTTCAATTTCTCAAAATTCTTCTTCTGAAAACCCAACAGTAGCCAATTCTTCTCAACTCATTTCCCAAGAACTTCCCTGGTGGCAAACTTTGGGTTATTCATCAGCTGGTTCAGCCCCGGGTTCGCCAAATCCGCCGGAAGTTTCATTAGCCAGCGAACCGGAAATAACGCCCTTGGATACAACTCCGCCAATCCTACCGGATACCACTCCGCCCGTCTCCCCAAGCATTGCCTCACCCTTAAACAACCAAACTTTTAATGTTTTTAACCTTGATACCGATTTTAGTGTCACCATTATCGGCCAAACTGAACCTAACAGTGAAGTTTTGATTGCAACCGAGCTCGTTTGTCTTGAACTGACCAGCTGCAATCCGGTTATTCCGGATCAAAACGGGAATTGGCAG
>JACPHC010000002.1 GCA_016188775.1 Parcubacteria group bacterium
AAGACCAAACGCTCTTTCTTAAGCCAGAGGAATGGTTTATTCCAATCAAAAATGACTACCCTGCGCTTGGAGCAAAATATCAAAGGTTAGAACTCTCGAAAACACCGATGAATAAAGCAAAAACAGAAGCTCTCGCCTCTGATCGTGCACACTGGCTCGCCCTGCTTAATGACTTTCGAACCTTTGATTGGGCGGAAGAATACAAATATCCCACCGTCATCTTAGCACAAATGAACCAACTGCTCGCCGAGTGCCGAGACGATCAACCCGCCGTTGCCCCGTAAATGCCCCCGTGGCGAGCGATTGCCCCCGGATCAGAGCTTTGTACCCCTTTGTGTCGAACTAACCCGAATTTGACGAGCTGTAGCAAAAAACTCCCAGCGTGGGAGTTTTTTGCGGGAACAGCGAGCGGAAGAAAATAATCTCTCTTGCGCCCCTCGACCCTCGGCCGAGCTCTCGGTACACCCGTAAGCCAGAATTGTTTTTAACCGCACCCTTCGCCCTTTCGAGCGAATCCACCGCACAAAGGCGGATGGCGGACTTATTGCGCAACCCTGTTATGAGCAAAAACCCATAAATACCGATTCTCACTATTCCAATAACACTATATCAATTTTCTCAAACAAAGAAAATCACACAAGAATCGCGCAGAAAATCACGCAAAGAATTACTCCTTTTTATTTTCCTCAGCGTGAGCCGTGATCTCAATATTGCAACTCTTATGTTCCCGACACCACACCTCACATTTCTCGGCCCATTCCTTATCGGTATAGTGAAAACCGCACTCCGGGCACTGATATAGTTTTTGATTTTTTTCAGAATCAAAAATCTTCGCCACTTCCTCATTAGTGATTTTTGAACCCGAAAGCCGCACGGACGCCCCCGTGCTTTCAATCAGTGTTTTTCTTTTCTGTTCTTCCCAAAACTCGGAAGAATTATTTTTCCCTTTCTTTTGAGGCATGTTATTTGTAGTAGCGCTTGATTCTGTCTTTATCGCAATCCGTATCATCTCGTTCTTTAAAATAAATCTCTACAAACTCGACCTTAGTGTTGTCTGGGAAATACGCATAAATAATTCTAATGCCACTGCGCGATCCACGGCCCTTAAGCGTCTTGCAAGAGAAATGTTTGACTTTATAAACCTCGGTTTCTATACCGAGGTTGCTGATTCTTACTATTCCGGGAGGACGCCAAAACAAAAACTTGCCCGTGCCGTTTTCTCGATAAGTCAAAACCCTCTCTTTAAAGAGGTCGAAATCTTCCTGAAGAGTTCTGTATTTTTTGAGCAATTGCTTGAACTCTTTATTAAACTCATCGAGATAACTAAATTCCATGTGATTGTCATTTTCAGAGTTCGTCTGAATAGGTTCTTACAGAATAAGCGGGAGTTCTATAAAATACCAAATCGTAATTGATTACATCGCCGTCAGGCGTAACCTTCCACGGCGTATCATCGTGCGAGTAATCACTAATCTGCGTAGCGTTAAGATCAGACAATTGATCGATAACCTTATCCAACACCTCTTTCTCGCTGGCCTGAAGTTTCGTTAAATCCGCCTTAGTAAGTGGCAAATACCTTTTTTGTCTCTTGCCGAAATAATCTATGGTGTCTTTTTTGAGTTCTCCTTTTTCTACCATTTCTTCAGCAATTTTAGTAAATTCCTTTCCTGCGGCGCGGGGCCAAAGGGAATTTTTCTGTAAGTTGCTCCGGTAAGTTGCTCCTCGTATACCTCAAAGAAGTTAAAGTCGGCGAAGTAAAGAAGTTTATAAAGAACAGTTTCTCCAACATTAGGTTTTGCGCCACATTTCTCAAGAATATACAACACGATATTCTTGAATTTATCTTTATTGAATTGAGGAATAGAAATCCTAACATCTGATCCTTTCGCAGATTTCTTAAGCTCGCTTTGTTCCTCTTTATATTTTTTAAGTTCGACCCCCTGATCCAACAGCGTATCAGTAGCAATATCAAAAACTTTAGCAATGTTTGCTAACTCGATACTACTGACATCTCGCACGCCGGCTTCGATTTGCGATATAGCCGGGCGCGGTACCTTTATTTTTTGGGCTAACTCTTCTTGAGAGTAACCGAAATCCTCGCGAAGCTCTTTAATGCGCTCGCCTAATTTTTTTCGCGTAATAGTAGCCATATAATTTGACCTTTTTAGATATCCTGCTTGTCCGCCGACCTTAGTCGGACAAGTTATCCACACTTGCAGTATAGCATAATGTCAGAAAAATATACAAGTGTGTAAGAAAAGTTGACATATCCATAATAGTGCCCTAAAATGAAGCTGAAATTAAAGGTCGATTTTTAAGCAATAAACAAGATGAAAATGACTATGACTAAACTGCGAAAATTTACTTTGGAGTTCAACGAAAGAAAGGACAGATGGGCTCTTGAGAATGACAAAACCAATAGAACCATCAAAACCTTCACTACCAAGGAAAAGGCAACTGCTGGGGGTGTATTAAAAAGGGCACTAGGAGAGGATGGCGGATCGGTAAAGATTCAAAAGCTCAATGGAAGATTCCAGGAAGAGCGCACATTCCCCCGTAGCAAAGACCCTAAAGAATCAAAAGGATAGGAGATTAAAAAGCGGAGAGCGCGTCCTTTCCATTTTTTAATCTTCTAAATCCGCCTCAAGCGATGACTTAAACTTTGAATAAGTTTTGTCTTTCAACGACTCAAAAAAGAGATCGTAATCGCTTGGCGAAATAAATTTGAAGTAATAATGGTTCTTCTTCTGCAGTTCGTTTAGCTTCTCAAAATGCTCGCGAGCGTATTTTAGCTTGGCCTTGTTTTCATCGGTTACATCATCGTCCATCTTTAGTTCAAGCACGATAATATCTTTGCCGATCTTGAGAAATACATCTGGATTGAATTTGGCGATCTTCCAGTGCTCGCCTTTACGCCAAGCGTACTCAATTGAATAAAAACCAACATCGCGCGACTTAAGCCATGAATCAATTAATTTCGCGTTATTCTCGGCAACAAGCTTTTTAATAAATTTCCGTTCCGGATCCGAACTTGAAAATACGCAATTGACCGGCGTTCTAAAGAAATGAACATTAGCAACCTTCACAAGCGACGAGCTGGTAAGCTGACCATCATCAAACATTTCTTCTAATTCTTTTAACATCTTTTTATCTTCGTCCGCACTTAGCTTAAAAGAATAGTCATCGTAAAAGAGCGTCCCGTTGCGCTTGAATGCGCCAATGCCAAGAGCAGTTTTCTTAATATCCTCGGTTTTCAACTCAACGAGGTCTTCGGCCTTGATGCGATACCGTAATGATTTTGCGCTCCGTCGTTTGATAACATCAAAAGATCTCAATGCCTTCTGTTTATTTTCCTCGCTGATCTGGTCTTTATTTTCTCCGATTTTCTTTAGCGACGCTTCAAGAATTTTCTTAATTTCAGCAAGCGAATATTTTTTGGCATAACTCGTGCCCTCATCCATATCAAACACGCGGAGTTTGTTATAAATTTCCTGCGCTACTTCTGCAATAGAAAACATCTTGTAGTGAATCGTTGCTTTGCGTCTACCCCGTTCACCGCTAATCACCCTCTCAAAAGTAGTTTCTTTTTCTAACGATGTTTTCTGGGAAGAAAATGCTATATATCCCTTCTTGAGTAGTTCATATTCCTTCTCCTGCTTATAAGTAGTTTCCTCGGGTGTTTTCTCATAAGCGATATTGTAAAGCGAGAAATTATAGTCCTCTTTTTTCGGCACGATATAGCTTCCAACTTTCCGCTCAATTTCCAAAACCTCTTGCACTAAGTGCTTGATGCCGGCAGACCACTTGTCGTGATTAAAAACGGTGACTACTGGCTGTTCACCTTTGTAGGGCCTCGGAATACGCAGGCCCCGGCCCAATACCTGAGCGATAAGAAGTTTAGAATTAAAGGCCCGCTCCTCGTGAGGTACAATCTGAAATACATTCTCAACATCCCAACCTTCCGAAAGCATGCTAACGGAGGTGATAAACTCAACGGGGTTTCTTTTCTCATCCACATGAGGAAGTTTCTGTTTTACATTATCCTCGTGTTTAGGAGAAGAAGTGACAATAAGAATTTTTTCTTCAGCCGCTTTTTTGCTGATCTTTCGAGCTTCGGACAAGAAACTAATCCACTTATCGGTAAATTTTTCACAACCATCAATTTTTTGCGTGATGATGATTGTAAGCGGTTTAACTTTTTTGTATTTCTTTCTTGCCTCCTCGTGGTTATTTAAAATCCATTGAAATTTTTCGCGCTCATTTTTAGGAACACCCTCAACCGCGTAATCAATTGTCTTAATAAAACGCTCGTCAATGGCTTCACGAATCGTGTATTGATAAACCACATCGTTGAAATAGTCATTCCCGACATAAGCGGTCCCGGTAACACCGACCACATAATGAAAGCTGTATTTCGGATCGAGCAAAAATTCTTTCCATTTCTTCAGCGCTTTATCGGTAGGGCTATAAATGTGGTGCGCCTCATCGTTCAATACAAGAGTTCGCGTACCTTTACCTTTCAAGCTATCTTCGATAGCCGATTTCGTAGTGGCATAAGTAGCGTGGATATTTTCAATAGCGATGTCGCCTTTCTGAATTGTTTGTGTTGCATGGATAATCCGAGGGTTTTTTATTTCCGCCTCTTTTGGCAAAAGCTTCCTCAAGTCCGCATCTCCAGAAAGACGCTTAAATTTATCGGCTAGTCCGCGCTCAATGGTATTTGAAGGGCAAAGAACCAATGCCTGATCTATCGCGCCCTCCGCAAGCATTATCCGAGCAATACCATACATCACGAAGCTCTTGCCGGTAGCCGTTGCTAAATCCAGCGAGCAAGAAAGATGATCCGGCAGTTGAAGCTGTTTCTCAAAATCGCTGAAAGTTGAATATTTATCCTGCAAGAACTGACTTTGCTTGTAATTTTCCTCGGCCAGCTCGCGGAGATTCTTGTGTTGCTGGCCAAGAAGATAGCGCAGGGTTTCTCGGATCGCATCTTTTTGGTATTCCCGATCACCGCAGAGTGCATCTAAAAACGCCTCATACTTTGAGATATCAAAAACCTTCGGGTTTACGCTTTTGGAAACCTTGAGGATTAAATCTTTAGTTTGGAAGTATTGTTTATCGAGCATATTATTTGAAATCCTTCAGCGTTTTAACCTCGCGCTTTTCGTTACCGAAAATATCCATATAAATAATCATCATTTGTTTCTCCACTTTCTTGGGATCAAAGCGGATCTCAAAGCCGTCTTTTTCAAGAGATTCCGCGAACCAATATTGGTCAATATCAAACACCTCGCCATTGAAGTTATAATCCACCATCACCATTGAAAGCGTCTCAAGATTCTTAAACTCAATCGGTTTGCGGGAAAGCACATTGCTCTTGAATTTCTTGATTTTGATTACCGCTTCCTTGTCGCCGTCAAAAAGCGTCTTTTTATCGGCTTTTCGAATTTTGTATTCACACTCAACATCCGGCGTTTGAATAAAATCAAATCCGACGGCATCCACCACATCATTCACATCCGCTTCCGACACCGGCTGTTTAATCGCTTCAAAACCGTGCTCATGAATTTCTTCAATAATGGAATATGGAATCCGCAAAAGATAGTATTTCGTGTTGTCTTTTTCAATATAATCCTCAAGGAAAACCACGGTTGATGCCGGCGCAATGATAAAGAATTTTTGGCCGACTTTTTTGCCGAGCGTTTTATGCAGATCATCAATAAATCCGCGATCCAGAATTATCTCTCCGCCATCGTGCCACTGAAATACCAGCACATGATCCTCGCCAAGATAGCCGTTAAGCTTAACGCCTGATACCTTATGCTCTTCGTCTCGGCATTGGAAAAGCTTTAACGCAAAATCCCGATACTCATTCCACGGCAATTCTTTAATGAGCTTATAGTCGTAAAGACCGGCGTTATACACGGTAAATGGTTTTGGAGTAATTGCTTTGCCTTTATTTCCAATTTCGGCTTTAAGGTTAAGCATCCGCTTTTGCGTTGTGTAAATTGAGAGCTTGCCACAATCTACTCCAATCCAACGCCTATTTAATTTTTCTGCTACCGAAAGGGTTGTCCCGGCACCTGCAAACACATCCAATACAATATCGTCTTCGTTAGAAGAAATTTTAACTATCCGCTCAAGTAATGATTCTGGTTTCTGGGTGGGATAATTTATTCTTTCCGCAGACGAGGTATTTAACTGCAAACCGTCATCATCCCACAATGAAGTAATCGGTGATCCAGGATTTTCATCGAGATATTTTTTGGTAGTTTTCTTTTCGTCTTTGTAGCCCCTGCCTCGTATTAAAGCGTATTTTCTTCCATCTTTGTCTGTATATTTATATTCTCCTTCAATATATTCTTCCGACATTGGTCTATATTGCTGGTTAAAAACAATATTATCTGTTTTGGAATACCAAAAAATAGAATCTGTTTGTGTTGTTAATTTCTTGCTGGCTTGATTTTTAACACCCGAGTATTTCTTCCATACAATTTCATTCCTGAAATTTTGCTCACCGAAAACCTCGTCCATCAAAACTCGAACATACGGCCCCTTTCTCCAATCCAAATGTACATAAATACTGCCGTCGTCAGCCAAAATTTCTCTGAGTAGAATAAGTCGTTTTCTTAGAAATTCCAAAAACTGCGCGCCGATTAATTTATCCTGATACGCTTTTTGCTCTTTTGAACCACGAAATTCCTGCTTAGTCGCAAATGGCGGATCAATATAAATCAGTTTTACTTTCCCCTTAACTTCCGGGTCGTTATAAAGCGTTTTCAAAACTTGGAGATTGTCTCCGAAAATAAGTTTATTCACCCAGCCGTTTTCATGCCCGTCTTTTCCAAGTGTCTTTACCGGTTGAAGCGGAACCGCCATCGTCTCGGCGATAATATCTTCCTCGCGTTCTTTCCCGCCATAGACAAGCTCGTACTCCTTCTTAGATTCAAATAGAAGATTTTTATACTCCTCCGGCAGGGCCTGTCCTTTTCGGAGTAGCTCATTTATCTGCTCAAGTTGTAGCTTGGATAGTTTTTTCATAGATACGGTTCTTGCTTAAAAGTCATTCTTGCTGACTGCGGGTGATCCATCTCTGGTTTTACTAACACCGAACCAGCCTTGCAGTTAGGACAGTGATAATAAGCTGGATTACCTCCCGGGTGTAATCTAACTAAATTTTTATCCACATCCCAGCAACGCGAACAGAAAGGTCCGTCATTCTTACCGTCGGACTCAAGCCAATATGAATTTCGTTCATGCTTAAGATTGTCTTTGATTTTCAGCTTCTCTTTTAACTCGCGATTTTCATCACGCAATTTATTGCTTTCTTCCACGACCTCTAAGGCCTGCCCCTGCAAATCCAAAATCTTCTGGTAAAGCTCGATATTACCAGCTTGCTGAATTGTTTTGGCTACGGATTTTATGTCGTCAATAATGCTCATTTCTTTTTGCGCTTAAGATTGCTCGTCTTTTCCAAGAACTCGTCGAGATCGGATTGTTTAATACGCCACATCCCGATCTTGGATGCCTTAAGCTTGCCCTGCTCAATGTAGCGGACAATGGAGCGATAACTCACTCTCAAAATCTTAGCCGCTTCTTCTGCGGTTAAAAGTTTTTCAATTGGCTCGTTCATAATTTAGTATGCTTATTTCCCATTGTACCGTCATAAAAATCTCTTGTCAAAAGTGGCGAAAATTGGCACAATGGATTTAACACTATGACAATGATTATGAATGATGATTTAGTAAAAATCAGGCGAGACGCTGGGAGAAAAATCGATTTTATCAACGACCTTATAAAGAGCATCGAGGTGGCCACCGAAGCGGACACGAGTTTTTATTCCAAGCGGCGTAAGCTTATTGTTAATTTCTTTCCTCTTAGTTCGTTGGAAGAGCAAAGAGGGTGGCTGAGAGAACTTAAGAAAAAGAAGATTATTAGTGGCTTTAAGGAGACAAAAGATTGTTTCTATGTAAGCCGGCCGTTTAAACTCCCGTTGTATGGAGAGCGTAAAAAATTATTAGAATTGCTTAATCCGCCGAAGAAAGCGGATGAGAATGCCTTCGAGCAGATTCCCGCGCGCCGGCACAAAAAGGACTTGCTGTATGTTAAAGATTTAAAGCCAGAGATTGAAATAAAAGATCTTGCCGGCTACTCCGATGGAACGATCCGATATAAAGGCGAAATGATTGAGATGCGAGGCCAGATAAAAGAGCTATGCCGTCTTTTCATGGATCATCCCAATAGATTACTTACGCGCGATGATATAAAAGACAACATCGTTCATGCGGATCGCAGAAAATCTACGCCAAAAATTACCATAGCAAAGTATGTAAGCGAGCTCCATAAGCTCCTCAAAATTCATTTCAAAAAAGATGTAATTTTCAATCAAAAGCAGGAAGGATGGTATTTTAAGCCGTAAAAATCAATTCATAACTGAAAATTGAATGAACGCACTCCTCTAACATGGGAGTGTGTTTTGTTTTGGGTGAGGCCCCGAAACGAAACATCGGTTTATTGAATAATGACGATGAAAACAACTGAACAAACCGAAGTTTATAAATCCGCCGATTTAGCATTGGTGGCGGTGCTTTTGTTATTTATTCCCGATTCGCTTGAGGTCTGCGATCGGACAAATCCGCATAAAGTCCTATTCGCGTTCAAGAAAAGCGACGAGCTGGATGAGCTTGTCGCCAAGTATTGGAAGCGCGAACTCAAGGTCGAGCCACAAGCATTTTTCAACGAGCTTAAACTCGCCAAGGTTAGGATTTATGCCCATGAATAGCTGTGAACTTAAAACCCGAAACGCTGGAGAAGCTCCGCGTCATTCTCAAAGAGGATTTTGGCGAAGAGGTCAATGATCAGGACTTGCACGATATTGCGTTTTGCCTCGTGGGCTTTTACGACACGCTTATGCAGTGCTATTGCGAAGATTTAATCGCCGACCAGCAATAAAAACATGGAGAAGCAATTCAAAGTTAGAGATCTCCGCAAAAAGGAGCAATTCATTATAGATGACTCGTATTTGAACGGATATGCCAAAATCTTCGGGCCCGGCGGAACGGCGGTCTATCTCTCGCTCTGCCGGCGAGCCAATAAAGAGCAGTTTTGTTTCCCGTCAGAAAAAACGATCGCCGAAGATCACAACATCACCGATAGAACCGCCCGCACGCACATCAAGCGACTCATTGACGCCCGCATCTTAAGAGTCGAGCGCGAGCGAAGCAAATCCGGCAAGTGGCTTCACAATGTCTATTACTTGCTCGATAAATCCGAATGGAAAACACCAGAGGAAATATTTTCCTCTGGCTACCAAAGGAAATTAAAAACAAAGCCAACGGAAAATAACGGCACGAACCAGAGGAAACAGATTCCGCTTAAGGAGACATATGTTAAGGATGCACATGATAAGGGTTCTGCATCGCCTTCGGCGAATGCGGATGTTCCTATGGATTTAAAGGAATTCGTTGAATGGTGCAATCAGAGTCCGCAACGCCATATCCAGATCATCGGTATTTGGGCTGATACCGAAGAACCGAATTTTACCACCAAAAAACAATGGGAAGCATTTATCAAAAGAAATTTAAGAGCCGCTAAAGACCTCATGCCATTTGAGGACGAGCGGCTGAAACAGGGCTATAAGCGAATGCGGGAAGCGGTCAAAGAAGGATGGCTCAAAAAATACAGCCTTGAGACACTTCTTAAATTTATTGTCTAAACCATGAAATTAAACGAAGAACAAAAACCAATAAAGGTCGGGTACGACTTGGACATCGAAGAAGATCGAAAGGCTATTCGCGAATTTGAGGCCCAGCTCGAACAACTGAAAAAAGAACCGCTGGAAAAACCAATTAGCTTTTACGGGGAGCCGGTGCCAGTTATAAAATCATCTAAGTTCGGCTCGCGAGAATTTCCCGAAAGCCGTGACCCGCGTCGAGTTCGTAACGATGTTACAGGACTCATTGATGCCGGCATCGTTCAATATTTACTCAAGCTCAAAGCGATATCCCGTCGCTGGGTTAAACCCGAGCATCCGGGCTGGAGCTGGGCGGTAGGCCCTGACTTAAAACTTTATGAGGAATTCCGGCAGAAAGAATCGGCACTTGGTGATCTGAAATACCGGCGCCAGATTGCCAAGGAAAAAGAACAGGAGTCGCTTGATGCACTGATTGAAAGTAAAGAGGAGCTCTCAAAATCAATGGGGATGCCGAGATAAAATTTCTACTTAGCACAACTTTTATGGCTCAAATTAAGCACTTAACCGAATACCATAGACGAGCAATAGAGATGAAATATAAAGGCGTTTCGTATCAGGATATTGCCGAAAGATTAAACGAATACGCCTCGAAAAGTAGAATCTCTCGTAAATTTACGATGCAAACAATCAAGGATTGGTTTAAGGAAAGCGGCGCTCTTGCCGAAGCATATCGTCTTTATGAGCAGGAAATGGATGGAATTCATCGAGAAACACTGGAAGTTATCAAAAAAGCCGGTGCGAGGGTCCGCGAGGAAAACTTTCGGCTGGCCAACGAAATGCTCGTAGCTCTTATGGGTAGCCAAAACGACAATGTGAAGCTTGGCGCCATAAAAGAGTTGCTTGATCGCGTCGAGGGTCAACCGAAGCAATTTCTGGATATTAAGAAAACCGAGGTCGGATTGGATTTGCTCAAACATGAACACCGTCTTGAAAAAGTCAGAGGGAAACAAGCTGGCCGATGAGCTGGTGGAAATTGATCGCGAATATGATCGAGAACCGCGAGATTTTATTGAAGAGCATCTTTACATCAAAACCAAAGACCAACTTGTTATTCCTCTTTCACTCAATCATGCCCAAAAGCTCATCTACAAAAAGATTCAGGAATCGAGGTCGAGTAAAAAGCCCATCAGGATCATTATCCTTAAAGCCCGGCAAGAAGGAGTTTCCACTTTATGCGAAGCATTAATCTTCGAACGAACCGGCCGATGGCCGAATACCAACTCGCTCATCGTTGCCCACGAACCAGAATCAACCGAAGCCATCTTTGCCATGTCCAAGCTTTTCTACGACATGCTCGAACCGGCATATAAACCTATGAGAAGATACGACAATAAAAAACAAATGATTTTTGAGAATCCCGATGATAAAACCCGGGCAATTGATCCCGGCATGCGTTCACGAATGGTTATCGCCACTGCCGGTAAAGTAAAAGTCGGTCGCGGTCTTACGCTCCATTGCTTTCACGGGTCCGAAGTGGCTTTCTGGAAGCAAGGAAAAGAATTGATGATCTCGGTGTTTCAAGCCATTCCCGACAATCCGAATACGATGGTCTTTCTCGAATCCACGGCCAATGGCTTAAGCGGCGATGGCGAATATTTCTACAACATCGTTCAAGACGCTATTGCCGGTAGAAATGATTTCATGCTGGTTTTTCTGCCGTGGCATTTGATGCCAGAATACAGTTCGTCATTTTTATCCGAAGAAGAAAAAGATAAATTTGCCGAGACACTGGATATTTATGAGCGAGACAATCGGGCGCGGTTTAATCTCACGCTGGAGCAACTCAACTGGCGCAGATGGGCGATCAAAAACAAATGCGGAGGAGACATTGAAAAATTTAAGCAGGAATATCCGATTACGATTGAAGAGGCGTTTATTGCTTCTTCAAATACGGTCATTCCCAAAGAGCTTATTGAATCGCAACGAAAATACATCCGACAACCGGTGCAGGAATTGGATGGAGTTATTTTCTACGAGCATATGAAGTCGGATCATTACTACAGCTTGGGAGCCGATCCGGCCGAGGGCATTGGCCAAGACGACTCCGCACTTACGGTCATAGACAGAATGACCGGCCGGGAAGTCGCTCATTTTGCAAGCAACCAAATACCACCAGATCTTTTTGCGCGAAAGATTATGAAAACCGCCGAATATTTCAACAACGCGCTCGTAGTGCTTGAAATCAATAATCACGGACTTGCGGTGCTTAACGAGTTAAGTCGGCTGGGCTACATGATGATCTTTCGCCAGCGCTACTACGACAAAATTTCAAAAGAATGGACGCGAAGGCTCGGCTGGAAAACAACCAAAACAAGTAAGCCGTTCATGGTTGATGAATTTATTCGGGCACTGCGAGAGGAAGAGGTCGGATTATCCACCGCGGCGACCGTCGGTCAGATGTTTGCCTTTGTACATACCAGCGAACCGAATCGGCACAGCATGGGAGCGGAAACCGGCCAAAGAGACGACCGACTCATATCGGCCATGCTGGCGTGGCAGGGTCTGCAAGATTTGCCAGCCAAATTCATCCGTTGGTAGCTGTGGGCAAATCAGCTTGATGAATATCGAGGGTTAGCATAGGGGTTGTCTTGAGACCAAAGGTCGATTTCGAACCAAAAAATTAACCAAAAATGACAATGATAAACAATAACGAAATGCCAAAGACCGTGGGATACGCCCGCGTGTCCTCAAAAGACCAAGAGGATACCGGCTACTCCCTGCCAGCCCAAGAAAAATTCCTTCGCGACTATGCCGAACGCAACAACTTCGAGCTCACGAAAGTTTTTGCCATCCAAGAATCAGCCGCCGGTAAAATCCAACGAAAAATCTTCGGCGAGATGATGGCGCATGTGGTAAAAAACAAAATCAACATCATCGTCGTAGAGACCACCGACCGGCTTACCAGAAACTTTGCCGATGTGCCTGTTATTGATAATTGGATACTGGCCGATGACAATCACAAAATTCATCTGGTAAAAGAAGGATGCACTCTGCACAAAGAATCAAAATCGCATGAGTGGTTTATGTGGCGAGTAAAAGTGGCAACGGCCGAATACTATATTCGGCTACTCTCCGAAAATGTGAAAAAGGGACAAAAAGAAAAACTGGCGCAGGGATGGTTGCCAACAAAGCCACCCCTCGGTTATAAAACCGACGGCGAAAAGGGACATAAAGTTCATGTGATTGATGAAGAAAAATCACCGCTCATTAAAAAGATGTTCGAGCTCTACGCTTCGGGGCAGTATTCAACCAAGACGCTCTGCAATGCGATGTATGAAAAAGGCCTGCGCTCGCGTACCGGTCACAAAGTAAGCCATGCCCGAATTCATCAGCTCCTCGGCGATCCGTTTTATTACGGAATGAATCGCTGGAAAAATCAGATCACCCCGGGTCACCACGAACCGCTTATCAGTAAAGAACTTTTTCAAAAAGTGCAGGATAGATTGCACAGTTACGGAGCGCCGAGAATGCGAAAGCACAATTCGTTGTTTAAAAGCGTATTCCGCTGTAGTGAATGCGGAGGAACGATTACTTGGGAAATACAAAAAGGCCATTGGTATGGCCACTGCAATCATTACAAAAACTGCCCGAATTATGATTGGGTAAAGCAAGAGGATATCGATACTCAAGTGGCCAAATCGGTGGTTGAAGTAAGCCATGAAGATAAACGCATTGAACGGATGCTCTCGTGGGTCCAAGAGGCCCTCAAAGAAAGCCACGCCGGCGAGATCGCCTTCCGTGAAAAATCCTCAGCCGAACTTGAGCGAAGATATCAAACGGCCACCCAGAGAATAGATAAACTTTACGATGACAAAATAGACGGCCGGATCAGCCCTGATTTTTATGACAAAAAACTCCAGCAATACAAAAAAGAGCAAGAAGAAACGCTGGACAGCTTAAACCGCCATCGCAATGCGAATCTCAAATATTTTGAGATGGGTGTGGCCGTGCTTCAGATAGCAAAAGAGGCCCGCGACACTTATCTAAAACCCCGGCGAACGGTTGAGCAAAAAAGAACACTGCTGTCATTTCTATTTTCGAACCCGAAGATAAACGGCAAGAATGTCGAGGTTTCGTACCAAAAAGCCTTCAAACTCATACATGATCGAGTACAACAGGAGCTTTCCGAGCAAAACACCGAAAAAAGCACTTTCGAACCTGCGAAAAAGCCCGCCAATAAAGAGAAAAGTGCCGCTTTTCGCGACACTCATCCCATCTGGCTCCCCCAATGGGACGATTTCCGAACTTTAGGGTGGACTGAACAAATCCCCTATCCTGAGTTTACTATGAAGCAAACTCAAGAACTACTTGGACTGACTCTTTAATCTACTATCATAAAGACGTTCATCGCGGTCGTGAAGTTCGATAAGGCGATCTTTGCGAGTTCTATAACGATAATTTACAACTATCCCTATACAAGACGAGGCAAATATAAGCATGAATAAGGACAAAGGGATCTCTATGCGCCAAATTCTTTACCCACTTCCTCAAGCGTATGACTGATATCGTCAATTAAACCAAAACGCATCTCCAAAATTTTTTGCTCTCTCGGCGTCAAATCGTTTAAAATCGCCTGAATTTGATTTTTAAGCAAACGTCGGGCGGCCAATTGATCCGGCCTTAAATTTTTCTCATCGGGAATAAAATCCGACAAAGTGCTTTCCTCGTCTTCTTCGCCAATCGGCGTTTCCAGCGATAAAGTTTCCTGATTGATTTTCATCAAATAATGAATTTCCTCCGCCGGCACGCTCATTTCGGCCGCGATTTCTTCCGGCAAAGGCTCTCTTCCCAAATCTTGCATCAGCCTTCTTTTGACTTGAGTGAATTTGGAGAGCTTTTCCACCATATGAACCGGAATGCGAATAGTGCGGGCCTGATCCGCCAGCGCCCGCGTGATCGCCTGCCTGATCCACCAAGTGGCGTAAGTGGAAAATTTATAACCCTTGCGGTAGTCGAATTTTTCAACAGCCCGAAAAAGACCGAGATTTCCTTCCTGAATTAAATCAAGCAAAGTCAAATTCGGGCTGCGGCCGATATATTTTTTGGCGATTGACACCACCAAACGCAAATTGGCCTGCGTCAATTTCTGCCGCGCTTCCTCATCCCCTTTTTCAATGCGCCGCGCGAATTCTTTTTCCTCGTCGGCGCTGATTAAAGAAAATTTGCCGATTTCCCGCAAATACATTTGCACCGAATCCGGCAAAGGCTCGGCGTAAGCCGGCGCTTTTTTCTTCGGTTTTTCAGCGGGAATGTTAATTAATTCTTTAGGTTCGCTGATTTCGATATTGGCCTGCTCGAGACGGCTATACAGATTTTCCAAAGCCTCAATGTCATATTCGGCCCGCGGCATAAAATGCAGGATTTCCGAGTAAGTGACAAAACCGCGCTGGCGGCCCCGATCCAAAATCGCTTTAATTTCTTCTTCGGTGATTTTTTTCGGTTTAACGCGTTTTACGGCAGGCCTTCGTTGAACCTTTTTCTTTCTTCCGAAAAAAACTTTTTGAGCTTTAGTCGGCTTCCTATTTTTTTTTATTATTTTTTTTATTTTGGGAGCCGTTTTTTTCTTTTTTGATTTAGTTTTGATTTTCTTGACCATTAAATTAATTCAATTAATTGACTGGAAAATTCATTGAACTGGCGGCTAAAAATCGCCAAATTCTCTTCATTTTTTTCTTTTTCCGCCTGAATTATTTTTTTGCTCAAATCATTTAAGGTTTGACGAAGGCAATAACCTTTTAATTCTTTTAGGCATTCGTTTATCTCAATTTCCGGATCGAAATCCGAATTTTCTTCATCGTCCAAAACTAAAAGATGACTGAACTGAGAATAAAGATCCGAATGGTTTGGCTGATTATTTAATAATTCATCGAGATCTTTTATGTAACTGGCCTGATGAGCGCGCAAAAAATCCGATGAGCGCGCGATTAAGGATTTTTTTTCCGGATATTTTAAAAAAAGAGCGACCAATCTTTCAAAAAGAAGATCCTGACGGCTTTTCTTTTCCGTTTTATTCGCGCGGCTGATAAAAGTTTCCCCGATCTCCTCGGTTTTTTTTGTCTTTTTCAATTCCTCCCGAATATCTTCTTCCCGGACATTGATTTTTTTCGCCAGTTCTCCAATCCAATGAGCCTGAATAATTTTATTGGGAATAATCTTAATTTCCGGCAAAAGATTTTGAGCAATCTTGGCTTTGTCTTCCGGCGAGCCCGCGTCAAATCTGGCAAAAATATTTTCAAAATAGAACTGGGTTATTTCCCTGGCTTCTTCAACGGATTTTTTCCAAGCCTCGAAAGATTTTTTAATTAAATCGGCCGGGTCAATTTTTTCGCCGGCGTTTGGCAAACCGAGAGTAATGATTTTGACGTTAAAACCTCTGGATCGGGCTAAATTCAGGGAACGTTTGGTGGCGCGTTCCCCCGCCTCGTCCATATCAAAAGCGGTTAAAAGATTATCAGTGTAACGTTTAAGAATCAAGAGGTGATGATCGGTTAAGGCCGTGCCCGAGACAGCCGCGACGTTTTTAAAGCCGGCCTGCCAAACCGCGATTAAATCCATATAACCCTCGACTAAAATCGTTGAATTAGCTTTGCGAATTTCCACTTTGGATTTATTAAGGCCGTAAAGAACCTGACTTTTATCGTAAATTAAAGTCTGCGGACTATTGATATATTTCGCGACAGGTTCGCTTTCCTCCTTCGCTAAAGCTTCGGAGGATTCCGCAAAAATTCGACCGCCAAAAGCAATAATTTTTTCGTTAATGTCAAAAATCGGAAACATTATTCGGCCCCGAAAACGATCGTAATGTTTATTTAGCGGCTGGCGGCTGGCGGCTGGCGGCTGGTTTGATTTAATAATTAGACCCGTTTTTTCAACATCTTCCAATTTATATCCGATAGCGGATAAATTTTTAATCAAAGAATCCCAATTATTCAAAGCGTATCCCAAGCGCCATTCTTTAATAGTTTGCGATTTTAGGCCGCGGGAAATTAGGTATTCTTTGGCTTTTTGGCCAGCCGGAGTTTTTTCCAAATTTTCTTGAAAAAATTTAACCGCGGTTTCATTTATTCCATAAAGCCGATTTTTTTCCGAACTTATTTCTTTATTTTCTTTTTTTAAAATTACGCCGGTTTTTTGCGCCAAAGTTTTCAGAGCTTCGGGAAAATCAACGCCTTCGATTTCCATTAAAAATCGAAAAACGTCCCCGCCTTTTTGACAGCCGAAACAATGCCATATTTGCCGGGCCGGCGAGACGTAAAACGAAGGAGTTTTTTCATTGTGAAAAGGGCAAACGGCTTTAAAATTAGTCCCGGCTTTATTCAATCGAATATAGCCCTGAATCAAATCAACAATATTGAGCCGAGATTTTATTTCTTCAATTTGGGAAAGCATAAATTAAAATTTATGTATAAATTTCATCCCGTTTGGCAATCTTCAAAATATATATAATATCGCCTTTTATATCAAAAATTACTCTATAATCTCCAATTCTGAAACGAAAATTGCCTTCAAGTCGATTAATGAGGTGTTTAGCGAATTTTATCGGATTTTCCTGTCTTGCATAAAAACGCATCTTTATAACGATGCGTTTTTGAATTGCGCGAGATAATTTTTCCAACTGTTGCGCCGCTTTAGGAGTATAAAAAACTTTCATTAAAAGCCGAGTTTTTTAAACAATTTTTCTTGGGGAATTGTCTTTTTTTGACGAATTTCTTTTCGAGCTTCTTGTATGTCCATTAAGTGTTCCAAATAAATCCAAAAATTCCGAAAACGCTCATTAATTTGTTTTAAACGAAGATATTCGTCTTTTGAAATAGAAATTTTTTCTCTTATTTTAACGGCGGTATTCATATATTCAATATATCAATTAAATAATCAGGAGTCAAAAAATTAATAAAATCACCTTTAAAGGTGATTTTATTATACAAAAAATTAAGAGAAAAACAAATTATAAGCGACAATCTTTATAAATATTAATACGTTTTAGAGACGCGACGTTTAATTTGATAAATGTAAATTATGTTTTTCTCAAATAATATTTCAAAAATAATTCTATAACTTCCAACACGCCGACGCCAAGAATTTTCTTCACCGCCTAATTTAACAATATCGCCAAGATACGGGTTTAATTCCATTTGGTCAATCGCTTTTTCAATCAATTTTGAATCATTTTTCGGCAAACGTCTGAAATTCTTTTTTGCCGAATCAGTTATTATTATATGCCAATTCTTGTTTAAGTTCATGCCAAGAAATATGTTTGCCTTTTTTAATTTCTTTCCTGCCTCGTTCAATAACTTGCAATTCAGATTTCGTTGATTTAACGATTTTAATTATTTTCTCTAAATCTAAAAGCTCCTCATATTTTCTGCGAGGAATAAGAATTAAATCTTTTTCTTTTATTAAATTTTTCGGAATAGTAATAGTAGTCATTATCTTTATTCTACCACAGTAAATCATCAGGAGTCAAAAAATTAATAAAATCACCTTTAAAGGTGATTTTATTATACAAAAAATTAAGAGAAAAACAAATTAAAGTTTAATTTTCATAGATTTTAAATTATCGGACGCGGGACTAATTTTTTTGTATCGCGTTTTATTTGGATTAATTACAATTATATATTGCCATTGCAAGTAATAGATGAAATGTATGTAGCAGCGGTTATAGATGACCAAACGAAAGGACTTCTTAGTAAATCAGCTAATGTGGTTGAAGCGATAGTGCCGCCGGAATACCCGCTAAATGAACTGCCACCCAAGGAAAGGCAAATCATATTGCGTTCAGAACTATCAAGAACATCATTGTAAACTAATAGATCTGTGATCATCACACCATCCGAATTTCTTACATAATTTACTCTCGGATTGACGCACGTAAAAGTAGATGATATAGGTGAAAATGTTAATGGGCCAGAACAACGAATAAAGCCATTAGAAGAAGAAAACGCGTTCGCTGAATAAGAATTTAAAGCAAAAACAGAATACAAGTTTGATATACTATTCGGATCAACATAATAACCGGGATTTTCTCTATCATACATAGCACTAACCCTTATGAACCCTGCTACATCTAATCTATATCCTCCCGGCGTCGTCCCGATGCCGACGTCGCCTGCTTCTGTAATCCTCATACGTTCCGTGAGTAAAGCCGCGTTATTGCTTGTATAAAAACGAAGTTGCCCCTCATCTACGTCTAGACCACCAATAGCTGATTCTATCTCCGCGTTAACTCTTCCTGTTCCATTTCTATTATAAAATTGTATTTTACCGATAGGCGCTAAGCCGCTTGTCTGAATTGAACTTAAACGAAGAATAGGATTTCCCGTTCCAACGCTAATATCTAACTTAGTCCCCGTCCCCGGCGTTGTCGTCCCGATGCCGACGTTGCCGGAAGTATTCCAAATACCCGAACCCGGAAAGTTCGCGCCGCCGTTAAAAGTCTGTGTCCCACTCCAAGTAAGCGCGGTAGCCGTATCTATAGATACGGTTCCTGTGGTGGTTATTGGATTAGGACTTAGGTTTATGCCCGCGCCTGAAGATATTGAGGTTACAGTACCGCTACCGCCACCGCTACCGCTAATAAGCACCCAATGAGGATTTGCGCCAACACTGCTATCAGCATCACAGGCAAATAATTCCGCGTTTACAGATCCGTTGTACCATAAATCCAATCTTCCTAATGTTGCCAATGTGCAATCTGCCGCGGGAGGAGTAGCCAAAAGACGGTTTGATAATGGAATTTGTAAATACCCGAAAACCTGCAAAGCGCTTTGAGGCGTTGTCGTCCCGATGCCGACGTTGCCGCTTGCATTTACTCTGAGTCTTTCTTGTGCATTGGTTATAATCCCAAGCACTCCATCGCTAATCCAGTTCAATCCTGTATCTGTATCACCAATAGCTAATTTAATAGTTGGCGCCGTGGTCCCGATGCCGACGTTGCCGGAAGAATCTATAGTTAAGTCCGCCGCGGTCCCCCTGAATATCATAAACTTCGTCGTATCATCGTTGGCGGAAAACGTCCAACTAGAACCAACGCCTGCAGGATCTAAAGTAATCTCTGCCTGACCAAGATCTGCCCCCGCAGTATTGGTAACAATAAGACCAGCTGAAGATCCGGGGACGCCCGACACGTTTCCACTAATATGAAGCAGTGTGCTAGGCGCCGTGGTCCCGATGCCGACGTTGCCCGCATTATTGATATACATCCTTGTGTTGATCGCGGGGTTGCTATTCGTCTGGAAAGCGAGCGAGTCCAAAACCCCACCCCTGATTATCCCCATTCCAGCGCCATCTGGGCCTGCGGTTCCATCGCTACCGATATAGACATCGCTCACTGCTGGCGTATCTGATCGCACTCGAAAGAAAACTGCGCCTCCCGCCGTGTCGTGAAGTTGTAGCTTTTCAGCCGGCGTTGTCGTCCCGATGCCGACGTTGCCGGAAGAATTAATGGTTAATCTATCAAAGCCAGATTGATTAATCACTAAAGCGGAGTCTGTTCCAATTCGAAAATTAACCGGGTTAACAGCCCCGGAGCGAGAAAGAGTTAAAATTGTATCAACTGAAGTTGGTCCCAGAGTTAAAGAACCGGCTTTAGTTTGAGAAACTGAAGAAATGTTCAAAGGAGCGGCCACATTGCCCCCGGGAGGAGAAGCGGTTGGTTCGGTAAAGCCAAAGACATAGTTTAAACCAAAAGAAAAAAGAAGAGCGAGAAAAGCGGTTCCACCAACTACAACAATTAGATTTTGAAATTTTTTTAGCATAGTTTATTTTATTGCTAATAATTCTCTAATATCTTTTATCTCGTTTTCTAATTTCTCGATTCTCCTTCAATGGTCTTCTAATAATAATTTTTCAATTTTTTCAAGCCTATTTTCGACTCGATCAAAACGGTTATCCATATGATCAAAGCTTCGTTTAATCATTCCGGCTAGATTTTCGATTGTCATCTTAATTTTTACCATTTAAAATAGAATAATTTTAAATCATTATACCACTTGGGAAAAATTTTTAGCAAGTCAAGTTATCCACAATCATTTTATCTTTTCCAAAAAACCGTTAATTTTCTCCGTATCCAAAACTGGAATTTCTTCCTCGCGAAAAGCGATTTGATTGGCTTTTAAAATAAAATTAAAAATTAAAAATAAAGTCGCGATTAAAATAACGGATAAAATAATTGATAAAACAATAATGTTTCTTTTCCAAATATTTTTTTTAAGCATAAAATTATTTGATCATAAACTTATATAAACCGCGATTTCAAGCTCCAACCGCTCCCGGCCGTCTTCAAGAAAATTGTAAGCCACTTTTTGAATATTGATCAGCTTGGGAAGCTTTTCTAGTTTTACCAAAAAATTTTTCATATCTTCGGGACGTCCGTGGAGAATCAGTCTTAAAATTAAAAATTGAGTTTCCCTTGTCTCGCCGTTAGACGGACCGTCATAAACTTTCTCGTCAAGCTGGGAATTTACTTCCAGTTTTTCGTTCTCGGCTATTTTTTCAAAAAAAGCGATAAAGCCGGATATTTGATCTTTTGGAGTAATTAAATTTAAAATCAGCTCGTTATTGATCCGAGAATAATCTTTTTCCAATTTTTCAATTTTTTTTCCCCGGTCTTCAACGATAAAGATTTTCGCCAAAACTTCCCGATTAAGACCGGAAAAACTTAATAAACCGAAAAATCCGACGCCAAAAACAAAAACAGCCAAAACAACGAGCGAAGCGATTGGAATAATTCTTTTAAAAGGCATATTTATTATCATTGAAAAATGTATTTTAAAAATTTTTAGGCACCCTCGGCGGATTATATAATTTAATTAAAGCGCCTCGACCTCAAAAATTTTTAAGGATACATTTTTTAAAAAATGAAGAATTTATCTTTTTTAATTTTTAAAATAATATCGAAATCAAAATCGGCTTTTTTATCAAAAAGCGATAAAGGAAAATCAACTTTTTCAATAAAAACAGATTTTTCTAGTTTATCAATAAATTGAGAAAAATCGGCTCTGGTTTTAGCGAAACCCGCCGCTTCCCCATCCCCTCTTTCAAAATCCAATTTTAAAAAAGAAAGATTAACGCCCGACGGAACATAAGCTAAAAACTCGTCCTTAAAAGAAGCCAAAGGAATTCTTTTAGAAAGGAGAGACTCGGCTAAAGAAACAACCTGATTTAAATTTTGAACGTTTTGAATCAAGCTCTGTCTTTTTTCCAAAATCGTCTCGCTTTCCGCGCCTCTTAAAGCGTTTTTATGCTGATTATAAAGAGAAAAAAGATAATAATTGGCAAAACTAAACGATAGAATCGAAATCAGAAAAAAAACGCGTAAAATAGTATTCAAAATAATTTTCCTTTTCCTCTTATCTTTATTGATAAGAAAATCGAGTTGATTCGGCGGCAAAAGATCGATAATTTCTCCGTAATTTTCAATCTCCGGAAGTCCTTTTTGAGATAGACCCAAAAGGTCGGCGAAAGGAGATTCTTTTTTATCAAGAAAAGTAAAAATCTCAAAATTCTTCTTAAATTTTTCCTCAAACCATTTTTTAATTTCCGTCCGGTCCTCTCCGTAAATATATATTTTTTTAATTTCTTTTTCCCCTTTGTTTTTTAAAAACTCGTTGAATTTCGGAATAATTTCACCGAAAATATAAGTTTCCAATTCTTGGCCAACCGCATCATTCAAACTCGCTTCTGTTTTAACGTCTTGGTTGAAATATTTTGAAGAACTGAATAAAACTTCTCCACTTTTAGCTATCAATGAAATCGCCAGTTCTTTTTCATAAAATAAAATAAAATGGGAATCGCTGATATTTTTAGTCAGTCTGGCTAAAGAAAAAGCGACTGGCTCAAAACCGACAAGCGGAAGTTTGGTTTTTGAAATCAGGCCGGAAAGAAGATCAATGACGCTTCGCCAGACCGCGACGACTTGAACTCGGCTAGCCTCCGGTTTTTCTTCCAAAATTTCAAAATCAGCGTAAACGTCTTCTTTTTTGACCGGAAATATTTTTTCCAAGTCCTCGGCAATAACGTTAGAAATTTCTTTTTTGAGTCCGGATAAGGCAATCTGCTTGCTGAAAACAAATTCATCGGGAAGCCCGATCATAATGGGAAGTTTTTCTTTTTTGGACAGCGACAAAATTTTATCAGCCCAAACCGTTTCCTCTTTTTTTATCAATTCTTCATCAAGCAATTCCAAAGAAATTTTTACGGGAGCGGAGGCAAATTTCGCGTTTCCGGCCTCGCTCATTTTTATCTTCGCGAATTTAAAAAAATGAGCGCCGAAGTTTAAAACAAAAAAATATTTATTGGTCATAAAACTTTTTGCGAAATAATTTTTCAAAAATAATCGCTTCGGAAACGGATTTTTAAAATCTCCTTAGTCATGAGATCGTACGAAAATTCAATCATTTGTCATTGCGAGAAGCGAAGCGACGAAGCAATCTCTAAAATCAGCCAAAAAATGAGATTGCTTCGGCGATTCCATCGCCTCGCAATGACGATTGTTTCGCAATATTTCAAAAATCCGTTTCCTTCGCTTATTTTGATTAAAGAAGTTATTCTAAAAATTTTTAAGGTCAAGGCGCTTTAATTAAATTATATAATCCGCCGAGGGTGCCTAAAAAATTTTAGAATAACTTCTTGCCATTATTCCGAAAAATTATTTCGCAAAAAATCTACTCGACTTCCTGATAGGAATTAATAATTAATTGTCCGTTAGCGTAACTGGCGTTAACGCTGACGTTTCTAAAAAATCCTCCGATTTTTCCAACGCTTTTGATGACCCGATTCGGAAACGTTCCGGTAATCGTAATATCGCAATTGCCGTCTTCGACCGCCAAATTAGCGTCTCCGGCGTAATTTTGGGGATCGCGCAAAACTCGTAAAATCGCGTTTTCCTCGCAAGCTTCGGACAAGGCGAATGTTCTTAAACCGCTGGACCGACGAGACTCAATCTGATTTTGAACAATACTGACAGTCACCGCTCCAACCAAAATAGTGGAAACAACAGTGACAATAATTAAAACTAAAACAAAAATCGTGCCTTGTTGCATATGTATAATTTAACGAAGACCAGCCGTGGTTTTTAAACTTAAACTGACTTTCTCCGGAAAAGCCGCGGCGATTGATTCCGTGTCTAAACTGATTTGAATCGTCGGCTGGCCACCGCTGTTGCCAAGCCTTTTGAAGTTGATACTGGATATTTTAACATCTGAAGACGACAAAGGCATAGTTTCGGAGGAAGAAACAACTTCTAATTGATTACCGGTGATTTGATAAATGTATGAAAAGCCGTTGATGACTAAAACTAAATTGGAGGCGGCGGAATTCAAACTCGCCGGAGTGGTAATGCTGGCGGCTCGCCTGATATCAGTCGAAAGCCGCTGCGTAATAAATCGCGATTCTTCGTCAACCGCCTGCTTAGCTCCGCTTTTTAGATTAAATTCCGAGCCAAAAATTAAAATCTCAATAACAATAACGATAATTGAAGTCAAAAGACCGAGATAAACTATAAGCTCGACTAAAGTAAAACCATTTTGAAATCTTTTAGCCATATAAAGAAAATTCTGATTTACAATTTAGATAAAATGAAAATAAAGATTTCAGCGAAATGAAATAAAATTAAGTTAATCAAAACGTTCACATTATTGCGCGATCGCGAGTTAGTGAAAACATTTTAAAAAATAAAAAAGATAAAAAATTAATAAATTAGAGTTTAATTTCCTTCAACTTTTCCAAAAACATTATTTTTAATTATCGTAATCACTTCAGCCAATGGCACGTTGGGCTTGACGATGTAGTCAACCGCGCCTAAATCTTTAGCCTTGGCGATATCCGTCGCCTGCGAGAGATTGGAAAAAATAATGACGGGAATATTTTTTGTTTCCGGATCTTTTTTAATTTCAACCAAAACGTCAAATCCGTTTTTTTTGGGCAGCATCAAATTCAAAAGAACTAAATTCGGCTTCATTTCTTTGACTCTTTGAAAAGCGAGATTGCCTTCGGTGTTAAAAGCGACTTCAATCCCCTCTTTGGCCAGAAGAACCGAATAAAGTTTCAATAACGGCTGTTCGTCGTCAATAATTAAAATTTTCATAATAACAATTAAAGCTCGAAAATACTGATTTTCAAAACACATTCGCTCGCTTCCAGCGGCTCGTTCATTCTATGTCCTCGGCGAAAAAATTTTTTGCTTGAATATTTTAGCAAAAAATACCAAGCTTTTTCGCCTGCGGTTGGTTTTGAAAATCAGTATTTTCGAGCTTTGTATAAATTCATATTATAAAAAAATGTTATATTGTCATTGCGAGCGGAGCGAAGCAATCTCAATGGAATCAAGGGATTGCTTCGTCGCTTCGTTCCTCGCAATAACGCCCCATTTATTTCGTTTGTATTAAATATTACGTTTTACGAACAATCGGCAAACTGATATAAAACGCCGTTCCCTTGCCAACCGCGGATTCAAACCAAATTTTCCCTCCCATCCGCTCAATAATCGTTTTAGTGGTGGCCAGTCCCAATCCAATGCCGGTCGGATACAAAAGACGGGCTTGCTTGGACCGGTAAAATTTCTGAAAAACCCGGGAATGCTCGGACTCTGGAATTCCAACGCCGGAATCCTTGACTAAAACCGCGACAGATTCCGGTTTGACTTCGTATTTCACTTCAATATGGCCGCCGCCGGAAGTGTATTTAATCGCGTTATCCAAAATATTTTTAAAGGCGTGCGATAAAAGCTGAGGGTTAATAAAAACCTGCGGCAAAGGCTGATCCGTTTTTTTATAATCCAGCGAGATATTTTTGGCCTTGGCTAAAAAATTAAGCCGGGCGATATTGCCAGCCACGATAAAATCCAAATCCGTCGCCTTAGTTTCAAATTTTTCGTCAAGACGGAGAGAAGAAAGCAAAAGAAGATTATTGATCAAATCAATCGCGGCTTCGTTGGAGGAATTAATCTGGCTCATAAATTGCAGTTGTTCGTCCGTTAATTTTCCCAAAGCGCCGGAGAGAAACGATTCGGCGTAACTTTTAATGGTGGAAAGCGGGGTTCTCATCTCATGAGATGCGATGCCGATAAATTCATTCTTGGCCCGATCCATTTCCAGCTCTTTAGTGATGTCGCGAAGAACCAAAACAAAACCGAGAATGTTCTCGGACTCGTCCAAAATGGGAGCGATAAAATCCGCCACCGGAATTTCCGTCCCGTTTTTGCCTCGAAGCAAAAGCCCGCTGATTGAACAAGGCTCTTTTTTCTCCAGAAATTCCTGAAAAAGATTGACTTCCTGCTTGGTCTCTTCGGAAATAAATTTCACGTATTGATTAGCCGACTTGCCGATAACTTCAATAGCTTTCCAGCCGCTTAATTTTTCCGCCATTTTATTAAAAACCGTTATCCGCAGATCCAAAGAAAGCGCGATTACTCCTTCTTCCATGCTTTTTAATATCGCCTCGTCTTGCTTGAGATTTTTTCTTAAAGTCCTGGTCGCCTCTTTCAGCGATTCGCGCATATTGTCAAAAGCCCGAGTCAAATTGCCGATTTCGTCGCGAGTATCCGAGCCGATTTTATATTCCAAATTTCCTTCCTTGATAATATCGGCGGCTTCTTCCAAAAAATTAAGCGGCGAAACAACAAACCATTTGATAATGATAAAACTGACCCCCATAATCAAAAAACCGGAAAAAATAACGCCTAAAATTAAATTGGTAATGATTTCTTCGGCCGGAGCGGTTAAAATATCAGCCACGCTGATAACTTCCACTCCAGCCGCGTAATCCGACTCGGCCTCAAGCCGAAGCGGAATAAAAATATCGGCGAACCTTGAAAAAGGCACCAGGGTCGGATCTTTTAAATTCGGTTTTTTAAATTGGGCGATTCTTTCTCCTTGAAAAACCGAAACTAACTCCGATTTTTCCGGAAAAGAACGGCCGATTAAATTTTTATCGTCGGAAAAAATAATTTCATTTTTCCGGTTCCAGATATTTATCCGCGCTACCGAGGCGTCTTTGAGACGATCGGCGAAATTCTCCAATTTTTTCTCCAAAATCGCCTGATCAATAGGTTCTTCAAAATCTTTCTTGGTTAAAAAAACGGCTGATTCTTTTAAAACATTGAAATTAAGCCTGACTTGTCTTTCCCTTAAAATGCTCGAGTCAATGCTTCTTTTCATAAAAACGCCGACTACGGTCAAAGAAAAAACAACGATCAAAATAATCGGCAAAATTATTTTATAAACTAATTTCATCCCGTACGAAGCAGATTACGATCGGCAATCCGCTGAATAAGTGTTGATTTATAAAAACGACTTTTCATATTTATAGTGTTTATATCGCCTACAAAGCAAACGCAGCTTCGTACGGGATCATTTATATATAAAGCGTAAAATAACGGCTAAAACCAGAAATAAAATTAAAGAACCGAAAATAATCGGCCGGACAACTGTTTGTAATTCGCTTTGAACCGTTAAATCGACAATAGTGCTGGCTTGATAGGCCTCAACAACGCCAACCACTTTTCCGGCCTCGTCTTTAATAGGCACGTAAGTCTCGCTGAAATTGGGAAAATCGCGCTCGGTGATCTGTTCCGGTTTCAAACTTTTTAATTCAAAGGCCACTTCGCCGCTCAAAGCTTCTTTGACTTCATCATTTTCAGGCGCCCTGGAGCCGATGATTTCGGTTAAATTAGACCAAATCACGCGATAGTCCGCGTTCCAAATTTTAACGCGGAAAAATTCCGGCGTTCTTAAAGACTCGAATAGATTTTCAAAAACCGAGGCGTTTTTTTTGAAATCAGGATCGGTAAAATGTTCGGGTTGAACCAAGTCCTTAGTTTTTTCCAAAACTTTGGCAACGGTTTTTTCTTTTCTGGCCTCGTAAACATCTCTTTGAATATTTTTATATTTTGAAAAAACCCAATAAGCGTCAATTGCCACGAAAACGACAAAAAGAACAATTATGATTTTATAGTAAAATTTCATTTTATTATATGTAAGAAATAGTCGCGTTATTTACATTAAATCTCATAGAGAAATGGATACTTATTCGCGAAAGAGCTGTCGGCTCGCTTCCTGTGGCGAGCCGCAGCTTGACTCTCGGCGCGGCGACTCGCTTCGCGAGACCAAGCTCGCCGCGCCTCCGAGACATTCCGCTCTATAGGCATCCATTCCTCTTTAAATGTAAATAACACAATAAATCTTACAATAATTGTATCAATATATAGTATACAACAAATAATCGCGATCAGGGGTGTGGATAACTAAATTCCCCCGCCTGGATATAAGCGGGGGAATAAATTTATTATGGATACGTTCTGCCGCTTATTTGACTGTGATGCTTCCGAAAAATGGAGAAACGGGATTCAAATGATCGTGGAATTGAAAAGTTCCGATCTCGCTGGCGGTGATTGAAAAATCTTCTCCGGGTTTCAAAACTTGACCGTTTCCCAAAGACGGCCAATCCGTGTGAAAAGGATGAGGCGCGGAAGCGGGTTGATGGTCAACCGTGTCGTTATTTTTCCATTCTATTTTTCCGCCCTTGGCAACTTCAACGTTTGAAGGACTGAATCCCGACGCGGCAATTGAAATCGTCGCTTCCTTTTTTTCTTCTTTCTTAACTTCTTCCTCTTTCTTTAAAACAACCTTAACGGATTTTTCCGCTGTCCAATAATGCTTGCCGTCAATAATGACGTGAGCTCGCATATAAAGAGTGGATTCCGTGTTCGGAGCGACAATATCCGCTTTAAATTTTTTGGGAATTTTAAACGATCCGCTCGCGAAATCCGAAGTCAAACCGGGATAACCCGCGTCGGCCGGAGTTTTGTCCAATCCAAAATCGCCCTGTTTTGATTCCGTTCCGTAATGAACGGCCGTATGATTAATAACCGTTCCTTTCGGACCGCTGACTCTCCAAGAAACTTTGAATTTTTTACCGGTTCTCGCGTTTTCTTCAACTTCAAAATTGGTAATTCCCGGCTCTCCGCGTTTAATTTTTTCGGCTTTCGCCGCCGTCACAACAACTTTTGAAGCGATATATTTATCACCGATTTGCGAAATTTTCAAATTAACTTTATCTCCGACTTTCAAAGCGTCAAACCCTATTTTTTCATCAGCTTTGGTAATTTTGGCGTTTTCTAAAACTTTTACGTCAATTTCTTTGCCTTCAACGTCTTCAAGTTTTTTGGCTTTTTCAGCTAAAACTTTAATCGTTCGAGAGGCGGCATCAATCAATTTAATTTCTCCTTTTATTTCAAATTCTTCAACTTTTAAATCAATTTTATCCGCGACAAATTTTTCATCGACTTTCCTCCCCTTAATTTTTGATTTTGAACCTACGACTATTTCACCAAGGCCAATATCAACATCGCGCATCCTTATTCTGGTTTCATCGGTAACGCTAATCGCTTGATCTTTGCCTTGGGAATCTTTAAGGGCCATTCGAGCTTTTTCAAGAGTGATTGTCAGAGTTTTAGCGGCCGTGTCCACGGCTATAACCGGACCTTCGGCATTAAACCTTTCGCTTTTTTTATCTTGCGCGAAAACAGCTAAAGAAAATAAAAGTCCTGAAGCGACCAATCCTGAGACGATGTGTTTCGCGGTTTTTTTTAATAATAATTTATTCATATTTTTTATTATTAATAATATTAATTTTTTATTTTATTTGAAATTTTTCCGACCTTTACCCGCTAAAAACTTAGACGGGTGAATTAAATTTAATTTTCCAACGGAATAAATTTTTTTATTTTTTCGTTCACGAAATTCCAATCAATATTTTTCATAAAAGTTTCGATGTAATTTTTGCGTCCAGTCGCGTAATCGATAAAATAAGCATGCTCGTAAACATCGAGGATCAAAAGCGCGACTGTGTTCCAAACTCCGCCTTGAGAATGCCAATCACAAATATAATTATGAAGTTTTTTTTCTTCCAAATCGTAAGTTAAAACCACCCAGCCCCGAGCCGACATTCCGCAGGCTTTAAAGTCTTCTTCCCAATTTTCATAGGTCCCGAAATCGCGTTCAATTATTTCCAAAATTTTTCCTTGCGGCTTTTCTCCTTTCCCGCCCAAATTATCAAAATAACCTTCGTGAAGTTTAACGCCGTTTAAAGAAAAAGTTTCTTCTAATTTTAACTCCCGAAATTGACTATAAGAAGCGCTGGCCTCGGCTCGGGAAGCCTCTTTTAATTTTTCTTCTATTTCATTCAGTTTTTTAACATAACCGGCGTAAAGAACGTCGTGATGTTCTTTTAATTGTTTTTCCGAAAGTCCGGGAAGGTTCTGATATTTGAGAGGTTTGACCTCCTTTTTTGATATCATAATCAAATTATATTACTCGCTATCCAGGGCGTCAACGGTATATTTGTTAGACGCGTTCCAAAGAATCCAACCGAAAGATTTAGCGTCATAAACGGCTTTCTTCTCAAGCCGCACCATTTTATCGTCGTAAACCGCGCCTAAATCGAAATCCTGCAGCCAGGGCCGAAGCAAAGCCGCGGAAACGTGATTACTGGAAGCAAATTCCGTTAATTTGCTTTGGCCTTTCATTAAACTTTCAAAAATAATTTCATAAGGATGGGCCGCCGGATTTTTAAAATTTTGAAAACCGGCCGGGTAATGCGAGGGGTAAACCATCGGCGAGATATAATCAAAATAACCGGCCGCGTCAATCAATCGTTGGCCGATATTCATATCATCGTCCCGCCAAGTAGTCAGGCCAAAAAAATCGGCCGAAATTATAATTTTCAAAGGCTTTAATTCGAAACTGGCGCGTTGGAAAAAATTCTTCATCACTTCATGTTTCGGCGTTTTGCCGTCCCAAAAAGGATAAATAGCGTCAGCCATGGCGCCATCGGAAGGAAAACGAATATAATCGAAATTAACTTCGTCAAAACCCAATCTCGCGGCTTCAATGGCCAAAGCGATATTATAATCCTGAACTTCCAAAGAAGCCGGATCCAGCCAGGCAATTTTTTTAAAATCACGCCAGATTTTGCCAGTTTTTTTACTTTTTAAAGCCAAATCGGGTCTTTTGACGGCCAAAGAATTATCCTGAAAAACAGCGACGCGCGCGATCGCGTAAATATTTTCATCATGCAGTCTTTCCAAAAGACCCCCAATGTCTGAAATCCTGATATCAAAAGTCCCCGGACGATTTAATTCCGGATTTTCGGTTTTAAAAACGATTTGTCCGCCCCAATCTTTAATGTCAATGATAATCGCGTTGAGCTCGGTTTTTTTAATCAGAGCGGTAAGTTCACTCATTCTTTTCTTGTCCCCAGCGGTAAACGAAGTAATATAAATACCTTTAGCTTCAAATGGTTGAGAAAAAACTGGCCGTACTTTTTTCGGCTCAACATTTTGAGCCTCTTTTTGAGGCTCAAAACCGGCTAATTTAATTAAAATTTTTCGGGCCGGAAAAAAAACAGAAATCAAAAAAAGAATAAGCAAAAAAGAAAAAATCGCTCCCGTTGCCAAAATTTTCCTATTTGTTTTTCTTGGAAGATTTTTTAATTTTTTTAGGCCTTTTTTTATTTGAATTATGAGCCGCGCATGTATCGCGTATAACATTTTAAATTATCTGGCGCCCGGACCAAAAAACCAATATAAAATGCCAACGACCACCGCCGTGGCGATCGCGCCGGCGATAAAACCGGCCAAAGCGCTGGCATAAGATCGGCCAATTCTGACCGCTGGTTCATTCATCGGCGGAGCCGCAATAAATTCATCTTTAATTGACATATAAAAAAATAAAAGTAAATTTAAAATTTTCGACCTTGAAAATACGAGATTAAAACTCTTACTGCATTATTTTAATTCTTATAATTTTCGATGTCAATTTTTGCACTCGTCCATCGCATTAGTTCTCGACTCGCGCGAGCCTAAAAATTAAAAAACAAAAAAACTCGCTCTCCGGCAGCTCGCCGAAAAACGAGTTTTTTAAAACGAGAATATTCTATCTTTTTTCTGAAATATCCCGGCGGAGTTTTTCAATAAACGAAGCGGCTTGTTCTTTTCCGCCCAGTCCAAAAGCTATTCCGCCGGCAATAGCCAAAAACGCCACAAAGCCGGTAAAGAAAGTGCTAAGAATATCTCTGGCCACGCCCAGCTGAAGCAAAGTAGCGAAAATAGCAAAAATCCAGATTGCCCACTTTACAACACCGGAAAGAAAAGGACCGCTGGCCAATCCCGCGGCGTCAACCGCGGCCTTGACGGTTTTGGCGACAAAATCAGCCACCAGGGCGGCCACGAGCAGAATAATAGCCGCGACAAAAACATGCGGAAGATAAGCAATCACTTCCTGCAAAAAATCGGCTACGGCTGAAAGATTCAAAATGTTAGCGGCGGTCAAAAGAAAAACAACAATAAAAAACCATTTAACAATGCCGCCGACAAATCTTCCGCTGTCAAGCTTCATGCCCGCTCTCTCAATTGGCTTTTCAAAACCCAATTTTGCCAAATACTGATCTACTTTTAAAGATCGAAAAATCTGAATAATAACCCGATCAAAAATCATTGCCACAATCCAGCCGATAATAAAAACGACAATAGCGAGAATGAGTCTTGGCAAAAACTCGACCACCACGCTATTCAAAAGTTGGGTAAAAGCGGTAGTAAATGTGATACTTATATCTTGAAGAAGCATTATAGTATTGAATTTAAATCATTTCTCGACCTTTAACTTCGCGTTATTTATTGACAACGCGATCGCTTTATTTCATTATTTAGCGTAAAAATATTATAGCATAAGTTTTCAAAATATCCCTGTGGATAACTTAAAGGCCTTTCGCGAAAGACCTTTATTGTATTATAAAAAAATGTTATAAAAAATTAGATCTTTTAAAAAAATCAGATTAACAAGGAGGTTTTTTTGAATGAATTTAAAAAAATAGTCTTTGATAAAGAAAAAATTTTGAAAGTGATGGAATCTTTGCAAAACGCCGAAACCAAAGCGTTTCTGGCTTCCCCGCCAAGAAACCCGGAAAACGATCCGCGATGGAACGATTACGCGGCAATGTGGATGCGCGATCAGCTTTTTATGGCTGACGCTTATTACTATTTTGGAATGTATGAAAAATTAGTTGAAAGCGTTTATCCGATTTTTAATATTCTTCACAATCAACGCCATAAACTTGAAAGAATTTCTCATCCCCGCGATAAAAACGGAAAATTCATAACTTCAGAATTAATTCACGCTAAATACGACGCCGCCACTCTTAAAGAATTAACTTGCCGCAATTCCGTTACCGGACATGAAAATCCCATTGAATGGGGACATCACCAACTGGACGCCATTGGCCTCTTTCTGCATTTAGTCGCTGATTTGAATTTTAAAAATATTGACGCCAGACGCGACGAAAACGATAAAAAAATTCTTCAACTTCTTATTTTTTATTTAATCAATGTTGAATACTGGCAACAGCCGGATTTCGGAATGTGGGAAGAATGTTTAATAAAACACGCTTCTTCCATCGGCGCGGTTGTAGCCGGATTATCGTATATCAAAAGAAGAGATTTAGCCACAGTGCCCGAAGAGCTTATTACTTTTGGCCAAAATCAGCTTTTTCGAATTCTTCCCTATGAATCGCAAGATGTTTGCGAACGGGAGCATCATAAATGGGAAAACAGTCACGATTGCGATGTGGCCCAACTTTTCCTTATTTGGCCATTTAATATCGTGGGACTGGAAATGGCGGACCTTCTTCTTGATAGAATAATCAACGGCCACAAAGCTAAAAACGGAAAATTTCACCGTCTCGTCCAGTCTTTCGGAATTCATCGCTATTGGGGAGATGATTATTACCGCGATAAAAACGGAGTTTCCGCCCAGTGGCAATGGGACTTTTTAATTTCAATAATTTATTCTCAAAGACATCAATACGAAACGGCTTTTGAATGGTTCAAACGAGGCGCGTCGCGAATTACCGATGATGGCCATATCGCCGAAGCTTATGTTGACGGAAAACCCAATGATCACACCCCGCTTGGCTGGATGCACGCTCTGGCCTTAATCGCTTTTCGCAAACTCCCGATTCAAACGCAAAAAACGCTTTTGCCGTAAATTCAAAAAAAACAGCCCTGACGCGTAACGTCAGGGCTTTACCTTTTCCTATCACCTCACATACGATTGCAAAAGAAAAATAACCATTGCTAAATTCAAAATCAACAAAAATAACGTTGAAGGATCTTTAATTTTCATCTTTTTCTCCTTTTTTTCTGATTGTTAAAATTCAAAATTTTTCATCTTCTTTTTTACAACATCTATATAATCTTTTAATTTCCACTCTCGAACTGCTCACGAATTTATAAAAAGCGTCCGAGACTGAATCCTGAAAAAATTCAATTCCTAAATAAGCCGTTTCATTAAAATTCTCCTTTCTTGTTTCTTCCGGCGGCCAATTCCAATGCCAAGTTTCATATCCGTTCATCTCATGCATAATTTTCGCCATATGCCCGGGATAATATTGGCCGACAATATCGTAAACTTCCTCTCTTGTCATGCCGATTTTTAAATCATTGTAAATTTCAAAAAGAGGATCACTCGCCCAAGAAATCGGAATAAAAATAAATATCAAAATCACGGCCAATAAAAATGACAATAAAATCTTCATTTTCATCACCTCTTTAAATTTTCAAAAAACTTCACGCCCGCCGAAGAACTGATGGCCTTCATGCGCTTTGCGAAGAGTTTTCTCATTCGCGCCAAGAGCGGTAACAATATCATCCAGTGTTGCTCCGTCGTTGCTTGCGATAAACAATAAAATCTCGATCCGATGGTGATTGGCCATCCCTTTCAGATGCCGCTCCATTTGTTTCGCTGTTTTTACCTTCGCCATAATTACATTATACACCACATCCCTACATTCTCAAGTTTGTAAGGATGTTGTTTGAGGCGGTTCGACGCAACTCACCGTAAACGATAAGCGACGGCGCGGCCGTGCGGGAAGATATCCCAAGCGCCTTGCGGATTTCGGAGTTGGAGAATTGACCGCACGAGCGCAACAGCGCGAGCGCGCGTTATTTGCGTTCCTCCTTCTGCGAAGCCGTCTCAATCGCCGACTTACAAATGCCGACAAGTTCATCTTTCGTAGTTCGTGCCGTATTTTCCCGCTTTTTTACGCGCGAAAACAACCGTGTCCGGCGAGATACTTTCGCATGTTCGAACCGCAAAAAATCCAGTGAACCCCGAAGGAAAACAAGCTTCCTACGGGGCAGGTAAAACAGAAATCGAGCAATCTCTAGCCCGATCTCAATCAATGCTCCGCATCGTGAACAATGTTAGAACTATTTTTGAGAGACAAAATGAGTATATTTACATACCAGATTTGAGAAGTTTTGCTAACTCATAAATCTACCCCACTGCATTACTCACTATTGTTTTGAAAATACCACACTATTGACTTTTTGTTGACGATTTGCTACAATTGTGGTGTTCATTGAAAATCAGTGAGGCGAGCATTTTGGACGCCAAACGCTTGGTTTCTAAAGTGCTCGTCTCATTCCGAGATGAGACCGCAAGCCGTCGGATACGGCTACCTCTCTCTAAAGTCTCCAAGAGGGACAAAGAGAGAAAATCCAACAAAAGGAGGAAAGTGCTATGAAAAGCACAACCCAAAGCGGTCTCTGGAAAGTAGAGTTCGGTGAGCTTGGAGCGACCCTCAAGGTGCTCCAAGACCACGGCGTCACCCCTGACCATCTGGCAAGGCTTCGTGCCGAACCAGATTACGCCAAGCGGGTGGCAGAGTTCATGCTCCGAGGTGGCCTCGATGCCTCAATCCACCAGAAGCTCGCCCGTGCGGTCATGGGCAAGAACTTCTTTGGTGTTGAGGACTAGTCGGCTCTCTACGGCGTGAACTTCAGTCAGAAGCAACTCCGTCAGGTCGCCGAGTTCCCGTGGGGCGAGGACATCATCAACTCCACCTGTCCGCTCTGCGGTAAGGTGGTGAAGGATTGCCACTTCGCCTTCGTGGGGCTCGACCGCATCAACGGCAAGTCGCTCACCATCCTGAAGTTGCAGGAACTTCACCCTGTCACGGGGCAGCCGAAGTTTTGCTCCTACGCTCCAAGTGCGTGGTATTCCAAGCAGAAGTTTGCGAGGGAGACCACGATGGACTTCAGGTGGTATCTCTTGCATCAGAACATCATCCCGAAGTCCGAGGACAAGACCTACGACGACCAGAAGACGATGCTCACGGCTAACTACGAAGTGCCGTCCGCCATCACCGAGGTCACGAAAGACCTACTCGTCTTCCGTAAGACAGGGAACTTCGTGAACCAGTCACGATATGCCCGTTGCGAGTGTGTCGCTTCGGGCGGCGGCCGTGTCGATGTCGGCGACTTCGGCGAGAACGGGCTCCGTGTCAGCAGCTACTGGGGCGGCGGCCGCTACGGCAGCATCGGTCTGGCCGCCTCTCGGAAGTTCTGAACTTTGAAGTCTTGAGGGCTTGACCCTCTTGAAACCTTGAGCCTCCGTCCGATTTTTTCGGCGGAGGCTCTTTTCTTTTCTCTGACGCCAAGCTATTCTGTAAATGTCTTGCTAATGCAGGCGCGGCTACGGTTTCACCTCGCAAGGCGTCTCATCTTTGAGATTTCACCAGAGTATCGTCGCCTACGGGTTACGATAGCGTGTGAACCAGATGGAGATAGAACTTCTTGCTCATCTTTAGCGGAGATAGCGATAACATCGCTTGCTCCCGAATAAAATACAGGAAAGAGAGGATATAAGCCTTACGACAGTAAACCTCAATTTCCAGTGCCACGGACGAGGGTGAGCAAACTATGTCACTTCGGACGGCAACCGTGTCAATGTCGGCAACTTCGACGAGAACGGGCTCAATGTCAACAACTACTGGGACGACAACCGCAACTACAACATCGGTCTGGCCGCCTCTCGGCAGTCATTCTCCATCAACTTGAAATACCCTCACTCATGGGGGTATTTCATTTAACGCTCTTTGGTTGACCTAATCCAACCACCAAGCTGTCTTCCTATTTCATCAACCGTCTCCTGCCACTTAATGTATTTATTGACATCAGTAACTTTTACTTCTTTGCAAAGCCGTAAGAACACTCGCAGAAAGTTTAGTTTGACGCTAGTTTTTTCTAACACGGGTAGTTTTTCGGTTTTTGAAAGCTGACTTGCCCAAAGCAGATTTTCCAACACATCTAAAGTAATGTTTTCGCATCTCTGCCAAAGCGTATGGCGGTCTTGTTTCTTAACATTATTTCGGTAAGCATAAAACTCCTTATATAGCTCGTAAGTTATTTTGAAAATTGGTATATCAAAATCATCCATATTATGAAAATCTATAAAAATGTTTTTGAAAAAATCATCTCACTGGAAAATCTGTTTTGGGCGTGGGATAAGTTTAGTAGCGATAAAAAGAAAAAACGGGATGTTGTTGAGTTTGAATGGGAGCTTGAACAAAACATTTTTCAGCTTCATTGGGATTTGAAAAATAAAAAGTATAGGCACGGAACATATACTTCGTTTTATATTCAAGACCCCAAACAGAGGCATATTCACAAAGCCATCGTCAAAGACCGAGTGCTCCACCACGCAGTTTTCAGCGTCCTTAATCCAATTTTTGAGCCGACATTTATCGCATATTCGCTGTCGTGTCGTGTGGGCAAAGGAACGCATAAAGGAGTAGATATTTTGGACAGCATAACGAAGGCAGTCAGCCACAACATTCGTAAGCCCTGCTTCGTAGTGAACGCTCTGCGTTCTACTACTGGGATCCTTCGGGGTGAGGCCGTAGAGTTTATAGACAAATGTTTATTAAACCTTAAACGATGGATTATTCACAAATACTTGCTCCGGCTTGTCTCGATACTCTTTTTGCGACAAAACCGTATCATAGAGACCAATGTCTTCTCCTTCATGCCGGTTCACACCTGTATAAACTAAGCTCGAGTCCTCATATCTCTTAAATTTGTAGACAGCATCATTCATTAATGCGCTATTGAAAACTCCCAAACTCACAAGCATTTCAAAATCTTTTTGAGTTAGACCGGTAACTTTCTTGAATAATCCTGGCTCAAGTTTCGTGATCACATCTTTCAATGTCCTTTCGCGATAATCCGTGAGATACATAAATACTGGAATACGCGTCGCTAATTTAATCAATTTTTCTTGCACTTGTTTGCGAAGGCTCTTATATTTTTTCTCTTCTTCGGTAAGTTCTTTTTTCTCCTTTTTGGTCAATTCCTTGTCGTTGGTTTCTTTTTTAACTCTTTCAACGGCTTCTGATTTGTTTATTATCGTTTCAATGTCCTGATTCAAATTTCTAAAACCCTCAATACTCATCAGCGCATCCATCGCGCCCTTGTTGTCCATCAGTCTCTTGAGCGTGTTGTTATCAACATTCACGAGCAGTGCGCTTTCCCAGCGCCGAGCTAGCAATGTTGCGGTTGTTCCGCTCATCGCCATATCCAAAATTCCTGCCGCGTCTATTTGCTTCATGGCGCTGCCGTCATAGGCAAGCACCGGAAGAAAACTGATAAATTCCGCCACTTTTGTTTCTGGATTGAATTCATTTACATTGAGACGGCAACTATATTCGGCAATTTGTCGCAATGCCCTGTTTGGCGCAAAATCAAAAACATAACATTCGTTTTTAATAACTTCTTCCTTGTTTGGCGATTTGCCATCAGGATTTTTGATAGTCCATGGCGATTGAACCCTAAAGGCCGCTTGAAAATAGGTTTCTGGCGTTGAGCAACTGCGAAGCATAAATATCCCAGTCCACGGCTTCACCGTAACACCAGTTAAAAGTTTCCCGCAGGTTAAAGTAATAGTTTTTGATTCTAATGGATCATCCATTTCTCGTAGGACTGGGGGTAAGGCTCTAAGGCCGATACCGGCTTCGTGGCCAGCGGCTACGACAATCTCGTAATCTTTATAAAATGTGTTCTGCTTTTGTTTGAGCAAATTTCGCATCGCAAAGCACGATGCGACCGACGGCAAAAACCAAAGCGTATGGTTTAATAAATTCAAAAGTTCGGCGTGAGAGTACGGCATCGGCGGCTTTTTTGCTCCAAGTTTCAAATTATCAATTGCCGTTTCTGAAAATGCACCGCGAACCAGATCAAGCCACTTTTGCACTTCATCCTCGTATTTAAACTTTGCCTTTTTATCTTTGCCATCGGCCGAGAAAAATTCATTCAGATCAAACTCATTAAATTCCCCTTGATTCGCAATATCAATTATTGAATCGGGTAGTTGATAAGTCATCATCACCATCCGCGGTAGCGAAGCATACGGATTGGGAGCGCTTTTTTCGTTCCAAGATTGTTTCGCTCTCTGTTCATCAGAATATGTCCAGTTATAAATTTGCTCCTCAATAAATTCACCGGATGCAATTGCGCGAAACGGAGTCCCGGAAAGGTACAAATACGCCTGCGTTTTGATCGGCAATATTTTTTCATCAAACTCTTCTAACCCTTCTCCTTCCGCAAATTTTTGTTCTTTCTTTTCCTCTGCCTCAAAAAGTTCTTTAACATTTTCTCGCCACGCGCCGTAGTGGTACTCGTCAAAAACAACACAATCCCATTTTGTATCGTGAACCCATTTATTTTTTGTCTTTACCCCGCCAGTGCTTTTATTTTTTCCTAAATAATCCTGAAAAGAGCCAAAACAAACAAAGGGCTTCTTCGTATCTATATCTTTGTGCCAAAGCGTGTTTTCTGATGCGGAAATAAATTGCCAACCCTTAAAATCAACATGTTCTTTCAAATCATCGTCCCAAGCACTTTCAACCGCCGGCTTAAAAGTCATTACCAATATTTTTGTCCAACCCATTTTTTGGGCGAGTTGGTAAGTGGCAAATGTCTTGCCAAAACGCATTTTGGCATTCCAAAGAAAATGCGGAGTTTTGTTTGGATTTTCTTTTTTATAACTCAAAAAGTAAGCCGATGTCTTTTCTACCGCCGCTTTTTGCTCCGGACGCATTGTGAAATTTAGTCCTCGAGTTTCAACACTAAATTTCCGTTCCCTCAAATCATTTATTGCTGATCTAACGTCCTTCACTGAACATTTAAACCACTCGCCTCCATCTCTTTTTACGCTGCGGCGCTTTAAATGGGTGTGTACCTCATGGTCAGTAAAGGTAGTGCCGTCACTCCTGATGGCATCTTCAACGAGAACAATTCTGTGCGGTACTCGGCTTGTGCCTAATTGTTCCGCAATTCTTTGTTGTGCATCGCGAACCGTATAACCGATTTTGAGCAGGCTCTTATGCGAATCAACGCCTATCAACTCGTAGGCGTATATTGTCGGTTTAACATCCGGTTTTTGTGGAAAAAAATCTCTGGCCATATTAATTCATGGGGCGAATCATGGATTCGATAAACTCAATTTCTTCTTTGGTAAGTTTGTATTTTTTGTATAACTTTTCATCAGTCCATGCTTCAGAAAAGTCTTGCACTGGGACAAAGCTATATACTCCTCTTGCTGCATTTTGTGTATTTTTCTTTAGGAGAACCATAAATCTAAAAAATTTAGTGTTCATATAAGCAATAACGTTTTGGGTAATCTCTTTTGTTGCAAATGGACCAATAACCAAATAAGTTTCTGAGCAGCAGGAATTTTTCTCTCCCAAGAATGGTTTGGCTATTATCTTATAAGGAAGTGCTCCTCTCTCGCCATATGCCTTAGCTGTATAAACTTTATAATCCTTAACCCACTTATAATTGTGAGTAATCACATTTTTATCAATAAAACCATTTTCGGGATACGAATAAATTTTTATATAACCGTTTTTTGATTTCTTTGATGGCTTAATGGTTGTACCAATACCGAAAGGTTTTCTTGAACTAACAAAGTTAATAAAATCTTTTTCTTTATTTTCTCGAATTTTTCTTAAAATAGATATTGCCTTATTGAATCTTATAAAAGTATCTGAATCATTCTCAAGAAGAGGCCTCTTAATAGAAGTTGTCTCTCCCTTTTGTATCGATGTTACATTACAAGAACCATGGTAATCTCTTTCCCACAAAAAATAACAAATACCACCGGAAATATCGACCCCAGGAAAACATTCGGTAGAATCAAAATAATCTACCAGCTCTTTAATACGGGCGTCATTTAACATGCTAGACCTAAATTCATCTAATCCCTTACCGCCAGAAAACCAACGTGAAGGAATAATCATAGTTAAAAATCTAGGATTCAGTTTTTTGGCCTGTTCAATAAACTTTTGATAAATAGGGATAGCACTAGCGCCATGACCCTGATCACTTATTTGATAAGGTGGATTGCCTATAATTACATCGAATTTCATATTTTTAATTTTATCATTTAATTTATTATGTATAAATTGATACGCGTGAGTCTCGAGCCCTTCCTCACGCTCATACTCTGACTGGCTGGCACCGCAAAAAGAGCACCGGCCGTTTTGCCAAGTATGATTGGTTTTATCAAAAAATATGTTGCCCTGTTCGTTGTCAAAAACATCCGTAACGGAATATTTTAGCTTCTCGGTCCTGTTGGGATTTTTAGAGCAATACAAACTGCGTCTTGAAAGAAGCGCGGTTAATTCGGTAATTCCAATCCCAAAAATCTGCTTGTCAAAGATGTGATCAATCCTTTTTTGCTTATCAGGGATTTGATCTTCCAACCCCTCGAGTAACCTCTTTGCAATTTCTCGCAAAAACACACCTGACTTGGAAACCGGATCAAGAAAAGTCGCGTTTTTATCTCGCCAAATTTCCTTTGGCAGTAAATCTAATATCTCATTTGCTAATTTTGGCGGAGTAAAAACCTCGTCGCTGCTCAAGTTGGCGAGGCAAGAAAGAACATCTGGGTTGTAATTATTTTGCGTCTTCATAATCAAGTTGTAAGTAATGCTTTACAGGAAACTCTTTAATGGGCATCGGTGAAAAAACAGCCTCGCCTGTGTCCGAAACTTCGCGCAATGAAAAAAGTGTCGGTTTATTTGGATCGAAATCAGCTAATTCGCGAAACTCAAAATCTCGTCTTTTAATTTTACTGCCGTTTACCAACGCCCACTCAGAAAAGACAATATGCGCTTTGCTATTTCCCGTTTTTAAAGTGAGCGCGTCTCCTTGTAAAATATTCCGCCCCAACACAAACCTGATGCTTTTTCTAAAATTATCGTTGCCTTTTTCCTTATAGAGATTTATGTAACAATCATCAGCCAGCTTATAAAGCCGTTTGATACACGCCTCTACATTATCTTGCAGAAGTTCTACCCCATAAATACTACTTACCGCTAAAAGCGCCATTCTTTCAAATTCCGTTTGGCTTGATTTGTATTTTCTCTTCACCGCTTCAAGTTTTTTTTCAAGGATCGGCGCAAGGAAATTTCCATCGCCGCAAGCCGGCTCCAAAAAGCGGGATTCAATTCTTTCTGTCTCGTTTTTGACCAAATCAAGCATGGCGTTCACTTCACGCTCTTGCGTAAATACCTCGCCATGATTCCTAACCCTTTCTTTGGATTTTACATGCTTATTTGCCATAAAGATTATTCTTGATCTGTTCCCGATCTTTTTCATCGCCGATGAGCCGCACCCCAGTAGTATCCGCCTCTGGCGGAACTACGGGGCAGGCATAAAACTCGTGTTCTTTTTTGATTTTATTTTTGGTGGTCATTTTTCGCTTTCCAAACGCGCTTTTAATAAAAAGATTGTTTCTTCGCGAAGTTTTGCCCAGGCCCAGTCCTTTTGGTTTTCGGTCAAAAATTCTCCCAAACCGACCAGAATGTTTCGATTCTCCATTTTTTCCAGCTGTTCCGCGGTTGCCTGCAAAATTTCTTTAAAGGATTTGCCCGAACGCTGTTCAATAATTTCTTTATTTATCGGCCAATTGTTTTTAAGGAAAAACCAAACATCATAAATATCGCGGCTCGTTTTACCAACCCGTTCGTGCATAGCCATAAGCTTATGGGCAAACATATCTTCCCGAACCATTACAAGCATGGAAATACCCAGCAGTGTCTTTAAATCGTATTTTGAACCAAACTGACGGCGATTAACCTCAACTTTAATATTTTGCAATTTGGTATCGTAGGAAATAATGTTAATCAGATTGAATCGTTTAATCAGTGAATCAACTATCTTTCCATAACCAGCAACGATCTTCTGTATTTTTTCAAATACGGCCTGTTCTTTGCTTTCGTCGAGCAAATCGAAATCCAAATCAACCGAATCGCGGGTCAGATCGTAAAACAGGAGGGCAGCCGTTCCGCCCTTAAACCCTAAATGCGGCGCGATAGATGTATCATAATATATATCCTTCAGAATCTGGAGTAGAACATTTTTGTGTTTTGAATAATCCAATGTCATAAATTTACGCGGAACTTTTTCCGCCAGACCTGCCCGCTTCGCGTCGCGAAGCAAGGCGGGCGGGGGCGGATCCGCTCGCCTCGCTGGAACGAGAGCGAAGCGGGCCTTCGGCGGAATAATACTCGAAATACTCCCGGACTTTTTTCTCCATACGCTTATTATTGTAAACGGGCAAAATCCAAAAAACTTTGTCCCAGTCCAAGACATCCAAATGATCGAAGTGATAGTCCTTACTGATATAAATTCTGTCCAAAAATGCACGCTCCTTGCTGGCGATGGAATACCCCTCGGCATGTTCAATACCGGCTGTATTGCTTAATACATAATCTTTTATTCGAACAAAAGAGATTTTTTGGCCATCAACATTAATTTCTCGGGTCACATACGAGGCAACAAAAATACTGTCGTAATACTGGAAACTTATTCCGGCGCGAGTTAACACGGTCTCAAGGCTGATGTATGAGGGAATATAGATTTTTGTAGCCAATTCGAATTTCTCATAGTTTTTATCCTTGGCATACAAACCACGGCGGACTCTTATCAACTTTCCGGCCCTAACATACTTGTTTAATCGAATACTAACCGTGTCTTTTCTTTCCTCGCCCCACAACAAAGCAACATCTTTTGTTGAAAAGATGGTTCTGGGGGATCTCAATAAAATATCCAAGTATTCGCCTTTTTTGGGTTTATTATCCATATTTGTACTGCAGAATACCTTAAAGGTAAGCTACAGTTCAAATATTAGCATAAAGGGCTAAATAGCGCAAGCCAAAAGGTTTTGCAGGAGCAAATTAAAGATTTTGAACAAAAAGGCTTGCCGTGGCTCGAACCGGCTCGTGAGTTCGTTTTATCCTTAAATCAAGCCGCGAAACTGCTTGAATCCGAAAACAAGACGGGAATGACAACATTTCTTAAAAATATCGGCTCGCTTGCCCGCCTTTGGAGGGAACTGCGTTTTGCAGAATCGCCAACTGATTTTTTCGCCTAAAATTCAATACAAACTGGCCGCCGAGCGAAGCGAAGCGGTTTCCAATTCCTTGCGCTTTTCTAAATTGTGGAGACGAGGGGATTTGAACCCCTGACCTTCCGGATGCAAACCGGATGCTCTGCCGCTGAGCTACGTCCCCGTAAAAAAGATTGGAGGGCGAACAAATCGGGGCGCTCTGCCGCTAAGCTATGGGCCCGCGAAATAAATGGTGGGCGTGCATGGATTCGAACCATGGACCTCGTCATTATCAGTGACGCGCTCTAACCAACTGAGCTACACGCCCATTTCAATCGGGCGAATACATAATAATAATCAAAAAAATTAAAATTGACAAGAATTAGAAACAAAAAAGCTCTCGATTAATCCAAGAGCTTTTAAAAAATTTTGTTTTAATCCTCCCACTCAATTTCCAGATCATCTTCGAAAAAATCGTCCAGTTTTCTAATTGTTTCAGAAACATCTAAATCCACGGCTAAAACCGCGCAATCCAAGTAAACCGGATGAATCGCCCATCCCAAATGGCTTGTAACGAGTTTCGCGATTCCCCAATCTTTAAAAAAAACGCGGCAATATTTTTGACGATTCTTTATAGAGTGATGTTCAGTAATGGTGATATCATACTTTTCTTCAATCGCTTTTTTAACCGTTAACAAACTATTGGGACAAACTTTTAATTTCATTCGATACCTCCATTTTATTTTTATTAAAGACCACAAACAACGCTTTTGGGTTACCCCGACCGACCTTCAAACCCAGCATATAACAAAAGTTATGCGCTGAGCCGATAAACTCTTTTGAAAAGAGATAATCCATCGACAGCTTCCGCTACCGATGCCTTGTTACGACTTCTTCCCTGTCGCCGACCCTGCCGTGAACCCTGATAAACAGAGGCTTCGGGCATTGCCGACTCCCTTGAAGTGACGGGCGGTGAGTACAAGACTCGAGAACGTATTCACCGCGGCATAGCTGATCCGCGATTACTAGCGATTCCGGCTTCATGAGGTCGAGTTGCAGACCTCAATCCGAACTGGGGGCAGTTTTGATGGGATTGGCTCCGCCTTACGGCTTGGCAACCCATTGTACTGCCCATTGTAACACGTGTGTAGCCCAGGGCATCAGAGGGCCATGCTGATTTGACGTTGTCCTAACTTCCTCCCAGCCTAAAATCCACAATATTCTTTTAGTTTCTATATTCTGAATTTTAGGCTGGGCGGTCCTGCCTGACACTTGTAACAGGCAGTAAGGGTTGCGTTCGTTACCTCACTTAAGAGAACGCCTCACGGCACGAACTGACGACAACCATGCAGCACCTGTCCTACTGTCCTTGCGGAGGCCCCGCCTTTCGGCAGGCTTTCAATAGGATTTCAAGCCCTGGTAAGGTTCTTCGTTTACTGTCGAATTGAACCACATGTTCCACCGCTTGTGCGAGTCCCCGTCTATTCCTTTGAGTTTTAGCCTTGCGGCCGTACTTCCCAGGCGGAGTGCTTAACGCGTAAGCTTCGCCACCTAGAGGGTCGATACTCTAGACAGCCAGCACTCATCGTTTAGGGCGTGGACTACAAGGGTCAAAATTATTGTGAAACAATAATTTAACCAATGACAATTGATCAATAGCAATTGTCAAGGGCGTGAATATTTTCACGCGCTCCGATTACTCGGAGGATCGGACTATATCATTTTCTAAAATTCTTCCAGCGAGATTTTTTCTCAACAAGATACTTTTCAATAACTGCTTGAGAAAAACCGGTTGCTTGACGAACTTCAGAAATCCAGCGTTGCTGTAAATCAACGTTTTTATACATAAGCAATACTTTCGACAACATTGAAGCTATTTTGATATGCGGCATAATAATCCGCAATAATTTCTGCAATTCTTCACTTGAACGAATCCATAACCGATAATACTCATTCTCTCCGCCTTTCCATTTTCTATGAATTTTTCCTATGGCTGCTTTTACGTTCCATGCTTTATTTAAATAACGAACTAAAAGTTTTTGCTCTTCATAAGAAAATGAATCGGTGCACAAAACGCCTCGCCGACTGTTCGTTATTAACGAACCATCATCTAACCACCAGACCGCCAAAGAAAGAGGTGTAAGCATATTCAACCATTTCCGCCGAATACGCAGCTTCCCCCGCTTGCGCGTTAATGTATACAGTTCGGTTAATGATTCAAGAGCTAAACTTTGATAACGAAGTTTATCGCCGCCTAATTCATTTTTCGTCTGAAGCCACCAACATTTTTCTCCGGAAATTTCTTTTAATTGTCCTAATTTCCAGAAAAAATATTCTCTTTGCTTAACCGAATGACGAAATGAAAAACGAGCGTTTTTGTAGCCGGGATGGATTTTTAACGATCCATCGCCAAGCAAAGAACCTAAAATAACTTCTCCGCATCGCTTTGACAAAAATGACTTGGTCATTTTCTATCTTTATTGATTTACATAGTCTCTACGGGGTTGTTTCAGTTCATAAATATGCGCTGAAAAACTTCCCTCGGGATTAACCGTTCGACTTAAACGGCCTTCCCCGATACAGCTGGATGCGCACTCCGATGTTGCCATCGGAGGGGACACCCTTTGTTCCGTTTTATGGAGCCGGAACCGGATTTATCTAATCCTTTTTGCTCCCCACGCTTTCGTCTCTCAGCGTCAGGAAAAGGCCAGCTGAATGCCTTCGCCTTTGGTGTTCCGGTCGATATCAACGGATTTCACCCCTACACCGACCGTTCCATCAGCCTCTCCTTTCCTCTAGTTTTGCCGTTTCGGACGCATTTCTTTGGTTAAGCCAAAGCCTTTAACATCCGACTAACAAAACCGCCTACAGACTCTTTACGCCCAATAAATCCGGATAACGCTCGGGGCCTTCGTATTACCGCTGCTGCTGGCACGAAGTTTGCAGCCCCTTATTCCTCTTCTACAGTCAAACCAAATTTAAAATCTGGCTTTCCTCAAAGAGAAAAGAAGTTTACAGGCCGAAGCCCTTCATCCTCCACGCGGCGTCGCTCGATCAGGCTTGCGCCCATTGTCGAATATTCTCGACTGCAGCCTCCCGTAGGAGTATGGCCCGTGTCGCAGTGCCATTGTTGGGGAACAGGCTCTCACCCCCCCTACCCGTCATAGCCTTGGTAGGCCGTTACCCTACCAACTAGCTGATAGGCCTTAGGCCCCTCCTGAAGCGATTTCCTTGCGGATTTCTTTAATGATTTGAAAATCAAATCATGCTATCGGGAATTAGTTCCGCTTTCGCGGAATTATACCCGTCTTCAGGGTGGGTACCAAAGTATTACTAACCCGTCTGCCGCTAAACTATTTTATCCGCAGCCATTGATATAATCTCAAACCGTTTCAAAAATAATTCCGCTCGACTTGCATGCCGTATCCACGCCGCTAGCGTTCATCCTGAGCCAGGATCAAACTCTCAATAAAATGAGCATTGATGGCTCGTTCACCCGCTTCAATTTTTCACCCGCCGTAAATTTTAAAAATTTTTGGCGGGTAAATAAATTTTAGCGGGCGATAAAAAAACAAAATAAATTTCACCCGCCACCCGCCGTAAATTTTTTAAAATTTACGGCGGGTGGGCGGATGAATCGGGATAACCCAAAAAAGTTGTTTGTATTTATTCAAGAAAATTAGTTGGTTAAAAATTTTCTTGAGCGATGAAATAAAATTTTTAATGTTCTTTCAAAAAAACAAACCCACGAAAAATTATCTTGCATTTTAATCTTTCGCGGATTTATTTATTGACGTAATTTTAATCTTACTTGGTTGAAAGATATTTGGGGCTCATACTCACGCATAAACATTCTACTTGCCAATTAATTCTTGTCAAGCTCCTAAGCCTTGATATGCCCTTTCCTCCACTGCTCTATTTTCTGATGATCGCCGGAAAGAAGAACTTTTGGCGTTTTATATTTTTTATTTTTCCATAAAAATATTTCCGGACGAGTATAAACAGGCACGCCCGCGCCGTATCGCTTCTCCTCCAACGACTCTTCCTTGCCCAAAACTCCTGGAATATGGCGGGAAACCGCGTCCACTAAAACCATACCCGCCAGCTCTCCGCCGGTTAAAACGTAGGGGCCAATTGATAATTCCTGAATCTTAAATCCAAAATCCCGAACAACGGATTTAATTCTTTCATCCACGCCTTCATAATGACCCGCGATCATAATAATTCTATCGCGCTTTTTCGCGAAATCTCTCGCTATTTTTTGATCAAACTGCTTACCCAACGTTGAAAATAAAACGACTTGAGTTTTACGTTTTTGAATTTTACCCGCTTGATAACGAGGCAAAGTTTTAGATTTCAAAATTAAACTTATAACTCTGGTTAACGGTTCAATTTTGATCACCATTCCCGGTCCGCCGCCATAAGGCCGGTCATCCACTTTTTTATGAGGATCTTTAGTAAAATTCCTCAAATCGTGAATTTTTATTTGAATCAGCCCTTTCTTTTGCGCGCGTTTCAAAATAGACTCATTTAAATACGAGTTAAAGCTTTCAGGAAAAATTGTAATAATGTCGAAACGCATAAAACTTTTTCGAAATAATAACAAGAAGTTATTCTAAAATTTTTTAGGTACCCTCGGCGGATTATATAATTTAATTAAAGCGCCTCGACCTTAAAAATTTTTAGAATAACTTCTTTAATCATTATAAGCGAAAGTTTAATAAATCTAGTTGAAAAACAAAAACCGCGTTAATTATAGCGCGGTTTTTGTTTTGTTTAAACCCTAAAATTAGAGTTTTAAATCTCCAACGGCTTCGTCTAAATTTTTGATTCGTTTGCCGCCTTCCGGCTCTTCAATTTTGAGATTGACCCGGGCGTTGTTTTTTAAACCAACGATACGAACAAGCGATCGGATAGATTTAGCGGTTGAGCCGTCTCTTCCGATAATTTTGCCCATATCTTCCTGAGCCACTTTAAGAGTCAAAAGGACGCCCATTTCGTCAACCGTGCGATCGACTTTGACCGCGTCCGGATTGTCGACAAGCGCTTTAACGACATATTCGACGAACTCCTGATCTTGCTGCATTTTAGCCATGTCTTTAAAAAAACTGAATTAACTTTTAGTATTTATCGACCTTTCCGCCATATCGAGTACGTTCTGCCGTACTGAAGGCTGATAATTTATAATAGTCATTTTTAATCTTTTGTCAAATTTTTTTAAAACAAATTTTCTATTTTATCGGCGCTGATGATTTTAATCGTTGAATTTCTATCAAAACTGGCCAGTCCGATGACCTCGCCTTTTAAATTAAAAATAGGCGCGCCTTGAGCCCACCCGGAAGATTCTTTAAAAGAGACTTCGAGATCTTGATTTTTTATTATCCCTTCGCTGACAAAAAGCGAAGACAAATCTCTGGCCATTAAAAAAATGATGGAACCGAGTTTTATTTCGTTATCAGCGAAAGAAACGATGGGCAAATTTGATTTTTGAATTTTCAAAAGAGCGACTTTATTTTTCTGATCTCTTTTAAATAAAGAGGCCTCTTCGGCTTCTTCTCCGATACGGACATAAATTTTATTTGCAACCAAAAAAGGCGAATCAATCGTAGCGACCAGTCCGTCGGAAGTGACGTAAAAACCCGAGGCTTTGAAATTTCCGCTGGAGATTGAGACGATTTTCCCGCTTTCTTTTTCAATAATTTCCGCGATTCTCTCGTCCGGACGGACAGTCACCTGTTCCTCGCGATTGACAATGATCGTTCGAGCCGATTTTAATTTCTCAAAAAATTTCGTCTGACTCAAAAAAGAAGAGGCGGCGAAACGAGAAAAAATTATCTCATCGCCAAAAAACCCGCCCAGAGCGCCAAAGAATAAAATTAAAATGATGAAAAAAAATTTCTTCACGGCGCTAAATTTCTTTAAAAAAAATTTTATCCTCTTGAATGTCAATGTTGATTTTTTTGCCATCGGAGTCTTTTCTCCGGACGATTATTTCGGCCAGCGGATTCAAAATCATATTCTGAATTACTCGCTTTAATGGTCGGGCGCCAAAGTACGGATCAAATCCGGCTTGAGCCAAATATTTTTTTACTTCTTTCGAAATTTTAAGAGTCAAGCCTTTTTTGAGCAGTCTGTTTTTAACCCGTTCCAGTTGCAAATCGACGATTTCTTCAATATTAGATTTAGTCAACGAGTTGAAAATAATAATCTCATCCAGCCGATTTAAAAACTCCGGCCGGAAATTTTCTTGAAGCGCTTTCCGAATTTTTTCCTGAAAATTTTCCTTCCGATTTTCTTTCTTTTTGGAGTTTTCTCCGAAACCGACTTGAGCCATCTCCTGAATAAATTCCGAGCCGATATTGGAAGTCAAAACCAAAATAGAATTTTTAAAATTAACAACTCGGCCTTTGGCGTCGGTCAGCCGGCCGGAATCCAAAATTTGAAGCAAAATATTAAACACTTCCGGATGGGCTTTTTCAATTTCGTCAAAAAGAATAACGGAATAAGGCCGGTGCTTGACAATCTCGGTCAGTTGTCCCCCTTCTTCGTGCCCGACATAGCCGGGAGGGGAGCCGACAATTTTCGCCACCGCGTGCATTTCCATATACTCGGACATATCCAAACGAATCAAGGCTTTTTCGTCATTAAATATAAATTCGGCCAGAGCCCGCGCCAGTTCGGTTTTTCCCACGCCAGTCGGACCTAAAAACATAAACGATCCGATCGGCCGCTCTTCATCGGAAATACCGGCGCGGGATCGCCTTAAAGCCGCGGAGACTTTTTCCACCGCTTCGATTTGCCCGACTACTCGAGCCTTTAAAGTTTCCTCTATCCGCGAAAGTTTTTCCGCCTCTTCTTCCATTATTCGAGTCAGCGGTATGCCGGTGATTTTTGAAATTACTTTGGTAATGTCTTCCGCCGATACTTCTTCTTTCAGAAGAGGATGATCTTTTTGGATTTTTTTCAATCTTTTTATTTCTTCTTCCAGTTTTTGCTCTCGCTCCGGAATTATTGAATAGCGAATTTCAGCGACTTTCTCAAGATCGCCTTTAGTTTCGTTTTCCTCGGCTTTGCGCTTAAAATCGTCAATGGCTTTTTTCAACATTCGGATTTGGACCAAAATTCCTTTTTCACTGTTCCACTGAATCTCCAAAGCCTTGCTTTTGTCTTTCAATTCCGCCAATCTTTTTTTCACGTCCAAAATCGCTTTTTTATGGCTTGGGTTTTTGTCCGACTCGCCAATATTTTTTTTCAAAGCCTTATTTTCAATTTCAAGGCGCGTGATTTCCCTCTTAAACTGATCTAATTCCGCTGGCAAGCTGTCTATTTCCAAACGCATGCCGGCCGCGGCCTCGTCAATCAAATCCACGGCCTTGTCCGGCAAAAAACGGTTGCTTAAATAACGGCTTGATAAATTCGCGGCCGCGGCAATCGCTTCTTCGGTAATAGCCACGCCGTGATGAACTTCGTATCTTTCTTTAAGGCCCCGCAAAATGGAAATAGTGTCTTCAATGGACGGCTCTTCAACAAGAATCGGCTGAAATCGCCGCTCAAAAGCCGGATCTTTTTCAATATGCCTCTGATATTCTTTAATGGTGGTGGCGCCTATGGCGTGAAGTTCGCCTCTGGCCAGCGGCGGTTTTAACATATTGGAAGCGTCAATCGCTCCTTCGGCCGCGCCCGCGCCGATAATCGTATGAAGCTCGTCAATGAAAAGAATTATTTTACCCGAAGCCCGATCAATTTCTTTCAGCACCGCTTTAAGGCGGTCCTCAAATTCTCCCCGGTATTTCGTGCCCGCGATCAAGGCTCCCAAATCCAAGGCGATAATTTCTTTTTCTTTGAGAGTTTCCGGCACATCGCCCGAAATAATTCTTTGGGCCAATCCCTCGACAATGGCGGTTTTGCCCACGCCGGCCTCGCCTATCAGGACCGGATTATTTTTAGTTCGGCGCGAAAGAACCTGCATCAAACGCCGAATTTCCGAATCTCGGCCAATAACCGGATCGAGCTTTTGTTCCCGGGCCATTCTCGTTAAATTACGGGCGTATTTTTCCAAAACCTGATATTTTGTCTCCGGCTCCGGATCCGTCACTCGTTGCGCTCCTCTTAATTGAGCTAAAATTTGTAAAATCGCCTCGCGATTGACGTTAAAATTGAAAAGTATGTCTTTAGCTTTTGAAGGCGTGCTCAGAAGGCCGAGCAAAAAATGTTCGGTGGAAATAAATTCGTCCTTAAGCGCCGACGCTTCCCGTTCCGCCGCTTCAATCACTCGGGCTAAGTCTTGAGTCAAAAACGTCTGGGTCAGCAAAGACGGGCCGGATATAAAAGGTCCAAAATGATCCAGAGCTTGATCTATCTGGGTTAAAATCGCGCGCTGGTCAATCTCCAGACGATCAAAAATCGCCTGAATGGTGCCGCCGTTTTGCTCAATCAGAGAAAAAAGAAGATGCAAAGGATCGATCTGCTGCTGCCGTCTTTCCAAGGCCAATTCCTGCGATCTTCTCAAAGCCTCCTGCGCTTTAATTGTAAAATTATGGATGTTCATTTATTTTCTTTCCTTTAAAATAGTTTTCAAAATTATTTCCTTTCCTTTTCTTAAAATTTTAAGAGCGACTTCGTCTCCCACTTGCTTTTGGCTAATTAACTTGGCTAATGAGTTATCTTTGTCAATCTTTATCTTGTCCATCTCCAATATTATATCATTTTCCAGAATTCCCGCCTGATCCGCCGGCGAGCCGGGCACGACGGCCAAATCTTCCTGATTTTCCCCTCTTTGGATTAAGGCGCCGTAATCAACCGCTAAATTATTTTTCTTGGCAATATCGGCATTTAAAATAATGTAACGCACGCCCAAAAAAGGATAAGAAATTTTGCCTTTGGTTTTGACGTCTTCTAAATCCTTTTTGGCTTTATTGATCGGAATGGCAAAACCGATGTTTTCCGCGCCTCTGGCCATGGCGGTATTAATGCCGATAACCTCGCCTTTTAAATTCAAAAGCGGGCCGCCGGAATTGCCCGGGTTAATAGCCGCGTCGGTCTGAATCAGCTCTTCCAGCTGTTCAATTCCCGCGGCCGAAGAGGCGGTCAAAGATCTTCTTAAGCCGGAAACAATGCCGGACGACACCGTATTGCTGAATTCTCCCAGAGCGTTGCCAATGGCAATAACGCTCTGACCGATTTTAATCTTGCCGGAATCGCCTAGATTTAACGGCTTAAATCCGTTTTTTCCCACTTTCAAAACCGCTAAATCCTGAATCGGATCCCGGGCTAAAACTTTAGCTTCTAAATTTTCTCCGCTGTTGGTAATAATCCGATAACTCGCCTCCTCATCTTCAACCACGTGCTTGTTGGTCAAAACCAGTCCGTCCGAACTGATGAAGAAACCGGTGCCGGATGAAACATCCTGTTTTTTTAGGCCTTTTTGCCTATATTGAGGAGTCTGAAATTCCTGAAAAAATTGCTGAAAAAAGGGATCATTGCCAAAAGGGCTGGAAAAAAATTGCTCGAGCACGGGCAAATCTTTGGAACCAATAACACTGACAACGGAATTCGTTGAATCTTCAACAACTTTAATAATTGCTTCTTCTTGAGAAAAAATAATTGCCGGCGCCTCAATTTCTTTTTTTGTCGCGCTCTCTTTTTCTTGTTTTTGAAACGGCCGCAAAAACGGCTCTAAAAAAGATTTAAAAGACGCCTCCTGATTAAAAGTTTTTAAAACGGCCGCCACTTGCGAACGGGAAGCTAAAAAGCCGAAAGATAAACCCAAAAAAGCCGACACTAAAATATTGGCTATAAAAAATATCAGAAATTTTTTATCTTGGCGATTTAATTTCATTGTTATTAGCTAGGCAAGATGAATTTTGACGGAATCCTCATGCGAAGAGACAAAGCGGCAAAATTCACCTTACCTAAACTATTTTATGATACTTTATTATAAAAAATTTTATAAAAAAATCAAGAATTTATTTAAAATTTTTAATTCTTAAACTTTATAAATTAAATAAAACTTTAATCTTACGCTCGAGCTTGCGTATTCTCTTCACTATAATTTTACTACAATGAACTCACGATCGTGAGTTCATTGTAGTAAAATTAAAAAATTCTAACGGAATTATTTTTTAAGATTTTGTATCGTTGTCCGAAGAATCTTTAAAAATTTTACCAATTCTTCTTTGGTGGTGGTCCGGCCAAGGCTGATTCTGGGGCTTGAGCCGGCTTCTTTTTCCGAAAGCCCGATAGCCAATAAGGCCGAAGAGGTTTTAGCGGCCCGGGAAGCGCAAGCCGAGCCGTAAGAGACAGCCGCGCCAGCCCTATCCAAAGCAATCAATAAATCTTCTCCGGAAATTCCGGAAAATCGCGCGCTTAAAATATGAGGAACGATATTTGATTTATCAACGTTAAGTTTAGCGCCCGGGATTTTCTCAATTTCTTTAATTAAAAAATCACGAAGACCCGTAACTTTTTTCTTGTATTCCGGCTTCAAAATTTTTATTGCCTCGCCTAGCGCGGCAATCCCGATTAAATTTTCCGTTCCTGATCGAAATCCATATTCCTGACCTCCGCCGACAATCATTGGATATAAAATAACGTTGTCCCGAATGTAAAGTCCGCCTATGCCCTTAGGGCCGAAAATTTTATGGCCGGAAAAAGTCAAAAGGTCAACGCCGAGATCATCAACTTTTTCATCCAGCCACTGAAACATCTGGACCGCGTCGGTATGAAAATACGGATACTGAATTTTATTTTTTTTCCGATATTCTTTTATTATTTTCCCGATCCGGGCTATTGGCTGAATCGCGCCCATCACATTGCTGGCAAAAATAACGCTGACTAAGATCGTGTTTTGTTTCAAGGCTAACCTGACGTCTTCCGGGCTAACAAGGCCGTTTTTATTCGGCTCCAAATAAGAAACTTCCAATTCTTCGTTTCTTTCCAATCCCTCAATTAAATTTAAAATCGACTCGTGCTCGATGACGGTGGTGATGATATGAGGTTTCGCCTTTCCCGAATTAGCCCTTTGCCAATATTTTACTAATCCCTGAATCACCAGATTATTCGCTTCAGTGGCGCCGGAAGTAAAAATGATTTCTCTTGATGCCGCACCCAAAAAATTCGCGACCTCCGATCGCGCCCTGTCAATAACCGCTCTGGCAACCATGCCAAAAGAATGAATCGAAGAAGGATTGCCAAAAATTTTTTCAACCTGGCGCGTTTTTTTAATCACTTTCGGATCAAGAGGCGTGGAAGCGGCGTAATCCAAATAAATTTTTTCATTGTTTCGCATAATAATATCAAAGAAAATGTATCTTTTTATTTTATTATATCAAATCTTTAAAATCAAAACGGCCCTCATCGGGCTTGCTTTAAGATTGCTTCGCTTCGCTCGCGATGACAAAATAACTAGACTATAATTCTTTAATTTTTTTTAAAACTTCATCCGCGTGACCGTCGGCATTGACTTCTTCAAAAATATGGCGGACCTTGCCGGATTTATCAATGACAAAAGTGGTTCTTTTAGCCGCGCCGGAATCCCTCAAAATGCCGAAATCGGCGCAAATTTTTTTATCCCCGTCGGATAAAAGCGGAATATCCAACTTATGTTGCCTGGCAAATCGGCGATGGCTGGTCAAACTGTCAACGGACACGCCCACGACAACGGCGTTTAAAGCGGAAAAACTTCTCTTTTTTTTGGTAAAATCAATCCCTTCGCGAATGCATCCCGGCGTGTTGTCTTTGGGATAAAAATACAAAACTACTTTTTTTTTGCCCAAAAAATCAGCCAAACTGATTTTAGTTCCGGTTTGGGATTCGCCGGCAATATCGGGTATTTTTTGTCCGACTTTAATATTCATAAAGTAATTTAATAATACAAAAAATAACAAAAATTGTCAAATAAAAACGGGTGGATATAATATTCCACCCGATACCGCGCCACCCTGCGGGTGGCGCGGATGCGTTATTTTTCTTCTTCCGAATTATCTTCTAATTCCTCTTCTTTTTCTAACAACGTTGCTTCAATCGTCAAAGATTGTCCTTCGCGAACAATATCAATGTTAATTTCAGAATTCGGCTTATAACTGCCAATCACTTTGGCTAATTGCCGAACAGTTTTTATATCAACATCATTAACTCTCAAAATAATATCTCCGATTTTAATTCCAGCTTTTTGGGCCGCCTGATTTTCTATGAGATCGCTGACTAAAACTCCTATATTTCCATCCCATTGAAAATTAAAAGCTTTAGCTAGCCTATCATCAAGCGGCTGAACAGTAACTCCCAAAAATCCGCGCGCGACTCGGCCGTTCATAATAAGCTCGATGAAAATTTCTTGGATCATATCGGCCGGAATGGCAAAACCGATATTTTGAGCGCCTAAAAATACAGCAGAATTAATACCTATTACTTCCCCCTTAATATTAAAAAGCGGGCCGCCGGAATTGCCCGGGTTAAAGGCCGCGTCAGTTTGAATAAAATCTTCCAATCTGTTTAAAAATACCGTATCCCGATGCAGACCGGATACAATTCCCAAAGTCACAGACCACTGAAAATCCAAAGGCATGCCTATGGCTATGGCTAAATCCCCAACTTTCACTGATTCGGAATTTGCCAAAACAGCGTAGGGCAGGTTATCAGCTTCAATTTTCAAAAGCGCGATATCCGTGCCTGCATCTTTACCGACTATAAAAGCTATAAAATGTTTTTGGTCATAAGCGATTACTTCCCTGTGTAAAGCTTTGCCGACAACATGAGCGTTGGTGAGAATATAACCATCCGGAGTAATAATTATTCCGGAGCCGAAACCGTCTATTTTTTCAAACGGCGCCGGTTGCACTTTCACGACACTCTGCTTGGCGTTATCAACCAAACCCGTTAATTCACTTTGAAAATCTTCAAGAACTCCAGCTTTCGCGACGTTGGTAAAAGCCAAAACAAACAAAAATAAAAACAAATTTATTTGCCATTTTCTTTTCATGGCCGCTCCTTTACCAAAATTGTTAAGTTGCTAAATCTAAATATCAGCCTAAAACAAATATTTTAAATATGCAAATTTTTACGTATCAAAAAATCATTCCAAGTATCTCACCTCTTCTTCGATATCAAAGTCAAATCTATCCTTGACTTTTTTTTTCAAAATGTCAGCCAATTTTTTAACGTCCCGAGCCTTGCCTTGACCGGCATTATAAATTAAATTAGCGTGATGATCGGCGACGCGAATGTCGCCTATTTTCATTCCTTTAGCGCCCGCCTCTTCCAAAAGATATCCAGCCGCTACTTTATTAAAAACAATTTTTACCGGGTCAATTTTTTTAATAAAATTTTCGCAAACTTCCGGCCTTAAATCGAAAAGAGCGATATTTTTAAAAAAACTTCCCGGACACAAAAATTCCGGCCAATATTTTTCCTCTCTGATTCTAACAATATTTTTTGAAACTTTTTTCAGCTCCGCCGAGCTGTCTTTTTGGAATTTGAAAGCCGCGCCCAAAATAATCCAATTTTTCTTTTTGAAAATTGAATCGCGGTAGCCAAATTGACATTCATTTTTTGAAAGCCAAAAAACCCTGTTTTGCCGAGGATCAAAAATTTCCGCCTTGACTAAATGGTTGGAAATTTCCTGGCCGTAAGCGCCGGCATTGCCGTAAATCGCTCCACCGATGGTTCCGGGAATTCCGGCCATTTTTTCCAATCCGGCCAGTTCTAAATTATTTAGTTTTTTGATAGATTCAAAAAGATTATTGCCGGCGCCGACATAAACCCGCTCTCTATCGACTTTAAAATTTTGAGCCGCAACGCGAATAAGAAGGCCATCAAAGCCATTATCAGAGGCGATAATATTGGATCCTCCTCCAATGGCCGTCCATTTAATTTGACGCGATTTTGCCCATTCCAGCGCGTTCCGGAGGTCTTCCAAAGTAGCGATACTCGCGAAATAACGGGTCGGACCGCCGATTTTTATCGCGGTCAGGTGTTTTATGGCTACATCTTTTTTAGGTTTAAAATTCATAATATTTTTTAACTCTCCGATAAAAATTTTATAAATTTATCAACCAGAGTTTCTTCCGGCGGCTGAATTTTTGTTTTCCGGAACATTTCCGGCAAAATTTTTTCAGTAGCGGCGCGACCAGCCCAAGCCGCTTCTTTAATGGCTCGAAAATCCATCCAGCCGACTTTAAAAACATTCGGCGATATGATAGCATCGGCGATTTCCATTTTTGGTTTTACCACTTTATGATTCAAGGCTGAAAGCGCGCCGTAAAAAACCGAAGCCATAGAAAGTTTTTCCAAAGGAAGTTTCGGATTTTCAAAATAAGAAGTCGTCAATTCCACTCCAATGATGAAATTGGCGCCCATTTTTTTTACCACGTCAGTGGGTAAAGGATTGGAAAAATCTCCATCGACTAAAATCATTCCTTCATATTCCACCGGCTTAAAAATAACGGGGATCGAAATGCTTGATCGGATCGCTTTTATCGCGTCGCCCTTTGAAAAATTCACTTCTTTGCCGCTAGTCAAATCAGTGGCAATGGCGGTAAATGGAATTTTAAAATCCTCTATCTTTTTTTTAGCAATGACTTTTGAAAGAAAATCTTCGACCCGATCGCCGCTGATAAAACCGGACTCGCCCCGTTTTATGTCAAAAAGTTTTATCATCTGCCTTGTATTCACGTCATAAGCCAGTTCTTTGACGGCCCGAATATCGCCGCTCGCGGCATAAAGGCCGCCGATCAGAGCGCCCATGCTCGAACCGGCGATAAAATCAATCGGAATTCCATTTTCCTCCAAAGTTTCAATAACGCCAATGTGGGCAAGACCTCTTGCCGCACCGCCGGACAAAGCCAAACCGATTTTGAGAGTTTTCTCCATAATTAATTTATACCATACTCTTTAAAAACAAAAAACCCTTATTTCTAAGGGTTTTTTGAAATTATTTAGTTTTATTTCTTGGCTTTTTTAAAAAGATGGAAAACCGTTTCGGACATCTGGGCTCCTTTAGAGGCCCAATACTCCACGCGCTCTTTTTTAAAATTCAAAACATTTTGCGCCGGATTATAAAAACCGAGCTCTTCAATATATTTGCCCTTAACCTTATTTTTTTCTTCAGTCAAAACAACCCGAAAATTCGGCTGTTTTTTCTTTCCCACTCTTCTTAAGCGAATTTTTAGCATGATAAAAATATAGCGAATTTTTTTGAAAGAGTCAAATGAATAATGCGATAGGGATAAAAGAAAACTCGAAGTTAGCGAGTTTTGCTCATTACTACGTATCCGTATTTCGTACGGGATTGACCATATCTTGGCGCCGACGAGGACCGGCAGTGAGCCTCAAGAGCTTCGCGCCGTTTTATCCCGACGTAACGCCAAGATTCCCCGCCAGCGCCAAAATATCGTCATCTTTATGAAATCATATGACTATTACGCCTGTTTTACAAAAAAAAACGGACCGCGAAAATAATCGCTGCATATAAAATGGATATGCGCAAAAACGAAAAAATAGACAAAGCTTGCGCGTCGTGCTAAAATAACTATATGCAAAAATTTTTTAAGAAATTGATAACGATACTAGCTCCAGTTTTAGGAGCCGGAGCAATTGGCGTCTGCCCGCTCTGCTGGATTGGCTCTGCCTCGCTTCTTACTTATCTTGGATTAGGAGCTTTAATACCAGTATGGCGGTGGATCGCTTTCGGATTTATTGCGCTTGGCGCTGTAGGATTTATTCTTGATTATCGAGCGCACGAGAACCCAAAGCCACTTGTACTTCTCGCTCTTGGATCAATTCTTCTATATGTTGGGCGATATATATTTGCAAGCGCTTGGGGCGCATGGTGGATTTGGGGACCCGGCGCGGCATTGATTATTATCTCAGTTTTCTACAATAAGTCGTTATTTAGAAAACAAACTGGATCAAAACTGATTCATAATCCCTGAAACCTCATTTGGATATTGCTGATTTACGTTTCCGTTACAACTCTGCGATTTTTGAAGCGTAGCTTTGACGCCATAGTAGCCGGCCGTTTCTGGATTGAACCAGCAAAGGTTCGCGCCGACAATCTCAATCGCTTTCTCCACGCTCTCAAAATCCACCCGGCAGGAAGCCTAGCCGTCGCGCTAGGCTTTTCTTTCTCCTACGCCCCATGACACTTCTTATA
>JACPHC010000001.1 GCA_016188775.1 Parcubacteria group bacterium
TATCGGGAGAAAAGTTTTTTGAAAAAAGTTATCATTATTTTTTATAAAAAATTACCACGCCAATCAATTTCTTCGATATAAACCCTGTAATACTCAAGAGGTGTTTTTACCTAGAATTGATCGTTTTTCAAAGCCGCCGAACAGCGCTTGGGATTTTATTTATGTTTTACGAGGTTTAGTCTCGTAAAACCTTAAATTTACACCTTTACCGACGATCGTTGGTAAAGATGTAAATTCTTTTTTGGGACGTTCTCTTGATTTTTTAAATAGAAAGATTAAGATGAATTTTATGAACACTCATGCCATATCTTTTCCACCCGTCCGGCGGACAAGAAAAATTTTAGAGAAAGAAGAAAATTTTGTCGCGAGAGAAGAAGAATTTAGGGGTTTTTGGAGTCCGTCGGAAGATAAAAGATTCACGATTGAAGAAGTAGCTGATAAATTAGGATCATACATAAGTGAAAATCCGGAAAAAAAATATCGCCTGATTATCGGCACTGATTCCCAGGAAAATCATGATGGCGTTGTTTTTGTCAGCGCCATTATTTTGCATCGGGTCGGCAACGGCGGCCGTTATTTCTGGCACAGAAGCAAAAGAGAAGGGACAATGGTTTTGCGCGATCGCATTCATCAAGAAGTTGATTTTTCAAGGCGTTTGGCGGAAAAATTTGAAGCGTTTTTTAATGAATGGAAGATGAATTTTAGAGGGTCAAAAACGTTTTGGCCGAATTTGGAAATTCACGTTGACATCGGCGAAAACGGCGCCACCCGATCTTTGATCAATGAAATCGTCGGGATGGTGCGGGCTTTTGGTTTTGAAATAAAAACTAAACCTAATTCTTACGGCGCTTCCACTATAGCGGACAGACATACGTAAATTGAATAGCCATATTTGCATTAATTATAACACAAAAAATATCTTTGTAAGAAAAGCTGTTTACATTTAAATGGAGCGGATATCTGTTGTGGGGAATGTCTCGGAGGCGCCAAAAGATTAGTCTTTTGCGAAGTAAAAGTTTTGGCGCCGAGAGTCAAGCTGCGGCGAGCCGCTGGAGCGAGCCGATAGCGGTTCCCCTAGACAGATGTCCGCTCCTTTATTGTTAAATTTTTACTTGCGAATATATGGCAAATAATATCGAAACGATAAATTTTAAAACATCCGATAACGTAATAATTGTCGGCGATTATTTTAAAACCGCGGATCCAAAAGCGCCCGCGGTTTTACTTTTGCATATGATGCCGGCCGATCGTTTTTCTTGGACTGAATTAGCGAAAAAACTTCAGCAAAACGGTTTTCAGTGTTTGGCCATTGATTTACGGGGTCATGGCGAGTCCCGAGATCAAAACGGGAAGCATTTGAATTATCGGAATTTTTCCGATTTGGAACATCAAAGTTCCAAGTTTGATGTCGATAGATCTGTAAAATTTTTTATCGAAAAAGGAATTAAGCTTGAAAATATTTCAATAATCGGCGCGAGCATTGGCGCGAATCTGGCTTTGGATTTTGCCGTCGGGCATAACGAAATTAAAGCTGTTGTTTTACTTTCTCCGGGTTTAAATTATAGAGGAATTTTAACCGAACCTTTAGCGAAAAATTTAAAAGGGGATGATGGGCAAAGTGTTTTTATGGCCGCGACTTACGGCGATGAATACTCGGCGGATTCGGTAAAAAAACTTTCAAAAATAATTCCGAAAGGCGTTAAAAAAGAAATAAAAATTTTAGAAGGGAAAGCTCACGGCACCGATATGTTTGAAGAAAATTTGAATTTGGAAAATGAGTTAATCAGTTGGTTAAAGTTTATATATTTTAAATAAGCGATTTAGTTATCCACAGATTTGCCGATAAAATAGATTTGTTGGTAAAATTTGTGCTATAATAGCGATATGAGCATTAAGTCCCTCCAACTTTTAAGAAATAAAGATTGCAATCTTTGGACAAGCGCGCTGGAAATTTTAAAAAAAATTTTAAAAGAAAATAAAATTGGAATACGGCTGGAGGTGATTTTGATTGAGGATGACGAAATGGCCAAGAAGTATAAATTTTTCGGCTCGCCTCAAATAAATATTAATAACGCGGATATTGATCCGGATTCTAAAAAAATGACCAGTTATCATGAATCCGGTTGTCGAATCTATATTTGGAAAAATAATGTTTACGAAGGTCCGCCCAAGGAAATGATTGAGGCGGCCTTAAATCAAGTAATGTAAATAAAACTGGCTGGCAAAGCAAATTTTTGCCACCTCTTCTCTCTGCATGGTGATTCCATCAAAAATCTGCTTTGCCAGCCAGCATCGCATATACCTATGTTATACGATTTAATAATTATTGGCGGAGGGCCGGCCGGCGCGTCAGCCGCTATTTACGCCGCCAGGAAAAAATTAAAAACCGTTTTAATCACCGAATCTTTCGGCGGCCAATCCATTGTTTCCGATGACATTCAAAATTGGATCGGCGAGAAATCTATTTCCGGTTTTGATTTGGCGAAAAAATTGGAAGAACACGTTAGGTCTTTTTCCGATTTGGTTGATATTAAAATTCCGGAAAAAGTTATCGCGGTTAAAGAAACGATATGTTCGGAGGACGATAAACGTATCTGCGATTTTGAAGTCCAGACGGATAAAGGCAATAAATATCAAGGCAAAGCGATAATTTTGGCGGCCGGAGCCAGACGCCGGCATTTGAATATTCCGGGCGAAACTCAATTTGAAGGCAAAGGCGTGGCTTTTTGTTCAACTTGCGACGCCCCGCTTTTCGCGGGTAAAGTCGTGGCAGTTGTCGGCGGAGGGAACGCCGGACTCGAAGCCGCGGTTGATCTTTTTTATTACGCGACTAAAATTTATCTTTTGGAACACGGCGAAAGTTTAAAGGGCGATCCTGTTTCACAGGAGGAAGTGCGGAAAAATCCCAAAGTGGAAATTATTTTAAACGCCCAAACCAAAGAAGTGGTGGGCGATAAATTCGTCACCGGGCTTAAATACCTGAATCGAAAAACTAATCAGGAAAAAATAATTGAGTTAGACGGGATTTTTGTGGAAATCGGTTCGGTTCCCAATTCAGAAATTGTCAAAGGTTTGGTTGATTTGGATAAATTCGGGCAAGTGGTCATAAATTCAAAAAACGCTTCCACTTCGCATTCGGGCATTTTTGCCGCCGGCGATATTACCGATGATCCTTTTAAGCAAAATAATATTTCCGTCGGGGACGCGGTTAAAGCCGCTCTTGCCGCTTACAATTATTTGCTCGAGCGGTCAAAAAAATATTAAACATTATGAAAACAAAAATAGCGATTAACGGGTTTGGCCGGATCGGCCGGCAATTTTTTCAAATCGCTTTTACTAATCCCGAATTTGAATTTGTCGCTATAAATGATCTGGGCGATATGGAAAATATGGCTTATCTTTTAAAATACGACACGGTTTACGGCCGATTTAGCCAGAGCGTTGAATTTAAAAAAGAAAATGACAAAAATTATTTAACGGTTGGCGGTCAAGATATTTTATATGTTTCGGAAAAAGATCCGTTAAAATTGCCCTGGAAAGATTTGGGAATCGATATTGTCATTGAAGCCAGCGGCGTTTTCGCTTCGGAGGAAAAAGCCGGCGCTCATTTAAAAGCCGGAGCCAAACGGGTCGTGATTACGGCGCCGGCCAAAGGCGATGTGCCTCATTTGATTTTAGGCGCCAATGAGGATAAATTTCAAAAAGGAAATTTTGGTTCCATCACTTGCAACGCTTCTTGCACGACTAATTCCATTGTGCCGGTGGCCGCGATTATGAGCGAGAACCCCGGAATTTTTAAAGGAACTTTAACCACGATTCACGCTTTTACCGCGACCCAAAATTTAGTGGACGGTCCAGTTAAAGAGGGGAAAGATTTTCGCCGGGGCCGGGCCGCCGGTTCTAATATCGTTCCTTCCACCACGGGCGCGGCCGAAGCGGTGAAAAAATCTCTGCCTCAACTGGATGAAATTTTTGACGGTACGTCTATTCGTGTTCCCGTCATCAGCGGTTCTCTTTCCGATTTTACATTTTTAGCCAAAAGAAAAATTACGGTTGAAGAAATCAATAATATTTTTCGCCAAAAAGCCAAAGACGAACTCTGGAAACCGATTTTGGCGGTCACCGAAGAACAACTGGTTTCTTCGGATATTTTGCGCCGCCCCTACGGAGCGATTGTGGATTTGACTTTGACAAAAGTCATTGACGGGGATTTGGTCAAAGTTTTTTCTTGGTATGATAATGAATGGGGTTATTCGATTACTTTATTGGGTCATGTTTTAAGAATCGCTAAAAATTTATGAAAATTTACTTCGCTTCGGATCACGCCGGTTTTGAACTCAAAGAAAAATTAGAGGAATTCGTTCAGCATTTAGACTTATCTGCCGGAAAAGCAAGATACGAAATAGAAGATTTGGGTCCCTTTACTTTTAACGCTGACGACGATTATCCGGATTTTATAATTCCTTGCGCCCAAAAAGTCGCCGAAGATAAAACCGCGGTTGGCATTGTCATAGGCGGCTCCGGTCAGGGAGAGGCGATAACGGCCAATAAGATTAAAGGAATTCGGGCGGTTGTTTTATATGATTATAACGAAGACATAGTCAAGCTCTCGCGGGAACATAATGACGCCAATGTCTTATCGCTCGGGGCCAGATTTATTTCCGAAGAAAACGCCAAAAAAGCCGTGAAGTTATGGTTGGAAACAAAATTTTCTAATGAAGAAAGGCATAAAAGAAGAATTGAAAAGATAAAAAACTACGAATTGAAAAATTATATAAAATTTGAACCCTAAATCTCGCGAGAAACGGATGCCTATTCGCGGAACCGCTGTCGGCTCGCTCCTGCGGCTCGCCGCAGCTTAACTCTCGGCGCCAAAACTTTTACTTCGTAAAAGACCAATCTTTTGGCGCCTCCGAGATATTCCGCTTAATAGGCATCCGTTTAAATAAATTTTAGAAAATTTATGTCTGACATCGAAATTATTCCGGCGATTATTGCCAAAGATTACAAAGAATTTGAAGAAAAAGTGAAAAAAGTCGAACCCTATGTCAAATGGGTTCACTTTGATATTTCGGATGGCATTTTTACTAAAAATATCACTTTTAGAAATCCTAAAGAAGCCGAGAAATTAAAAACAAAAGTTAAAATCGAGGTTCATTTGATGGTTTCTTCTCCGGAACGGATGATTAACGATTGGCTCAATACCGGAATAGAACGGATTTTAGTTCATTACGAATCCACTCGCGCTTTAAGAAACATTTTGGAAAAAATAAGAAAAACCAATATAGAGGCGGGCGTGGTTTTAAATTTAAAAACGCCGGTCAATATTTTAGATAGGTTGCTTATCTGGAAAGACAAAGAGAGTAGGCCGATGGTGAACGCGGTTCAATTTATGGGCATAGCCAAGATCGGTTTTTACGGAGCGGAATTTCAGGAATCAGTTTTGGAGAAAATAAAATATATTCGCGAGAAATATCCTGAGGTTTCGATTGCGATTGACGGAGGAGTTAATTTAAAAAACGCTAAAGAAATAGCTCGAGCCGGCGTCAAACGACTCGTGATGGGCTCGGCGATTTTTGAAACCAAAGACATAAAAAAAGCGATTGAGGGTTTTAAACAGATTATATAAAAAAACAATATCAGCATTTTCTTTAATACTAAGTAGTATTAAAGAAAATGCTGATATTGAGCGTAACTATGCAAACTGCGACTACATAAATTATTATTGACAATTTAAATATCTTTAAATATTATTTTAATAACATGGCGCATCTTCACGATGATGAAATAAAAAAAATGGAGGAAATCGCCAATCAGGTCAGGCAAGATATTATCAGTATGCTGGTGGAAGCAAAATCCGGCCATTCGGCCGGACCTTTGGGAATGGCGGATATTTTTACCGCGATGTATTTTCATATCCTGCGTCATGATCCGAAAAATCCGGATTGGCCGGAACGCGATCGCTTAATTCTTTCCAACGGCCACATCGTGCCGGTCAGATACGCGGTCATGGCCCGGGCCGGCTATTTCCCTCTGGAAGAATTAAAAACTTTGCGGAAATTCGGTTCTCGGCTTCAGGGTCATCCGGAGCGGGAAAAACTTCCCGGAGTGGAATCGACATCCGGTCCTTTGGGCTCCGGCCTGTCTCAGGCCGCTGGCATTGCTTTAGCCGCCCTAATGGATAAGAAAAATTTTCGCGTTTATTGCCTGATGAGCGACGGAGAGCACGACGCGGGAAATATTTGGGAAGCGGCGATGTTCGCTTCCAAATATAAACTTCATAATTTAACCGGCGTGATTGACAGAAATAACATTCAAATTGACGGCTATACGGAAGATATAATGCCTCTTGAATCGCTTCGGGCAAAATATGAATCTTTTGGCTGGCACGTGATTGAAGTTGACGGGCATAATGTCAGCCAATTTATTGAAGCCGTGGAAGAAGCTAAGGCGATTTTTGAAAAACCAACGGTGATTATCGCTCACACCATTCCCGGAAAAGGAGTTAATTTTATGGAATTTAATTTTGAATGGCACGGCAAACCACCTAAACCCGATGAAGCCAAAATCGCCCTGGAACAGCTGCGAACTCTGGGAGGAAAAATTAAATCGGAACACCAATAATTTTTATCTCATTACTAAGCTTCGGAAATAAATCTTTCAAATCGCCTTTATCTTTTCTAATTTAATAAGTATTCTAAAAAATTTTTGAGGTCGAGGCGCTTTAATGAAATTATATAATCCGCCGAGGGTACCTAAAAATTTTTAGGATACCTATTAATTACTCGTTTTGATAAAAAATTTTTATGCCTCTTAATCCAAAAGCAAAATTAAACCCGGATTTATTGGATAAAGCCAAAATAAAAATGGCGCCGATTCGGGACGGCTACGGAGAGGGTTTGGTAAAATTAGGCGAGGAAGATCCGCGCGTAGTGGTTCTTTGCGCGGATTTGACCGAATCCACCCGCTCTTTGCCTTTTAAACAAAAATTTCCCGAGCGGTTTATTCAAATGGGCGTGGCGGAACAGAATATGGCCACGGTGGCCTCGGGATTGGCCAATTACGGCAAAATTCCTTTTATATCTTCTTACGCGGTTTTTAGCCCAGGCCGAAATTACGAACAAATAAGGACGACTTGCGCTTTGAATAACGTGCCGGTAAAAATAGCCGGCGCTCATGCCGGCATTTCCGTTGGTCCGGACGGCGCGACTCATCAGGCTCTTGACGATGTCGCTATAATGAGAGTGATGCCTCGAATGACGGTTTTAGTGCCTTGCGACGCGATTGAGGCCAGGAAGGCGACTATTGCCGCCGGAAAAATTCCCGGGCCGGTTTATATCAGGTTCGGCCGAGAAAAATCACCTTTATTTACCACTGACGAAACTCCTTTTGACATTGGCAAAGCCCATATTTTTTGGGACGGAATAGCTGGAAAAAAATTAGATTTAGCGATTGTCGCGTCTTCCCAGCTTGTTTGGAACGCTTTGCTCGCCGCCTCGGAATTAGAAAAAGAAGGCATTTCAGTTCGCGTTATCAATAATCCGAGTGTTAAACCGATTGATAAGGAAATATTGATCGCGGCTGCTAAAGACGCCGGCGCTATGGTTACTGTTGAAGAGCATCAAGTCGCTGGCGGAATGGGCTCGGCCGTGGCCGAGGTTTTGGCGAAAAATTATTCGGTGCCCATTGAATTTATCGGCGTTCAGGATCGGTTCGGCGAATCCGGCGAGGCTTATGAGCTGATTGAAGCCTTTGGCATGGGAGTTAAAAATATTTTGGAAGCGGCGAAAAAAGTTATCAAGAGAAAATAGAATTAAACAGGAGGCAAATTTATCATTGACAAAATAACGCTTTTGCGTTATTTTTTATTTAGATATTGGCTTGATATATCTATTATAGATAAAAATATAGTTCATTTAAATTTTAAAAAATACGGAGGAGTGGAATGTGGCAGAAAATATTTGAAAAAGCGGCAGAATACGTTCCGCTGTATAAGCTTGATTTTTTTCTCGGAGAAGCAAAAGTGAAAGGGTTTGTTAGAAATGTTTTTCAACGCGAATGCAAAAGGCATCCTTTAATGGCTCTGGCCCATTATTCCAGCGATGTTTTCGTTGTTTTGGAAAAAAGTATTTGCGAAATACAGAAATTATCAATTGAGTTAGGAATAACTCCGGGAGAGGTTTATGATTTTTCGGAAATTTGGGATAGCGGCATTATTTCAACCGGCGAGTTGGTTGAAATCGCTGAAAAAATGAGAAAAAAAAGATTAGAAAAGGAGACGATTAAAGATGTCTTATATCAAAAACGATCTTATTGACGCCGTTCATCCGGCTGGTAAGGTTTTTTATCATTATAAAACCGAAAAAAAAATAATTTCAGAGTTGACCGAATATCAGAAAATTTCAATCGTTGATTTGGAAGTGTACGGTAGAGCTCTTTTTCTTGATGACGAACTGCAAAGCGCGAAAATCGATGAGCATATTTATCATGAAACCCTTGTTCATCCGGCCTTTTTGAATTATAAACACCTTTTAAATAATTATGGCGCTAAATCGATCAATGTGCTTATTTTAGGCGCGGGCGAAGGAGCGGCGATACGCGAAACGCTTAAATATCAAAACGTGAAGAAAATAATAGCGGTGGATATAGACAGGAAAGTCATAAATTTTTCCAAAAAATATCTGCCGACTTTTCATCAAGAATCTTTTAATGATCCGCGGGTTGAATTAGTTTTTGACGACGCGGTTGAATTTCTAAAAAGGCGCGATCGGAAATTCCAAATTATAATTTGCGATCTCGTTAATTATAATGTTGGAAAAAACAATGAAGTGGCTGAAAATCTATACAGTAAAGAATTTTTTCAGAATCTTTCCAGATGTTTGTCTGATGAAGGAATATTGAGCATTCAGGCTCATTATCTTACCGAAGTTTGCTACGAAACTCATTATTTGATAAAAAAACGCGTTGCCAAATATTTTAATCGCTGTCTTTCGTATCGAGTTTACGTGCCAAGCTCGCTAATAATGCAGGCGTTTCTTCTGTGTAAAAAGTCGGACAAAAATAATTCAGATTTCCATTTTCCTTATGATATCGCGCCGCGCGAGCCAAGAGCGAAATTTCTTCAAAAATTGAATTTGCGATTTTTGGACATTGACACTTACGGGACGTTATTTAAATTTCCTCCCATTTTAAAAAATAGATAGACGATATAAAAGCTCCCAAAAGGAGCTTTTACTTTTCAGTAAGAATAATTTTTGATATAATTTAGATAATGTACGATATCATCACAATCGGGACCGCCACTCGCGACGTTTTTTTAAAAAGCCCGGCTTTTAAAATTTTGCGCGATCCAAGTTTTGCCACGGGGCAGGCCGAATGCTTCGCTCTGGGTTCAAAAATTGAGGCGCCGGAAATTTATTTCACCACCGGCGGCGGAGCGACTAACGCGGCCGTCACTTTTTCCCGCCAAGGTTTAAAAACCGCCTGTCTAACGAAAGTCGGCAACGACCCTAACGGAAAAGAGATTATTCAAGAATTAAAATCCGAAGGCGTGAGTGTTTTCGTAAAACAGGAAAAAAGGGGAGGCACGGCTTACTCGGTGATCTTAATGGCGCCGGGCGGGGAACGAACCATTCTTGTTCATCGAGGCGTATCTGAAAAAATTTCTCCAAGCGACTTTTCTTTAAATTCCATTAAAACCCGCTGGGTTTATTTAGCGCCTTTGGGCGGAAAAAATGTCCGTCTTTTTAAGCCATTGGTTGATTATTTCTATAAAAATAAAATCAAAATCGCGGTTAATCCGTCCGGAGCGCAAATAAAAATGGGAGTTAAAAAACTGATTCCAATTTTAAAAAAAATCGATGTTTTTATTTTAAATCAAGAAGAGGCCGGTTATTTGACTGGCGTTGATTTCAAAAAGGAACAAAAAATTTTTAAAAAACTTGATGATTTAATTACTCCCGGCATCGCCGTGATGACCAAAGGCAGAGACGGGGTTAGCGTTTCCGATGGCAAACATATTTGGCAAGCGGGCATTTTAAAAGAAAAAAAACTGGTTGACCGAACCGGCGCCGGCGACGCTTTTGGCTCCGGTTTTGTCGCCAGCCTGATTAAAAAAGATAACATTGAAGACGCGATTCAATTGGGTTCAGCTAATGCCACTTCCAAATTGGAGAGTATCGGCGCCAAGAACGGACTTTTGAAAAAAAACGAGTCAATTTATAAATGGGGAAAGCTTAAAATTAAAAAAATATGACCCTTCGGGTCATCACCCGTGGGGTGAAAAATTTAAAATGACGCCTGATTTTATTTCAAAAGTGGCAAAAATTTTACGAACGGACGATGAGATTATTTTGGATATGGAAAAAAAGATGAATAACCTGACCGAGAAAAAGGGCATGCTGGCGCGCATTGCCAAAAGAAACGATGTTTTGACAAAGCAGGTCTTAAAAACGATTAAGATGGATTACCAGTCTTCGGCTGAAAAAATTTACGCCGCTTTAATCGAGCATTTAAAAATCAGCGACGAGCGGCTTTTTAATCTTTTACAAAAGCCGCAAATGACTATGGCCGGCCTGACCACTCTTTCCAATATCGCTAAAGAATTAGCCGACATACCCAAGGGTTTTTTTTTGAAGAAAGACAAAGCGCGGGAAATTTTGCGCCGGCACCCGCCGCCAAATATAATGAAGGCCTTGGGATATAAAAATGTTCAAGAACTTTTAGACAATGAGCCGTTCGAGCAGCTTTATTCGGCCTTAAGATTCGTGGAGTCGAGCGACTGGATGAATGATATTTTAGTCGGCGAATATGAAGCCTTAAAACCGAAAGATTTTGAAGAGCGCGACGTCAAATTGATAGTTTTAGACAAAAGATGGCTGGAAATTGCCGAGAAATTTATAAAGAAAAAGTATCATAATGTCAGTCATTTGAAAGAATTGGGCGTCCTTTTTATTATCCCTTTGCCGATTGACACTCCCGGAGAAACTCTTCGCCTTTTTTCTTTAGTTCTTCATTATTTTCACGAGATTGATTTTTATTCGAAACTTATCAGAAAATACGCCGAAGAGGAAAAGAATTTTGCCAAAAAACTGATGTCGCTTATCAGAGGAGATGTGATGAGGACGGCCCCGCCCGACGGCCAAGAAATGAATTGGCTGATAGTTCAGCGATATTTAGCTAAAGACGATCCCAATGATCCGAGACTTTTTATTCCTCATGTCAGTCCCGAGGCGATTCATTGGCAAAAAGCCGAATCGGATATCGCCCGTCTTGGCCACCGTTTTTCTTTGCTTAATCTTGAACTTTGGGAAGATTTGGATATCGTCGGGGATTATTTTAATTCCGAACTTTACGGTCAAAAATTGCTCGTCAGTTTTAATTTAATTGACACGATAATGTCGCTAGTTAAAGAAAAAGAATTGATTAAATATCTTTATCATCATCAAGAATCTTTATGGACGACGATTTTTCTTGAATATGTCGGGCCCAAACAAGGCGAAGATATGATAATTGAGAATTTTGACCGAGGGTATATAACATTATAATTATAAATTTATGTCTAACCTAAACCAAGTTTTAAAAGAAGCGGAAAGCGGCGGATACGCCATTCCTCATTTTAATTTTGCCAATATGGAAACTTTAAAAGCCTGCGTTGAAGCCGCTAAAGAATTAAACTCGCCGCTGATGCTTGGGACATCGGAAGGCGAGAGAAAATTTTTTGGCCGCGCTCAAGCAGTCAGTGTTATAAAAGCTTTTCAAAAAGAACTGGAGATTCAAATTTTTCTTAACGCCGATCACACTAAATCTTTTGAGGAGGCAAAACTGGTTATTGATTTAGGTTATGATTCCGTAATTATTGATTTGGCCCACTTGTCTTTTGAGGAAAATGTTAAAATCACAAAACAAGTCGTTGAATACGCCAAGTCAAAAAATCCGGATATTTCAGTGGAAGGGGAGCTGGGCTATCTTTTGGGCGAATCAAAAATTTTAAAAGAAAAAATCGAGCTCAAACCGGAAAATTACACCAAACCGGAACAAGCTTTTGAATTTTGGAAGGAAACAAAAGTGGATCGTTTGACCGTCGCGGTGGGCAATATTCACGGCGTCTCCATCGCCGGAAACCCGCGTTTGGATATCGGACTTATTCAAAAAACTAAAAAATTGATTCCTGAAGTTCTTTTGACTTTGCACGGCGGCTCGGGCATTGCCAATGAAGAGATTAAGCAGGCGGTCAAGGCCGGGATGTCCAATGTTCATTACAATACCGATTTACGGGTGAGCTATTTGAACGCTTTGAAAAAAGCGATTGGCGATCTGCCGGAAGAAACAACGCCCTATAAGCTTTTCGGCCCGGTCATTGAAGCGGTTAAAAAAACCGCTAAAGATAGAATTGAGCTATTGACCCCGTAAGACAACTTCGAAAAAAATTTCTTGCTGTCGTTATTTAATTAGAGTAGATTTAATATCTACAAGATAAAATTTTTAGACAGCATTCGAAGTTGCTCTACGGGGTTGAGAAGTTAAAAAAAATCTGATAATATAAATAATAATTATCTTATGCCAAAAATTTTTGTCACCAGAAAAATTCCGGATTCAGGGATAATAATGCTCCAAAATAAGGGTTGGCAAGTTGACGTTAACCCAAAAGACAAAGTTTTGTCTAAAAATGAGTTAATCAAAGCCTTAAAAGGAAAAAATTATGATGCCGTGCTTTGTCTTTTAACCGACAAAATTGACGACCAGATTTTTGAGGCCACTGGCTCTCAAGTCAAAATTTTCGCCAATTACGCCGTTGGTTTTGACAATATTGATCTGGAGGCCGCGAAAAAAAGAGGGATTATGATAACTAATACGCCCGGCGTTTTAACCGATACCGTGGCCGAACACACTTTTGCCCTGATGCTTTCTATCGCTCATCGTATCGCTGAAAGCGACAAATTTACCAAAACGGGAAAATATAAAGGCTGGGCGCCGATGCTGCTTTTAGGAACCGATGTTTCAAGAAAAACATTAGGAATTATTGGTCTTGGCCGAATTGGATCTCGGGTCGCTTATCACGCCGTTAAAGGTTTTGAAATGAAAGTTTTGTACACGGATAAAGAGCGTAATTTAGAGTTTGAGAAAGATTTTTCCGCCCAAAGCGGAAAAGAATACGACGCCAAATTTGTTGATTTGGCAACTCTTCTTCAAGAATCGGATTTTATCTCTATCCACGTGCCTTTGCTTCCGGCCACTCATCACTTGATCGGAGAAAAAGAATTAAAAATAATGAAACCCGGCGCTTATTTAATAAATACTTCTCGAGGCCCGATTATAGACGAAAAAGCGCTGGTTAAAGCGCTGAAAGAAAAATGGATAAAAGGCGCGGCCTTGGATGTTTATGAATTTGAGCCAAAATTATCAGCCGGTCTTAATAATCTTGACAATATTATTCTTACTCCGCATACTGCTTCTGCCACGGAAGAGACAAGGTCAAAAATGGCGGAATTGGCCGCGATTAATATAATTGAATTTTTGGAAGGCCGAACGCCGCCGAATTTAGTTAAATAAAATTGAGAAAGTAGAAAACGGGTAATTTAATAAGTATCCTAAAAATTTTTATGTTGGAACTTAAAGCAAAAATTAGAGAAAAATTAGGATCAAAAGCTTCAAATAAATTGCGAAGCGAAGGTTTTTTGCCGGCTGTTGTTTACAGTCAGGGTAAAAGCAATTCAATTACCGTCGAGAGAAAAAATTTTGATCAGGTTTTTAAAAAGGCCGGCGAATCTTCCATTATTTCTCTTGATTTAGACGGAAAAAAAGAATTGGTTTTAATTTACGATATCGCTCATGATCCAATTAGCGATCTTTTAACGCATATTGATTTTTTAGGGGTGCGGGCTGGCGAAATAATTAAAGCCCGCGTGCCTTTAGAGTTTGTTGGCGTGGCGGAAGCGGAAAAGGCCGGAGGTATTTTGATTAAAAATATTCATGAAGTCGAAATCGAAGCGAAAGTGGAATCTTTACCTTATTCCATTCCGATCGATATCAGCGTTTTGAAATCTTTTGAAGACAATATTTTAATTAAAGATATTCAAACGAATTCCGACGTTAAAATATTAGAAACCCCTACTTTAGTGGTGGTCGGAATGGCTTCGCCGAGGACCGAAGCGGAAATAGCCGAAATCGAACAGCCGGCGGAATTTAAACCGGAGGAAATTAAAGTTGAATCGGAAGAAAAACGCGCCGCCAAAGAAGAACAACAAGTCAGCGAAGAATAATGAGATTAAAAAAATCTTTTTTAATCATTGTCATTTTATTTTTGCCTTTTTTCGTCGCGGCTCAACTTTCGGATTCCGCAAAAACCGAGCAAGCATCCATTAAAAAACAACTGGAAGAGCTTGAATATCAAATTGGTCAATACGAAAAAGTCATCGAAATAAAACAAAAAGAAAAGGCCTCATTACAGAAAGAAATTGGAATTTTTGACAGCGAGATCAAAAAAACCGCCGCTCAAATTAAATTGATTGATATTGAGATTCAACAGTTTAAATCCAGCATCATCTCGACCAAAAAAAATATTGCCATCACGGAAAACGATTTGAATGAAAAAAAAGTTGTCATCAGCGATATCATTCGTAAAATCGAAGAAGAAGAACGATCGCCTCTTTTGACGGCGCTTTTTTTAAACGGGGGACTTTCTCATTTTTTTGAAAGCGCGAAAGAATTGATGATTTTACAAAAGCAAATGAAAGAAAGTTTTAATATTTTAAAAAATATTAAAATTGATTTGATAAAAAAGCAGGAGATTTTAGAGGATCAGCTTGATCAAGAAGAAGAATTGCAAGCAACGGAAATCGTTGAAAAAAGAAATCAGGAAAATAAGAAAAAAGATAAAGACGAACTTTTAAGAAAAACAAAAGGAAAAGAAGCCGAATACAAAAAAATTTTAACCGCGACGAAAAAAGAAGCTTCAACTTTAAAAAGCCAGCTGTTTTATTTGGAAAGAAACGGAATTTCAGTTGATGATGCGATCGCCGAGGCCAAAATAGCGGCCAATCGCGTTGGCATCAGGCCAGCTTATCTTTTAGCTCTGTTGGAAGTGGAAACCGGAAGGCGTATGGCTGATGGAAATTTAAGCCCGGGTCTATATATCGGTTCCGGAAATTGGCTGACGGATATGTATTCTTGTTATCTTAATTTAGGCAAAAAAAGTCAAGCGGAAAATCAAAAAGCGGCGTTTTTTGAAATTACCGATAAACTGCATTACGATCCGTCGGCAATGCCGGTTTCCAGGAAACCCAGTTACGGTTGCGGCGGGGCTATTGGTCCGGCCCAGTTTTTACCGTCCACTTGGCTGATTTATGAAAATCGGGTGGCGGCCGCGACCGGAAATAATCCGCCGGATCCGTGGAAAATTCGCGACGCGTTCACGGCCGCGGCATTATTTCTGACTGATTTGGGGGCCAATAAAAAAACCGAATCAGCCGAGATTCGGGCCTCGCGCGCTTATTTATCCGGTAATCCTAATTGCGATAAATTGGTTTGCAAAATTTATTCTTCCAATATTCTCTCGCTTACTCGGACGATCGAGAGACTGCTTTAAAAGCTTTAATAATCGGATCAATGTTGCCATCTAAAACATCGTCAATATTATGCCAGGATTTTTTAATCCGATGATCGGTGATTCTTGATTGGGGAAAATTGTAAGTTCGGATTTTTTCAACTCTTAAGGCGCTGCCGATTTGAGATCTGCGCTCGGCAATTAATTTTTCCATTTCTTTGTTTTGTTTGGCCTCAAAAAGTTTTGATCGCAATATTTTCATCGCCAGTTCTTTGTTTTTTAATTGCGATCTTTCCTGCTGGGCCGAGACAACGATGCCGGACGGAAGATGGTAAAGCCTGACGGCCGTTTCCACTTTATTGACGTTTTGTCCTCCCGCTCCCGATGATCGAAAAAATTCAATTTTTAAATCCTGGGGTTTTATTTCTATTTCTATTTCCGTCGGCTCCGGCAAAATAGCGACAGTAGCGGTTGAGGTGTGAACCCGGCCGCTTTTTTCAGTTTTAGGAATTCTTTGAACCCGATGAACGCCGCTTTCAAATTTAAGCAACGCGTAAATATTATCTCCGCTGATTTCGGCGGCTCCATTTTTTAAACCGCCTAAATTAGTGTAACTGGCGTCAATAAATTGAAAGCGAAAATTTTTTCTTTCGCAAAATCTTCGATACATTCGCAGTAGATCGGCCGCGAATATAGCCGCTTCTTCTCCGCCGGTTCCGGCTCGAATTTCTAAAATAGCGTTTTCTTTCATTAAATTTAAGATTTTTTGGCTTTGGCCATTCGGCGTTTAAATTTTTCGACTCGGCCAGCCGTGTCAATCACTTTCCCTTTTCCGCTATAGAAAGGATGGCAATTGCCGCAGATTTCTATTTTGATTGAATCGAGAGTTGAGCCGACTTCGAATTTATTTCCGCAGGCGCATTCCACTTGGACTTTTTTATTATATTTTGGGTGTATATCTTTTTTCATAAAAGATATATTAGCAAATATCTTGCAATATTTCAAGATTTCCATTATATTAGAGTTAGTCTAATAAAAAAGTTTCAATAATTATGCCCAGTAGAGCAACTTCGAATCTTTAATTTCCAAGTTGCGCTAAATTAAAAAGAGAGGGCATAATAAATAAAGATGATTAATTATAAAAAGAAATTTATTATTAAATTAAACAAAAGCAACTTTTCGAAGTTGTCTTACTAGGTATGGCGGAAGAAATAAAACAAAATAATGTCTTAAAAGAAGCTGTCTTGGAAATGGCAAAAGTCGGAGCTTATTTGGGCAAAAAGAAATCAAAAAGTCATCCCAAAATGAAGCCTTACGTCTTGACTGCCAGAAACGATACTTTAATGATCAATCTTGAAAAAACCTACAAGAGTTTGATTAACGCTTTGGATTTTTTGAGAGAGATTAAAAAGAAAGGAGGAGTGGTTCTTTTTGTCGGCACGAAAGTAGCCGCTAAAAAATTGGTTAAGGAAGCGGCTTTAAAAATTAATATGCCCTATGTTTGGCAGCGATGGTTGGGAGGCACCTTGACAAATTTCGAAATTATCCAGAAACGGCTTAATTATTTTGACGATTTGGAAAAAAAATCTAAAGCCGGCGAACTGGAAAAATACACAAAATGGGAACAACTGCAATTTGAAGAAGAGCTGAAAAAATTGGAAGAGAAATTCGGCGGCTTAAAGAATATTAAGAAATTGCCGGACGCTCTTTTTATTATTGATTCCAAAGAAGAAGAGACTGCCTTGCGGGAAGCCAAAAGAATGAAGATTCCGGTGGTGGCCTTGATTAACACCGACACCGATCCGACTTTAATCGATTGGCCGATTCCGATTAACAACAATGCCGGCTCGGCAATAAATTATGTTTTGGAAAAAGTTAAGGAAATTTGGGGATAGACCTCTTGCCTAATAACTTTTTCTACTACAATCATGATTTCGTTACGAAAAATTATTATGCAAGAAGTCTTATGAATATCGAGGCGATTAAAAAAATAAGAGAATTAACAAGCGCGTCTATTTCTGAAATTAAAAAAGCTCTCGAGGCTTCAAAGGGGGATGAAAAAACCGCCATTGATATTTTGAAAAAAAAGGGATCAGAAATTATCGGTAAAAAAAACGCGAGAAGCGCTCGGGAAGGGATTATCGACGTCTATATTCACGCCGACGGCAAAATCGGAGTTATGGTTGAACTTTTATGCGAGACGGATTTCGTGGCCAGAAACAGCGACTTTAAAAGCTTAGCCCATGACTTAGCCATGCATATCGCCGCTTTCGCGCCGAAAGACATTGAAGAACTCAAAGGTCAGGAATTTCTTAAAAATTCTTCGCTGAGCGTGAAAGACGCGATTGGGGAGGCGATCGCGAAATTCGGAGAAAATATTATTTTAAACCGTTTTTGCTATTTAAATTTAAAAAATGACTGACACTTTACTTATAGGTTTCGCCACCTTTTCTTTTTTGGGAATGATTTTGATTTTTTTTCGAAAGACGCGGGAAATTTCTCATTTGAGCGAAAATCAAATTCAGGAAATATTACAAGCTCTTGGAAGCGAGCGCGGATTTTTTAAAAGAAGAGCCGTTAATGTTTTTCTGATGATTTTGCACTCAAGCGAGAAATTATTGAGAAAATTTAAAATTTTGGCTTTGCGTTTCGATAATTTTTTTTCCCGCCAGATTTTAAAATTGAAAAGCAAATCAACGGAATTGAGACACCCCAGTTCTTATTTTAAGGATATTCATCTTTGGAAAAAGGACGAATATCAAAAAAATAATGAAACAATGCCAAAAAAAAATAGGGAGGGAATTTCTTTAAAAGATATTATAGATATAGAACCGATAAATCCGGCGGCGAAAAAGTATCTGGAGGAATTTGAAAAAAGAAAAAAATAAATGATAAGCTTGCTATCTTAGTTGAGCGGGGCAACTGTTTTTCCAATCCCATCAGAGCCGACCTAGCTCAATGGCAGAGCAACGGTTTTGCCCGCCCCGTTAGAAATGCCGAGGTAGCTCAGCTGGTAGAGCAACTGTTTTGTAAACAGTAGGTCGTGGGTTCGAATCCCTCCCTCGGCTCATCGGCATTTCTAACTGGGTAAATAGGTTCCGAGTTCGAGTCTCGGGTTCGGCTCTGACGGGATAAATAGGTCCTCGGTTTGACCCTTCGGGTCATCACCCGCAGGGTGACAAATCCGAGAGGCGGCTTTGATAAAAAATATCTATCCGGCGGTGACAGAGTGGCCAAATGTACCTGACTGTAAATCAGGCGGGTTAATCCCTACGTAGGTTCGAATCCTACCCGCCGGACAATAAAATTTATCCATAATGTTATGTTTAATATGACGAATTTTAAAAAATATCTCGCCGAATTAGTCGGAACTTTTACTCTTGTTTTAATTGGCGCCGGAACAGTTATCGCTAATTTCGCCAGCAGGGGCAAAGTCGGTCTTTTGGGCATTGCTTTGGCTTTTGGTTTTGTCGTTATGGTTATGGTTTATGTTTTTGGGCGGATTTCCGGAGCTCATTTGAATCCGGCTGTCACTATCGCTCTTTTTTTGAAAAAGAAAATAAATTTTCAAGACTCCGTTTTGTACGTTATTTTTCAGAATCTAGGCGCGGTTTTAGCCGGACTTGTTTTGCTTTTTAGTTTTGGTTCTTCTGATTTAGTCGCTCAAGGAGTGACGGTTCTGGGCGAGAATATTTCGCTTTTTCAAGGCGTCGCGATTGAATCATTTTTAACTTTTTTTCTAATGATGGCCATTTTGTCGTTTGTTGATCAGGAATCGGAAATAATTATCGGAGCGGCTGTGATTGGCGTGACCATTTCAATGGATATTCTTTTTGGCGGTGTTTTAACCGGAGCTTCCATGAATCCGGCCCGGACTTTTGGTCCGGCGCTTGTGGCCGGAGTATGGAATAATCATTGGATTTATTGGGTTGGTCCGATTCTAGGCGCGGCAGTCGCCGTCTGTATTTCAAAAATTTGGAAGAAATGAGACAATAAAATTTTAATGAACATAAAAGAAAAATTAGAGCTTATCAGTCGAAATACCGAAGAAGTTTTGACAAAAGAAGATTTAGAAAATCTTCTTTTGTCAAAATCAACGCCTCGTCATTATATCGGCTTTGAAATTTCCGGAAAAATTCATTTAGGCACCGGACTGGTCGCGCTTTCTAAAGTTAAAGATTTCGCGGATGCCGGCCTAGAATGCGTTATTTTTTTGGCCGACTGGCACACCTGGATTAACGATAAATTAGGCGGCGATTTCGCGGCGATTAAAGAAATCGCGGTAAATTATTTTAAAGAAGGAATAAAAACATCTTTCAAGATTTTAGGAGGCGACCCCAAAAAACTTCATTTCATTTTGGGTTCGGACCTTTATCATCGCAATGATAAATATCTTGGACTTATTCTGGGGATAGCCAAACATTCGACTCTGGCAAGAATTAAACGGAGTATCACTATTTTGGGCCGAAAAGAAGGCAGCGAAGTTGATTTTGCCAAATTGATTTATCCGGTAATGCAAGTGGCCGATATTTTCGCCTTGAAGGCGGATATCGCTCATGCCGGCCTTGATCAACGAAAAGCTCATGTTATCGCGCGAGCCGTTGCTCCAAAAATCGGATATCTAGAACCTGTTGTTATTCATCACAGCCTTCTTATGGGGCTTACCGCTCCCGCGAAATGGCCAATTACGGATTTGGAAAAAAAAGAATTAAAATTAGAACTTAAAATGAGCAAATCCAAACCTGATTCGGCGATTTTTATTCATGATTCAGAAGAGGAAATAAAAAGAAAAATTAAAAAATCTTTTTGTCCGGAAAAAGAAATCGCGTATAATCCGATTCTGGATATGGTTGAAAAGATTATTTTCAGATTAAATCGGCGAGATTTTGAAATTAAACGGCTCGCAAAATTTGGCGGCAATATCGTTTATAACTCGTTTTCCGATTTGCAAAATGATTATAAAACAGGTAGACTTCATCCTGAAGATTTGAAAATCGCCGTATCGTTGAGGCTGATTCAAATTTTGAAGCCCGCGATTGATCATTTTAAAAAGACCGAACCGGCTAAAATGCTTGCCAGGCTTGAAGAATTAATGGAAAAATAAATGCCGTTGTAGCTCAGTTGGCAGAGCAACTCCATGGTAAGGAGTAGGTCGTCGGTTCAAATCCGACCAACGGCTCCGGCAATGAATGAAAAAATGATGTCGTCGGTTTGACCCTTCGGGTCATCACCCGCAGGGCGACAAATCCGCGCCTGGGCTCATAAATAAATTTAAATATTATAATTAAGGTATGGCTTCCGCCTACGCTACAGCTTCGGCGGATGCTCATAATTGTAGCGAAATTTATTTCGCTACGCTCACAAATTTCGACAATTATGGCACAAGAAAATGTTATAAAATTAAGTTGCGTCAATTGCAAAAGAGCCAATTATTTGACTCACAAGAATAAGAAAAAAGTTGAAAGAAAATTAGAGCTCAAAAAATTTTGCCAATGGTGCAAGGCTCATACTATTCACAAGGAATCTAAAAAAAGATAATTTTAAAACCTTTTTTAAAGAAACTGGGGGCTGGGACCATAGTTCAATGGCAGAATAGCGGTCTCCAAAACCGTTGATCGAGGTTCAAATCCTCGTGGTCCCGCTGTTTTAAAGCACCTTGACAATAAAAATAGCCAAGTTCATCTGTAACGGGCAGGATTTGATTTTAAAAAGGAGGGCTAAAAGTGAGCCGCAGATATAAAGGAAGGAATAAAAGACAGCAAAAATTGCATGAAGATTGGCATCATGTTTATCCAAGATCCAGGCATATTCACAAGACAGGGGTTTTTTGTATTCTTTGCGATTTTCGTTTGCATAAGCGAATAGACGATCATCGAAGTTGGCATTGTTTGTTTGTCAATAAATATCCGGAAGAAGTCATAGAAAAACTTTGGCAAGCGACCGATGAAAACGGAAAAATAAAAAAATACCTTATTATAAATAACTCAAAAAACCAACTGAAAGCCTGGCATATACTCTTCCAAGACTTAGAAGATACGGCCTTTTTGGTTAATATAATTAAAAGATATTGGATGTATCCGGGAGCACGTTTAGAAAAAGGTCCGGACAAACAATTTAGCAGGTTGGTTTTTGATTCCAGTCTGATTTTAAAAAGGAGGTGATAAGAATGCGTAAAGAAGATTTTCCGATTCAGATTGATCTTGAAAAAAAAATATTCGAAATTGATAAAATAGAGCGGGAAATGAATCAAGAAATTATTGGTCAGTCAAGGGCGATAAGAAAAATAATGCGTTCAGCCGCTATTTATCTGGCTAAAGTAAAAAATCCTTTAAAGCCGATAGACGCTTTTATTTTTTCCGGTCCGACCGGCGTTGGAAAGACTTATACTGCCGAAACTTTTGCTTGGAAGTTTATAGGAGGAGAAGGCTCGGACGCGCCACTGACAAAAATAAACTGTTCCGAACTTTCAGAAAAACATCTGGTAACCAGGCTAACCGGAGGCGCGCCGACTTTTGTCGGATACGGCGACCCGACCCAATTGGATCAATTTTCAATTGATAGTTATCATTTTCGGGAAAAAGCCAAAGAGGAAATATCCAAATTGAAAATACCAATAGAAAAATTTATTGAATTGGGTTCGGACGACAAAGATATTAAAGCAAATCGCAATAAGTTATTTGAGCTTTATTTAAAATACAAACCGTATCGATCAGTTGTGCTTTTTGATGAAATCGAAGAAGCCCACCCGGCTGTTTATAAATTACTCCTCCAAATTTTGGATGACGGATTGTTAAGGATGGGAGATGGGAGTATCACGAGCTTTCGAGATTCCGAGATTTTTCTGACCACTAATATAGGTTCGGATAAAATAAAAAACATTATGAATCCAGGCATGGGATTTCACGCGGATATCCCGTATAAAAAGAAATTAGAAGCCGCTGGAAACGGCGAGATTGATAAATTGATTTATCGAGAAGTCCGAGATGAAATTATTAAGCATAAAGATTTTCCGCCGAAATTTATCGGCAGATTTAGAGATAAAATAGTCGTTTTTAGAACCCTAAAGCATGATCATTATCTGGAGATTCTTAATCGTCAATTTTTAAAAATTCAAGATCGTATCGCTCATTCGGAAAATCCGTTTTTAATAAGCGGCTATTCCAATGAGGTAAAAGAGTTTCTTTTGCAAAAAGGGATTAATCCCGAATATGGAGCGAGGCCGCTTAACGCCGCGATTGAAAAATATTTAACATTCAATTTATCAAAAGCTCTTTTAGCGGGCGAAATCGTAAAAGGAGATGAAGTTTTCGTGGATATTGAAAACGATAAGATTGTCCTTTTAAGAAAAAATAGACCAAAAAACCATAAAAAGGGGTAATAAGCCCCTTTTTGTTTGTCAAATTTTAAAAATTTTTTTAATGGTATATAATTAAAAAAAAATGAAAAAACTTTTTTTATTAAGCCTGTTGCCTATTTTAGCGGTTTTATTTTTGATAGCCGCCTTTTTCGCGCTGTCTTTTGTTATTTCTTTTTTAAGAAATAAAGCGAATCAGGAATTTAAATTTACGCCCAATGACATTGCCATTACTTTTCCCGAAGGTTTTACCAAAAACGAGATTAAAAAACGGTTTGAAGAAAACGGATTTTTTGTCAGTTTGGAATTGGATAAAAATACGTCCGGTAATTTGAGAAAAAAATTTGATTTTTTCATTGGCGCCCCGTCCGGCGTTATAAATCTGGAAGGATTCTTATTTCCCGACACGTATCGTTTTGATAAAAATTCAAGCGAGGAAGAAATTATTTCGCGAATGCTAAATAATTTTGACAAAAAACTTGATTTAGAGTTTCGGGAAGAAATTAAAAATCAGAATAAATCAGTTTTTGAAATAGTGACAATGGCTTCGCTGATTGAAGAGGAAGGAAAAATAAAAACTGATCGGGAGATTATTTCCGGAATTTTATGGAAAAGACTGGAAGTGGGAATGCCGCTTCAAATTGACGCGACTATTAATTACATCACCAACGGCAAAAATTTAAAAATTCCTCTTGAAGAGACAAAAATTAAATCGCCTTATAATACTTATTTAAATAAAGGTTTGCCGCTCGGGCCGATTGCCAGTCCCGGCCTGGAATCAATTGAAGCGGCGGTTTTTCCGGAAAAAACGGAATTTTGGTATTATCTTTCAAAACCCACCGGCGAAATTATTTTTTCCAAAACGCTTGAGGAACATAATATCGCCAAAGTCAAATATTTAAAATAAACTTGATTTTATTTTGATAATGTGAAATAATAGTTTAAAGTCGAACAATATTAAGTTTTTAGCATGGAGTGTGAGTAAAATTATTCTTTGCGAATTTTTTTCAACCGTTCTTTGCTAAGCGAAAAATAATTAAATGGCTAAGAAATTATACGTAGGCAGTCTTCCGTATCAGACCACTGACGGAGAGCTCAAGGAGCTTTTCGGCCAAGCGGGAACGGTTGAATCAGCGACCATTATTATGGACAAGTTTTCCGGCAAATCCAAGGGATTTGGTTTCGTGGAAATGTCTTCGGACGACGAAGCCGGAAAAGCGATTGAAATGTTTAATGGCTACGAGATGGGCGACAGAAAAATTGTCGTCAATGAAGCCAGGCCTAAATCCGAATTCGGACCGAGGCGGGATTCAAGAGACGGCGGTTTTCGTTCCAGAGGTCGCTACTAAAAAAACAAAAAACATCCTTGAACATCGGGGGTGTTTTTTGTTTGAGGCGATTTTTGTGTTAAAATATTCTTAATTAGAAATTTTACTGCGGGATATGAATCAAGAATATAGTTATTCTCGTTATTCAAAAATCTTTTTACGGATTTCTATCGCCGCGCTTTTTCTTTTTTTCGGAGCGCTGGCGGTTTTAAGGCCGGAAACGCAAATTGTTTGGATCAGAAAAGAATTTCTTAATTTAATTTCCGATTTTTTGGGCATAAAAGTTTTTATGTTTATTTTGGGAGTTTTGCAAATAGTGCCGGCAATGGGCGTTTTATTTAATTTTTATCTGAAATGGAGTCTATGGCTGATTGCTTTGATTTTAATTCCGATTATTATTAACCTTATTAATTTTTCCGTTTTGCTTGCCAATGATATCGCTTTGCGCGATATCGTTATTTTGGCCACTGTGATTTATTTAGCAACGGAAGAACGGTAAAAATAATTTTATCCGCCAAAATTTTAAAAATTTAAGCGGATGAATTCATAAAAAATTTTAAATTATGAGTTGCGTTCATATTCTACAAAAAAATTATTTTTAAAATTTAGGCGGATAAATGACTCTTAAATATTTTATAATTTTAATTTTAGCCGTTATCGGCATCGCTGACACGGCCTATATTTATTATAAAAAACGAAAAGGAAGCAAGCTCGTTTGTTATGTTGGCGAAAATTGCGATTCGGTCATTCACAGCCAATATTCAGAAATTTTTGGCGTCCCGGTGGAAATTATCGGCAATTTTTATTTTATTTTCGTCGTTATTTTTATATTAACGAAGCGGTTTTTTAATTTTCAAATTTTCGGATTAACGCCTTGGGATATTTTTTTGGGAATTACCAGTTTTGGAGCTTTATTTTCAGTGATTTTTGTCTATATTCAAGCCGTTGTTTTAAAAGAATGGTGCGAATACTGCATGGTCGCCCATATTTTAAATTTTATCATCTGGATTTTATTGGTAATTTAAATTTAAATAATTATATTTATCAGTCATTTTATTAAGAAACAGGGCTACGATTTATTATTTTGATAAAATAAAGAGATAAAAAATAAGAAAGAAATATCAAAAGTGCCATGGGGTTTGACACAAAGTTTATCTTAAGATAAACTTAATATATGGAAAATACTATTGGATTAAAAGAACTTAGAGAAAAAATGGAGGTCTGGATTAATCAGATCCAGAAGGGCAAGTCTTTTATGGTTGTTAGAAAATCAAAACCGATTTTTAGAATAATACCGCCGGAAACGGAAGAACAATGGGAAACTATAGTTGATTTTACGACAATAAACAAAAACGGTCTGTCAGCAAACAAGATTTTAAAAGAACTCCGCAAATTGAATGCCCAATCTTAAAAAACTTTTTTCTAAGTTCAATAGAGAAGAAAGAGAAGTAATAGAATCTTTGATTGAAATAATTATGTCTTTAAGTTGGCATAATTTAGACATTAAAAAATTAAGAGGATATCAAAATATTTTTAGGGTTCGCAAAGGTAAAATACGAATCCTCTTTGCTAAAAATAAAAAAGATATCCTTATTCTTGCCATTGAACGTCGTCGCGAAGATACTTATAAATTTTAATCGGAAAGAAATATAAAAAGTGTCCTGGAGTATATAAGTAAAAAACTCTATCTGTCGTAGATTATTCTTTCAATCTGGTCAATAATCAATAAAATTAAAATACCCGTTTACTGATTTCTAAAACGGGTATTTTTTAAAAGTGAAACAAGATGAGAAATAACGCTTGATTGTCATTTGTTTCTAATTGATGGGAGAATCGGAAAGAAACTCCGGAATCATTATTATTTTGTCGCAGAAATAGTCCGAATTGACGTTTATTTAATGAGTAATCGGCGCTTGTTTTTAGCCCGAAAATTTCTTTTTCTAAATTTAAATAAACGATTGTTCGTCTTTTTATCCAATCTTCCAAATTTATTTTTAAGCCGATATTGAAAATATCCGTTTGAGAATAATTTAAATCTAAAATCGGATGCAACGGCTGCGATTCTTGAAAGACACCGACAGAAGAAATTTTTTCATTGAGAGCGAGCTTAATTTTCAATTTATTTTCGCCGATTTTTTTTGTTAAAACATTCGCGTTGGCTTCTAATTTTAATTGCGGTGAAGGTATTTCTTCTTCACTCTTTATTATTTTTATTTTTTCGGGATCGAAAACTAGTTGAACCTCAATTTGAGTATAAGGCTTTATATAGTGTTTAAAAAAATCGTTTATTTTTATGACAAGATCGAATTCATTAAGAACATCGGCTCCGGCCCTAATAAAGGGTTTTTCCGCGAATCTCGGAAATTCTAAATAATTAAAAGAGTAGCGGTCATATTCCAAATCTATTGTTTTTTTATCGGAGTTTTTGATTTTAAAATCAACCCAACCTTCAAGAAAATTCCATTCGTTTATTCTTTGATTAAGATGCAGAGCGTAGGACTTAAAATAATTTTTTTCTTCTTTAGCTTCCGCCAATAAAGGAAAAAAAATTAAAATAAATAAAAAAAGAACGGCTTTTTTCATCTCGTCCTCCATTTTTAAACTGCTAATTCAATATATGTTTTTTTTAGTTTTTTGTCCATTTTTATAATAAATTTACCAATATTTAAACGATAGCGTAAAAATGTGTAAAAATTGTTTTATTAAATTATTGCAAGTTCACAAGTTTTAAAATGAAATTATTTGTGGATAACTTTTTGCCGTTTTTCTATTAATATATTAAAATTAATCAAACATGTCCGCGAAAAAATTTTTAATCATTTTTGGCGTTTTAATGATATTTTTTGTTTTTTCTTTTGAGTCGGTTTTTTCCCAAACCGACGTCAAAAATTTAATCAAAACGGTTGACGAATTGAATAAAAAAGCCTCGGAGGCTTTTAATATTTTGGATAAAATCAGTTCGGTTAAAAACTGGTTTTTTGAAAAATTTTTAAATAATTCAACTTTAAAAAATTTTTTGTCAAAAGTCCGAACGGAAGTGAAAAAAATAGGAGACGAACTGGATAAATTAAATAAACAATTTTTGCCGTTTTTAAAAAAGAAATTAAAGTCAGAAAAAAAAGAGGAAGAAAAAATATGCCTCGCTCTTTTTGATCCAGTTTGCGGATCCAATAAACAGACCTATTCCAATCAATGTTTCGCGGAAAAAGCCGGCGTTAAAGTTGATTATAAAGGCGAGTGCGAAAAAACTGGACAAAAATAAAAAGTTGTGGTAGATTATTGGTAATAAAAAGCCGCCTTTATATATGGAAAATTATCTTAGAAATATTAATAAAGAATTATTTTTTGAACTAAAAACCCTGGAAAAAAAAATCAAATTTTTACTTCGATACGCAATTTTAGCTCCCTCTACTCATAATAGCCAGCCTTGGCTTTTTAAAATTACTTCCAATTCGTGTAAGATTTATTCAAATTCGAAAATTTCGATCAAAGAAGCAGACCCCTTGGGCCGGGATTTATACATCAGCTTGGGTTGTCTGATTGAAAATTTAACAATCGCCGCTAAATATTTTGGCGTTTACGAAAATATCATTTATCGTTTAAACGAAGAAAAAAATTTAGTGGCGGAAGTATTTTTTAAAGATAATCAAAAAAAAGAAAATATAGACAGGAATTTTGAAAAACTTTTAGAAGTTATTCCTAAAAGATTTAACGCCCGAGGGTTATTTGAAAATAAAAAAATCGAAGAAGAAGTTTTAAAAAATATAGTTTTGGTAAATTCTGATAAAGATTTAAGGATTGATTTTATAACTGAAAAAGAAAAAATAGAAAAATTGTCAGGATTGACGGCTGAAGGATTGAAAATCGCTTATTTAAATTCGGCTTTTCGGAAAGAAATGTCCGGTTGGATTAATAATAATTTCTCTTCTAAAAAACGGGGAATTCCCGGTTATGCCTTAAGAATGCCCGCCATTTTATCTTTTATCATTCCGACTTTGATTAAATTTTTCAATTTAGGCAAGATGTTGGCAAAATTAAATTATCAAAGCATGGTTTCCGCGCCTTTGGTTTGCGTAATTAGCGCTCGAAATAATTCTCCTTTGACTTGGTTAAAAATCGGGAGACTTTCTGAAAGATTAATGCTGGAATTTAATTTAACGGGCGTTAAAACTTCGATTTTTGTCGCCGCTGTTGAAATGGATGATCTTTATAAAAAAATTCAAACAATCATAAATTCAGAATATATTCCTCAATTTTTATTTGTCGCCGGCTATATGGATTTTCAGCCAAAATTTACGCCTCGAGAACCGCTCGAGAACAAAATAATAAAATAAAATGGCTAAAGATTTAAAAAATATAATTCAAGATCGCGTTAACATAAACGGTTCATCCTCTTTAATTTATAAGCCTTTAATTTTTAATTTAAAGAGAAAAAATGATAGAACAAATTTACTATCTTTATTTAGACAAAATAAAATTTTAAAAGTCATTGACGATTTTGATGAAGAAAAAAAAGAATTGAATATAGTAAAAAATCCGAAAATAATTTCTCACGCGCTTTTATTCCCCCAGAAAAGGAAAATTAAAAATAAAATTGTTTTGGAAGACGGGGTGTGGGTTTATTATCCATGGCGCGAAACTCTTGTTCATATTTTGGATAAAAAATCTTACCATCAATTGAGAATTTCGCGAAATTTTAATTTAATTTTACCGACTGAACAAAAAAAATTTGAAAATTTAAGAATCGGCCTTGCCGGTTTAAATGTCGGCAATCCGGCCGCGATTTGTTTTGCTTTGGAAGGAATTTGGAAAATGAAATTTGCCGATTTCGACCCGTTGTCTCTTTCAAACTTAAATCGTTTTCGGGCTGGAATTCCAGATCTCGGCCTTAATAAAGTTTTTCTTTCAGCGAGGCAGGCTTATGAGATAAATCCCTTTTTGGGCATAGAAATTTTTGAAAAAGGAATTCAACCGGAAAATATTGACCGCTTTTTATTAAAGCCGAAAATAGACGTTTTGATTGAAGAAATGGACAATTTAAAGCTCAAAATAGTTATTCGGGAAAAAGCGAAAAAATATCGCATTCCCGTGTTAATGGTTACCGGTAACGGAGAAAACATAATAATAGATATTGAAAGATTTGATCAAAATCCGCGTCTTTCTTTGCTTAACGGCTATTTGAAAAAAGGCGTTATTGATAAAATTCAAAAAATACAGCCCGGCAAAGGAACTTTTGAAGAAAGAATTGAATTAGCCCGCGATTTTATGGGAGCGAAATACTTAACGAAAAGATTGCAAGATTCATTTAGGCTTGTCGGTTCAAAATTAGCCGGGATTCCCCAGATCGCTGAATCTTCTTTTTTAAGGGGCGCGGCGCTTTGTTATTTTGTAAGACAAATTGCCACAGGCAAAAAAGTTCCTTCCGGCAGATATTATTTAAAATTGGATTCGGTTATTAAAAATAAATAAAATATGTTAAATCCGGAACAAAAAAAAGTTTTAAAATTATTTCATCAGGCAGCTAAAGATATTCCGGCTTATCAAGTTTTTCTTAAAAAACATAAAATTAAATCGAGGAAGATTAAGGCTTGGAAAGATTTTCAAAAAATTCCGCTAATGGACAAAAAAAATTACCTCCGCGTTTATCCGTACGTCGATTTATTTCCAAAAAAGAAAATTCCGCCGATAATTTCGATGAGTTCCGGTTCTTCCGGAAAACCTTTTTATTGGCCAAGAGGATTTGATCAAGAAGAAAGGGGAGGGAAAATTCACGAAATTATTTTTAGAAATATTTTTAAAATCGGCTCAAAAAGAACTTTAGTTATTGTCTGTTTTTCAATGGGCACTTGGATCGCCGGAACTTTCACGGCGTCTTGCTGCCGTTATATCGCTCAAAAGAGCTATAATCTTTCGATAGCCACGCCCGGCATTGAAAAAGAAGACGCGCTTTCAATTTTAAAAGATTTTGCTCCCAATTTTGAAACGGTTATTTTAGCCGGATATCCGCCGTTTTTAATGGATATTATTGATGAAGCTAATCAAAGAAAAATTAATTTAAAAAAACTTAATTTAAGACTGCTTTTTGCCGGGGAAAATTTCTCGGAAAAGTGGAGAGATGTTATTCATGAGATGGCTTCTATGCCGAAAACCTTAGATCGTTCAGTCAGTATTTATGGGACAGCCGATGCCGATATTTTGGGGCACGAAACTCCGCTTTCGGTTTTTTTGAGAAAAAAAGCGAATATAAACAGAAACTTTGCCGAAGCCTTTTTCGGAAAAATTTCTTTTATTCCAACTTTAGTCCAATATTATCCAATGGAAAAATTTTTTGAGTCCGTGAACGGGAAATTAATTTTCACTTCAGCGGCCGGCATTCCTTTGATTCGCTATAATATTCAGGATACCGGCAAATTAATTTCATATAGCGAGGCGATGAAATTAATCCGGGAATTCGGTTTTGAAAAAGAGATTAAAAAAAGAGGATTGGATAAATGGAAATTGCCGTTTTTGACGCTCGGAGGACGAAAAGACGTGTCCGTCACTTTTTACGCTTTAAATATCTACCCGGAAAACATTAAAAGCGGACTGGAAGATGATTTTGTTTCCAAATATCTTTCCGGAAAATTCATTGCCTCAACTAAATCCGTCAATAAAGGTAAAAACCAAAAACTTATCATTAAAGTCGAACTCGCCAGAAATACAGAGCCGACGGAAAACATCAAAGAACTGGCCGAGCAAATTATTTTTGAACATCTTTTAAAACTGAATATTGAATACCGAAAACTTTATAGTTCGATTAGCAAAAAGGCTTTGCCGCAAATAGAGCTTATTCCTTTCGGAGATCCTATTTTTCAGGTTAAAAAATCAAAACATGGATGGGTAAGGAGATGAGTTATAAATTTTTACTCCTTTATTACTCTTGACTTATAAAGTATATCATGCTAATATTTAAAAATGAAATAGGTATTTAAAAATTTTAAATTTAGACAAGGAGGGAATATAAATGCGATATGCCGATTTTTTAGGGTTTTTATTTCCGCAAAACGCGTTAATTAAAAAAGACAAAAAGGAGTTGGTCATAGATCCAAATATCAAATTGGATTTATGCGGAGTGACAAGCGTTCCGCCATTTATGAAAAAAATTTCGGAGATTGTAAGAGAACATAAATGGTTTTGCGAGATTTTAAAAAAGCAAAATCAAAATAACAAGATTAAAATTTTTTGCGGCCTTCAACACCCGCCGGAAAACGCGATTCCATCGGATATTTCATATCTTGGAGATATAGGGATAAAATACATGACGCTCGCTTATGAAACGGAGAGCGTTTATGGAGGCGGATTTGCGACACCTCAAGCCCCTTTAACAGAAGAAGGAAAGTGGCTTTTAAGGATGATGGCTAGAGCAGGAATTATATTAGACTTATCTCATGCCGGTCATCGTACAGCAAGAGAAGCTCTCGTTTATATTCACGAAAAAAATTTACGATTAAAAGTCGTCGCTTCTCATACCGGATGTTGGTCAATATATTCTCATTACAGAAATCTTCCCGACGATGTACTTCTCGGCATCAAGGAACTAAATGGCATTGTAGGACTCGCGACAGTGACATTTAAATTGGACCAGTATGACAACACTTTAAACCCGTTTTTCAATCATTTTAATCACGCCTTAAATATTTTAGGAGAGGATCACATCGCGCTCGGAACCGATGGTTTATATCGCATAATGGATGCGAAAGAAGAGGCGGCAAGATTTGAAGTAATGAAAAAAAAGCTTGATCCGCGCGGAAATTTCAAAGCGCGATATCCGGATCAGCCGATGGAGCTTAACAGGCCTGATCGGCTTACGGTTATAGAAAATGAAATGATTAAGCGAGGAATATCAGTAAAGACAGCGGAGAAAATAATGGGAGAAAATCTCGCTAAATTTTTCTCGGAACTTTAAAAAAGAAAAAAATAGGGCCTCTTAGTTTTTAAAACTAAGAGGCTTTTATCTATTGTTTTTTTATATTAATCCATCCAAAACATCTTGAGGTGTTTTTAGGTTAGCGTTATCAATATCCTTTTTAATTTTTGTAAAATCAGCTAATTTAAAGTAAAATAATTATAAATATCGAGTTTTTAAAAATCATGTCTTTGAATATATCTTTCGCCTCCACGTTAATCGTCAGTTTTACGATTTTTTTTATTGGGATTATTGTTTATTTGCGAGATCGAAAAAATTTCAGCAATATTTTTTTCTTTCTAATGGCCTTATCAACGGTATTTTGGTCTATTGCGAATTATTTTTCTTTAAATGTCAAACCGGAAAACGATTTATTTTGGATAAGATTAGTTTTATTTTTCGCCGCTCCTCACGCGGTTCTGTTTTTTCTTTTCGTTTTCAATTTCCCTAAAAAAGAAATTAAATTTAATAAAAAAATCCTTTTTTTTGTTTTAATTATTTTATTTTTAGTCATGATAGCCACTGTTTCTCCGTTTGTTTTTTCAAAAATCGAAATAAAAAATAATCAAGCTATACCAATTGCCGGATCTTTAATGCCTTTTTTTGCGGTTACTGTTTTTGGTTCTCTTACTGCTGGCTTAATAACGGTTTTTAAAAAATACATAAGAGCTGAAGCCGAGGAAAAAATTCAATGGCGATTTATGCTGATCGGCGTATCATTGAGTTATTTTCTTTTGATTTTAACCAATTTTCTTTTCGTTATTTTATTTCAGAAAACGATTTTTGTCGCTTACGGACCGATATTTATGTTACCGGCGATTTTCGGAATGAGTTACGCCATATTACGGCATCATTTGCTGAATATAAAAATTATCGCGACAGAAATATTAACTTTCAGTATTTTATCCGTCGCCTTAATTGACGTTCTGACGTCTCGGAGTATTTTAAATTTTATTTTTCGTTTTTCCGCTTTTATTTTGTATTTATTCTTCAGTATTTTTCTCATTCGCAGTGTTGTTAGAGAAGTTCAACAGCGCGAGAAATTAGAAGAATTAACCAAAGAATTGGCGCAAAAAAACGAAGAACTAAAAAAACTGGACGAAGCGAAATCTCAATTTGTTTCCATTACTTCCCATCAGTTGCGCACGCCGCTCTCAGCCATTAAAGGCTATATTTCAATGATGCTTGAAGAATTATTCGGTCCGGTCAATAAAAAAAATCGTTCTATTCTTGAAAAAATCTACGCTTCCAACGAAAGATTGATTACGCTGGTGCGCAATCTTTTGAACGTTTCCCGAATCGAATCCGGCCGAATACGATATATCAAAACCAACATTGATTTAGTTGATCTTTTAAAAAGCGTGGGCGATGATGTTCATAGCGAGCTTGAAAAAAGCGGTTTGTCTTTAAAAATTAATGCGAAAAAAATGCCGAAAATTTTTGGCGATCCGTCTTACTTGCGCCAAGTTTTTCTTAATTTGATCGATAACGCCATAAAATATACTCCCAAAGGAAAAATAACGGTTGATTTTGATATAATAAATGAAGACAGGGCGGAAGAGATGATTTTAGTCAGCGTTCAAGATACGGGATTGGGCATGAGCCAAGAAGAACTTAATTCAATTTTTAAAAAATTTTCCCGAGGTGTTTCAATCGAGAAATATTATACCGAAGGCTTAGGACTCGGTTTATTCGTGGCCAAAGAAATCGTCAGAGATCACGGCGGAAAAATTTGGGCTGATTCCGAGGGAAAAGGCAAAGGAAGCGTTTTTTATGTCGCTTTGCCTTTGATGAAGGAAAAAAACATTAAACAAAAAGTCGAAGAGAAAAATTATGCAATATAATTTTAAAAATGTCTAAAAATAAAAAAATAGTGATAGTGGAAGACGAGTCCGTGATTGCCGAAATGTATCAGATTAAATTTGAAAAATCCGGCTACCAAGTAATTAAAGTTCTTGATTCGGAAAAGGCTTTTGAAACAATTCAAAAAGAAATGCCTAATCTTATAGTTCTTGATATTATTATGCCGGGTTTTTCCGGTTTCGCTCTTTTGAAACAATTTAAGAACGACGAGAAATTAAAAAATATTCCGGTGGTAATTTTGAGCAATTTGGGCGACCCGGCCGATATTGATAAAGGGAAAGCGATGGGCGCCGACGATTATTTGATTAAAGCCGATAACACGCCCAGCCAAGCGCTTGAGAAAATAGAAAAATATATAAAATAAAGCATCCGCGTCACCCGCAGGGTGACGCGGTATTGTGATAATGCTTTGTTATGAAAAGTTCTCGCTCGGCTCGACCGACTCGCCTCGCTCGATTCAGACTCGCTTCCTGCCTACCGGCAGGCAGACGCTCGCCGCCTCATTTCCGTCTCCTGTAGGGAGACGAAGTATTCGGCGGATACATAATAAAAATTTGAAAAATTCATCTTTTTCGCTTATTATTTTTTTATGCCCGCTCGAATACTGACAAAATATATAAAAAATAAAATAGGACAATCTGTGATTTTAGCCGGTTGGGTAAACGTTCGGCGAGACCACGGTAAAATCATTTTTATCGACCTTCGCGACCGATTCGGCCTGTGTCAGCTTGTTTTTATTCCTAAAAATAAAGAGCTGTATCAGGAAGCCGATAAATTAAGATCGGAATGGGTGATAGAAGTTGAAGGCGTGGTCAATCAACGGCCAAAGGGAATGGAAAATCCTAAAATCGAAACCGGCGAATTGGAAGTTTTAGTTGAAAAATTAAAAATTTTAAACGCGGCCAAAACTCCGCCTTTTGAAATTAACGAAGAGAAGGCGATTTCGGAAGAAATCAGATTAAAATATCGTTATCTTGATTTAAGGCGCGAAAGATTAAAAAATAATCTTGTTTTGCGTCACGAAATTATTAAATTTTTTCGCGACTGGCTTTCGGACCGAAATTTTCTTGAAATTGAAACTCCTCTTTTGACTAAATCAACGCCGGAAGGAGCCCGAGATTTTGTCGTTCCTTCAAGGCTTCATCAGGGAAAATTTTACGCCTTGCCGCAAAGCCCTCAACAATATAAACAGCTTTTAATGGCCGCTGGGCTGGAAAAATATTTTCAAATCGCCCGGGCCTTGCGGGATGAAGACCCCCGGGCCGACCGGCAATCCGAGCATACTCAATTGGACCTGGAGATGTCATTTATAGAAGCCCAAGACGTAATGAATTTGATTGAGGATATGATCTTGGGCGCGCTCAAACATATTCTCCCGCAATTTAGCGTTCATCAGCAAAAATGGCCGAAGATCGGTTATCAGGAAGCGATGAAAAATTACGGCTCTGACAAGCCGGATTTAAGAATTGATAAAACCGACTCCAAAGAATTGGCCTTTGCTTGGATTATTGATTTTCCGCTTTTTGAGTGGAATAAAGAAGAAAAAAGATGGGATTCAACGCATAATCCTTTTACCTCGCCCAGGCCTGAATTTATCGAATTTTTGGAAAAAATAAACGCATCCGGCAAATTAACCGATGATGCCGGACTTGAAAAGATTATTTCCCGTCAGTATGATTTGGTTTTAAACGGCCATGAACTGGGATCGGGCAGTATTCGAATAAATCAGTCGCGTTTGCTTGAAAAAATTTTTCAGATTTTGGGCCATTCTCAAGAAAATATTCGCGAAAATTTCGGCCATATGCTGGAAGCTTTTGAATACGGAACTCCGCCTCACGGCGGTATTGCTTTGGGCATTGACAGATTGATAATGATTTTGGCCGGAGAGCCCAATATTCGGGAAGTGATCGCTTTTCCCAAAACCGGCGACAGCCGAGATCCGATGATGGGCTCGCCTTCCGAAATCGATAAAAAACAGCTTGATGAAATTGGCCTGGAGATAAAAAAGAAAAAATAATTTTAACATAAATTTAAATGTATTCTTTGAGACTGCAACAATTCGAGGGGCCGCTGGAGACTCTTCTTAATTTGATTGAGTCCAAAAAAATGGATATTACCGAAATCGCTTTGGCTCAAGTGACGGAGCAATTTTTATTGTACTTGAAAAGCTTGGGCAACGCGTCGCAGTCCGATATCGCGAATTTTTTAGTCGTTGCTTCCCGGTTGATTTTGATTAAATCAAGAGCGATTTTGCCGTCTTTAAGTTTGACCGAGGAAGAGGAGGAGGGGATTGAGGATTTAAAGCAAAGACTGGAAAGACTGTCTTATTTTAGAAAAATTGCCAGAGCGATGGAAAAAATAGTCGGATTGGGAAAAGAGGCTTTTTCCCGGGAAAGTTTCTCCGGGGTAGAGCCGGTTTTTTATCCGCCTCGGGATATTAACGTTCTAAAATTAGTCAAAATAATGGATGAATTTTTGGCCGCCACCGCTAAAATCATTAGAATAGAGGAGAAAACAATACAGCCGCGCTTTTCTCTCGAAGAATCAATTGACGAATTTATTGTTAAAATTTCCAGCCGACTGGAAGCCGCGTTTTCAAAATTAATCAAAGAAAATTCTTCAAAAGTCGATATTATTATAAGTTTTTTGGCAATGCTCGAACTCGTCAAAAGGCGAATTCTTACGGTCAGGCAGGAAAATAATTTTGAAGAAATAATTTTAACTAAAATTTAAAATGCTTAAATCAATCATTGAAAGTTTATTATTTGTCGCCGGCGTTCCGCTTTCTTTAAAACGGCTTTCGGTTTTGACGGAAAAAAGCGAGGAAGAAGTTTTGGTCGCCCTGACAGCGTTTGATAATGATTTAAAAAATCAAGAACGAGGACTTCGGCTTTTTCAAAATAACAGCGAAATTCAGTTGGTTTCAGCTCCGGAACACGCCCAGTGGGTTAAAAAAATGATTGAGAGCGAATTTCGCGAAGAACTGGGCAAAGCTTCTTATGAGACTTTGGCCATCATTTCTTTTAAAGGGCCGATTACCAAGGCCGGACTGGATGATATCAGGGGCGTTAATTCCGGCTATATTTTAAGACACCTTTTGATTCGGGGGCTGATTGAAAGAAAGCCGAATTCCGAAGACGCTCGTTCTTATATTTATTCGCCGTCTCTGGATTTTTGGAAAATTTTAGGCATTTCATCCCGCGAAGAATTTCCGGATTATGAAAAAATAATGTCTGAATATAAAGAAAGATTCAATGGATAAGGAAAATCAAAATCAACTTTCTGAAAAATTGCTGGCTTTAGTTTTCGTTTTGGTTCTTTTTATAATGGTTTGGAAAACCGCTCCCGATCGTAATTTTTCTGAACAAAATTATTTTCCAGCCAAGAACGTTAAAGTTCAAACCGAAGCCAGCGTTTTGCCGTCTTTAAATATTCAAAAAAATCAGTTGGAAAAATCGCAAACGCCAAAACCCGATATTAACGCCCAATCAGCGGCTTCTTATTTGTTTCATTCTGACGGAGAAAAAATTGTTTTATTTGAAAAGAATTCAACGTTGAAGCGGCCGATCGCCAGCATTTCCAAATTAATGACCGCTTTTTTGGTTTTCGAGAATACGAATCTCAATGACAATATCAGAATAATTCCGGAAGCGATAGCCCAAGACGGCGATCAAATTCATTTGGTCAATGGAGAAATTTTAACTGTTTTGGATTTAACCAAGGCTATGTTGATTCCTTCTTCAAACGACGCGGCCTACGCTCTTTCCAATTACGTCGGAGGGGTTGTTTTTACCAAAATGATGAATGAAAAAGCGAAAGAAATCGGACTGGTCAATACTTATTTTTCCAATTCGCATGGCCTGATGAGCGAAAATAAAGACAGACCGAGCAATTATTCAACCGCCCAAGATTTATCGAAACTGGTCCTTGCGATTTATAAAAAATTTCCTCAAATTCTGGAAATAACCCGAATTCAAAAAACCGAGATTTTTTCCGTTGATAAAAAATTCCAGCATCATTTGAAAAACACCAATGATCTACTCGGCGAAATTCCGGAGATAATCGGCGGCAAAACCGGTTTTACCGATGAAGCCGGAGAGACGTTTTTAACAATGATTAAAAAATCAAAAAATCAAGGCGATCGAGAAAATAATATTATCGTTAATGTTATTTTAGGAACCTCTAATCGTACTGACGAGATGAGAAAATTAATTAATTGGTCGCTCAAATATTATGCCTCTTTTTGAAATTATTAGAATTTTAATATTGGGCTCTCTTTCTTTTTTGGCGGCCTTAACGTTTACTCCGATATTTTTTAAATTGTTTGAGAGATATCGGCTGGGAAAACAAATTCGCATTGATGAAAACGCGCCGATTTTTTCAAGCCTTCATAAAAAAAAAGAAGGAACGCCAACTATGGGGGGAATTCTTATTTGGTTTACTTTAATTTTTCTTTTATTTATTTTTTGGTTTTTGGCTTGGCTGTTTCCCGAGACATTTTTGGTAAAAATAAATTTTTTAAGCCGAAAAGAGACTTATTTGCCGCTCTCACTTTTATTGGTCGGCGCTTTTTTGGGATTTATTGATGACTGGCTCGGCATCCGGCGGATCGGCCTTAAAGGCGGCGGCATACGAATGAGGCAAAAAGTTTTACTTTATTCCATCGCGGCTTTAATCGGCGGCCTTTGGTTTTTTTATAAACTGGATTGGGATCAGATTCATATCCCGTTTTTAGGCGATTTCACGATCGGGATTTGGTACATACCTCTTTTTATTTTTTCCGTTGTCGCTTCCGGTTTTTCTTTAAATGAAACCGACGGGTTGGACGGACTGGCTGGCGGCGTTTTAATTTCGGCTTTTTCAGCTTTGACTCTTATAGCCTTTAGTCAGGGACGGTACGATTTGGCTGTTTTTACCGCTGTTATTTCCGGCGCCTTGCTCGCTTTTTTGTGGTTTAATATCCCGCCGGCCCGATTTTTTATGGGTGATACCGGTTCAATGTCATTGGGCATTACGCTGGGAGTTTTGAGTATGTTGACCAACACTTTCTTTCTTTTGCCGTTTTTCGGATTTATCTTGGTTCTCGAATCTTCCTCGGTAATCATTCAAATAGCTTCGAGATTATTTTTTAAAAAAAAGGTGTTTTTATCCACGCCGATTCATCATCATTTTGAAGCCAAGGGGTGGCCAGAGTCGCGAGTAGTGATGAGGTTTTGGATTATTTCGGCGATTTTTACCGTTTTCGGTTTAATTATTTTTTTCTTGGACAGACATATTTAATTTAAATAAATTTTATTAATATTTTTAATATACTAGTATATTAAAAATATTGTATGACATTAAATAGTGAAAAAGATTGATTACGCTTTAATTTTTATCGTTATTTCTTTGATGGCTATCGGATTTTTAATGCTTTCTTCGGCCTCAATCGTGATTGCTCAAGATATTTCCGGCAGCCCTTATTATTATCTTAAACACCAATTTTTATACGGATTTATTTTTGGCCTTTTGGCTTTTTTCTTGACTTTTAAAATCAATTACCGATTTTGGAAAAAAATAGCTCTGCCTATTTTGATTATTTCTTTTGTTTTAGTTTCGCTGGTATTTATCAAGCCTTTTGGCGTCGGTTTTGGAGGCGCCAAGCGCTGGGTTAATTTTGCCGGATTTGTTTTTCAGCCCGCTGAAATTTTAAAATTAAGTTTGGTGATTTATCTGGCCGCCTGGCTAAGCTCAAAAAGCGATAAAGAAATAAAAAGTTTAAGCCGCGGTTTTTTGCCGTTTTTAATTATCGCCGTCGGAGCCGGTTTCTTGCTCGCCTCCCAGCCGGACATTGGAACGCTAAGTATACTTTTTGCCGCTTCGCTGATAATTTTTTTCGCCTCGGGCGCCCGTATTTATCACGTTATTTTAACCGTTCTTTTTTCTCTGATTTCTCTTTTTTCTTTAATAAAAATCGCTCCTTACCGTTTAAATCGCCTGATAACTTTTTTAAACCCCCAATTTGATCCGGCTGGCATCAGTTATCAAATTAATCAAGCCCTGATTGCCATCGGTTCCGGCGGATTTTGGGGCCTGGGATTGGGGCAGGGAAGACAAAAATATTACTATTTACCCGAGCCGACCGGCGATTCTATTTTTGCCATCATAGCCGAAGAACTCGGTTTTGTCGGCGCCTCAACAATCATTGCCTTATTTGTTTTATTGGTCTGGAGAGCTTTTTTTATCGCTAAAAACGCCAATGATTATTTTGGCAAACTTCTTGCTTGCGGAATCGGAGCCTTAATCGGAACGCAAGCCTTTATCAATATAGGGGCGATGGTCGGACTTTTCCCTTTAACCGGCGTTCCTTTGCCTTTTATCAGTTTTGGCGGCACGAGCCTGGCAATGGCCATGGCTGCCATCGGGATTTTGATAAACATTTCCCGTTATTCTTAATTTCTGCGGCAAAAATTCACTTTTTATCTTAAAAATGTTAAAATTTTTTTATGTTAATTCGAATCGCTTTTACCGGCGGAGGCACCGGCGGACATATTTTTCCGCATATTGCCGTCAGCCGTTCGCTTTTAAAAATCGCTGAAAAAGAAGGGATTAATTTGCGGTTTTATTATATTGGGCCGGCTATTTTTAACGCGAGTATTTTTGAAAATGAAGGCATTAATGTCCGCTGGATCAGAGCCGGAAAATTCCGGCGATATATGTCATTTTTAAATATTATCGATCTTTTTAAAATCGGTCTCGGATTCATTGAATCTCTTTGGTATCTTTGGCGAATTATGCCGGATGTCATTTTTTCCAAAGGCGGCTACGGCGCTTTGCCGGTGGCGCTGGCCGCTTGGGTTTATCGAATTCCGATTCTAATCCACGAATCCGATGCAATTCCGGGAATGGTTAATAAAATCAGCTCCCGTTGGGCAAAAAAAATCGCGATTTCTTTTGACCGAACAAAGAATTTTTTTCCTTTAACCAAGACGAATTTAATCGGTTTGCCCATTCGAACCCAGCTTTTAGATCAAAATAAAAATGAGGCGAAAAAAAATCTGGGACTTGATTTGGACAGAAAGGTTGTTTTAGTTACGGGCGGCTCTCAAGGATCAAGCCGCATTAACGATTTTATTTTGGATATTTTGCCGGATTTAACCAGATCATACGAGTTGATTCAGGTGAGCGGCGTTAAAGATTATGAACGCGTTCTCCAGGAGGGTAAAATAATGATTTCCGATGAGTTAAGACGTTTTTGGCACCTGGTTGATTTTTTGGATGAAAGCAGTCTCGCCGACGCTTACGCCGCCGCCGATATTATTATTTCTCGATCCGGCGCTTCCAGTATTTTTGAAATCGCTTCAGTGGGTCTGCCTAGTATTTTAATTCCTTTGCCGGAATCCGCTCAAGATCATCAAAAAGAAAACGCTTATGAATACGCTCGCGTTTCCGGAGCGACCGTCCTCGAAGAGACTAATTTGAAATCGGGCATTATTTTAACCCAGATTGAAAAAATTTTAAACGATCCCGCTCTTTCGCGCTCTCTTCAAGAAAAATCTAAAAATTTCAGCAATCTTGGGGCCGCTGACGCGATTGCCGCGGAATTACTGGATTTGGCAAAAGCTAATTCATAAATGAAAACTGAACCAATAAAAATTGAGCCCGGTCATTTAAGAGCGCGGATCGCTCCTTCGCCGACCGGCGCTTTGCATATCGGCACTGCCAGAACGGCGCTGTTTAATTTTTTATTGGCGCGCCGTTTTGGAGGCAAGTTTATTTTGCGAATTGAGGATACCGATCTTTCGCGTTCCGATAAAAAATACGAAAAAGACATAATCGAAAATTTAAAATGGCTGGGCATTATTTGGGATGAGGGACCGGATAAAGGCGGACCCTACGCTCCGTATCGCCAAACCGAACGAACCGATATTTACCGGAATTATATTCAAAAACTGCTTGATCAGGGCTTGGCTTTTTATTGTTTCCATTCCCAAAAAGAATTAGACGAAGAGAAAAAAAATCAACTGATCCAAAAAATTCCCCAGCGCCATATTTGTTCTTTTCGCGATTTAGATATTAATGAAGTTAAAAAGAAATCAAAGAAAAAATCGATTATTCGATTAAAAACGCCACAAAAGATCGTCAATTTTTCCGATTTTTTAAAAGGCCAGGTGGTTTTTGATGCCTCTCTTTTGGGCGATATTGCCCTATCCAAAGATATTGAAACGCCGCTTTATAATTTCGCCGTTGTTATTGATGATTTTACCATGCGAATTAATTATGTTATGCGCGGCGAGGATCATCTTTCCAACACGCCCAAGCAGATTTTAATTCAAGAAGCGCTTGAATTGGATAAAGTTAATTATATTCATCTTCCGCTGATTTTTGATCCGAATCGAAAAAAACTTTCAAAAAGATTCGGCGCGGCCTCCGTGGCCGAATATCGCCGGGTCGGTTATTTGCCGGAAGCGCTTATTAATTTTTTAGTTTTAATGGGCTGGAATCCCGGCACGAATCAAGAAATTTTTAATCTTGAAGGGTTGGAAAAAGATTTTTTTCTTGAAGGATTACAAACCAGCGCGGCTGTTTTTAATATAGAAAAATTAAATTGGCTGAACGGCGAATATTTGAAAAAAATAAACGCCGATAAATTTTATGAATTAGCTTTGCCGTATCTTGAAAAAAAGAAATTTTTTGAGAAACGATTATTTAGTAAAGAAAAATTAGAAAAAATTTTGATTCTGGAAAAAGCCAGAATATCAAAACTGAATGAGGTGGGGGAGAGTATTGATTTCTTTTTCAAAAAAACTTTAATTTACCCGGCCTCTTTGCTTTTTTGGCAAAAGACGGATAAAAAAGAAACAAAAGAAATATTAACCAGACTGAAAAAAATAATTTCGGAAATTTCCGATAGAAAATTCAATCCGGACAATTTAAAAAATCTGCTTTTCAATGAAGCCGGAAAATTTGAAAATAAGGGATATCTTCTTTGGCCCTTGCGGGTCGCGCTCTCGGGTAAAAAAAATTCACCCGGGCCTTTTGAAATTATGGATATTTTAGGTAAAAAAGACACTTTGCAACGAATTGCTTCGGCAATTAAAAAATTAAATTTACCCGCCTAAATTTTTCACCCGTCGTAAATTTAAAAAATTTAGGCGGGTAAATAGGTTAATATTGTGCGACATATTAAGAAAACCGATTTTTTCCTAACACTGATATTTTTAATCGCAATCTTTTTTTTATTTCTAAAAAATTCTCAGGCCAGCGTTATTGAGGATTTGAAAACTCAAATTGCCCAAAAAGAATCTGAAATTAAAGAATTAGAAACTAAAGCCAATAATTATAAAATCACTATTGAAAAAACTAAAAAAGAAAAAAACACTTTAGCCAACCGTCTCAAAATATTGGAGAATGAAATCAATAAACTTTTAGTGGAAATTAGCATTACCCAGAAAAAAATCGCTGAAAAAAAACTTCGCATCGAAGAGTTAATTTTTGGAATTAACTCCCGCCAAAATGAAATAGAAAAACAGCAAGAAAGTCTTACGGCCGCTCTTCAGAGCATTTATGAGGGCGACTCCGAACCATATTTTGTGAAATTTTTAAAAAATAAAAATATATCCGGATTTTTTAATCAAATTGAATATCTGGTTCTTTTCCAATCTGATATTTCTCAAGAACTTTCGGCGTTGAAAGCCCTAAAAGAGGATTTGGAAACCAAGAAAGACAGTGAAGCTCAAAAACAGCAAGAGTTAGGCGAATTAGAAGAGGAATTAGAGGGGAAAAAAGAGGCTATGGATCTTGAAAAAAACAATAAAAAAGATCTTTTAAAAATAACGCAGAAAAAAGAAAGCAAATATCAAAACTTACTCGCCGAAGTTCAAAAAAAAAGAGAAGAAATTCAAAAAGAAATATTTGACCTTGAAGATAAATTGCGCCTGACTATTGACCCGGCTTCATTGCCTCAGCCCCGAGCCGGTTTTCTTTTAAAGCCGACCGTAGGCAGATTATCGCAGACATACGGGCCGACGTCCTTGACCGGATTTACGAATCACGCTTATAAATTTCATAATGGCATTGATATTGCCGGCGACACGGGTCAGCCGATTTTTGCCGCCGATGACGGTCAAATCATCGCTATTGGCAATAACGGCAATTACGCTTACGGCCGATGGATCGCGATTGATCACGGCAATAATTTAATAACGCTTTACGCCCATCTTTCTTCAATTAAAAAAAATCCTGGTCAGACTGTCAAGCGCGGCGAATTTATCGGTTTAATGGGCTCAACAGGATTTTCCACCGGCTCGCATCTTCATTTCAGTCTTTTTGCCGGAAATACCTTTCGAGTGGAAGAACGTTCTTTTGGTTCTTTGCCTATCGGCGGTTCCATTGATCCCAATAATTATTTATAATGATTAGACTTTATGTCGCAAAAGATACCTTGTGCGACATCATTAATAAGCAAAAAAGGCCGGTTTTAGGATTATCCCCTTTTAACGGCCTTATTTATTTTTATATTTTAATGAATGGGAAAATTATTATACCAAACTGTTTTACAGCTGGAACAATAAATTCCCCATTCGTATTTTTTAAAATTCAAAATCTTTGAATATCTCCAGCAGCAGCTGGAGCAAAAATCAGTAATTAAGATAGGCATGTAGAACATTCGTTGAACATCTAATTCCGCTTTTTGAGCTTTATCTAATATGTATTCTTTTAAAGATTTTTCCGATTTTTTTTCTGATCCCGCCACCCTTTCTTTAAATTCATAGTCTTTATCTAATATCCTGATTCCATTTTTGTTGAATCTGTCGCTATTCTTATTATTCTGCTTTTTCATTTTTTCGTCCCTCTTTTAATAAATTTACAAAAAACTATTCCCTATGTTAAACTAATAATATATCAATAATAATAATAACTATAAAAAATGTCAAATTGGTATTCCAATGTTGAAAATTTTAAAAAGGTTAATGGTTATGAAATAGACGGAATTTGGTATCCTCGAGTTACGGCTATTACCAAAATTAAAGCTAATCCGGCATTGTATAAGTGGTATGCCGATTCAGCCAGTTTTTCCGACGCGGAAAAAGCCAAAAAAACTTCGGCTTCCGAGGGTTCTTTGCTGCATGAAGTCGTGGAAAGTATTTTATCAATGCCTCAGGGCGCGGATGTAGAAAAAATTCAGGAAATTCCGGCGTCAGTCCGGCCGGCGGTTGAAAAATTCATTGAATTTAAAAATCAGAATAAGATTACTCCCCTATCTATTGAGGAACGCGCTGTCAGCAAAAAACACGGATACGCGGGCACGATTGACGCTTTGGTGGAATTAAACGGCCAGATCGGCGTTTTAGACATCAAAACTTCTTCCGGAATCTGGCGCGATTACGGCCTGCAAACCGCCGCCTATATTGAAGCCTTGAATGAAAAACATTTTCCTCTTATTAAAAATCGCTGGATTTTGAGGCTTGATCAGCTAAAATATTGTCTCTCTTGCGGAGCTAAAATGCGGGAAAAAGGCGGCGTTAAAAAAATAAAAGGCGGAGAAAAAGATTGCCCTCATCTTTGGGACGATCTTAAAGGAGAGCTGGAAATTCAACTTTTATCTGATTTCCAAGAAGACATTAAAGCTTTTTTAGCCGCTAAAGCGCTTTGGGAATGGGAAAATTCTTATTGGTTGAAACAAATTATTTGATTTTTTCAATTGTTATAGGTTCTGTTGGCGGATTGGGCGCGGTTAATCGGCCCAATCCAAAACTGGCAAGAGCGATTAAAATAATACCGGCCAAAAGAATTAAATCATCTTTATTGCTCTTGAAAAGATTTATTAATTTTGTTAGCATAATTTTAGATATATTTTCTAGTTAAATAAATATCTTAAAAATTTTTTGAGGTCGAGGCACTTTAATGAAATTATATAATCCGCCGAGGGTACCTAAAAATTTTTAAGATATTTATTTAGATATTTTTATCATTAATTTATTATAAAAATAAATAAAATTAATTTGTAAATTTCAATAGTTATGGCAAAGACTAAACAAGGAGGTTCAACCAGTCTCGGACGGGATTCAGTTTCAAAACGATTAGGCGTTAAACTTTTTGACGGTCAGATCGCTAACGCCGGCGCTGTTATTATTCGCCAACGCGGCACTAAATATATGGCTGGCGTCAATGTCAGGCGCGGCGAAGACGATACTTTATACGCCGTTCGAGCGGGTCGGATTCGTTTTGAAAAAAAATGGCGCAAACGTTTTGACAATAAAAGTCGTCAAGTCTCTTTTGTGAGTATCATTCCGGAATAACCGAAATAATAATTTCGGCTTCCAATCCGTGATCAAATCTAATCGCGACGGAAAATTCTCCGATTTCTTTAATCGGAGAATTTAATTTAATTTGCTTCGAATCAATTTTAATTCCGTCTTTTTCCAGAATTTCCGCTATTTTTTCTTTGGAAATTGAGCCGTAAATTTTATCGTCTTTAGTAATTTTCGCGGGAATAACTATCTCTCGGCCATCGATTTTTTCCGCCAAAATTTCTATTTTTTTAAGTTCATTTTCAGCTTTTGTTTCTTCGTTTTTTTTAATCGTCTCTATTTTAGCGACGGCGTCTGAATTAGCCGGTTTTGCCAATTCTTGCGGAATAAGAAAATTTTGAGCGTAACCGTCGGCCACTTTTTTAATGTCGTATTTTTTACCGAGATTTTTTATGTCTTTAAGCAATATAACTTGCATACCCAGTAAGACAACTTCGAAAAGTTGCTTTTGTTTAATTTAATAATAAATTTCTTTTTATAATTAATCATCTTTATTTATTATGCCCTCTCTTTTTAATTTAGCGCAACTTGGAAATTAAACATTCGAAGTTGCTCTACTGGGCATAATTTTTATAACGACTTAAGTATTTCTTTGGCTTTATCAAGTTGCGGATCTTTATCTTGTTCAATATCTTCGGCTTTTCTTTCAATTTTAATATCCGGTTCGAGTCCGTCGTCCATTATTGAACGCCCCGACGGAGTCAACCAGCGGGCAATAGTTATTTTTAAAGTTGCCCCCTCTTTGGAAAGATTATCAATTTCTTGCACCGAACCTTTTCCGAAACTTTTTTCTCCGATTAATTTTATGCCGTTTATGTCGCGAAGAGCGCCGGCTAAAATTTCAGAGGCCGAAGCCGTGCCTTGATTTATTAAAACAATCATAGGTGTTTTTTGAAGTTTTGCCGGGCCTCTTGAATGAAGCGATTGGGTATTTTTTCCGCCAAAATCTTCGGTCACCACTGTTTTTCCTCTTTCAATAAACCAACCGGCTATACCCACCGACGTTTCTAAAAACCCGCCCGGATTATTTCTTAAATCAAGAATGATTTTATCGGATCCGGAAGAAATGAATTCGCCAATCGCCTTGTTAAATTCCGAGGAAGCGTTGGCGGAAAAATTATAAAGAGCTATATAAAATAGGCCATTTTCCAGCTTTTCAAATTTAATCACCGGAATTTTAATATTATCTCTTGTAATTTTATATTCTTTAGTCTCGTGATCTTTTCGTGCGATTAAAAGATTTACTTCCGTTCCTCGTTCGCCTCGAATTCTAGAAACCGCCTCATCAAGGGCCATATCGATCGTGTCTTCGTTGTTGATTTTTAAAATTTTATCCCCGGCTAAAAGGCCCGCTTTTTCCGCCGGAGTGTCCTTTAAGGGCGTAATAATCAATAAAGAGCCTTTGCGAATGCCGATTTCGGCTCCAATGCCGGAAAAGCTCCCCTGAACGTCGTCTTGAAATCGTTTTGATTCTTTCGGCGTCATAAAAACCGTGTAAGGGTCGTCCAGGGATTTTATCAGTCCGGCGATTGCTCCCTCAACCATCTTATCGCGATTTAAATCCTCTCTTTTTATATGTTTTTCTTCCAATTTTTGCCAAACTTCCCAAAAAAGTCCAAAATCAACATTAGTCGGTTTTCCCGATTCTTTATTTTCTACAATTAAAACCCGTTCTTTTGGTTTTTCTTGTTTTAGATCGTTATAATAAATGCCCGCCTTAAACGATCCGATTATTAGAAAAATTGTTATTAAAAAAAATAGAAAATTTTTGGCAAATTTTTTCATCGTTTTCCATATTTTCGCAAAAATTTCTCGTTAAGTCAATTAAAATTAGTATTTGAAATAAAACTAATTTTAAGGTATTCTAATTTAGTTAAGACCTTTTGTATAATAATTTTCCGTTACGAAATTCTGTTTTTTCGAGCGAAAACAACGAAGAGCGAGGAAATGAATACAAAGTATTCATTGACGAGCGATGAATCGCGTGCAGTCGAAAAAGCAGAATTGCAGTAGAAAATATTATTACGCAAGAGGTCTATAGAATCAAATGGCAAAAAAAACGCCCATCAGGCGTCAAGTAAAAAAATCAAGAAAAAAAGGGGGTGAAAATGAACTGACTTCGATTCAGGGCATAGTTCATTATTTTTTCAAACTTAAAGGCTGGGATTATGAAAAAAACAAAAAACATCTGGGTCCGGTTTTTCGAAGATATCTGCGGCCAGCCAAAGAACTTTTGAAGCTGACGAATAATAATTCAGAGAAAGCTAAACGATATTTGGATATCATCAAAAGATGGGCCGAGGCTACCGGCTTGGAATGGTCCTTAGAAACTGTTTTTAAACGTTGGTTTGACATTATTAACGAACGCCTGCCCCAAGAAAAAATAAAAAAACCGTATTACCTGGAAAATCCAATGCGGAAAGGAATTGATCAAAAATGGCGGATTTTTGTGGATGGCGAATGGAAAATTTTTGCCGGCAAAGAATCGGAAATTGAATGGAAATAAAAAATTTATGGTCAGAGAAATTTTAAAAGAGCCCAACCCCCTGCTTCGGAAAAAATCCGAGGCTGTTTTAGATGCCAGCAAAAAAGAAATTCAAGATTTAATTTCAGACATGAAAGAAACTATGAAAAAAGCCGAAGGAGTGGGACTGGCCGCGCCTCAAATCGGGATTAATTTAAGAGTGGCGGTTATGGAAGTCAATCAGCATTCCTACGTTATTATTAATCCGGAAATTAAAAAACTTTCCAATGAAAAAATAATATCCGAGGAAGGATGCCTTTCCGTGCCCGACATTTGGGGTTTGGTGGAGCGTTCAAAAAAAATTATCATTAAAGGACAAAATGAGAAAGGCGAATTTGTGAAAATTTACGGCTCCGGATTGCTCGCTCGGGTAATTCAGCACGAACTGGATCATTTAAACGGTATTTTATTTATTGATAAGACCGCCAAAATTTCAAAAATTCAAAAAAGAGAGGCGGTTGAATTATGAACCCCGTTAGAAATTTTGGTTATATGTTTAAAAATTATAAAAATAATATCACAAAACAGATTTCTAAGGGGGTGAAAATAATTTTTTTTGGAACATCGGAGTTTGCCGCGCCAATGCTTGAGACGCTTATAAAAAGCGAAAAATATTTGATTTCGGCGGTTACGGCGCCGGACAGTCCGGCTGGCCGCCAAAAAGTTATCACTGCTTCGCCGATTAAAAGTCTGGCTCAAAAATTTAACCTCGATATTATTCAGGAGGAAAATATTAAAAATCCGAATTTTATTCAAAAAATAAAAGATTTAAAACCGGATTTAATTGTAATTGTGGCTTTCGGAAAAATTATTCCTCAAGAAATTATCAATATCCCGCGATTTGGAGCGTTAAATATTCATCCCTCTCTTTTGCCGAAATATCGCGGCCCCTCCCCCATTCAAAATGCCATTTTAAACGGCGAGTCTAAAACAGGAGTGAGTTTTATGATGATTGATCAAGAAATGGATCACGGGCCGATTCTGACTCAATTTGAAGCGTTGATAAATCATAATGATGATTATTTAAAATTAAGTTTCAAGTTAAGCGAATTGGCGAAAAATAAAATTATTAATGTTCTTGAAGATTATTTAAACGGCCGAATTCAGCCTCAAAATCAAGATCACGAAAAAGCCACTTTTACCAAAATTTTAAAAAGAGAAGACGGTTTAATTGATTGGTCGCGTCGAGCAAATTTTATTGAACGGCAAATTCGCGCTTATGAGCCTTGGCCCGGCGTCTTTACTTTTTTTAAAAAAAATGATAAAAAAATTAGGTTAAAAATTTTGGAAACGAAGATACGCGAAGGAAACGGAGAAACTCCGGGTTTGGTTAATAAAACGGATAACGGGTTTGAAATAAAAACTGGAAAAGATTGGCTGATAATTTTAAAAGTTCAGCCGGAAAGTTCAAGAATTATGAGCGCTCAAGAGTTTCTTCGCGGTTATCCTAAAATAATCGGACAAAATTTGACTAAAAATTAGTAATTATAAATTATTTATGTTATCGCCTTCTGATTTAAAAATCGGAACTCTTTTTATTATAGACAACGAGCCCTATGAGGTTTTAGATTCGCGGCACGTTCTTTTGGGTCGAGGCCGAGGGCATTATGAAATCAGAATAAAAAATTTAAAAACCGGCGCTGTTTTCCAAAAAAGTTTTAGAACCGCTGATTCTTTTCCTGAAGCTGATATTAACTATCGCTCAATAAAATATCTCTATAATCATCGAAATGAATTTTGGTTTTCTGATCCAAATAAACCATCGGAACGGTTTTTTTTATCGGAAGAAAAAATCGGCGATTTAAAAAAATTTTTAAAGACAAACGCGATGATTGAGGCGGTAATATTCAATAATGAAATTATTAATATTGATTTGCCGATTAAAATGGATTTTAAAGTCATTGAAGCTCCGCCGGGCGTTCGCGGGGACAGTTCCAAATCCGGCGCCAAAGTCGTTAAAATAGAAACCGGCGCGGAAATTAACGCCCCGTTATTTATTGAAGAAGGCGATGTAATTAAGATAAACACTCAAAGCGGCCAGTACGTAGAACGAGTGGAAAAAAGAAAATAAAAAAACAAGCCAAATTTAATTCCATTTCCAATATACCAGTATACTGGTATATTGGAAAAAATAAAAACCCTCGTTGAAGAGGGCTTTAGTTTATAAACAAATCGCAATTAAATTTTATCTAAAGCTTGATTGATGTCGTTTATAATATCTATCCAGCTTTCAAGGCCGATAGACAGCCTCACTGTTGTTTCGAGAATGCCGAGATTTTTTTTACTTTCCTCATCAACGTATTGATGAGTGGTGGTTGCCGGATGAATGGCTAACGTTCTCGCGTCTCCGAGATTAGCCGCTTGATAAATTAATTCCAAACTATCAAGAAATTTTCTGGCTTGTTCTTCTTCGCCTTTGACATCAAAAGAAAAAAGAGCGCCGACCCCATTTTTCATTTGTTTTTGAGCGAGATCGTAATAAGGACTATCGGAAAAACCGGAAAAATTCACTCTCTCCACCTTTGGATGATTTTTAAGATGAGAAGCGATTTTTAAAGCGTTTTGACAATGAGCTTTCATTCTCAACGGCAAGGTTTCTAAGCTCTTATTCAATTTAGCCGCGTTTTCCGGAGTCATGCTTGGCCTGGTTTCCCGGAAAATTCCCCGCCTTAATTCATCAATATGATATTTTTTACCTAAAATTATTCCGCCAAAAGCGGATCCGTTGCCGGAAATATATTTAGTCGCCGAATGAATCACGAAATCCGCTCCGTATTGAATCGGATTAAGCAACATTGGAGTAGCTAAAGTGCTGTCAACAATTAAAGGAATACGGCGATATTTTTGCCCTATTTTGGCTATATTTTTTAAAAGCAGAAAATCCACCAAATCCGAATTTGGATTGGTGGGGGTTTCAATAAAGAGAAATTTGGTTTTATAGTTAATACGAGCCAGCCATTCACCGGGATTGTTGGGGTCTTCGACAAAATTAGCTTTAATGCCTTGTTTGGGCAAAAATTCGGAAAAAAGATGGAATGTTCCTCCGTACACTTTTTTGGAAGAGACGATTTCATCACCTTCCTTGACTAAATATTTTGTCAGCAAAGAGATTGCCGCCATGCCCGTGGATGTGGCTAGACCAGCCTCGGCTTCTTCCAAAGCCGCCATTTTTTCTTCAAAATAAGAAACGGAATCGTTAGTAATTGGACCGTAGATTAAACCCTCTTCTTCCGAAGCGAATAATCTTTCCGCCTCCAAACTGTTCTTAAACCAGAAAGCCGTTGATTCCTGAATTGGCGGTATTAAAGACCTTTCTTTTTCATTGGGCCGCCATAAACCTCTGACGGCTATAGTTTCTTTTTCAAAACCGATTCTTTTCTTTTCCATCCTATCTCCTTTTTCTTTATAATTTTTATTGAATTTTTTTAATGCGCTTTTTAAAAAACTAATTAATTTCTACCATTTTTTTATTTTTAAGTCAAAAATGTACTTATTCACGCTATCGCTTAAATAAGTACATTAAATTCTGTATTTCTAATTTTAGATGTTTTATATCGGTGTCGCTTCCGGGCCTCGATTGCGAAGTTGTTTAATAAAATTAATAATCGCTTTTTCGTCGTAATTATCCAATTTTTGAAGCCGACCCCAAGAGACCAAAGCGATTTTTGAATCGTTTTGAGGCCGAAAAGTGAAAATTGTTTTCCAGGAATATTTTTTCTGGAGATTCTTTAATTTTTCCATTAAATCCTTATCCGTGTCGTCTTTGTAGCTAATCCAAACATAGCCGTGTTCAAGATTATGAAGAACTTGTTCGTCCGGCAGCATTGCTTCGTAAAAATCGGCTTGGGCCGGCGTTCCGTAATGCGGTCCGGAAGTCGGCGGATTGGAATTGTAGGGTTCGTGTTGATCTTTGAGATTAATATGATTTCTTCCCAATTGCGGAATTTCAACTCCAGGCAAATTTTTATCCGATGTTTTAGCCCAACGCCAAATCCCCCATCCGACGGCTAAAATAATAGCCAAAATAAAAAATCGCTTGGCCAGTTTTTTGCTTTTTCGTTTCCTTTCCATCGTCTTTTTTTCTTTCTCTTTTTTTTCTCTTTCTGAATCTTTAAATTCTTTTTTTGATAAAATTTCACTCATCCCATACGAAATAGGACGCGGACGCAAAAAGCATCTCGCGCTCTATTATTATTAATAATAACTTTTAATCTTTTTAGATCAAACATTTTTTTAATTAAGCGTTCGCGATTTCGTACGGGATACATGTAAAAAATTAGAATTTAGAATCGTAATTTGAGATTCAAAGCTTTAAAAAATATTAGCCTAATATCCATTTTTTCAGTATATCGTAAGACACTTCGCCGCAAAGCCCTTCGTTGGTATTTTCATTGACAAAATTTGGCACGCCCAATCCCCCGCCGCAAGCCTCGGATACCGCGACTCCGTATTTTTCTTCCATCATTTTCGCGTTCGCTTCGGAATGCCAGACTTCGTATTTCTTAATTTCAATGCCCAATTCTTTTTCCAATTTTTCCACGATCGGCGCCATTCGAAGGCAATGCGGACACTCTTTCCCGTAAAATTCAATGATTTTTATTTCTTTATTTTCCTTCATCCCGTTAGAAGCAGATCGCGATCGAGATTGATCTGCAAAAATTATTTATTTTTATAATTCTGTTATTAATTATATTGTTTATTTTATCCCGCGAAGCGATCGCGGCTTCTGACGGAATTTATTTGATTCCTAAAACCTCGGAAATTTGAGTCTGATTAAATCCGATAATAAATTTACCGTTGATATCAATAACCGGCACGCCCAGTTGACCCGATCTTTCAACCATTTCTTGTCTTTTTTGAATATCGGTGGCGACGTTATATTCTTCGTATTCAATATTTTTTTCTTTAAAAAAATCTTTCGCCAATTTGCAGTATTGACAAGTCGGAGTAGTATAAATTTTAACAGACATTTTAAAAATTTTTATTATTTATTATTGGCTTCGACCTTTTTCAAAGCGTCTTCAATGACCAGCGATATAGCGCTGAAAGGCACGGCCCCAACGATCTTTCTTCCGTTTATAAATGACGTTGGCGTGCCTTCAACTCCGGCCCTTGAGCCGTCTTGAAAATCATTTTCCACCTCGTCTTTATATTTTTTTGAATCCAAACAGTCGTTAAATTGTCCGGTATTTAATTCTATTTCTCCGGCCCAATTTTTAATATCGGAAATTGAAAATTGTTGAGTGCTCGCGCCCAATTTATCTTGTTCTTTAAAAATTTTATCATGCATTTCCCAAAAATTTTCCTGATCTTTGGCGCAATCGGCCGCTTCAGCCGCCAAACGCGCGCCGGGATGAAGGCCATCAAGAGGAAAATCGCGATAGACGAATTTTAATTTCCCAGTTTCAATATATTGTTCTTTGATTTCAGGCAAATTTTCCCGCCAGAATTTCCGACAAAACGGACATTGAAAATCGGAAAAATAAATTAGAGTGACCGGAGCGTTTTCATCTCCCAAAAACGAATCGTCATCGGCGCTGACTTGAATAATCGCGTTTTCGTTTGTTTTTGTTTCTGTCGGAAGCAAAGCCGCTTTTTCCGATTTTTTATCTCGATTGCTGTAAAAAACAGCTGACGCGATCAACAGGCCGGCAATGACAATCGCCGCCGGAATCGCGTATTTGCCTTGCTTGTCGTCATCCGTCGCGTTTATTTCAGAAACCGGCGAATTATTTTCCAAATTTTGATTTAATTCTTCCGTCATAATAGTTTTGTTTTATTCACTATGAAATTATGATATATCAAATTATTAAATTAATCAATGCGCGCTTTAATTTATATTAAATGACCAAATCTTATTTTCTGACAAAAGCTTCTTTAGGCGAAAGATAAGCGGCGCGGCGCGCCGGCCAAAATCCCGCCACTAACCCAATAAAAATCGAAATAATGATAATAAACGCGATAAACCAAATTGGGGTAATAAAAAGATCAAACGGTTTTCCGCCAAGCCTGCTGATTAAAACGCTTAATCCAAAATTAATAATTTTTCCTCCGCCAACCCCCAATATTACGCCTCCAACTCCTCCTAAAAACCCCATCATCGAAGATTCCATTAAAAATAAATTTCTTACGTCTTTATCGGTCGCTCCCAAGGATTTAATAATTCCGACTTCATAGATTCTTTCAAGAAAACCGACGATCATCGTGTTAAACATTCCAATAGCCGATACGATCAAAGCGGTCACGCCAAAAATCCCCAAAACGATTGTTATAATATTCAAAATTTTTTTTGCTTGAGTTACAAGATCAATGCGACTTGATATAAGAAAACCTTTTTCAAAAAGAATGTCTCTAAGCTTTTCTAAAACATCCATATTCTTAGCTTTTATTAAAAGTTTTCTAAAAAACGGCGGTTCTTTATCGATAAAATTAGTCGGTATTATGGCTATTGGCGGAAGAGTTTCATCCGTGATAATTCCTTTCAAGAAAAGGGGGGTTTTTGTTCTTCCCGGTTCCAATAAGTTTCCTTTTTCGTCCTGATAAAAGATATCAAAATTCAACTCTTTTCCCAAAAAAGTTTCATTGATGGGGAAATTAAGCAATTCCGCGGTTTGAGCGGAGATTATAGCTCCAGCCTCGTCTTCTTTAAAATTCGCGCCAATATCGGGCGTTACGCCCGACACGCGAAAATAGCTTGATTTTACGATTGTAGTAAAAATAAGTCCGGAAACATCCCCTGATTTTATTTCGCCGGAAAATTCAGCAATCGGACTGATTTCATCAATTTCGCTTATCTTTTTTAAATTTTCTATTTCCGAATTTTTTATGAACAATTCGATTTCAGAGGGATATGAAACTTCTAAAGTAATCAGCGAATCTTCGGTTGTGACCAATCGTCCGATCAAAATAAACTGAAGTCCGTAGCCAAGCGAAACTAAAAATAAAACCGCGCCAATTCCGATAGACATCCCCAGAATCGTAAGAAAAGTTCTTAGCGGTTTTATCCGGAATGTTCTAAACGAAAGTTTTAATAAATCAATAAATCTTAAATGATTTTCTGCCATAAAATTTTTCGCGAAATAATTTAAAGAATTCCGCCGGGATACGCTTCTTGCCCTCTTAAAATAGCCTCCAATTTTTCGGAGATTTTTTGGGTGCTGCGAAAAGATAATCCGACGCCATACTCTTTTTTAGATTTGTTCGCGATTTTTTTGAATCGTTCCGGCGTAATGATTGATTTTAATCTCTCCGCGATAAGTTCATTTAATCTATGATTTTGCAATTCGCTTAATTTGCCATGATAATCTTCAATAAGCCACATTCTGATTTTTTCCACTTCATCGCGGATTGGCGATTCCAGATTATATTCAAGCTCCTCATAAACTTTTTTAATCTCTTTTCTTTTTTGAATAATATCGTCGATGAAACGGCTGATTCGTTCGGCTTTTTGCCGCCAAAGGCCGACGCCATTCTGCTTAAAAGGGCGGTCGAGAACTCTTCGAAAAATATCGCTGTCAATATGATTTTTCAGCCGTTCAAGAAGAAAAAATTCAAATCTTTTAATTTCTTCGATAGAATAGCCGCGCATAAATAATTGAGCCAAAGATTGAGCCGATACTTCAACGCTTGTAAGCTCCGGAGTTAATTCCTGATAAAGATGATGAGAAAGCGATTCAGCGACTGTTTTTGGCGTCGGATTTTCAGTTTTGGTTACAACGCCGTCTTTTAGATAAAAAATTCTTTTAACGTCTTTTAAGCTCCAGGCTTCATGAGTAACCATAATAATTGTCCGGCCGTCTTTTTTATTAAGTTCTTTTAAAAATTCCAAAACTCTTTTGGCGTTATCAGAATCAAGGTTTCCAAGCGGTTCGTCCGCTAAAATAATTGGCGGATTATTCGCCAGAGCTCTTGCGATGCCCACTCTTTGCTGTTGCCCTCCGGAAAGTTCAAACGGATAACGATTCGCCATTTCTTTAATCCCGAGCCTTTCCAAAAGTTTTAAAGTTTCTATTTTTCTTTTGTCTTCAGAAATTCCCAAAAAAGCCATGGGCAAAGCGACATTTGCTAAAACGGTTAAAGAAGGTATTAAATTAAATTGTTGAAAAATTATGCCGACTCCGATTTGACGGTATATCGCCGCCTCTTTTTTTGAAACACTGGTAATATCTTTATTATTTATATAAATTTTTCCTTCTTGGGGCTGATCTATCCCCGCGATTAAATAAAGAAGCGAGGTTTTTCCGCTTCCTGAAGGGCCGAAAAAAGCCACGTATTCCCCCTTTTCTATTTCAAGATTTATATCTTTTAAAGCTTGGGTTTCGGAAGGTTTCCCTTTATCATACCAAAGATTGATATTTTGTATTTTAATAATCGAATCCATATTTTATTTTTTTTTGCTGATTTTTTCCACAAATTCAATAATTTCTTTCGGCAGATTATCTCCTTTAATTAAATAATTTTCCGCCCCTAATTTTTTTGCTTCGTCTATGAAAATTTTTTCGCTATAACCCGAGAAAATAATAACTTTAATATTCTTAAGTTCCGGATCGGTTTTTATTTTTTTAAGCAAATTAAAACTTCCTTCCGGACTTAAGATTAAACGGCCATTAATGACTTGCGGCATTAAGAGATCTAAAAATAAAATATTGGGCCGGGTTTTGGGATTTTTAATTATTTCATTGGCTTTTTCCAGGCTGTCGACAGTTTCGAATTCATATTTATTTTCAAGGCCGTGAATCCAAAAAATATCGCGAAAATAAATACGCAATACTTCATCGTCATCCACGAAAAGAATTTTTGTTTTTTTTTCATCCATAACACTAATCCGAAGCGTTTAAAAATATGCTTCGGATTTGATGTAAATTATTTTATTTTCAATATTATCTTATTTTTCTTAAGAATTTAAACGTTTCTTCGAAATTTTTAAAAATTACATCTAAAATTGATTCGGTTTGACGCGGCGTTATGATCGTTCTAATCGGAAAAATCGATTTATTTCCGGCCTGATCCACGGAGGAAATCTGAATTCTGTAAATTTTACCTGATCTAAGATTAGTTAAAATAACAGTGTGATCCAAGACCCAGCTATTGGATATCTCGATTTTATTCGCAAACTCTTTATCCGTTTTACTGCTCCCTTCTTCGTAAAAAACAATAGAAGTCGCCGGTTCGTCGGTTTTCCAGCTAACGATTGTTTGCGCTCGATCGGCCCTTCCCGGCACGAGAGCGCTATCAATCTTAAGAGAGGATATTTCGGGTGGCGTTACGTCTTTGCTTGTCGTCGCTTTTAAAATTTCTTTCGTTTCAACCAGATTTTCCAATTCATTATATCCAAAAGCTTTTACCTCGTATGTTGTCGCCGGATTAAGATTTTCAATTAAAATATCGTGAAATGGCCTTTTAACTTCGTCGATTTTTCTATTTATTGCGTTTGTTTTTAAATTTTTATATTCAACTATTGAAGTTGTCGGCTCGCCGGTTGTCCAAATAACTCGAAATGAATCTTTCTTAATATCGCTGATGATTGCCTGAAATTTAGCCGCTTTTGTGACAAAAACTATATCCGGACTGCGGCCAATGGCTTGCGGCAAACTGAACGATTTGACCATAAAGTGGTATTCCGTGTTTGATTTTAAATTAGACAGAATAATTTGATGGTCAAGGACTTTATTTTCAATATCGGAAACTTCAGCCGCATAAGGATTAATATTCTTAAGATTATATTCTTCGTTCGCGGAGTAAGAAACCACCGAATATGTTTTAACATTGGTTCGCCATTTTATGGTTGCTGAATTTTCGGTAACATCAATCGCTTCCGGCGTTTGAATGAACGGCGGAAAGACGCTTGGCAAAATCGACTCAAGAGAGCTTTCAATCGCGTCCTGGAATTGCTGCGCGTTTTCCAAAGTGGTTAACTCTTGAAGCGCTTCGGCAAAAAATTTGGTTTGAAAGATTTGATCATCCGAATAAGACGAATTACCGGCTGAATCAACCGCTTTTATTTTATAGTGATATTCGGTTCCGGTTATCAAATTTCTTAATTGTCCGGCATGTCCTTCTGACCATTCCGGAATACCGACAATAAATCCGTAATCTTTTGTTTTTCCGTATTCAATGAATGCCACGGACGATTCATCTGTTTTAAATTTAATTATCGCTTCAAAGGCGCCGATAGATTCAATATTGATTTCGCTAATAACCGGCGGCGCGGTGTCTTTCGGCGGCTGAGGCGGAGCAGCGGCTCCGGAGCTGAAGATTACCACCTGTCCTTGTTTTTGAGTTTTAAGAACGTTTTCGACTGAAATTGTTTCATTGCCGGCCGCGTCTTTTGATTTAACTTTATAATAATAATTTGTTTCCGAATTTAAGCCGGTCAAAGAAACGACGTGATTAATTGATAATGCCGAATCAAGCGTTGTTGTAGTTGTATAACTTCCGCTTTGCCCTCCGTACTGAACTTGAGAAGTTGCCGGTTCATCGGTTGTCCAAACAATAACTCCGGCTTCAGAGCTTATGACGGGCGTTGAAATATTGGAAATAATCGGCGGGTTTAAATCTAACGCTGTTCGGAAGCTGTAATACATATTATTATTTTTGTCGGTCGTTGTGTTTCCCAAAGAATCAGTTGATTTTACGTAATAATAGTATGTTGTGGCGGCGGAAAGATTTGCTAAATCAACTTTATGCTGATATGTCGGACCGGACCCTCCGACTAAAATAGCGCTTCCGATTTCAAGAGGGCTTGTAAAAGCGGAGTTTAACGAATAAACAACAAAAGAATTTGAATCTAAATTAGTGTTCCAGAATATTGTCGCGGTTTTATCCGTTACGTTGATTTCGGTTACATTAGATACAACCGGACCGCCCGCGGTTATAAGGGAATATCCGGCTCCGTTATTATCGTTTACGCCGATATTGCTGGCGATATCTTTTGATTTAACGCGAAAGAGATAATTCGTGCTTGGCGTTAAACCAGAAACAACCAATTCGTGCGAAGTGACGAATGAAGAACTTCCAGCGCTTAAATTAAAACTCGTGCTTGGAGAAATTGAATATTCAATCGCGGAATCAGAAAGTTCATCGGTGGTCCAAGTTATTCTGGCGCTAGTATTGCCGGATTCAGCTATCGCAACGCCGGAAATAGTCGGAGCCGTGACATCGGTTCCGCCTTGACCGTTTGGAGAATCGCTTTGCGTTGAAGAATAATTAGAAATATCTCCATCCGTGTCAACAAAAATAATTTTATAAGAATAAGTCGTATTTGAGGCGACTGAAAAATCAGCGTAATAATTAGTGGCGCTCGCGGTAATCGTGTTTAACAATGAGAAATTAATTCCGTCAGTCGATCGATAAAGATCATACTTGCTGAATTGAGCGTTTACTGGCGCGTTTGAAGGCCAAAGCCCCCAAGAAACGAATTCCCTGAATTCTTGGGTTTGAAGATTAGAAACGTCTTTAATATTAAAATTAGTCGGAGTAAGCGGAGCGTTCGCCGAAGCGACAATAATATTGCTATAAACATCGCGAAGTTCCAGCCAAACAATTTCATAAGAAGGCGAACCGGTTAAAGTCCAACTTGGGTTTCCGGTGAATGAAGAGGAGGCGACATTTTGCCAAACTCCGCTGGAAGAATTTAGTCCGTCGGCTGATTGATCGCTGTTATTGGAAATCCGATATTGGATATTAGCGTCATCCGTAAAATTTAGAGTTAATTGGTCTGTTCTTGAATCAATTTTAAATTGAGTCGCGACCGGATTTTTAGTGTCCAAAACAAAAGCGGCGCTTATCGCTTGAACCGTGTTATTCACCGGCTCGCCATCATTGGCTGTTACGCGGATTTTAGCTTGCGTTGAATAATTTCCGGGAATATGGCTTTTCGCGTCCCAAATAGCGGCATAAATAGTGTAACTCGCCTGAAGAACGGCTTTATTCGCCGTATCCCCTGTTGCTAAATTGCCTGATGGAATAGGAGTCCATAAACTGCCGTTATTCAAACTATATTCAAAAGAAGGCGCGATAAAGCCGGGAGTAAAGGTGCCGCTATTAGTATCTTGATCCCGAACGCTATATTGAATATTTACTTTCCCCCAGTTAACGTTTAGGGAATCGCTTATTTGAGAAGCGGATATTCCTCCGGCTGATGTTGTCGGATAATTCGGGTCAAAATCAGGCGGACCGTTTTGAACATAAGTTATTGTAAAATCATTAATGGTTGGCGTCGCGCTGCCTGTGGTTGACCCGGAATCCAAAAACATTTCTATTTCAAAATAGCGAAATGTCGGATTGGCGGTTCCCGCGTCATTGGTAATGGTCGCGCCTGAAGTTGTGTAATAAGGCGACCATAAAGCGGAAGCGAGCGCTCCCGACCCCTGCGCGTTTGTCGCTCCGCGAGTTCGAAATTTTACTAATGTTCCGGAGGGCGTACTCGCGGTCCAATCAATTCTGGTAAACTGGGCGTCGCTTGCGGTATCAAGTTTTAAGTTAGTGATTGTTCCTGTTGTATTATAGCCGTTGTAAATAATGGTAATGTCTTGGACAGTGGCATTGCCGGTAATAGTGATTTTCCATTTGAGAGAGGTGCCGTTGGTCGTAAAATTATATTTTGTGCCCGGTGTAGCAGTATTGAAAGTCGTTCCATTATCATTGGAAAGCTGATACGTAATACTCCCTGTCCCCACCGTATCATTCTTCGTCAAAGTGGCGTAGGCGATATTGGTCGCCAGCGTATCCACCACGATAGATTGGGCGCTTTGGCTCGCGCCAACGGCCGTAAACTTGGCAAACTTCCCTCCATCTCCGCCAAGATATATCATCGCGTTGGCGGAGTCGTAGGCAAGGGCGTTAAAATTGTTCGCGCCCCAGAAAGAAGAAGTTTTAGCGGTTAAATCTACTACATTACCATTGGCTCCGTCGCAAGGATTAATTACCTGGCATTTTCCAAAACCAGCGGTTGTATGCTTCATCCCTATATAAATTGTTCCATCAGCTAAGTCAAAAGTTAAAGCGCCGACAGGTCTATTAAGAAACGACGATCCCGCTAATTTACTTGATAAATCCGTGGCATTGCCATTGGCTCCGTCGCAGGGGCTGGCTGTGGCGCACTTAGCAAACTTCCCTCCATCTCCGCCAAGATATATCATCGCGTTGGCGGAGTCGTAGGCAAGAGTATTAATATTCGTTAACCAAAAAGAGGAAATTTTAGCGGTTAAATCGTATGCTGTATTCGCAGTTCCGCAAGCAGTAGTACTGACGCAGTATTTGGCAAACTTGCCGGCATTGCCTCCTAAATATATCGCGTTATTTGCTGAATCAAAAGTTAAAGCCCTAATATTATTTGTTCCCCAAAAGCTGGAAATTGCGCTGTCTAAATTCGTGGCATTGCCGTTAGCTCCGTCGCAAGGGCTTGAAGTGGTACATTTGGAAAATGAAAGTTGGGTAGAAGCTCCCCCACCGCCCACATACACCGCATTATTAGTTGAATTAAAAGTAAGCGCAATAATATTTACTCCGCCCCATGCTCCCGTTCCTTTACTGGTTAAATCAGTAGCCGTATCAGTGCCAATCGTATACTTGGCAAACTTGCCGGCATTGCCTCCTAAATATATCGCGTTATTTGTTGAATCAAAGGTTAGAGCGTTAATATTATTTGTCCCCCAAAAACTTGAAATCTTGCTCGTCAAATCCGTAAAAGTATTCGTTCCCGAAACGTATTTGCCGAATTTTCCGTTGTCGGCGCCGATGTAGATGTCGCCGTTGGAGGCGCGGACAAGGGCTTTTTGCGGACCGGTGTAGCGAGCGGCAAAACCGCTCCATTCATCGGCGCCGATATCCCACGAGGTTGAACTCGCGTAAAGCGAACTTGTCGCCGCGCGGTCTTGGCTATCCGCGTCATTTTTAAAGGTGGCCGACAAATCCGCGCCGGCATTTTTGGCAACCGAACTCTCTAAAATATGTAAATCTTCCATGCCCGCCGTAGTGGACACAAAAGCGATCTGCGTCAGCGTCTGATTGATCAGCGACCCCGTACCCGGCGCGGTCGCGTCCGAGGAGATATTATTGGAGGAAGAGGCGCTCCAAGAGCCGCCGTTGGCGTTGTAGTCAGTGGTATTACCAGTAGAGATATTGTTGCGAAGAACTGGATTGGCTGTGGTGTTATTGACGGGATTAATAAAAAATCCTGAGCCATTCCCATACGCAATGTTGTTATAAAAATATCTTGTTAAGCCACCGTCAAAGTACCGAAATCCGATACTGTATCCATACACTACATTATTATAAATAAGACCGTTTCTAGAGTCATTGCTTATGCTTAGGGCAAAGGTATTAGGCTGTGTAGCCGAATTCGCGTGAATAAGATTATTTCTTATTATTAAATTCCTAGACGGCCACCCAGTCCCAATGGCTACTCGCCAATTATTATTATCTTGTTCTATTTCCATCCATTCAACAATAGTATTATCACTTTTTATCTCTACAGCAGGAAGTCCATTAAAAATAAGTTTCGCGCCACTTCCCGCTACGCCGGTATGCCGCGAACCGGGCTCGGCAGTCAGCCACATATAATGCGTGGCGTCCGTAGTGGAGACGTCAATGGTCACGCCGGCGGTAAAAGTGGAGTCCTTATACGCCTCGCCTTTTTCGATGGTCCCGGCGGTGGTGAGAATGGTGGAAAGCGTGGCGGTTGAAAGCGATGTTCCTCCAGTGAGCGTTTCGCCGGCCGCAAAAACGCCTGTCAAAACATCCACGGTCATGTACGACTCGGAGGCGCTCGGTGTATCTCGTTCTTTGATGTAAGTACCAGTCGCGCCGGAGGTAAGGCCGGTAATGGTCTCACTTTCAGTGAATGCCGCCGATTGTCCTGAAATTTTAAATACATTGCGCGTAGTCAAAACACCGTCCCTGGCGTTTTCCCATCCTTGTAGGGTTGAGAAATCTCTTGAAGCGGTACCAATGGAATGGACTTTAACTAATGTCGCGCCCACGTCGTCCGCCCCGATGTCCCACGTACTCGAGCGCGCGTCGTTGTCGATGTCGGTTGAAAACGCCAGATTCGCGTCCGCGCTTAAATCCGTCCCGGCGTTCATCGCTGGATTGCCTGTGCCGTCGCGGAATTCAAGATGAAAGTCTTTGTTGGTGGCGTCAACGAAGGGGACTGTTTTATTGCGCAAAGTTGTGTTAGGAGAGGTTGCGTCTTGAGAGATGTTGTTGGAGGAGGAAGCATGAACTACGCCTTCGAAATAATCAGTAGTATTCCCATTAGCAATATTGTTTTTTAGAATAGTACTGTTCCACCCATGGCGTATTCCATAATAATTATTGTACACAATATTATTTGAGACATATACTGATCCAAGAAAATCTGCTGGGTATATGCCATGGCTAGCAGTGCTCCCCCCGGTACCGATACTGAAATCATAAACTATATTATTCCATATTTTAAGCACCTGATTGTCGGTGTCAGAATATATTCCTGCTGCAGGAAAATAATTTATAACGGTACTTGTGTTTTTAATAATATTGTTGGAAATTCTTACATCACTGCCAGCACCTTCCGCTCCGACAGTTGCATATATTCCCCGGGGTGTCTGATCTCCTCCAACCGCTATCTGTAAACCGTCTATTCTTACATGCCGTTCTTTAATTGTTGCAACACCTTTAAAAGTGTTTACTTCCATTCTATACTTTCCCGTATCCCACTTGCCGTTATGCCGTTCTGAAATCGGCACAAATATTTCAATGTAATGCGTCGCGTCCGTGGTCCAACCGTCAATCGTGACCTCGGTGGTGTCGGCCGCGCCGTCGTAATAAGGAAGGCCGCGTTCTACGGCGTTGCGGATGACGAGGTCGCCTTGCCTACCCGCTTCCCACGCCGAGATGCTCGCGTACCACCGGCCCACGTTGCCCGCGCCAGCTTGTGGTGAGCTTGTCGAACCATTATTCTCCGAGTCAATAACAATAATTTTGTCAACGCTGTCAAAGACCGAAAGGATTTTCCATTTGAGGCCTGCCGAGTCCGTGAATCTGTCGTTTTTGAAAATACGAGAGAGATTCACCGCCGAAGAAAAGGCGACCGTCCACGGCCCTGTGCCGGTTACCGTGGCGGTTGGAGTAACAATATTTGCCAAGGCGCCGATAGTGTATTCATTAACTTTAAATGTGGGAAATATCTTTTCTACCGCGGTTACAGGATTTAAGTCCGTCGCGGTGCCTGTATTTTGCGCGAGACTCCCTCCCGAAATTTCCGCCACGCTATTTGCCGTATCAATATTGGTAGTCGCGGTAAATGTTTCGGAAAACGATTGGTCAACGTCAACCGTAGAAATCTTTACATCTCCCGCGCTTACCGCGGTATCAACGCTTGTTTTTGTTGTCGCTCCTTGGCCTGTTACCGCGTTTGAATCAAAATCGCCTTGCGTTGTCCAAGTTTTTGTAAAAGTGGCGGCTTGGACCATTGGTGTTTGGTCAATCAAAATTATCCCGCTGATAATCGCGGCCAGTAAAATAAAAGCGATTACTGGATAAAATTTTTTCGGCATTTTTATTATTTTAACACATTTTTTTTAAAATCAATTGTGTATAACTTATTGTCTTTTAAAATCACAAATAATTAATAATTTTGTCGTATTGAATGAATCTTAAAAGATAATAAGTCCAAGCAACGAACCAAGCCATATTGTCGGTTAAAAGCAAAACGCCTAAAAAGATAAGAAAAAATCCGCCGATAGTCGAAAAAATATTAAGATATTTTGATATTTTGGGGATGAATTTAAAACTGGAGCTGACCAAAAGCGATAATAAAATAAAAGGAACGGCTAGGCCGGCGGAAAAAATTGCCAGAAGCAGAGCGCCTTTTAGAGCCGTGGCGGAGGTGGTGGCTAAAACCAAGATCGCGCCTAAAATCGGGCCGACGCAAGGCGTCCAGCCGGAACTGAAAGCCGCGCCGAAAATGAAAGAAGTTAAAAAAGAATTTTTAGAAAATATTTTGGGCTGAAAAATTACTCCCTTTTTTAAAAAAGGGATTTTAAAAATATTTAAAAGCGAAAGGCCGAATAAAATCACAAAAATCCCGCCGATTCGACCGATCCACGGCCGATAGAAAATAAAAAATCGGCCCAAAACGCCGAATAAACTTCCTAAAGAAATAAAAACCAGACTGAATCCCAAAATAAAAAATACGCCGTTTAAAAAAATCCGCCGCCGCGATTTTTTAATTTGTTCAAGATCTTTTTCCGCCAGCGATACTCCGCTGATAAAAGCCAAATATCCCGGCGCTAAAGGCAAAGTGCAAGGCGCTAAAAAAGTTAAGAGTCCGGCAAAAAACGCCGAGATAATTAAAGATAAGTCCATAATGATTAATATTTTATCTCAATTCAGTTCCGTAAGTAAAGCGATATGGAAATATATAGGAATGAAAATTATTATTGAAAAATGGGGGTAACTTTTGATAAAATAAACCAAATAAAGCTATGAAAGACAGTAACGGTAATTTAATAAAGGACTTGGCGATTATCGCGTTTAGCGTCCTTATTGCGATTTTAATGGTCAAGACGGGCGCGCTTAAAACCTTGCTTGTTTCTTCTCAAGAAGTGAAACTGATTGGAAGTTTCGTTGCCGGAATATTTTTTGTTTCCATCTTTAGTGCCGCTCCAGCCACCGTAGCGCTTGCGGAAATAGCCCAATCTAATTCAATATTCTGGTCGGCATTTTTCGGCGGTATGGGCGCGTTAGTTGGAGATTTAATCATTTTCCGTTTTATAAAAAACAGGTTGACTGACGATTTTTTACAGCTCATTAGGAAAACAAAATCTGAAAGATTAGCATCGCTTTTTAGATTACGGCTTTTCAAATGGTTAATTCCTTTTGTTGGCGCGCTTGTTGTTGCCTCTCCTCTCCCCGACGAACTTGGTCTTATGATGATGGGGCTTTCAAAAATGAAAACCTCTTTATTTATGCCAATTTCCTTCTTTCTCAACTTTTTGGGAATTTTGACGATAGGACTTATTGCTAAAAATGTTTTTTGAGAAATATTGAACCTGCTTGCAAAAGAAAAGTCGTTAGGCTCGCCTAACGACTTACATGTTTTTACCAACTTACAACGATATCTTGAATAAAATGTTTTATACGTTTATCTAATTCTTTTTGATATTCTTCCCATCCGTCAATATCGTGATTCGCTGGCGTTTTAAGTCCTAATATGTCGCAAGATGTTTTTTGTTGATCTCGGCTTTAAATTTTTTCTGTCGGAGGTCATGAAGAATGGCTTGAAACGCAATCTCCGATAATGTATGAATTCCGACTCGAATAGCTGGAAACGGGGTTCGTCGATCTTGCGAAGATTCGAGAGAATGCCACGCCGAGAGTTCATGAAGACCGCGACAGTTGCTCCGCGGCCGCCGTAGAACTTTTTATTGTCGTGCCATTTCTCGTCGCACTCGATTGAGATACCCCGATCGTTCTCGCGGATCGTCTCGACGACCGTACCCTTCCGCCAGATGTTGTTCGTCGTTCTAACCTCGACGCGGGCGCCAAGAGGAAAGTCCTCCCAGCCCTTTTCGAGATCGTCCATGCCCGGATCGTTCCAATGAAGCCTACCGCCCGTCGCTTCCGCGAGGCGGTCGATTCTAGAATTTTTTGTCGTCATCATTCGGTATTCCCCCTTTTAAGGAACTGTATAATTCCATCTAAGCACTATGCCTAGATTTCAATTCAAGAATAGCATATTGTTTTGCCCCGCTACGCTAAAGCTTTGCGGGGCCACTTCGCTTTATTTTATCAAAATATTGCAAACCATTGATTTTTTGTGCTTGCACCGCGTAGCTCCATAAGGAGCGAAGAAGTGCGCCCAGCAGGAATCGAACCTGCAACCTCTTCCTTAAAAGGGAATTGCTCTGCCAATTGAGCTATGGGCGCGCGCAATCCCCGATTATTCGGGGATTTATTCTCGTCATTTTAAAATTGATTTTATCTCTTCAACGCACTCATTATGCTTTTTCATGTCATAAAGCGCGGCGTTCATTTTCAGCCATTTAGCTGTTTCAATATTAATTTTACGATCGTCAATAAACAAACATTCTTTCGGCAAAGCTTTTAATTTTAGCATTACTTCAAAAAAAATCGCCGGATCCGGTTTTTTAGAGTTCATTTCATAAGATAAGAAAAAATTATTAAAGAGTTTGAGTGGTTCGTGGCAAATTTTTTTAATTTCCGGCCAGTGAAGTTCGTCGGTATCGGATAAAATAGAAAACGTATATTCATGAGGCAATTTTTTCAAGAACTGAAAAAAGGGCTTATTAACGTCAATAATAGTTGAATTCCAAATTTCAACAAATTCTTCGAATCGAAAAAAACATTTCAGATGGCTTGAAAATTGATAGTAAAATTCTGTTTTATTAATTTTCCCCTCGGCGAATAAATCATATAACGAACTGTTAATCATTTTTTCGCAAATTTCTTCTTTTGAAAATTTCGAATGCTTGCTCATTCGATCCATCGCTCCGTCAAAATCCGCTTTCAAAATCACTCCTCCGACATCGCAAATAATATGTTTAATCAATTCCTCCTCCTATTTTAAATTTTAAAAGAACGTTTATATAAAATAACACACTATAACTCTTTTTTCAACTCTTCCAAAAGCTCTTTGGCTTTTTTGGAAAGATGTTTCGGAGTTTTTACTTTGATGACTAAATATAAATTCCCTTTTCCCGGCCGGCGTTTGTAAGCGTAGCCTTGCCCGGGCACTTGAATGGTTTGACCGGATTCAACGCCGGCCGGCACTTCAATCGTCAGATTGCCGTTTGGCGTTTTAATGTTGAAATTTCCCCCCAGGGCCGCTTCAATAAAATTAATTTGAAGCTCCATGGTAATGTCTTTTTGCCCGAAACTGGTTTCAAAAATTTCTTCAAAAACATCATTAAGATTAATTCCGCCGTTTGAAGAAAATCCCCGAAAACCAAACCCGCCGAAATCAAAACCGAATCCCTGCCCGTTTCGGCCGCCTGAAGGATCAAAGCCGGCTCCGTCAAAAGTCCGGCCGAATTGATCGTATTGGGCCCGTTTATTTTTATCAGAGAGTATTTGATAAGCCTCGTTGATTTCTTTAAATTTCGCTTCGGTCCCGCCCCGATCCGGATGATGCTCGTGGGCTAACTTTCGATAGGCTTTTTTAATATCTTCTTCCGCGGCGTTTTTCGGCACTCCTAAAATTGAATAATAATCTTTTGCCATAATTGTCGAAATTTATGAGGAAATAAATTTCGCTATAATTATGAGCATCCGCCGAAGGCGGACGCCCACTGCTGAAATTTACTCCGTTTAATTAAAATTTACGCGGATTCTTTTTTGTTATAAAGAGAGGCGCCGATTTTTTGAACCGCAAGTGATAATTCTTGAGTCGCTTTTTTAATTTCTTCAATATCGGTTCCGTCTTTGGCTTTTTTGGCAACGTTTAATTTTTCCTCAATTTCTTTTTTGTCTTCTTCTTTAATTTTATCTTTATTCTCGCTCAATGTTTTTTCAACCGTGTAAATTAAGGCGTCGGCCGCGTTTTTTATCTCCGAAAACTCTTTTTTCTTTTTATCTTCTTCGGCGTGAATCTCCGCGTCCTTTTTCATTTTTTCAATATCTTCTTTGGAAAGGCCGGATGAAGCCTCAATGCGAATTGATTGTTTTTTGTTCGTGGCTTTATCCAAAGCGCCGACATTTAAAATGCCGTTGGCGTCAATGTCAAACGAAACTTCGATTTGCGGAAGGCCTCGAGGCGAAGGCGGAACGCCGTCAAGAATAAACCGGCCGAGCGTTTTATTATCATGCGCCATTTCCCGCTCGCCCTGCAAAACGTGAATTTCAACCGATGTTTGATTGTCGGCCGCGGTGGAAAAAATTTGATTTTTGGCGGTCGGAATAGTCGTGTTTTTTTCTATCAATCTGGTCATAACTCCGCCTAAAGTTTCAATGCCCAATGAAAGCGGAGTGACGTCCAAAAGCAAAACATCCCGAACGTCTCCTTGCATAATGCCGGCTTGAGCCGCGGCCCCCAAAGCCACCACCTCGTCCGGATTAATGTCTTTATGCGGTTCTTTGCCGATTAATTTTTTCACTTCTTCCTGAATTAAAGGCATTCGGGTTTGTCCGCCGACCAAAACGACTTCATTGATTTCCGATATTTTAAATTTCGCCTCCTCAATCGTTTTTTTCAAAAGTTCGATTGACCGCGTGATAAAATCTCGCGTTAAATCTTCCAGTTTAGCCCGAGTCATTTTTAAAGTAAAATGCCGCGGGCCGTCAGCCGCTTGAGTGATAAAAGGAATGTTGATTTCCGTCTCCAGAAGAGCTGAAAGCTCGTGCTTGGCTTTCTCCGCGGCCTCTTTAAGCCTCTGCATGGCCAAATTATCTTTGGCCAAATTAATGCCCTGATCTTTTTTAAATTCATCGGCCAGATATTCAATAATTCTTTGATCCAAATCATCGCCGCCAAGATGAGTGTCGCCGCCGGTGGCTTTGACTTCAATCGTGTCGTCGCCGATTTCCAGAACCGAGACGTCAAAAGTGCCGCCGCCAAAATCGTAAACCACGATTTTTTCCGTTTTTTTCTTATTCAGGCCGTAAGCCAAAGCCGCGGCCGTCGGCTCGTTGATGATTCTTTTGATTTTAAAACCGGCGATCTCTCCAGCGTCTTTGGTGGCTTGCCTTTGAGCGTCGTCAAAATAGGCCGGCACCGTAATAATGGCTTCGGTGATTTTTTCCCCCAGACGGTCTTCGGCGTCGATTTTTAATTTTTGCAAAATCATGGCGGAAATTTCCTGCGGCGAATACCATTTATCCATTATTTTTATTTCCACTCCTCCGTTTTTGCCTTCGCGGATTTCATAAGGCAGCCATTTTTTGTCCCTCTGGACTTCCGGATCTAAAAACTTACGGCCAATCAATCTTTTCGCGGAAAAAACGGTATTTTGATGATTGGTAACCGCCTGACGCTTGGCGGTTTGCCCCACCAATCGCTCGTTATTTTTGGAAACGGCCACGATGGAAGGCGTTGTCCGATTGCCTTCTTTATTTTCAATAATTCTCGGCTGACCCGCTTCCACCACGGCCATGGCCGAATTGGTCGTGCCTAAATCAATGCCTAATATTTTACTCATATATATAAAATTATTTAATTTTTAATTTTTTTAATTATTTGGCGATTTTAACTCTGGCCGGCCGGATTAAATATTTATCAATTTTCCAGCCGCCCTGCATTTCTTCAATAATAGTTCCCGATTCTTTGTCCGATTCAATCGTTTCCAAGGCTTCGTGGATTTCCGGATCAAATTTTTCTCCGATGGTTTTAATTTTTCGCGCTCCCCAATCTTTTAAAAAATTTTCCAGTTGATTTAAAACTTCTTCGTTGCCGGTTATTTTTTTCGCCTCATTAAGACTGTCGTAAATCGGCAAAAGATTTTTCAAAAAATTAATTTTTATCCTTAGCCTTTCTTCTTCTATTTTTTTGATTTCATCTTTTTTATAATTGGAGTAATCAGCCCGTTCTCTTTGCCAGCCCTTTAAATATTCATCTCTTTTTTCTTCGCATTCTTTAATGATTTTTTCAAAACCATCTTCTTCTTTTTTTTCTTTTGTTTCGTTTTTCATTGATAAAATTTAAAAAATTTTTTGCTAAATAATTTCAAATTTTTCTTTAATAAAATTCAACAGGGCCTTGTTTCGGCCGTAATTCATCCGGGTCGGACCAAAAAGAGCGAAAATTCCGCGCCGAGTCCGAAATTCAAAGGGCTCCAGCATCAGACTAAATTCGTCTTTATCTCCCAAAAAAACATCCGTTCCGATTAAAATTTTTGTTTCCAGCGGCATTTGCTTGAGGGTGTCTGAAAATTGGTCAATAATTTCGGCCGCGGCCAAAATATTTTCTTCTTTATTCAATTCGGGCTGGGCGAATAATTCTTCCAGTCCGGCAAAAAGAAATTCATCCGTGTCATTGATAAAAGAAGCGCTGAAATCTTTTGTTATTCTGGCCAGTCTTTTTGTCAGTTCGCCAAAAAATTTTTTTTCCGTGTCTATAAAATCAAACGCCTCATCAATAAATCTTTGTTCCGCCGTTTCAATGTCTTCGTCCGTCATTAAATTGTTAATAAAATAACGCCAGGCTTTCGTGGTCGGAATCCGGCCGGCTGAAGTGAAAGGCTGAAAAAGAAAATTTTCTTTTTCCAAATAATTCATTTCCTGCCGAACCGTGGCCGGCGAAATTTTTAAATTTTTCTTTTTAGAAATTAAAACGGAACCAATCGGCTCGGCTGTTTGCGTGTACTCTTCAATAATAGCGTCCAGAATGCTTATTTGCCGTTTCGTCAGCATAAAGCCATTATAAACATTGGCACTCTCTTGTCAAGAGTGCTAATTGAATTAAAAAGAAAAACCCGCTTTAATAAAACTAAAGTCGGGTATAAATTTACTCTTTTTCTCTAAAATTATCAAAAAGTTCTTTTAAGGTCGGCCATAATTGCGTTAAATTTTCTCTGCGGCGTTCTCGAATATTTTTTGTCAGCAATTTAATGGCTGATTTCGCGGCTTCAATATCTTCTTTTTCGCTTTCGTCCGGATAAATCCAAAAATAAAAATAATTATAAACCTTGTAAAGCAATACTGCCAAAAAGGCAAAAATCGAATTAGTTAAAAGGTCAATCGTAGTATCGGCTGAATCTTTTTGAGCTATGGCCAGCCAGTTAAAATAACTGGGACGAAGATGAAGATCCCACCAAAGTTCAGCGCCTTCCCAAAACATTCCTAATAGAGTGATGATGGCTATGACAATCACGCCAAAAATTTTCTGACCGGCAAAAGTGAAAATTCCCGCGGCCGCGTAATTTCTGATAAGATAAATTAAAGTTAATCCGCCGACGAAGCCAAAAATAGCGTGATTTATCTCGTCAAACCACCAAATTCGCGAAAATAATTCAGCCTCCCCCCAATATAAAACGCTTCTCGCGAAAAAAACCAGCCAAAAAATAAAAATCAGCATCAGCCATAAACGTCGATTATTTTCTTGGGTCATTTTTAACTCCTTTTCCCGCCTAAATTTATCTTTACCCGCTAAAATTTTTTAAAATTTACGGCGGGTGAAAAATTTTGGCGAATGAATATTATTTATTAATTTCCAAAGTTCTAATTTATTTTACTCCAGTCAATAAAAAAAACAAGTAAAATTGCAAAATTTATAAATTTGTTTTATAATAAAGAGTATTAAACTCTGTAATATAAGTAGAAGCTTGTTCTTTAAAAAAAGAATTTGTTTTGACTAAACGGAAGGAGGATATCCGTTATGAAAATAGAAGATTTCGGAAAGATCGGCCTTGTTCTCGGCGGCGGCGGATTCAAGGGCGCTTGGATGGCCGGAATTCTAAAACTTTTTTTAGATAAAAGATTTATTCCGTCTTATGCCGTTGGCGGTTCGGTCGGCGCTCTGGTCGGGGTGAAATTTGTCGAATTAATTTCTCGAATCGCTCAAGGAGAGCCAAATACAATTTCTTTGGAAATGATAGATATTTGGTTTAAATTGATTAAAAAACCGTCCGACATCTATGAATTGGATAAAGAAGAAATTTTTAAAAAAACATTAAACCGAATATTCGGACATAAGAAAAAATACATTCTAAAACACTTTCCTTCTTTATTGGTCGTTGAATTTATAAAAGCCGCTTCTCTTTACACAAATAAAAAAATTGTGCATTTAATTAACAATTTGGATATGGAAAAGATTCGTTCCTCTCCTGTTGAGTTTGATATTGTCGCTTGCGACTTTTTAAGCCGAGGACCGAAAACTTATTCTAATCGGTCTTGCGACGCTCAAATTTTAAAACAAGCCCTGCTGGCTTCAACGGCCTTACCGGTTATTTTTCCCACTGTTGAAATTTTCGGTTCCAAAAATAACGACGGCGCCAGAATTATGCCCCTGCCTCTTGTTTACGCCGATAGAACAAAATGCGATACGATTGTAGCCATACACGCCTATCCCAAATCGCGTCAATGCCCGGACAATCAGGATGGCTGGCTAGCTGATTTAAATACGGCGGATGACATTCTTTCCAGCATGCTTATTGAAAGTCAAATTCGCCGGACCGAAAAAATCAACAATGACCTGGCTGTTTTTGAACGCGTAAAAACGCAAATACTTGAATTAATACCGGAATTATTGAGAATAGAAGCGGAAAAAATCTTTGAAGAAGCAAATTTCAGTTTTAGAAGAAAGCATTTCAATAAATCTTATATTCTTCAGCCGGAAAATTCACTTCCGGTCACCACGGCTTTTTGCTCGGAAGAAGGCATTAAAAAATCAATCGCTTTGGGCTATGACACGGATGCTCCCAGATTCTTGCGAGAAATAATTAATTTTGAGATTTAAGTTTATATCCCCTCTTTGAGGGGATTTTTTCTTTAATCCGCCTTATGCTATAATGAATTTTAATGAAAATTATTCAAGAAGGAAAAATCACCTGGATAGATATTGAAAATCCAAAACCGGAGGATATTAATTATCTCCGAAGCAATTTTTCTTTCCATCAAATCGTTCTGGACGAATTGATTCCGTCTTCGGCCAGATCAAAAATCGAACATTATGACAGTTATATGTTCGCGGTTATTCACTTGCCGATCTTTAGCGAAAAAAAACAAGCGATTCGGGCCGTTGAGCTTGACGTGCTTTTAACCAAAACTCATGTCATCACGGTTCATCAAGAAACGATTCATCCCCTTAATGATTTTATAAGCCATTGCGAAGGATCAACGCGCGAAAAAATCCGCTGTTTCGGCGGCACCGGTATTTTATTTTACTGGATGCTTGAAGCGATGTTTAAATATTATTTAAAAGAACTTCACATTATTGCCGGAAAAATAGACGGCCTGGAAAATAAAATTTTCGCTTCAGTGGCGAAATCCATGCTGGAAGAGATTTCTTTTGCCAAACGGGAAATTTTGGATTTTCGGCGCGTTATCAAACCCCAACATTCAATTTTAATTTCGTTGGTCGGCAAAGGGTCAAGATTTTTCGGTGAAGAACTGCGGATTTATTTTGACGATTTAGTCGGCGATTTCACTCGCGTCTGGGATATTTTGGAAAACTACAAAGAAACCATTGACGCGCTGGAAGAAAGCCATTCGTCCCTACTTTCTTTTCAATTAAACAAAACTATGCAAGTTCTGACAATTTTTACCGCCCTATTTATACCCATTTCAGTCATCGCCGGAATTTTTTCAATGAGCATGGTCAGCAGCATCCCTTTTTTCAACAGCCCGAAGGTTTTTCTCAGCGTTATCGTCGTAATGATTGCTTCATCTATCGGACTTTTCGCGATTTTCAAAAAAAGAGGCTGGATATAATCATCAATGCTTAAAATTTACAACACTTTAACGCGAAAAAAGGAAATTTTCCGATTTTCAAAAAATAAAACCATAAAAATGTACGTTTGCGGGCCGACGGTTTATGATTTTTCGCACATCGGCCACGGCCGCACCTATATCGCTTTTGACGTAATCGCCCGTTATTTGAGATATTCGGGATATAAAGTTTTTTATCTTCAAAACATTACGGATATTGACGATAAAATCATCAATCGCGCCAATGAAGAAAAAATTGATCCTAAAATTTTAGCCAAGCGATTTGAAAAAGAATATTTAAAAGACACGAAAACGCTTGGCATTAAGAGCGTTAATAAATACTCGGGAGCCACGCAAAATATCAGAGAAATTATTTCCCAGATTCAAAGATTGATTAAAAAAAACTACGCTTATGAAAAAAATGGCAATGTTTATTTTGACATTACAAAATTCAAAGATTACGGCCAATTATCCCATCAAAGTTTAAACCAACTAAAAAAGGCCGTCAGAATCGAACCGGACGCGTCCAAAGCTCATTCTTTTGATTTTTTGCTTTGGAAGGCAAAAAAGAGCGGGGAACCGTTTTGGCCTTCTCCTTGGGGCCCGGGACGGCCCGGCTGGCACATTGAAGACACGGCCATTGCCGAGCGTTATTTAGGTCTGCAATACGATATTCATTGCGGAGCGCTGGATTTGATTTTTCCCCATCATGAGTCCGAAATCGCCCAAGCCGAGGCTATTTCCGGCAAAAAGCCGTTTGTCCGTTTTTGGCTTCATACCGGCTTTTTACTTGTTAACGGAGAAAAAATGTCCAAATCATCGGGTAATTTTATCACCATTCGCGAGATTTTAAAAAATTATTCGCCTCAAGCTTTCCGTTTTCTGATTTTATCCCATCACTACCGCTCCCCCATTGACTACCAAGAATCTTTAATGAAACAAGCGGAATCTTCTTTGGAAAGAGTGAGTGAATTTTTGGAAAAAATTAAAAAAACAAAAAACAAAAAACAAAAAACACGGGCGCGAATCGAGGCTTTGTTGATTAAAACAAGAAAAAAATTTTTTCAGGCGATGGATGACGATTTTAACGCGCCCCGAGCCATAGCCGAGATTTTTAATTTAATAAAAACCATAAATCCGATGGCGGGTAATTTAGAAAAAAAAGAAGCAAAAATTATCCTTGATTTTTTTAAAGAGACTGATAGTGTTTTAGGGGTAATGCCTTTAAGAAAAACTGGTCAAATCCCCGATATGGTTTTAAAATTGGCAAAAGAGAGAGAAAAGCTGCGGAAAGAGGGAAAATTTGAAAAGGCGGATAAAATAAGACAAAAAATTTTTGAACAGGGGTACGAAATTGAAGATACGCCGAAAGGCCCTCAAATTAAATTTAAAAAAATCTATGGACGAACGCGTTCCCCCACAAGACATTGAGGCCGAACAATCGGTTCTCGGCTCGCTGATAATGGATAAAAAAGCAATCGCTAAAATTGCCGATTTTTTGATAGGCGGCGATTTTTACAAAAAAAATCACGCTTTAATTTTCGAGGCGATAACGGAACTTTTCAGCAAAGACGAGCCGATCGATCTTCTTTCTTTATCCAGCCGGCTCAAGGAAAAAAATCAGCTTGAAGAAATCGGAGGCCGGGCTTATTTAACTTCTTTAGTTAACATCGTTCCAACCGCCTCGCACGTGGTTCATTACGCTAAAATTGTTTCCCGAAAACGCGTTCTTCGCGATTTAATCAGCGCGTCGCAGGAAATTTCTCAATTGGGTTTTGATGAAAATACCGAGGTTGATTCCCTGCTTGATCACGCCGAGGAAAAAATTTTTAAAGTTTCCCAAAGATCTCTTTCGCAAGAATTTTTGCCGGTCTCCAGCGCTTTGGCCGAAGCTTTTTCCAGAATCGACAATCTTTCTAAAGGCGACGGAATTTTGCGCGGCATTCCCACGGGCTTTGACGAATTGGATAATATTTTAGCCGGACTTCAGGCTTCGGATTTAGTCGTTCTGGCGGCTCGACCATCTCTGGGAAAAACCGCTTTAGCTTTAAGCATCGCTCGGCACGCGGCTTGCCAAAAAAAAATACCGGTTGGCATTTTTTCCCTGGAAATGTCCAGAGAGCAAGTCGTGGATCGGCTACTGGCGGCTGAAGCCGGCATTGATCTCTGGCGACTTCGCACCGGCCGGCTGCATAGCGAAGGAGAGGATAATGATTTTGATCGTTTAAGAAACGCGATGCAAACTTTGCATGAGGCGCCGATTTTCATTGACGATACCGCCGTCCTGACCGTGATGCAGATGAAAACAATGGCCAGGCGGCTTCAGTCAAAACACGGACTAGGATTTTTGGTGATTGATTATCTGCAATTGATGCAGCCAAGGATAGCCACGGACAATATTGTCCAAAATATCACTGAAATTTCAAGGTCGCTCAAGGCTTTGGCCAGGGAATTAAAAATTCCCGTGCTGGCCATTTCCCAGCTTTCCCGGGCCGTTGAGCAACGCCACCCTCCGATTCCGAGGCTTTCCGATCTTCGGGAATCCGGCTCCATAGAACAAGACGCCGATGTCGTAATGTTTATTTATCGCGAAGACCGATATAAAGAAAACACCAATAGAAAGAATATCGCCGAGATCCGAATCGAAAAACACCGCAACGGACCGGTTGGCAAAGTCGAACTTTATTTTAATGAAACTTTGGCCACCTTCGCTAATCTGGAAAAAAGATTTTCCGATGTATCTTAATTTTGTAAGAATTCCGAGCGTTGTTTGCGCTTTTAATCCAACAGAAAAGATGTTTTCGAAAAACGCGGTCTCGCTCGCCCAGCCGCTCGCTCGCCGCTTCGGCTCTCAGCCTCGCTCTTTCTCGCTTCGCGAGAAAACCATGCTCGCTCGGCCTCCGAGATATTTTCTTCAACATCTTTTCTGCTGGATATATTTTAATAATCAGTGATCGACTAAACAATGTATCCTAAATCAATTCAAAATTTAATAGAGGAATTTTCAAAATTTCCGGGAATTGGGCCGAGGCAAGCGGCCCGTTTCGTGTTTCATCTTTTAAAAAACGATTCTTCAAATACCGATAATTTAATTCAGTCCCTTAAAAATCTCCATCAAAATGTTATCACCTGCCAGTTGTGTTTTCGCGCCGCCGAAGCCGATCAAAAAAATAAACATATTTGCTCCATTTGTTCCTCGGAAAGTCGGGATCCGCGCTTTATCGCCGTGGTGGAAAAAGACGCCGATCTCGTCTCCCTTGAAAAAGCGAAAAATTATTCCGGCCTTTATCATGTTTTAGGCGGAACGGTTTCCATGTTGGAACCCGAAGCTCCTCAAAAATTTCATTTGAAAGAACTTTTTTTGAGAATTAAAAATTCGCCAAGCAATCGGGCGATTAAAGAAATTATTTTAGCTTTATCGCCAACGCCGCAGGGAGAATTATCCGCCCAATACATTGAACGGGTTTTAAGGCCCTTGAACGTTAAAATCAGCCGTTTGGGCCGAGGCCTGCCAACCGGCGCGGATCTCGAATACGCGGATGAAGCCACCTTAAAAAGCGCTTGGGAGGGAAGAAAATAATTTTTAGAATTTTTTAAAGTCTTTGAATTAAAAATTTTGTATTTCAAGTTTATATTCATAATTTACATATTTTCAAACGATCGTTTGAAAATATGTAAATTATGTAAATTATGAATTATTATGAATTAAATTGAAAAATTTAAATATGGATTTTCAATTAGAACATGAATTATTTAATTAGGACCAAAAGTCAATTACATGTTGGGCCGTTTGGTAAAAAAATTTTACTTCTTTTAGGAAGCGGGCTGACGCTATCTTTAACTTCCAGACCCGACATCTATTTTAAAATTATTAAAGAAACGGCGAAAGAATGGAAAAAAATTAATCAGCGGAATTTAAAAGAAGCCATAAAAAGACTTTATCAATCAAAACTTCTTGATTACAAAAACAACAAAGATGGAACCGTTAAACTTATTTTAAACGATAATGGCAAAAAAAGAGTTTTAGAATATAATCTCGACCAATTAAAAATTAAAAAACCCTTAAAATGGGATAATCTTTGGCGATTAGTAATTTTTGATATACCAGAATCTAAAAAACGAGGCAGAAACGCTCTTGCTTTAAAATTAAAAGAATTAGGTTTTTATCCTTTGCAAAAAAGCGTTTTTATTTATCCTTATGAATGTAGGGATGAAATCAATTTTATTGTTGAAATTTTTGACCTCGCGCCTTACGTAAGATTTTTAAGAGTTAAAAATATTGATATTGAATTAGATTTAAAAAGATATTTTGGTTTGATTTAATATATTATTTTCAATAAATTAGTTTTAACATTTTTAATAATCATTTTTAATAATTATCTTTAATAATCATCAGAAAAATCTTAAAATTAATTTTTACATATTTTCAAACGATCGTTTGAAAATATGTAAAAATAATTTGCATAATTTACCATTTTTTTTATTAATTGATATAATATAAAAAAAATATAAAATTATAAATAAATTGAAATGCCAAAACTAATTTTTCCTGAAAATTTTTATTGGGGAGCCGCGACTTCAGCTCATCAGGTTGAGGGCGGAAATAAAAACGATTGGACCGAATGGGAATTCAAAAACGCCCAACGTCTGGCCAAATCCGCCCATAAAAAAAATTGGCCGGATTATATTGCCAATCCTACAAACGGCGAATTTAATCCTCTTCAAAAAGAAAATTACGTTTCCGGCTGGGCGGTTGATCACTATAACAGATTTGAAGAAGATTTTGAGATCGCCAAAAATTTAGGCCATAACGCTCATCGTTTTTCCATTGAATGGAGCCGAATTGAGCCGGAACAAGGAAAATTTAATGAAAAGGAAATTGAACATTACCGAAAAGTCATTGAAGCTCTAAAAAATCGCGGGCTTGAGCCGTTTGTCACATTGTGGCACTGGACTAATCCTTTATGGCTTTCTGAAATCGGCGGCCCAAAAAATAAAAAATTCGCTTTTTACTTTGCCCGATACGCCCAAGTGATAGTTAAAAATTTTGGCGATTTAGTTGGTTTTTGGCTAACGATTAATGAGCCGACTTCCGTTATTGCCAATAGTTATTTTCGGGGCGTTTGGCCGCCCCAAGAAAAAAGTTTTTTATCGGTCTGGTCCGTTTATAAAAATCTGGCCGAAGCTCATAACCGAACTTACGAGACAATTCATAAAATAAATAAAGAAGCGAAAGTCGGGTTTGCCAATATTTTGCATTTTAACGAACCTTATAATGCAAAATCTTTTTTAGATCTGATTTTTTCGAAAATTTTCCATTATTTCAGCAATCAAAAATTTTATAATTTAACTGGAGGCAAAAATGATTTTTTAGCCGTTAATTATTATTTTCACAACAAAATCAAATTTCCTTTTTATATTAAAAATGAAAATAAAATTGTATCGGATTTGGGCTGGGAAATTTATCCGGAAGGAATTTATCATATTTTAAAAAATTTAGCTCAATATAAACTTCCCATTTACGTTACGGAAAATGGCGTAGCGGACAGCCAAGATTTTTTACGGGAAAATTTTATTAAAGAACATCTGCGATATGTTCACAAAGCCATCAGTGAAGGAGTTGACGTTCGAGGTTATTTTTATTGGTCGCTTTTGGATAATTTTGAATGGGATAAAGGATTTTGGCCGAGATTCGGCTTGGTGGAAATAAATTATAAAACAATGGAAAGAAAAATTCGCCAAAGCGCGGAATTTTACGCTCAGGTCGCGAAAAATAATTATTTGTAAATTATTTAAATATTTAAATAAACAAGAAGCTAATCTATATTTTGACGGAATCCTTATGCGAAGCAGTGAGGTGGCAAAATATAGATTAGCTTCTTGTAAAAAATAAATGTCCTGGATTTTCGTAGCTTTTATTTCTCATTTTTTATTCGCCGTTGTTTTCGCTATTGATAAAATATTGGTCGGCCGATATATTTCTCCCATTCAATACGCTTTAATTATCGGCTTTTTTGAGGGACTGGCCGTTTTGCTCATTCCTTTTGTAAATTTTTTATTTCCAAATTTTTACGTATTCCTCCTTTCTCTTTTGGCCGGCGCCAGTTTTATTTTCGGCCTTTATTTTTATTTCAAGGCCCTGGAACACCGGGAAGCGACTTGGATAACGCCGATGGTTTTCGGGATTTTTATGCCCATCGCCAGTTTTGGCCTAAATTATTTCATTCTCGGAGAGCGGCTTTCAGTTTTTCAAATAGCCGCTTTTATTTTTTTAGTTTCGGGCGGAGTTATTCTGTCTTTACCGGGAAAATCCGATAAATCCGTCCTACAAAAATCAATCTTCCCTATTTTTATTTTTATGATAATAGCCAGTTTATTTTTAAGCTCGGAATTCACTCTGTTAAAATTAATATTTCAAAAAACAAATTTTATTTCCGGCTATATTATTTCCCGATTCAGCGGATTTCTATTGGCTCTGGCGGCCTCTTTGTTTATTTTTAACAAAGAAAAAATTATCGCCTTATTTTTTTCAGATAAAAAACAATTCGGGAAAATTTTGATTTTTAAACAAATTTTATCGGGATTGGGAAACTTTTTGCTTTTTTACGCGGTGTGGCTGGCCTCCCCCACCTTAGTTAACGCCACTGGCGGTTTTCGATTTATTTTTTTCTTAATTATAATAATTTTTCTTTCTTATAAATTCCCGAAAATCTTGGAAGAAAAACTCGGTTTTAAAAATATTTTTAAAAAAATTATCGCCGTTTTGCTTGTTGGGGCGGGATTAATTTTTCTTTTTTTTCAGCCTTTTATTCCGCCGGGCGCTAAAATTTGGGGCCTGACTTATTCATCGTTTTACGCACGCCAGTTTGGCTTTGATGAAATCAAGCTCTTGAAAAAAATAATTGACGATCTGGGAGTCAAAGAATTTCGGCTCATAGCTTATTGGCCGGAAATTGAGCCCAAAAAAGACAGCTATGATTTTTTTCTTTTAGATTCAGAAATTAAAGAAATCGAAAAAACGGTCGGAAAAATTATTTTGACGCTGGGAATGAGAGTGCCGCGCTGGCCCGAATGCCACATTCCCAAATGGATAGAAAATGAATCTAAAAATTATAAAGAAGAAAGAATTTTAAGATACATCAGCCAAGTAGTTGCCAGATATAAAAATAACGCGGCCGTCTGGGCTTGGCAAGTTGAAAACGAGCCGTTTTTAGGTCATTTTGGCGAATGCCCAAAAACCGATCCTCTGTTTTTAGATAAAGAAATCCGGTTAGTCAAATTGATGGATAACACAAGGCCGATTATTATTTCCGACAGCGGAGAATTAGGCCGCTGGCATAAAGCTTACCAACGGTCGGATATTTTTGGCACGACAATGTACCGAGTTATCTGGAATAAATACACCGGTTATTTCACTTATCCCTTAAACCCTTCTTTTTTTCAAAATAAAGCCGGAATTTTGCGATTCTTTTTCGGCCCGAAAGAAATTATTAACGTGGAATTGCAGGCCGAGCCTTGGCTTCAAAAAAGACCTTGGGAAACGCCCTTAGTTGAACAAATAAAAGCGTTTCCTTTTTCGCAATTTAAGGAAAATATTGAATACGCCAAAAATGTCGGTTTTGAGAAAAATTATCTTTGGGGCGCGGAATGGTGGTATTGGATGAAAGAAAAAAACAACATTCCCGAATTTTGGGAAGAAGCGAAAAAACTTTTTTAATTTGCAAAAATATCTAAAAGTTGCTAATATTTACCATTATTAAATAATAAAACCTGTTTATGTTCGCAGTCATTGAAACCGGCGGAAAACAATATAAGGTTTCGCCAAAACAAAAAATTAAAATTGAAAAAATCAGCCAAAAAGAAAAGGAAAATTTTATTTTTGATAAAATACTTTTGGTTGAAAACAAAGAAATTCAAATTGGAACTCCTTATATTAAAGGCGCGACGGTTAGCGGCCGTGTTTTAAAGCAAGGGAAGGATGAAAAAAAGATTATTTTTAAATATCATTCCAAAACGCGGTATCGAAAAAAAAAGGGGCATCGTCAGCCTTTTACCGAAGTAGAAATTTTGGATATAAAATCATAAAAATTAACCCCGCCGTCGGCGGGGTTAATTTTTAACGCGATAAAAAGAAAAAATTATTTCAATTTTTTTATTTCTTCGGGAATATATTTTTTCATTCTGGCGATAATATTTTTTATTTTTCCGACCACAAATTCTATTTCCACCCGTCGATCGCTCCGATCTTTAACTCGCGTTTCCAATTCTTTTAATTCGTTTTCAAGAAGTAAAGCGAATTTTTCAACGTCTCTAATCGTGATAATCGAATAAGCTCCTTTTTTTTGTTTATTTAAAATATAGAAATAAGCGACGGCTGAAGCGCCGGAAATAAGAGCGAAAATTGACAGCAGAATAATTTCAAACCAGCCGAGATTTAAGATGCCGATTGATAAAATAACCGGCGGCCGAATTTGAATCGTTTCCGGATCCGTTTCGTAACTTATGGCGCCTCGGACATCTTCGGCCTGAAGAGTTAATTTGTATTTTCCCGTTTCCAGCGTTCTGTCAATAACCATTTTCCAATTTCCAAATCCATCGCTCCCCGCTTTTTCTCTCGCTATTTCTTTTCCATTCAAATTATAAATCCGAATATGAACAAATGATAAAGGAAGAGTTTTGCCGGAAACGAATATCGCGTCCGGACGATAAACTCGTCTTGTAATAAAATCAAAAGCAGGTTTTGGAAGCGGCAAAATATTAAATTCCAAATCGTCTTCAATGCTGTTGCCGGCGACATCCACCGCGCGCGCCAAAACAATGTGATTTCCGGGAGCCTGGACCGGCAATTTTAAAGAAGTGGCTGAAGCATCTGGCTTGGCCGCTTCTTTGTTGTCAACAAAAATTTCGTAGCGATAAATGCCGGAAAGGCTGTCTTGCGTGCCGTAATTTATTTCCGGCGTCGGATTATCGGAAGCGGTCTGATCAATTTTTATTTCAAAAGGGGCCGGCGGAGTCGTGTCCAGCGAAATTTTAAAATGAGCCGTTTCTCCCAGTCCGATATTATTTTTAAAGCGAACATGAATCCACCAAATACCTTCTTTAATAACGCCGAAGTTTTTACCATTAAATAAATCTTTTTCCGGTTTTGTCGGCGCGGTGTCCTCTTTATTATCCAACAAAGCGGCAAATTGGATTACATCGCTTGGCACGTCCCAAAGAGCGATTACATCGCTCATAACGTTATACCATTTAGCCGGATCCGGATAGAGAGGGACTTTAAGTTCCGGAGCTTTTGGAAGATTAAAAGCGGGCACGGGCGCTCTTTCAATCTTTTCAGGCTGCTTGACTGCCGGCAAAATTTCCGGCAAAGCGGCCGGAGGCAAAACCGACGGAGGAGTAATGCCGACAAATATCATTGCCGACTCGGATTTTTGAAAAACATTGGTGCCCAAACCGTCAGCGGCCGTAATCGTTATATCGGAGAAATTTATTTCCGCTTCCCCGTTCTGCTTGGCTTTGAATTTTAATTTAAGAATTTGGATGGAGGAACCGGAAATTCCTTTAGCCGCGCCGCCAATAAATTTAAGAAGGCCGGTTTCATTGGAAAAAGACGGCTCTTCAAGCCAAAAATTAAACACGGAACCGGTTTTATCGAAATTTAAAAGCTCCAGATTGTCTTTTGAGAAACCAAAAGTGACGCCAGCGGCGTTAATGGAAACGTTATTTGTGTTGATTTTAATGTCCAACTCAAACTCATCGCCGGCGGAAACATTTTTTGAAACGGGAATAATAGAAATCGTCGCCGCGTTGGCCGACCAAGCGAAGCTTAATAAAATTAAGACGGCGAGTATGAGCGAGCGTTTAAATTTCATAATAATAAAAATTTATATTTTTATAGCTTTAAGAAAAAGACTGAAATCAATTATGTTAATTTGGCCATCATTATTCAAATCAATAGTTGATTTAATATTTTCTTCGAAAGAACCCCAGCGAAAAAGAAAAATACTCCAATCGGTTATATTGACGATATTGTCCTTATTTAAATCAGACTTAACGATTATCAAAGGCGATATTTTAAAGGTTTTCGCGAAAGAAAAATTGCTTTTCCTGTCGGTCTTGTCAATTTGCCGAACACTGGCGGCATGTGTTCCTATTTTAACATCACTCGCGTTTTTCGTAAAATTATAACGCCCAGTTTCATCGCTTTGAATTTCTTTTATTTTTACGCCATTAATAATCAACTCAACGATGTTCGATGGGGCCGCGTAGCCGAATATATTTATTTCATCCGTATCGGCCACAATGCTTTTTTGAAAAGCAATGGTTGGCTGAAAAAAAATATCTCTAATCGTAATTTTATCGGAAGCGATTAAATCAACGGAAAAAGCGATAATGCCGCTTTTTTGATTATTTTGATCTTCGGCTTCCAAAGTAAAAAGATAAATATCCCTAATCAACGAAGCGACTTTTATATTAAAAGTCCCATTCGGCAATATATTCAATTCTTCAATTTTGGCCACATTATGAAATTTTTCATCGGTCGAACCTTTAACTAAAACATTTATTTTGCTTTGCGGATAAGCTTGGCCTTGAAAAATAACATTCGTGGGTTCAACGTGACTTGCTTCTCCTCCCGCAGAAGGAGGTGGCGGCGGAGGTAAAACCGCCGCCTGAATCGTAGTTGTTCCGCTAATGGCCACGGCTGTGGCTGGAGTTACTGAACCGGCTGAAGCGATGACTTCCGTGGCAGGATTGGTAATTTCGATTTCAATGGTTTCTCCGGAAGAAGCGCCGGAGCCGACATCCAGAACAACATAGACGCAAACCGAAGCGGTGGCAACGGTCATTGAGCCGGTAAAAGAGGCTTTAGCCGAGGAGTTGAAAGAAGAAGTGGCGCCGTATTGGGTTTCCGCGCCGGAGAAAGATTCGGCTGAACAATTAGTAACCGCGGTTTCAAAAAAAAGTTTGACATTAGCCAGATTGGTATTGGCATTGACCGTGCCGGTTTCGGAAATAGTAATGGAAGTAACGGTAGTGGAACCGATGTTTCTGATTAAAGTAAAAGCTCCGCCAACATAGTTGTTGGTAGCGCCAATAGTCATAGCCGAGGTTTGGGAACCGATAGCGCCAACGGTAATGACCGGAGCAATTTCCTTAATCGCGACGATTATCGCGGCCCAATCGCGCGCGTTGCCAAGCGTGGGATTATAAGTATCTCCTGTTAATGTCGTTATTCTGCTTCCCCATCGGCTGGATATATTCGTTGCCGCGCCTCCCCCGGTCGTTCCAACACTTGTATTATTGGCGTAATCAGCGTCTTGGGTAAAAGCGTCGCCGTTAGGCCCTTCAACGCCAACCTGACCTAAAAATAAATATTCTTGAGAAACTAAGCCGCTGACTAAAGCCGAAGGGGAATTAGTGCTGCCCGAACCGGTGCCTGTTCCGGCTATCGAGAAAGTACTGCCCGCGCCAATACTGAATTCTTCCAAAGCCATGACTTTTGAATTAACAGCGCCGGAAAAATTAACAGTCACGGAATCGGCAACGCCAAGTCCGACAGTCAAAATAGAACCCCACATTGAAACTGTCACTCCTGAACCGGCCGCGCCAGAGGCATTGGTAAATTCCACAAATTGAGCGTAGGTATTGCCTTTGCTGTCCGTCACTGACGTGTGTTCGTTATTGTCTCCGTTAACCGCGCTTAAATTATCAGAGGCCGCGCGTATCACTAAAAAAGCGCCGGAAGGAATCGAAGCCGTCGGACTAACGCTTATATTGGCACCGCCGGTTTTATTATTAGCGCTGCCCCTATGCGCGACAAAAGCCCAAGAGGCTTGGGCTTTTTGAACGTTAAATATAAAAACAAAAATTAAAAAAAGAATTAACGAAAAAATAAAACCTTTCAAAAACCATTTCATCGCCTGATGATTATTATTTAAAGATACGTGGATGATTTATTTTTTGCCTAAAGCCTGTTCGGAACTAAAAAATTCTTTTGCTTTTTCAACAATTTCCGTCAAAGCGTGCTGGGATTTGACGATATAATCAATGGCTCCCAATTGCAGTCCTTTTTTAATGTCTTCGTCGGCTCCAAGCATTGAAATAATAATAACCGGAATAGCGTTTGTGCCGGGCGCGGATTTTAATTCTTTTAAAACTTCAAAACCGGATTTTTTCGGAAGCAACAAATCTAAAAAAACCGCGTCCGGCTTTTTAGATCTGGCCATTTCAAGACCCGACTCGCCGTCATAGGCCTTAGACACCTCAAACCCCGCCTCAATTAATTCTTCGGCCATAACGCGGGATAAAATTTCATCATCTTCAATCAAAAGTATTTTTTTCGTTGCCATATTTGTTATTTATTGTCCATTTTACCATTTTTATTTTCAAAACGCAAAGGAAGTTGAACGAAAAAAGTCGCGCCTTTATTTTCTTCGGATTCAAACCAGATTTTACCGCCTAAAAGTTCAACGGTTTCCTTAACCATAAAAAGACCGAGGCCGGAGCCGCTGGGCTTGATTAGACGGGCGTTGGGCGCCCGATAAAACCTTTCAAAAATATGACCTTGATCCTCTTTGGCAATGCCAATGCCGGAATCCTTAATCTGAAAAAGAAAAGTTCCGTTTTGTTTTTTTAAAGAAAGAACAACCTCCCCGCCCGGATAAGCGTAATCTATGGCGTTGGAAATTAAAGAAATTAGTATATTTCTGGCCATATTTTGATCCAAAATCACATTTAATTTTTCGGGGTAATCTTTAAATATAAAATTAATATTTTTTTGAACATACAAAGGTTCGTATTCTTCCAAGAAAAATTGAATAATTTTGACTATATCAAAAGTTTCCGGCTGAATCGGCATTTTTCCGGACTCCAATCTGGAAACAGTCAAAAACAAATCAACCAATTCAGAAAGCCGCCTGATGGAAAGACGGATGTCGTTCAAATAGACTTGCCCTTTGTCGGAAATTTTTTCTTTTTTCAAAAGAACTTCGGCAATCCAGGAAATCGCGGTCAGAGGCGTGCGAAGCTGATGAGAAGCGAAAGCGATAAATTCATTTCTAACCCGATTGATTTCGATTTCTTTTGAAACATCGCGAAAAACGGTCATCGCGCCGATAATAGCGTTATTTAAAATAAGCGGCGCCACCGTGACGCTAATGGGAAATTTTGTGCCGTCTTTTCGAATAAAATAATAAGAAAGAGACTCGGTACTGGTGGCAATGGAAATGCCTCGGCGCAAAGCGATAATAATCGGCCGCTGATCGGTCGGAATATCAGCGCCGGAAGAGTCTTGTATCCGAACAATGTCAGTGAATTTTTTCCCGAAAAGTTCATTGGTTTTCCAGCCTAAAGCGTTTTCCGCGGCCCTATTTATAAATATCACTTTTTCATCCAATCCTATGGCCACAATTCCGTCGCTAATTGAAAAAAGTATCGTTTCGTTTTTTGTTTTAGATTCTAGAAATTCTTGAGTAATTTTTTGTTCAGTGACATCTTGAATTACCCCGATTAATTTTATTTCCTTTTTTAAATCCTCTACGGCATTAATCCAAAATTGAAGCTGGCGTTTCTGGCCGTTATTTTTTAATATTGAAAAAAAACCCATTTGCGAACCTTTCTTTTTGATTAATTTTTTTATACTGGAAACAATCGTTGACCTATCTTCCGGAACGATAAAATTTAAAAATTCTTCAAAGCTTAAATATGGCCTTTGAGAAGACAAATCAAGTATTTTATATATTTCCGACGACCATTCGGTTTTATTTTTTTCAATACTCCAGATAAAATGCCCGAAGTGAGCTATTTCTTCGGCTTTAAACAAATACATTTCACTTTCCCGAATTTTATTATCAAGTTCTTTTTGGCTGATAAAATTGCCTATTTGTTCTCCAATAATTTTAACCGTATTAAGCAAATCTTGATCCGGAGAAATAATTCTGGCGCTGAAAACTTCAATAATAGCTGCGACTTTATTATTTTTTATAATCGGAAAGCCGAAAGCGCCGTGCAAATCCGCTACTTTGGCGTGGCGAAAGCGCGGAAAATTAGGATCGCGGGTTATGTCTGAAATCCAAGACGGTTCTTTAAGCCTTAAAATTCTTCCGGGAAGACCGATGCCAATCGAAAAAATCGTTTTTTGGCTTATCTTAATAAAATTTTTAGGGTTGAAACTTGGCCTTTTCCAAAAAAGACTCATTTTAAGTTCGTTTTCCTTCTCATTCACGATCCATAATTGCGCCAATTCGTAATCTAAAATTTCAGTAAAATTTTGAAGAATTTTTTCCTCGGTCTCTTCAATGGATTTAAATTCAGCCAGTATGCTTGAAATCGAATATTGAAGTTTTCTTCTTAATTCATATTGGCTTTCTTCAAATTGCTTTCTTTCGGTAATATCCTGTATAACGCCGACTATTTTGATCGCCTCTTTTTGATTGCCATTAACAATGACGGACAAACGCGCGTGCAAAATCAATTCTTCGCCGGTTTGTTTGATTATTCTGAATACTATTTCTCGCGATTGAAAATCCTCTTTCAATTCTTCAAAAAATTTCAATAAATATTTTCGATCTTCCGGATAAACAAATTTTAAAAAATTTTCTTGAGTTGATTTAACTTGTTTGGACGAAATACCCAAAATATCATAAAGTTCGGCCGACCAATACATTTTATTTTTTACCAAATCCCATTCCAAAGAACCGACGCGACTAATATACTGAGCTCTGGCCAAATGCTGTTCGCTTTCCTTGATTAAAGATGTTTTGATTCGATCAGGCGCGGTGATTTCCGGTTCAATGCCGATAAAAAATTCCGCCTCTCCTTTTTTATTTAAAATGGGCGAAATTCTCAGCTCCTGCCAGTATTCCTGACCGTTTTTTCTGATATTTAAAACGCTGCCGATAAAAGGTTTTTTATTAAATTTAATAGTCCGCCACATTTTTTCATAAAAACTCTTGGGCATTTTTCCTCCCCAAAGATCGCCGGGATTTTTGCCGATCATTTCTTGTTTTGAATATCCGGTGCTGAATTCAGCGGCTTTATTGGCGTATAAAATATTGCCGTTTTCATCAGTAATAATAATGTGATCGTTTATTATTTCAAAACTGGCCGTTAAAGGCTCAATTTTTTTAACGCGCCGTTTTAATTCTTTTGAAGTCAAATAAAATCGTTGAGACATTTTAATATGATTTAAGTTTGATCAATATATTGATTCAAGCCTTTGACTTTTTTAATGACGCCAATGGCGGCATTGCAGCCCTCGCCAACGCTTTTAGCTATTTGAGCGTTACCGCCAGTGGCTCCTCCGGCCGCCCAAACTCCCTCGATATTTGTTTCAGCTTCGCGGCTAGCCGTTATAAAACCGTCCTTTTGTTCCAGTCCCAGTTTATAAGCGAAAGTGATGGAAGAAGCCGCGCCCAAAGCGATAAAAATTCCGTCCATCAATTCTTCTTGGCCGGAATCTAAAATTATTTTTTTAACGAATTTTTCTCCTTGAACCGCTTTAACGATTTCATTTTTAATTTCAATGCCTTTATTTTTTGCTAAAACTTCCAGTTCTTTCGCCCAATTGGGAATTTCGCCTTGAGTAAAAATAGCGATTTTGTCCGTGTAAGCAGAAAGTTCAAGCGCTTCCTGCAAAGCGTGCGAACCGGCTCCGATAACCGCCACTTTTTTATTTTTATAAAAAATACCGTCGCAGGCGACGCAAGTATGAACGCCTTTGCCCAAAAATTCATTTTCCCCTTCAAGGCCGGCTTTAATATAAGCTTGGCCCGTGGCAATAATAATATTGTCAGCTAAAAATTCTTTATTGGTTTCGGTTAAAACTTTAAATTGCGACTTGTTTTCCATTTTTTCAACGCTGACAACCTCCTCTTTTAAGATTTCGACTCCGTATTTTTTTATTTGCGAGACGCCATTTTTAAGAAGCGTTAAACCCGGCGCTTCGTTGCCGCAGCCGAAATAATTTCCAATAACCCGGCCGTAGGCCAAATCGCTTTTTTCCGGAATACCGATCATAAGCGAATTAACCGAAGCTCGGCCGAGAAAAAGTCCCGCCTGCAAAGCGGCCGGACCGCCGCCGATAATTAAGCACTCATAATGATTAGATTTCATTATTATTTATAATAACATAATAATATGTCAAACCAAACATATCAATTTTCAAAATATTGAACCATAACGAAAAATTTGACTAAAATTATAAAATTTGGTATAAATTAAATGGGCCTTTTAAATTTTAAATAGGAGATAGAATGAAAAGATGCCAAGCGTCAAAATTTTCCGCCATTTACGCGGAAAAGAAAAAATGCAATAAAAAAGCTTCACTTTGCACGTTTCCGGCAAAAGTGGCTTATTGGTTTATTCACGCCGGATGGAAAACTAAAGGAGTTCTCGGGGCCTATAAAGAAAAACAAAATGAATTTCAAATCTTGCTCTGCGAGACACACGAAGAAGAAATAAAAAGAACGTTAATGCTTATGCTTAATTTGAAAAACTAAAGCTTGTTTTAAAGACAGGCTTTTTTGTTTGTTTCAATTTTTTTGTTAAAATTCAAATATATGCTCAATAAAAAAAGAATTATTTACGCGATAATTTTTCTGGCGGCTGTTTTTTCCGTTGTTATTTTTTTAAAAATAGCGACAACTAAAAATAAATTAGAATTTCTGGCGGTTGAAGCCAATATTGTTGAAAAAAATATTGAAAACAAACAAAAATCGACTTTTCCGATTAAAATAAACGGAACCGAGATTAACGTTGAATTGGCTGATACGGAGGAAAAAATAATCAGAGGCCTTTCTGGAAGGAAAACTCTTGGTCAAGACGAAGGAATGCTTTTTCTCTTCAAAAAACCTGACATATATTCTTTCTGGATGAAAGAAATGAATTTTCCGATAGACATAATCTGGATTGATCAAAATCATAAAATCATCGATATCAGCGAAAACCTTTTGCCAAGCTCTTATCCGGCGATGTTTCGGTCTAAAGCGCCGGCTCAATACGTGCTGGAAGTCAATGCCGACTGGGCCGCGGAAAAAAATGTCAAAATCGGAGCGCCTGTTTCGTTGTCAGAAAATATCTTGAATTTAATAAAACCGAAAATATCGGAAATCTCCGAAGAAACGACAATTATTGAAAAAACAGAATCCCGTCCGAACGACTCGGTCGAGCAGATTTCTCAAAACGATTCGCTGATCTTATTTACCGTCCCCTTTACGCCTCAAGCGCCCCTTGGAAACTGGAAAGACGACAAACAACAAAACGGCTGTGAGGAAGCCGCGGCTGTTATGAGCATGCGTTGGGTAAAAAACCAAAAATTAACATTAGCCGAAGCGGAAAAAGAAATTATTTTCATTTCCAATTTCGAACTCGCCAAATACGGAAATTACCGTGATACCTCGGCCAAAGACACGATGGAAAGAATTTACAGAGATTATTTTGGTTATAATAATATTGAGGTGAGAAATAATATTGGAGTCGAGGATATTAAAAACGAATTAAAAATCGGCAATTTAGTCGTGGTTCCGGTCAATGGAAGAAAATTAAGAAACCCATATTATAATCCCCCGGGCCCAATCGAACATCATCTTGTCGTGATTGGTTACGACCCGGCTAAAAAAGAGTTTATTACCAACGACCCGGGTACGCGCTACGGCAAAAGTTTCCGCTATTCCGAAACTATTTTGGAAAACGCCCTTCAAGATTACCCGACTGGATACCACGAGCCGATTATTAAAATTGAAAAAACAATGATTGTGGTGAAAAAGTGAAAACTAATTTTGATTACGGCGTTTATAAATATACAAGATAATATAAACGATAACCAGCAATAAATAATTGGCGATTATAAACCAGCGTGTTCCCCATATAATGCCGTTAAATTTCCAGCTGGAAACTGGCCAAAGAAACGGCGTGGGAAAAAATTTATAAGAATGTGTCGGGATATCGATTAAAATATGCAAGAGCCAAGCGCCAAGCTCCCATTGAGGTTGTTTATAGATCCACCAAAAAACGCCAAAAATTAAACTAAAAACAAGCAAACTGTGACTGAAATTATAAAGATGAGCGGCTAAGTTGAAAATCGGGAATCTGGTCTCGGTTGGCGGTTCTGATTCTTCCGGCCGGGGAAAATCGGCAAAGCGCATTCCGCCGGTGAATAAATTCCAAAAAAGCCAGACAAACGGAATGGTAAAAGCGAAAAGATCGGGAAAAACTCCCCAAAACGCCGCCAACCAAACATTAAAATTTTTTTTCTTTTTTATGTTCAGAGCTTTATAAACAGCTCCGCTCCATAAACCGTGCGAAAAAACATCCATAATGAAAAATAGTTTTAATTATTTTATCGTCGCAAATTCGCGGCTAAAGCAAATTGATCAAAATAGCGCGCTAAATCTTCCAGAGAACTTTTATATTCCCTGCCTCCGAAAACCGCGTCCACAAACACTTCTCGCGCCCTGGCAATTTCTCGTCGGCGGCCTTTCCAGCGGGGATCGTTTAAAGTCAAATCAAAAAGTTCCAAGGCTCGTTCCACCGCGCTCCAAAATAATTTTTCATCTTGGCCGTTTTGACGCCACACCCTGAAAACCTCGCCGCCGATATTGCCAAGCTGTTGGACTAAGGAAAGCTTGCTCCATCTTCCTTGGGCCAATTCTTTGTGTTGAAAAAACATTTTAATCTTAATCTATGACCAATTCTTGAATTATGCTTTTAATTTTTTCCCTTATTACCGGATTTTCCACGTCTCTGGAACGGTTACCGAGGGCCGGCTTTAAATTCACCATTGAATCAAATTCAATCCATTCATCCTTCGATTTTTCCGGATAGATGTTAATTCCCCAAGTGTTTTGCCGATCTGAATTTTCTTTTTCCATCAACAACACTTCTTCATCGGCGTGAAGTTCTCCGCCCACCGCCATAATTTTTTGTTCCAAATCGACCACGACTTTCACGAAATCTCCGAATACGTCCCTGGCTATTTCCAAAAGCTCGGATTTTTTAACGGGATTTTTTATTATTCTAATTGGCATAAGGCAATTATAGCATATTAAAAATTTCAGTTTTTATAAGACGGCCTTAAAATATCAGACAATCCTCGTTCGTCAATAACAAAATTCCGACCAACTTTTCTGGCTCTTATTTCGCCGGATCTATTTTTTTTAAAAACCGCGACGCGGCTAATTCCTAAAATCTTCGCTGCTTCGGTTGTTGACAAAAGTTTTTTATCTATATATTGCCAATATATTCTATGATAACCAATTATATCAATAGTTAACATATGTTAACTATGCGACCTTCAAAGCCGACATCAATGCGAATAAAAAGCTATATAAAATGCCGTCCCTCGGCGTTCTTCCTTGCCTCTTGTCCCGCTCTTTTTGCTTGCGGCAGCAGGCTTGCCCTGAGCTTGCTTGTCCTGAGGCGCCTCGAAGGGTCGAATGGGCGACCTAAACCAAATCTTGCCGCCAATTTTTTCTACCATAGATTTTACTAAATAAAGTCCGAGGCCGGTGCCGTCAACCCGTTCAACAAGCTCAGGGTGGACTTTTTCTCCCGCGACATTATCCGCTCGAAAAAACTTGGTAAAAATCTTGGACTGCTGATCTTCCGGAATGCCGATGCCGGAATCTACGACACTGATAAGAATCTCGTTGCCCTTTTTCTGCATTTTGACCTGTATCTCGCCGTCGGGCGGCGTATACTTTACCGCGTTAGAGATAAGATTATCAAAGATGATTTGTATCATTTTAGGGTCGGTTGATAAAAGGAAATTGCTTTTAGCCTGCCCCGCTGTGCCCCGTAGCGAGCTCTGCTCTGCTACTGGGGTAGGAAGCTTGCTTTCCTTCGGGGAGTAACTTTTTGAAAGTTTCAAATTTTTCTCTTTTATCTTCGGCGCGAGGTCGCGAAGAATCATGTCCATCTTTTCTCTCAAATTAACCGGCTCATTTTTGACGGAAAAGACGCCAAGCTCCAAACGAGAAACGTTCAAAAATGCGTCAATGAGCTCTACCATCCGCCTGGTATTGGAATAAATTTTTCCGAGATATTCCTTTTGCTTGTCGGGGGACTTGTCGGCGTATCCCGCGTGAATCATCTCGATATACCATTTGATGACGGTAAGCGGGGTTTTCAACTGATGCGAAGCCAGCGATACGAATTCGCTTTTGGCCCGATTCAATTCCTGTTCTTTAGCAATCTGCTCATCGCGAATTCTCAAAATATCGTTCGTCTGCAATAGTTCAAAATCGCGCCGCACCAAGGTCTTTGCCACGCGATCGAGCTCTTGCTCGCGTTTTCGCAAATCAGTAATGTCTATGCCCATGCCAACAATATATCCCTTATCCGCGATCACGCTATATACTGCCGAGAAAAAATACGGAATCTTATTTCCGTTTTTTGTTCGAATATTTGTCTCCATCATGACTTTTCCCTTGCTCACCGCTTCGGCAATGGCCTTTTGGACTCTTTCCTGATCCGGCTCATCAATAAAATCAATGGGGGACATTTTAGCAGTTTCTTCGTTGGAATAGCCAAAAATCCCGACAAGCGCCCTGTTCCAGCGAACCATGCGAAACGACGAAACATCAAATGCATAAAAAACGCTCGGCAAGCTGTCTATCACTGCTTGAGAAAATTTCTGCTCTTCGCGCAGCACCTTTTCTATTTCCGAGCAAGGAACCACTTCTCGAAACATTCCCCATGTGGAGATAAATTTTCCGTCTTTCATCCGAACGCTGATATTTCCCTCGACATCTATAATGCCGCCGCTTTTTGCGACAAACTGCGTCTTAAGGCCGCTGAAAGATTTACCTTTTCGCATTTCGCCAAACGCCTCAAAACATGCTTGCAAATGGTCTTGATGAATAATATCGGGAAAAGTCATGCCATTCGCTTCCTCTGCGGAATATCCAAGAACGCTCTGCCATTTTTTATTAACGTACAAAAACCGGCCGTTCTCATCAACGCTCTGAATTAATTCATTGGCGTTCTCAAAAAGTTCGCGCCATTCCGCCGCATCGCCCGGCAAGATAAGTTTTTCTTCCTGTATGGCCATACATTTATGCGTAATTTGAGCTTCAAGAACTTCGCGAAACTTTCGGCGGGTGAAGGTTTGGCAACCAAAAATCATTCGCCTTTTGGCTCTGATTTTTGGACCAAACTCTTCACTTTTTCCACCACATCGGGAATTTTCCAATCCGACTTTACCAGATAATACGACGGCTGATCCTCTACAATTCCATGCATTATTTTGTCGTCCGCGCTTAAATTGGTAAGCAGTATAATCGGCACTTTTCTTCCCCAACTGTTTGTTTGGCGCAATTTCTTCATCATCTCCATTCCGCCGATTTTTGGCATAAGAATATCGAGCACGATAAGATCGGGGTGGGTCCCGAGCGCCTGCGCCAGACCCTCGCCGCCATTTGACGCTTGCAGCACCTCAAATCCTTCGTGGCTCAACGATTCAGCAAGAGCTTGGCGCATATCCGGTTCATCTTCAACCACCAAAATCATGGCAGCTTTACTTGCCCCGTACCGAACATTACTCTGGTGCTCGGGGTTTTGAACTTTATTTTGCAACATATATTTTTGCGTTATTCATTAACGACCTTGAATTTTTATTTATTTTTCACTCGAAGGGCGAAACTCATTCTTTTGCCGAAATTACTCTCAACGCTTCGAATAAGCGAGGAAATTACTTTTGCCGGATCCCCGCGGATGCGAAGCACCTTTCCTGTTTTCTCGTCAACCTCAAGGCCATCTATGCCTTGAGCGGCCTTAATCGCTTTTTCTCCGACAAGCGACAGCGTCTGGGCAATAATGCTTGCCGCGATTTCATAATATAAACGTTCATCTTTAGAAACATGCGAATAACTCTGAAGCTTTATTCCGCCCCCGGAATTTCCGCGGCCTCCATATATGAGTTGAATAACCACTAAAACGCCAACTAACGCAATCGCGCCGAGTAATATAAGAAAATAATTAACGACCCTATCCCGACCTTTGAGCACTTTAAATGTCGCCGAAACCTCCTGATGAAGGACGGCGTAGTCGGTGATAACAACGTTCAACTCATGAATCCCGCTTTTCGCGCCCTTCGGAACAACAATATAGTCCAAAAAAGATGCCTGCGTCTCCACCGCTCGGAGCGCTTTTTCCGATGCGATCACGATCTCATTCTCAAAAATTTGATACTCCAAACGCAGGTCTTTTCGCCTCGGATTTTCCGGGTACTTTATCTCCACCTCAAAATACAGCCGATCGCCGCCAACAACCTCGGTGTATTGATCTCCAATACGGGCGGCGATAGACAGAGCGTGGGCCGGAGAAGTAAAAATAAGCTCGGCGGCAAAAACCGAAAATAGAACAAATATTAAAATTAAATTTTTTCTAACGGGGTTCATTGTCTGTATAAATAAAAAACCGCGCCACGAAAAAATAAAGCAGCGTCGCCTCGGCCGTCTTAAGAATGGAGTGCGCAATTCGATCCCATGGCGGCGCGTACAAAAAATAATACATATCAAGAGCTATATGAGCTAACGTTACAACAGCAAATGCCATAAATATATATTTTATGCCGCTCAAGAGATTGCGCGTGAGCCGCCAGAAAATAATCAAGACAGACACAATAATCGGCCAGCGAAATAAAACATGATACGCAAAATTATCTAAATCGACAAAAAATTCTGCAATAATCCAAAGGGCTTCGATAAACACAGCGACAAGCAACAAAAGCGTCGTTCTTTTCTTTTGCAAGAGAGCATTCTTTATTTCCGCCGGCGGCATAAGAGATATAACTGATTTTTCGGCGGCGACATTAAGAGATTGATGCCGCTTGAAAAGCGAAATATACTCCGCAAGCACAACTCCAAAAAGCACGATCATAATCGCGTGCTGGGCAAATTCACTCGCAAGAATAATTGGCTGAAAAAGTATCATGGTATTGATAAAATCAGTTATGTTTTATGCTTTTCAACATCGCAGTAATGATTGCGAGCAATGAAGCGTAAGTTGTAAAAAATAATAGATCGAGCAAAAACCACAAAAACGTAAATGTCATTTCATAATATATGAAAGCGGCGAGGGCATTTATCAAAATTGCCCACGCAAAAAACGGTATAAACAACATCGGCTTTTGACTTTTGCGCGCAAAAGAGCTTACGCGCCATAGCATTATAACAGAGTAAAAAATAAGCAATGTCGCTCTTAATAGTGGGGTCATAGTTCTTATTTAATTATCCTCGCCCCGTTAGAAGTTCGGTCGAGTTTGTTATTGTTTATAATTTTGTCAACAAATTCGTCTTCGGCTTTTTTCTCTGTATAACCTTTATCTGTTGTAAGACTTCTAACGGGGTGAATAAGCAACAGGTAAAATCCGGAAAGCGCAAGCGATATACCCACGAATTCCGCAATGCCAAAAAGAAAAAACCAGGGAGTGATTGAAGCGGCTATTTGGGGATAAACCGCTATATATTTTTTAAGCGGCAGTTCCGTAAATACTTCTAAAGCAATAATGCTAAAGCCAAAAAGCAAAATCTTTCGCGAATAACATTCTGGAAAATGCGGCCATATAACTGCGATTAAAGCGATGAGCGTGGAAAGAATAAGAATATTTGGAAACTCGTTCTGAAAATCCACGCCGAACCAACTGCCGACAAAAATCTTTGCCCAAAGAGAAGTAATAAAAAGAGTCGCAAGCAAAGCAAAAAGAAACGCAAAGATTGCATCAAAGTATATTGACTCTGTTGATGGTTCGACTTCGCTCACCATCAATCTCCTCGAGTCTGAGCCTCGGAGTCGAAGACCTGAGCCCGTCGAATGGATTGACTTTTTATTCTGGCTCTCCATAAAAAATTACATCATCGTAACGCCGACTGGCTGTAAAATACCATAAAAGCGCCACGATAAGATGCGTAAATAAAATGACAGCGATAGTCGTAAGATACGATATGCTTCGCCACCAATGATGTTCGATATTTTTTGATACCGCCGCCATCACCCAAAAATACTGACTCTCGTGCGAGGGACCGAGAACCTTATTAGCCCCTTCATACATGGCAAAATTGCTCTCCGTGGGATATATCCTCCAAAAAGTAAAAAGGGTATTTCGTGATTCAAAATATTGCGAAGATGCGTCCGAAAGGATATCTGCCGGAACCTCAGGAAAGTCGCGATAAAAACTGCTTGCCTGCCCCGTATACAACTTGTTGTTGTACGGGGCCTCTGCCTGACCGGAGGAAAACTTCTCTTTTCCCCGATCGGGATTTGCAAGATAAAGGCCGCCCGCGTCAAGAAGAAAAACATCCTCGCCATCTCGCGCGAGCCTTCGCACCTCCTCAAGAAAATAGGACGCGTCAATTACCGAGACAATAACCTCTTCTTCGCCGCGTGGCCACGCGCCAGAGCCTTCGGCGCGGTACGGGACAGGCGTAGCATAAAAAAGCGCGGCCGACCCTTCGTGCGCTATGATTTGTGAAATATATATTTCGCCATCCGAAAGAGTTCTTGCGCGCGATACGGTATCAAAAATCGCAGGGGAAACTTGCCCGCAAAGAGTATCCCCTGATTTTTCTTGCCTTATCCGCATAAAGCAATTATTCTTTTGAGATTTCTTTGTATGCCTCGTTTCTTTCAAGAAAATTGAAAAAGTCGGCGTGCCTTGAAAGTGTTTTTAAAAAAAGCAGGTCTTTGCCGGCGCTTCCGGGAAAATCATTCATCACGGCAAATGTATTTTTCAGCCGGTCGTCAATGTCATTGCGAACCATCGCTTCGCGTAGCTTCTCTGTCTCGGCATAACGGAAGGAAAGAATAATAATGGATAATGCCGCGGAAATGCCGATCAAAACCAAAGCCAGCGCGATTAATTGATTTTTCGAATAATTCCATATCATATTTGCGTTTCTCGTTGCCGTTTCCGCAGCCACGCAAAGAAAGCAATCGCCGCTACAGCAACAAGCCCCAAAGCGAGCCAAAAAATCCAATACGAAGACGCGCCTTCGGGAGCAATGCTAAATTGCGCTTCAAAAACATCTTTTACGCCTGCCCGTCCGGCAGACGAGTCCGAATCGTAAAGCGTACGAAGAAGCAGGGTGTAGGACCCGGGGGCGAGCTCGTTTGCGTCAAGAAATCGCTTTACAAATACTGCTTCGGTCTGGACGGTTGTCGTATCAACGCTCTTCCATAATTCCTGCCCATCTCCGCCGATGATTGAGAATGTCATTTCAACCGATGCGGGCACGCGACCAAAACTTTCAAAAGTTACGCGCGCGACCAAATCCACAATCCGCGCTACGCTCGCGCGATCCAAAAACAACCGAATATCAAAAAGCGCTTCCGGGATCGTTTCTTCGGGAGACGCCCCGGTTTCTTCCGGAACCGCTTCTGTTCCTGCCGCCATGCCAGCTGAAGCTTGACCTACCTGTCCGGCAGGCAGACTTGGTGTTGTTCCGGGAAACGGTCCGATGGCCGGCGCCGGAATAGAAAAGAATGGTTGTAGGAATGACGGCAAATCAGACGCGGAGAAGATGCCAAAGAGCGTCAAATGATTAACCGAGAAAATCGCGCTATTTCCAGAAAAGACCGCATCGGATATTTTTACCCACAATCCTTGCCCTTCGTCAAAATAATACACGCCAAGGTCGCTCCTGCCCTGCAAGCTATTGGGAATAGTGAGGGTAATTTGTATTGGCTTTAAAAATGTGTGTATTAAATTTCCCGCGCTATCGCGCGCGACAACATTAAATAATACTTCTCCAAGCACGACTACGGTTGATACGCTCACATCTACCGATGCGGGCCGTTCAGAAGCAATAATCGTCAGCTCGTCCGTCGCAATAACATTGCTTGGCACCTCTACTCTTATCGTTTTGCCATCGGTAAGGTTTTGCGTAAGAGTGCCTGACTGCGCCGGGAAAAGCCTCATCGGCACATCATAAGCTTCAATGCGCGCGGGAACGGCTTGACCGCCCGATCCGGTAACTGTCGGCGGAAAGAATCCGCCTCCTCCCCCGCCACCACCGCCTGAAGACACTGAAGGAGGGGTGGTTGCAGCCCTAAAATTCGCTGGTCGGAAATCGGTACGCACATCACAATTCGCGCAATCAAAAGTGAGCGTGCCAACAATCGAACCCGTTGCTTGACCAATGAATTTACCCGACGAGTTGATTGACACGCCGGAAAAATTTATCCAGCCCAAGCTCGATCCCCACGCGTATCCAGAAAGCGCGCCGGCAGCCGAAACCTTCACGCCAACATTGGTAGAAGCGCTGGTCGGCGCCATATTGATCCAGCCATAATTTGCATTCCATGCGTAACCACTCATGCTTGCCTCGCCGGCAGGCGAGCCGCTATCAGTAATATGAATGTTGCCGTTTGTAACGCCAAAATTGACCCAGCCCGTCTGGTCACTCCAAGCAAAACCCGCGTTCCCGCCGGTAATAATAGTGCCGTCTGTTTCGGAAGCATAAGCGAGATTCGCCGCGCCAAGCAAAAGCACGAGGGAAAAAAATATTATTTTAATGGGGGAAAAACTTTTCATAGATTAGTTGCCGCCTAAAATAACAAGTATATCCGCCTCCGTATCTTTTTCGCCAGAAGGCAGTTCGGAAGCCGCGCGTCCTCCGAGAGCCGCGATAAGCGAGTTCACAAGCTGTAATTTTTCCACATCGCGGTTTTTATTTACAACAAGCGTCTCGGAATAATCTTTTTTATGAGCATCGGTTACTTTTAAAACTTTGTATCCGGCATTCCCGCTGATTTGTTCGGCGATTTGCGAAGCTAAACCATTTTTGCCCGTTCCATTTCTTATTTCTGCCGTCAATATCGCGGACCCTTGCGGAACGGATGCTGAATTTGCTGTTTCGTTCTGAATATTTGAATTTTGACTTGCCCCGTTAAATTCCAAAAGAATTTGTTCGGAGTCATTGGGATTTGTTTGGGATTTGCCTGCCCCGTAGGGTCGCGAAGCGTCTCCTTCGGGGGCGCTTGGGATTTGATCATTTCCAACAGCAACCTGCGGTTGCTGTTGTATAGGTCCCATATTCACAATCATCTTTCGCGATGGCGAATAAAGCACCGCTTTTAAATTACGCGGAAAAAGCAACAGCTGATCGCCATTGACCGCGCCGGTAAAAAACGCTTGTTGTTTAATCAGTGTTTCCGCGTCAGTCACGGTTGCGAGCACGGGTTCATCGCCTTCGGGAAGAATCATGAGTTCCCCAACAGACGCCATTGCCGCGGCCAGTTCTTCTCTGGCTTTTTCTTCCGGCGTCGGTTTGTCAAAAAGATAATATCCGCCAACCGCGAGAACGCCAATAAACAAGAAAACGAATATTGAGCGCCTTTGCGTCTTACCCGTCTTCGCTCCCTCTTCGATTTTAGCTTCGGAAAGGCGCAGTAAAGCTACGGCGGGTAAGAAAACTAAACGCAGTATGTTTCTTGCAATCTTGCAACTCCTTGGTAAGAAAAAGTTTCGGTGTCTTTATAATTCTCGCTCTGCTTGTCCTCCCTAGCTTGCTTGTCCGCCAAAGCTTCAGCGTCGGAGGAAGCGGAGGAGGATAAAAATCGTGTTTTTAATTTTGTAGTTATGTTTTCCATAGTAAGGGCTCTTGCCCCGTTAGAGATCGCGAGGGTCCGCAGAGTGTTTCCATCTCTAACGGGATCTTTGGGTTGCCCCGCCCTCTACGCCAGTAAGTGTCACGCCTAGGCATAGAGAGCGGGGGGGGGTACCTCCTTGGTTAATTTGACGAGGTGGATTCTGGTTGCGCCGCGGGCTCGTCCTGAGCGGAGCCGAAGGATTCCGTAACAGGTTCGGACACTGGAGCCGGGACCGGTTCTTCTGCTATCTCTGATGCCACCGGCGCTTCGACTTGTGGTGAGCTTGTCGAATCCACCACCAACTCCGCCGTCGGCGCTTCATTCACATCTTCAAACGGCACGGTTTCTGCCGGTGTTTCCGACTGTGCCGCTTGCTGTTGTGTTTCCAGTTCTACCGGCGCCGCATCCCCTACCACGCCAGTCCCGCCAGCTTGTCCTTCGGGATTAGAAAGCGGAGATGACCCTCCAAGCGAGCGGAGTTTTTCCGCCGTCACGCATACAAGCTCATTTGTATTGTCATCAACAAGACAGAGTTCATTCGCCGTGAGCCGTCTCCATCCGGACTCAAGAGTAACTAAGAAACCATCAACTTTGTGTACAAACTGCTGGAAAGCGCGAACGATGAATGGCACGAATCGGTCGTACTGTAATGCCTTCTTGCCGCCAACATCCGTCACAAGCCCCTTCAATATTTCAATCTGTTCAACATCCTGCGCGATGAAGCCGGCGTAAGCGCCATCTTTCACAATGCGTTCGCCATTCTTATCAAGCGCATACTCGCCATTTTCATCTATTACATAATCATCCTCGCTCGGGCCGTTTAGTATCCAGTCGAACTTCACCGGATCAAGCGCGAGCACCGCGGAAAGCGCGTCTTCGCCGTCAATCGCGCCGATATTTTTCTTGAGTGATTTGTCCGATGAACACGCGAGCGACGCGGTCTGGCCTTCAATAATACAGCTCATACCAAAGGAGTTTTCGAAGATAGCAAGCGTGGTTGAGGCGTTTGAACTTGCGTCGGTTACGCGAAGGAGTGTATTAGCAGTTTGCGGCACACTCACCGTCGCAAACCTCACAATCACCACACCCGAGCCACCGTTGCCACCTGAATAATTTGTAGGAATAGTATTGTTGTATCCTCCGCCTCCGCCTCCGCCACCCGTATTCGCATTGCCATTAGTTCCATTAGCGTCAACTCCTCCCGCGCCGCCACCTCCGGTACCTCCGGCGCCCGCAGTAGTTGACCCTTGCACATACCCTCCTCCTCCGCCGCCGCCAGCATAAGGAACAGAAGACCCGGTGATGGAGGTTGAAGTTCCATTTCCTCCTGCTCCGGAAGCGCTTCCGGACGCAGTAGCGCCGACCGCGCCTGCGCCTCCTCCACCTCCCGCAGTGCCATTTGTTGTTGAACCAATACCACCGTTGTTTCCTTGACCAGCTATTCCAGTTCCACCTGTAGTTGCAGCACCACGAGCGCCACCACCTGAACCGCCATTACCACCATTAGAAGACATAGCTGCGCCGCCACCACCGCCAATAGCGGTAATGGTGCCAAAAACAGAATTAGAACCATTGGCCCCATTCACGGAAGATCCAACGCCGCCAGAGCCGCCAGCTCCTACGGTAACGGTATACGATTGCGCAGTAACGGAGTAAGAGGTGTTTGAAATGTATCCCCCCGCGCCACCGCCACCAGCGATAGCAGAACCACCTCCTCCGCCACCAGCAACAACTAGAACTTGCACTGAAGTAATACCAGTAGGCGGCGTGAAGCTACCGCTACCATTGTATTGAATGACCGTATCAGTGCCACCAACAGTCGTGCTGATGATGGTACCGCCGGTGGAGACGAGGCCGGGGTTGATAACTGCAGGAAGCGAACCGATTACCGCTAATTTCGTATTGGAAGAAATAGTTGAAGTACCAACTGCTACATTACCCGCGTTGTAATAGATATTTGAACCGCTTGTAGTCCACTGTGAACCAGCGCCGAGAGCAGAGCCGTTCCATTTAAGAGTACCGCCTTCGTTATAAAGCGCGTTTGTGGTAACGCTCGGTGTGCTTGACGCGAGAGTAAGTCCATTTTGAGAAAGCGTTAGCCCGGTCGCGGTCGTTGTCGCCAGTGTCAACGCCCCGCTAAATGTTTTGTCTCCCGCAAATGTTTGCGTTGAAGTGGAAACTAATCCTCTGGCTGTCGCGCTCGCGTCCGGCAGATTGAACGTATGCGTATTGCCGCTTGAGGTAATACCGAAATTTGCGCCAGCAGTCCCGACGGCAAATGTCTGCGTTGCGGATGTCAATCCGTTCACGGATGTAATACCGGATGAAAGACCAGAAAGCTGATTGCCATTCCAATACAACGTACCGCTTTGATTATAAAGTAAATTAGTTGTCGTACCGGGATTGATTGAAGCGATAGTAACCCCGCCATTGCTGGTTATCGCGCTGCCGGCCGAAGACGCGCTTGAACTCATCGCGCGGTTCGTTCCGCTATCGGCTACGGCAACATATACACCGTTGCCAAAAGCAATGCCTTTCCAGTTGCTGTCCGCGGCTGATGTCTGCGTCGTCCAAACAATACCATCGGGTGAAACCATCACGCGATCACCCGTACCGCTGCTCGCGACTGCCACGAATTGTCCGCCGGCATAAATGACCGAACGCCAGTCATTCTGAGCCGAGGGCGTTCTATTCGTCCAAGTAATGCCATCAGGCGAAGTTTGAACAAAGCCCATGCCGGGAAGCCCGCCTATCGCCGCGAAAACTCCGTTTCCATACGCTACGGAATAAAAAATTTGGCTATCATCTCCGATTGAACGAATAGTCCATGTAATGCCATCAGGCGAAGTCATGGCGCGCTGTCCGCTTCCGCCAACAGCCACAAATAAGCTATTGCCGTAGATTACAGATTGCCATGAATTATCTGCCGCGGACACTCTTGATGTCCATGTAATGCCATCGGGCGAAGTCATAATGCGATTACCTGTGCCTGTATTAGAAACTGCCACAAAAAGTCCATTGCCATAAGTTACGGACGTCCATTGATTATTTGCGGCCGCCGTACGATTTGTCCATGTAATGCCATCGGGCGAAGTCATAACCGTCCCTGTTCCACTAACACTGCCGACAGCAACAAAGAGGCCGTTGCCGTAAGTCACGGATCGCCAAACACTGGCGGCTGACGCGGATCCTTGCGTCCAAGTTATGCCATCAGGCGAAGTCGCGACAATATTAGTATCCGGAACCGCCACAAATGTCCCGTTGCCGTACGCCACGGTTTTCCATCCTAATGAACCAGAAATCGCGCGGCTTGTCCACGCGCCTTGGGGAATAGTGGATCCGTTTGTCGTAATAGAACCACTGAATGTTTTCGCGCCGGCGAATGTCTGCGTGCTGGTTGACACAAAACCTCTCGCAGTTGACGAAGCATCAGGTAGAGTATTGGTATCCACAGCGAGAGTATTACTACTCCACGCTAAACCAGTGCCTGCTGTGATCCTGTTTGACGGCGCGTTATAGAAGGTATCCCAATTGGTCGTTGAGGCCGTAAGCGGAATATTGTAGCCGCTCGTCAAAGCAAATTGGCCGGTTGATGCGCTGTAAGCAAGACCAAGAGCATTTGAGGACAAAGCGTTTCTCGCTCTTGCGTCCGTGTAATACAGATTGGCTGATTCCGCGACTGCCGCGGTGTTGAGCGTTTGCCAGGTCTTGTCTCCTCTGTAGTACGCGGTTGTAGTGGAAGCGGTTATGGCGCTTTCTTTGCTGTTGAACGCTGTCCAATCAGTCGCGGTCAAAAGTCCCCTCACAGTTGAAGTCGCGCTCGGCAGGTTGAATGTCAGCGCGTTGGTTGAAGTGGAAATAACAAAATCAGTTCCGGTTGTTCCCGCGTTAAAAGTGAAGTTCGGGCCGGAAGCGCCGTTGATGGTAGTAGTCGCGACAGAAAATGTTGACCACGCGGGCGTTCCGCTCGCGTTTATGGTGAGCGTCTGGCCATTAACGCCGACCGGTATCGCAAGCCAGCTCGTGCTTGAAGCCGTAACAGCCTGCAAATAAATGAGCGATCCAGACGCAAGTCCCGGCGTAGACGTTGCGACGGAGACTGGGGTTACCACATTGCAATTCGAATCCGTAGGCGCGCAGCCGGGATTCAACGTCTCGCCCGGTTGATAAATAATCGCGAATGCCGGCGCGGGAAGGGACGTTAAAAGCATCCCCGCAACCATAATAATAGAAACGACTTTTGAAATTACATTTTGTTTACTGTGAGTGATCATAGTTTTTTATTGAGTTGCTTGAAATTGCGAGTTTCTTTATATTCGACATCAGCGGTTCGACCTTTATTATTTTTATTTCTTAATACCGCGATGTTGAACTTCGCAATCTAAGCAATTTGTTTTTTTATTAATTGTTTTTTATTTTATTTTTTGTCCGCCAGCTGGCGAATTACTTTAAAAAATAAAGCCCGACCATTTTGGTTCGGGCTTCAAGAGCCTCTATCCCGCTCTTGGCGGGAAAATTCTAAATCCTAATTTCTAAACTCTAAACATTAAATCATGCAACATCTCTCACTAATAAAGCCCGCAGACCTTTCGGTTTGCGGGCTTCGTATGAGCCTCATTTGACTATATTAAAAGTATACTACATCCATTTTATTAATCAAGTGTGGCGCCTGTGGATAACTTTTTTGCCCTACATACCGCTCTCCGTATCGCTATTTTATGTCTTTATACACCCGCTGAACAAATGGATGATCAGGAAAAGGGGTGCTGAAGTGTTTCTGCAAAACAGCTTGACCCTGGCTAATTCGACCAATAGCAATAAGTCCGGCGCCGGCATAAGCGGCAATTTCGTTGAATGATCCGTCAAGAATATAGGCCTGCTCAAAAAGACGGGCAGCTGCTTGTTGATCGCCAATCGCATAAGCAATTTTCCCCTGTTCCAATAACAAACGCTGCTTTCGCGGCGAGAGCTGGCGCGCTTTCTCAAGATCTAACAAAGCATTGCGTGTGTCGATGTAAACTCCGTAGGCGATCGAGCGCATCACATACGCGCGAGCATCGTTTGGAATTTTGGCAACTTGTTTTGACATTTCCACGACCGCCATTTGAGCAACCCGAACCTTGATAAAATCCTGAACGCCCACAGAAGCGGCAAGGCGCGAAGAAAAAAGAATCATTTGCTCGCTTATTTCCTGCCGACCAAAATTATATTTCAAAGCGCGGTTAAAATGACTCAACGCGATATCAACATCGGCCGATCGCAAAGCGCGGCCAAGCTCCAAAGCCGCGCCAAACGGCCTGTGGACGAAGAAAAAAATAGCCACCAAAAACAACACGATAGCCGCCCCCGCGATAATTCCAAAATTACGCGCCATAGACAAATTCCCGATTTTCCAAAATATTCGCGGTTCCGCGTTTCCAAAAACTTTTTTTTCGAAAAAGGATTTGCTTAATTCTACTCTATGACCATACGCTAAAAGCGTTGCGAACATAATCGAACTTACAACATTATCAAAAACAAAAAGAGAGTGGACCGCGAAAGCGACAACAAGACCAATCATCACGACGCCGGCAATAACCGCATCTTCGTAAAGCCAAACGGCCCGGAACAAAAACCAAAAAAGAGATACGAAAAGCGCGCCGGCAGCGAGACCGCCGGCAACCATCCAATCCAAAAAAGAATTATGCGCTCGATCAAACCATTCCTCCTGACCAAACAAAGACGGCTCATAATATTTATTAAAAACATAATTAAATCCTTCTTGCCCCCAGCCAAATACTGGACGCTCTTTCACCCCCTCAAGCGCCATACGCCAAATTGTAAATCGAGTTTTACCTTCTTCCAAAGAAATTGATGCAATATCGGAAAAAACTGGATATTTTCTAAATTCAGACAACCTGGACACAGTAAAAATACCAATCACCAGCATCGCTCCGGCTCCGATTAAAACAACAGTTTCGCGACTGATGCCATAACGAGCGATCCATACAATGCTTATAGCAATAAACACTCCAATAATAAGACCTAAAAGCGCGCCGCGAGTTTGAGTGCCAAATAAAGTAACAATATTCAGCAACAGCGAGGCTGATAAAAAGATTGTCGCCGGGCGCGATCTATTCAATCTATCGCTGAACGCGTAAACACCTAAGAATATATGGAAAAGGGCGTAGATGCCAAGATAAGTCGGATTACCAAACGGACCGCCTCCGCTCACGCTCATCCAGGCGCTTACCTCAAAAAAAGAACCGAGAGAAACAATCGCCGAAACACCTAAAGACGCGAACCAAAAATAATGCCACATTCGCTTTGCGCTGAGCGTCGCTGACACAACGACAAAAAAAGCGAACACGTGTAAAAGGCCTACCCAACCTTCCATTCGCTCGAAATTTCCCCAAAAAGCCTTTATGAGATTTTCGGCAAATATATTCGCTAAAAACATCCACGCGACAAAAAGAAAAAATACGGTTAAAATCCGGGAACGGCGCGCTCGAAAAGATGGTTCACGCAACGCAAGCAGTAACCATCCAAAAAAAGCGATTTCAATTAAGATGCGAAAAAATGCGGCCTTTCCTACCACAAAAGGAAAAAACAAGCTATCGCTCACGATAAGCGGCGTCAAAAGAACTCCAAAAACAGCGGTAATCGTTATGGCATAGACAATCTTCATAAGCCATCGTTAGCGGCTTCCTCTAGGCCGATTTCTTGTGATTCTATTTGCCCTTCGTTAAGTAGTGTTTCTTCGGGTATGTTCGTTTTTTCAGGCCAAGACTCTTCTCTGTTTATCTCTCCAGCATCGTCTGGGCCGTCTGATTCTTGTTGATCCGCATTAGGATTTTGACCGCCGGGTTTTATTTCTAATTTTTGATTTTCCTCAACCCGAGATCCGTGATTCGAGGGTTGAATCACGGATTCACGCAATTGTCCCCCCAACCGTTTAATGTCCTCGCCGGTCAAGCAATATGTCCCACTGTCATCCGCGATGCCGCAGTACTCCCGCGCAAAGATACGTCCAATGCCATTTGCCGCGTCCGCAAGCCACGAAATAAGCGCGTTTTTAAATGTATCGCCAAGGCGAACAATTTCTTTTATCGCCTCAACCAAATAAGGCGCGAAACGACCATAGTCAAGCGACTTAATACCGTCTTCTCCGGCAGACACAAGCTCCGGCAATACTTCTTCCACTTCTTGAGCGATAAAGCCGGTTGATGTGAAATTGGTCCCTTTCCATATAAAAGAAACTCCCTGAAGAGCGAGAATTTTCTCAAGCGAACCGGCAAGCGCCTGCCGGTTTTCTTTCAAACTTTCATCGGAATACGTAACCCACGCATTGGCGCGGCCTTGGCCGGACGAATCGGCGTTATTCGGCAATTCAATTTTGTAAGAAGACGCTACAACGCCAATACCGACACTGCCGGCAAAAAACGAGGTTGAAGTGCCGTTTATCGCAAGCGTCCCATCTGTCGCAATGCCGCGCGAGCCGACGCGCAAACTACTGCCCACGGCAAGGTCTCCCGCCACAAGCGCGTTTCCGGCCGATGATAAATCCTCAACCGCAAGCGCGCCAATGTGCGCCGCTGGACTATCCATACCGGAAAGATTATACGCGTCAAGCTCGGCGCCGCCATTGGTTACTTTTCCGATAAATGCGTATTTCCCTGAAACCGCGAGCGCGTTTACCGTCTGATTAACTTCCGTCGAAGCAATAATTACTGGAGTTGCCGGATTTGAAACATCAATCACAAAAAGTTCTCCGCTGCCCAGAGTACTGTCCCGCGCCACATACGCGTACTTGCCTGCCACGGCAATTTCATTCGTATTGTTATTATCAATTTCCAAACTTCCCGCGAGCGCCGGAAGAGTCGGATTTTTGATATCAACGATTCCAAAATCACGCGTGCTGTTTGAACCGAACCCAACGTAAGCGTAACGGCCTTTTATATCAAGGCCGAAGACCGTGTCTTGCAAATCTGCGGACGCGACAATGCTCGGGGCAAGCGGATTTGAAATATCAATAACCCAAAAATTAACGGTTGCGTTCCCGCCTCCCACATACGCGTAGCGGCCTTGGATTTTTATTGAGTACGCGCTCATTCCCGTTCCGCCAAGATCAACGCCTCCAACAATTTGCGGGCTTAGAGGATTTGAAATGTCCACCACGTCAAATTCATTCGTGCCGGCATTATGCCCCACGAACGCATAGCGGCCGGAGAGCGCAATCGCATACACATTGTCCCCATGCTCGGTGCCGCCGAGCTCCACCGGAACCGATGGATTGGAGATATCAATAATGCGAAATTCCGTGCCGCCCGTGTTTGCGCTCAAACCAATGTAAGCGTAATTACCCGAAACTGCTACTGTCCTTACATCAGTAGTGTAGTTTAAACCGCCAAGCGTTACGGGAGAGGCCGGATTAGAGATATCAATAATGTTAAATTCGTTTCCGCCGGCGCTATTATTATGGACGCTGTATAAATATCTTCCGGCAACCGCAATTTTATTTACTGCGGATGAAAGTTCGAGTCCGGTAATAAATTGCGGCGCGTCCGGCGTGTGTAAAAAAACTCCTCCGGCAAGATGTATTTTTGCGCTTGGATCGGCCGTGCCGATGCCGACATTACCGTTCGTAGCGACAACCAAAGCATTAGGAATGGAAGCGCTGTAAACATGAAACGTTCCGGATGGAGTTGATGTGCCAATGCCAACACGGCCAGAACCGGAAAGAAAAATGATATTGCCGTTTGCGGTTCCTCCATTGCCGGACTGAAGCGTGATTGATCCAGCGGTGGTGTTATTACCGGTTGTGATATTACCGGCGGTAATGCTCACCGAGCCCGCAACCGCGTTATCTCCGCCAGAATTTCCCGCTTTTAAGGTGAGCGCCCCGCCCGCGCCTCCTAAACCGCCGGTTCCGCCGAACAGCCGAATCTGCCCGCCGCTAATATTATTTGAACCTTGTAAAGTAATAGCGCCGCCTGTGAGCCCACTGCCGGAAGTTATATTCACGGCCCCGCCGGTAGAAAGATTCGTACCGCCCGCGCCGCCGGTAATGTTTAGCGCTCCGCCGATGCCGTTTATCGCATTGGTGGAGGCGCCCAACATAGTGAGCGCGGGCGCGGTCCCGGCAGTCGAACTCGCGAGGCTGATTGTTGTCGCTTGAGAGGTAAACTGCATATTGCCATTTATAGTCAGAGCTTCGGTGGTAGTGGAAGTGCCGATTCCAAGTCGCTTATTTATATCGTCCCAAAAAAGATTTTGATTGTTCTCCAATATAAGTCCGCCGGCGCCGATAAATAACACCGAACCAGCAGAAAGAGAAGAAAGTGTCGGGGAGTTAGAAAAGGTCTTTGCGCCGGCAAATGTCTGCGCGCCCGTTGTGATAAGTCCTCGCGCGGTTACTCCCGCGTCAGGAATATTGAGCATGAGCGATCCGCCGAGCGAAGCCGGCGAACCGGCAACATTTACATCCGCGCCGCTCGTACCGATTGAAAGTCCGATGGTTGAGCTCGCAAGCTGCGAATTCAAAATGCCGGCAGCGGCAGCAAGATTGCTAGTCGTAAGAGGAGCAAGCGAAAATCCGCCGGTTGTTGTGCTGAAATTTAACGGCGAAGAAACTGAAAATAAGCCGCGCATGTACGAATCGCTTGCCCCTTGCAACGCATTGCCATTCCATAAAAGATTGGTTCCCGCGCTGATGCGCGAAGACGGAGTCGCAAAGAACGACTGCCAGTCAGTGGTAGAGACGGTGAGCGGGATAGTGTATCCCGAAACAAGCGAAAGAGCGCCGGTTGAGGTCGAGTATGAAAGACCGGCGGCAGTAGTTGAGAGCGCGCTGCGAGCGCGCGCGTCGGTATAAAAAAGATTGCTTCCTTCGGCAAGATCGCTCGTTGTTTTTTGAGAAAAGCGATTATCAAAACGGCTATCGGTAAAATAAAGATTTGAACCTTCCGCGAGATTAGTTGTGGATTTTCCGCCAAACCATGTGTCCGCCGTAGTGGCGCTGAAACTATTTGCGAGGTAGTAGCTGCCCTCCCTCCCGTCAAAAGTCCCTATCCAATCACCGGAGGTGTTAAGCGCAAGAGTACCCGATGCCACCTGTAAACCGCTCCCCACAAGATTCTGAATACTATTCCCGCCAAGAACCAAGGTCCCAATACGATGCTCGCCGGTGGTTGTGGCGTTTTGAAAAGACGCGCCGCCGTTTACAACAATATTTCCGTTTATAATCCCGCCCACGGACGGATCAATCACAAGCCCTGGGATGGTGGAGGAAGCATCACGAAATCGCAGAACTCCTCCAATTTCTTCCATCACAAACGAAGACGCGCCGAGAATCAAATCTTTTGTGTAAACTTCTTTCAGGCGTTTCTCCGGCGTTCCGATGCTGTAGGCAAGATTTCCATCGGGAATAATATTTTGCAGTGTTGAAGTTCCAGAAACGTAAAGAAGCGTCCCCGCGGGCGCGGTTCCTCCGCCAAATACGAACGCGCCGCTTGACGTCGCGGTAATAGGCGCCTGAACGCCGCAATTTAAATCAGTCGGAAAACAACTTGGATTAAGCGTTTCTCCGGGCTGATAAATAACGGCAAATACGGGAAGCGAATTGCCCGCGAAAACATAAACAAGAACTAAAAAAATGCGAAGGGCTTTCTTCACCCCGTTAGAAATTTTACACTGCTCGTCCCATAGCGAACTGGTATGGGACGGGCATTCGCTATTTCTAACGGGGCGGGTATAATTTTTTGAAAAAAAGAAGCTCATAGATTCTACGAGCTTCAAGAGCTTCTTCTTTATATAATATTACTTTCAGTATATCATAAAAAATAAAGTGGTATTAGGATGAAATAACGTTTACTATATGGTAAGCCTCCGGCGAGACATCGCTTTTTACGAAATAACTCTTGGCCGGAAGTTTTCTGCCGTCGCGCAACAAAAAGGTGTTATTTTCTATCTGATAAGGCGGTATCTGTTCCCGAAAAAACGGACATAATTCTTCAATTGACATTTTAAGAAGCGTTTCTCTCGGATAAGCCAGCACGTATTCTGCGGTTCTGCAGGCATCATATACTCGCCCGTCCTCGCGTATGGTTAAAAGAAAAGAAACCGAAACTCCGATAGACAACTCATCCTTGAATAGCTTCAAAGCGCCGCATCGTTTGCATTTAACCTCAACAACGGAAAACAAAAGCAGCCCCCTAAATAAAAGCTTGCCGCACCCGCATCGGTATTCAGTTAATGGACGCTGATCCATAGTCAATGATAATAAAATACGAGCGATAAAACTTTTCTAAAGTTTTAAAAATAAAAACCCGCAACCAAGTATGGTTCGGGCATCAAGTGCCTCTATAAATTTTATTGACCGATTTCTTTATTCCCCTACATTATCAATTATAGTATATTAAAGACGCAAGTCAAACACCAGCATCGGGAACGTTAAGTTGTAATACTCGCAAAGCCTTCTTTAGAAACAATCACATGATCAACGAGTTCGATGCCGATGATAATGCCGGCTTTTTTGATTTGCGTTGTGATGCGCACATCATCGGGGCTCGGCATTAAAACGCCGGAAGGATGATTGTGCGCGAGGATTACGGCAACCGCGGAACATGAAAGGGCGGGACGGAACACTTCGCGCGGATGTATAACATTAGCGTCCACTGTGCCGATGGAAATAACCTCATCATGAATGAGTTGATAATGAGCGTTTAAGTAAAGACCGCGTAAATGCTCCTTAGAAAGGCCGCGCATATCGGCAACATATTCAAAAACATCCTTGGCGGTGCGGATTACCGCCGTGCCGTTGCGGCTTCTTTCAAAAAATCGGCGGCCAAGCTCGCCTACCGCCACAATCTGCATCGCCTTGGTAAGCGGAATCTTAAGATCCTCCGAAAGCTTTTTGGCATCGGTATTTGAAAAAACATTACTCTCGCCATATTCGCGGACAACCCGTTCGGTCATCGCAAGCACCCCCTCCTTGCGCGTGCCTTTTTCCAAGACAATCGCCAGAAGCTCTTTAGGCGTAAGCGCTCCGGGGCCGAGCGCAAGCAGTTTTTCTCTCGGTCTATCCTCATTCGGCAAGTCGCGAATGGTAAACACATAGTTTTTTCCTGCCTGCGCGTTATCGCGCGCAAACAAGCCCGAATTAACAATAATAGACGGTCTGTTTTTAATAACGTAAGTCATAGTACTATAATAGCAAAATTTTCATAAACTGAAACCCTCAGGGCTCTGATTATTTTTTAAATATTCTTTTATTCGCTCGCGATTTTCGTTTTCCTTATCACCCTTGGAATATGATTCAATAAATTCAATCCGCCGTTCCTGTTCAGCGTGGGAATAAATAGAATACATGTTCATACTCTAATTACTATTTTTTTTGAGGTTTTATAAATTTGATTTTGTGTTTCTTGACGAAGTATACGTTTTAAGAAATTTTATCGTCTCTTCGCGTTCTTTTAACGCTTTTTGGGCAGAGCGTTCAATCGCGACAAGCATCTCGGCAAATACCGCGGGCTCTTTGATTATGGAGAGTTTCTTGAGATCGTTTTTGGCAAGATTAACATGCCGCGAAATGTCTTTGCATGCGCCGATGATGGTTTTGCGCCAAAACACTTCCCGCGATTTTTCCGGCTTCCTGCTGCCACTCTTTGTATCTCGGAGCAATCGCGCGCCTACCGCGTTCACTTGCCCTCGTTTTAAATCATCTTCCCAATCATGCGCGTCGTCATTGAGCTGGCGGGCAATAATGTAGTGCCTGAAAAATTGCATTAAACTCTTAACTTCCTTGGAGTTATCCTTGTATCCTAGCGCGAACAAAATCGCCGCCGGCCCCAATGCGTGCCCGATGGATTTATTCGCAAGTTGTTCGTTCTCATTACACCGCAACAACATCCTTACATTCTCAAGTTTGTAAGGATGCTGTTGATGGGGATTAAATCTACAATGCGCAATTTCCCATGTATTAGCATTATCTATGGTGTCAAATATATTTTTAGCAAAAGTGGCAAACCTCGTATGGGCGGGTAACGCCGAACTGAATATCTCCGCCGATTCGCGCAAGGCCACATTAGCGACGGACAAAAGTTTCGGATCGCCCTCCTCATCCAAAAAATCATCATAAATAGTGTAAGCCATCCAGCCGAATACATTTGCCGCGCCGAGTCGCGTTATCAAATCATCAGGAATATTTTTTCCTTTCTCGCCCAGCGACTCTCTAAAAAGGAATGGCAAAAGTACAATCTGCTTGCCATTATCTCCTTTGAGCGTCTTTGAAATCACATCTTCCGCTTCTTTTTTCAAATCCTCGCCAACCACCAGGAATCTTTCTTTAACAATGTTCACGACTTTTCGGTAAATCTGCGTTTGGGAATTTTCTATTTTGGTTTTTAGTTTTGTTTCTGGTTTAAGGTTTTGGATTTCGAGTTTATTGAATTTATTTATTGCCTCCAAACAAAGCGCCGTAGTAATATTCTCTGAACCCGCGTAAAGCGTTTTCTTTTTTGTTCTCATTTGGAAATAAAACGAGTACGGTTTCCACTCCCCTCTCTTCCCTTGAGTCCTCAATAGATATTGAATTCCCCTTTTAAGCCGCTCTCTGTATTCTTCTCCAGAAAAATTAATTAGCGCGGATATAGCAAGCGCGGCGCGCAAAGGATTTTCCCACTTTCCATCTTTTTCCTGGTTCCTCAAAAGCAACCGCGTCATTTTCTCTGTCTTTTTGCCGCGATATGATCGGGAAATAAAGTAAATGGCGGGATATATCTTGTTATATGGAAATTCGTATCCTTTATTCTCTATCTTCTTTTCAATAAAAGCGGTAACTTTCGGCAAATAAATGTCTTGAAGCGAAAGAAAATAAGCAATGTTCGCGTTGCATACTAAATCAGTATCATTCCATTTGCCGCGAGCGTCCGGCGGCACGAGCCACATATCGTAGGGGCCCCCTTCCTGCTTTTCGGCGGAGGTGAGCATTGTGGTAATGCGCGCCATCGCTTCTCCGTCAAATAGCTCTGGCTTGTATTCATAAAGCGCGGCTAGCGGCACGAATGTATCGTCCGTGTCATCCGGGTACGGCTCTTTTTTATACCAATCGGATTTTCGAAACCAGTAGTTAAACGACCAATACTCCCCGCGTTCTTTAAGTAAAAAATTAGCGGCTTTCTTCTTAATGCGTCCCGCCTGCGCCAAGGTTCTCGCCTTGCCGAAGCCTCCGGCGAAGCGCAGGTCGGCGGGCAGGTCGGCTACGGGGTTTTTTATATGAATAAGGGACGATAAAACAAAGTTCGTTGGTACAATCGCCGGAACTTTCTTTGCGCGAGAGTAATCATCAAGTTTCGCGGAAACCAAACAAAAAAAGCTGCCGTCGCGTCTTTGTTCGCGCGATAAAAAATTAATACCCCGATCAATTGCTTTTTGAATAACATCAATCATGCATTTTGACGAGAAGCTTTACCGTAAACACCGAGCCCTTCCCTTCGGCGCCTGCCCCGTACCGTCGCGAAGCGTCTGGTGCGGGGCTTTCCACACTGATACTGCCGCCAAAATCTTTTTCAATAATTCGTTTTATCATGGAAAGGCCGATCCCGATTCCATATCCCTCTTTCTTTGTGGTAAAAAACGGCTCAAATAACTTTGGCTTATTTTCTTCGGGAATACCTACGCCCTTGTCCTTAACCTCAAAAACAATAGTATCTCCATTTTGGGATAACGACATGGCTACTGCGCGAGTATCGGCATTTTCTTTCTCTTGACCCTCTTTCGTTCCGCCGCTGGCGGAACTATGGACGGGTGAATAAGAGTCAATTGCGTTGGCAATAAGATTCAGCGCGACCTGATTGAACTTAACCGCGTCGCCGTACGTTTTCACTTCTTGACGGCTGAAAAAACGTATCGTCACTCCGGATTTTTGCGCTTTATGCGAAAGCACCTCAAGCGCCTGCGCAATTTCCTCGTTTACGGAAAAGATGGTTTTGGTTTCCTGCCGCGAGAGCTGCTTGCGAACCGCGCGCACCATATCTTCCATTTTCTTTGCGGCAACAACCGCCTTATCTATATGTTCAGACAATTCGGAGATGGGCGCCGCGTCGGCCTGACCCGTAGCTCCGCCAAGGGCGGATGACATCGGGGTCTTTTCTTCAATAGTTTTCACATACCAGCGTATTTTCTCGGCGTTCTTTACTTTTTCAATATTCAAAGATACGGCAGTAAGCGGGTTTATGAGATCATGAAAAAGGCCGGATGAGAGCCGGCCGAATTCCGCAAACCTGTATAATTGAGTCATCTTCTCAACCTGTGTTTCTTTGAGTTCTCTTGTCCTTTTCTCCACCGTTGCTTCCAGCGAATCTCTCTCCTTTTTCAAATCCGCTTCCGATCTCCTCGCCCTCGCCAGTGACTTTTCAATTTCGCGATTCGAGAGCCAGGAAACAATAGAAATGACGATGAAGAATATAATGTACACTGCTATATCACTGAATTGCAAAACTTGTTCGCTTTTCCAAGACAAATTAGGGCTAGTAATGTTTTGAATTTGAAGATACCCAAATACGGCTAATAGTATAGAAGCGACGATGGTCGTTATGAATGCAAAACGAGTCCCAATAAGCACGCCGGCCATTACAACAATCAATATGTACGATAGCAATGCCGAAGCAAGTTCAACCCCGAACTTATAGATTTCGAATGTCGCAGCCAGAAAAAAGATTGACACTAAACAATAAGAAGCAAAACGATAAAATCCTTTGCGGGACAAAAAATAAAGGAGAGCAAAAAAAGACACCACAACAAAGGTGATGCTTGTAGATACTGCATTGCCCAAACCCAAAAATATTCTTACTAAATTTAAAATAAAAATAACAAGAGAAAAACCAAAACTGGCTATCAGGAGAACATTGGATATAAATTCGTATCTTGCCTTATCTTCGTCTTCAGAACTTGGCAATACGGTTGTTCTGAAAATTTTTTGAAAATCCATTTTCATGCTCATATGAAAACATTTCAACTCCACACAAAAAGCTGTGGGTGCTTTTGCGTTACCCGTCACACAAAACGGTCCTTAATCTCTAAAAGGACAACGAAAAATATTTTTCGTTAATCGCCCCACGGATATCCAACGCTCGCCACTGTTGCCACGAACGCGCTCATTGCCGCGGCATTTCTCATCAATTTGTCCGTCAAAACTTTTTTGACGAGCTTTTTGAGTCCGCTTGTTTCGTTTCGGGATTCCTCCTTGGAAAAATCTATTGTTTTTTCTTGTTTAGACATATTTAATTTGATTCATTAATTTTTTATAAAATACATCGACCTTTGGGAAATTAACCCTTATATTTAATATTATCACAAAACAAATCCTAATCAATCTTATAACCGACATTTGAAACTGTCTGAATAATTTTACCGTTTTTGTCCCTTATCTTTTTCCGCAAAGTCAAAATGTGCGTCTCTACGGTATTCGTAAACGGATCGGCGTTCACGTCCCACACATGCTCCAAAATTTCCATCCGCGAGATCGCCTTGCTGCGATTTCTAAACAAATACTCAAGCAGGGAGAATTCTTTGGTGGTTAGATGAATTTCTTTCCCGCCGCGAGTAGTTTTTCTTCCCTCAAAATCCGCGATAATGTCCCCAAACTCAAACTTCGTATGGAGAACTTCCTTGGGCCGCCGCAGAAGAGCATTTACTCGCGCGATCAATTCCTGAAAAGCAAAGGGCTTCGTCATATAGTCGTCCGCGCCGGCATTCAAAAGATCGGCCTTAGTGCCAATTTCCGACTTTACTGAAAGTATCAGTATTGGCGTTTGTTTTCCCGCGGAGCGGATATTCGCGCACACTTCCAAACCATCTTTCTTCGGCAACCCCTTGTCCAAAATAATAATATCATAATTATTCTTTTTTGCCTTATCTAATCCTACCTCTCCGTCAAAAGCTACGTCAACCACAAAACCTCGCTCTTTCAAAAACGGAATGAGCGAATCAACGACTGTTTTATCATCTTCAATGAGAAGTAGATTCATTCTGTACGAAACAGAAAACGCTTAAGACGATATTTCAAATAGCGTTTACCTTTACCTTGTTTTTAAGTATAATTCTCTCGACCTTGCGTCACCTTCCTCAAGGTATGCTTCATGGCAAACTAACTGATATGGGCCTCGGTCTTTTGTATAACCAAACTTATTTTCATTTTTAATCAAATTTGAATCCAGCCACTTCTTTTCGAATAGATCTTTGGTTCTGGAAATGCGCTGAACAGCCAAAAGCTGTTTTCTTTCCTGTTTTTGCTTCAAAACTATGTCTTTTAGCGTAATGATTGTTATATGCTGGTCAAAGCTTGGTTATTTTGACCAGTACGCTTATTTTAGTGGTCAAAATAGGGTAAAGTCAATTCTTTAAACCCAGCATTTTCTTTCATACTACTTAGTATGAAAGAAAATGCTGGGTTTATTTTTTTAAATTTTTATTTATTTAAGGCCAATCTGAAATTCGTAAAGCCGCCGATAAATTCCATTAGGTATTTTTATCAATTCCTCGTGACGGCCGGATTCGACGATCTTGCCTTTATCCAAGACCAAAATCACATCGGCCTTGCGAACTGTGCTTAAACGATGGGCAATAATGAAAGTGGTTCGGTTTTCCATTAATTTTTCCAAAGATTCGGAAATAAATTTTTCCGATTTGGCGTCCAGGGCCGAAGTCGGCTCGTCCAAAATCAAAATCTTCGGATTTCGCAAAATCGCCCGGGCAATGGCGATTCTCTGTTTTTGACCCACCGAAAGTTTAATTCCCCGTTCGCCCACCAATTGTTCGTATTTTTTGGAAAAATTTTCAATAAATTCGTCAGCGTGAGCAAGCCGGACGGCCTCAACAACTTCTTCGTCGCTCGCGTTAAACTTTCCGTATTTAATATTATTTTTAACCGTATCGTTAAAAAGCAAAATCTCCTGCGGCACAACCGCGATAAACGAACGCAGGGTTTTTAAATCTAAGCTGGCTAAATTATGATTATCAATATAAATTTTCCCGCTCGCCGGACGAAAATAAAAAGAAATTAAATCAATCAATGTTGTTTTGCCCATTCCGGATTCCCCCACTAAAGCAATACTCATTCCCGGCTTAACTTTAAAAGAAATGTCGTCCAAAATATATTTTTGATTTTTTGAATAACGAAAACTGACGTTTTTAAATTCCACCTCGCCTTTTATATCGGTTAAAATCACGGCATTTTCCGGAACATATTTTTCTTCCGGCTTTTTTAAAATTTCTTCGGCCCGCTCAATCGCCACCAGACCGTTTTGAATAATATTCCAGTTTCTTCCCAAAACTATAAAAGGCGAAAAAAGCATTCCGGCGTATCCGGTAAACGCTATTAATTCGCCGGCGGTCAATTGATTCTTTCTAATCATATAAATGCCGCCGATAAACAAAGCAAAATGCGAAAAAGTTATTAAAAGCCTCTGAATTAAATTAAGGCCGGACTGGAGTTTTATGAAATCAACGTAAAATCTCGCCGCTCTCAATAAAAAATTCCGGAAAAGCTTCTTTTTTTCATATTCTTCGGCCGTGGCTTGTTTAACCGCCTGAACATTTAAAACAGTATCGTAAGAATCGCCGTAAGCGCGGGAGTAATATTGATGCATTTTTCTTGAAATATTGGCAATTTTTGGCGCGATTTTTATCAAAACAGCGATATAAATTAAAATGGATGTCAAAAGAATGAAAGCTAAAATCGGCTGAATGGTAAAAATAATAAAAAGAGCGATAATGATGCTTAAAAAATCAGGAGCCAATTCAATTAGAACGCGATTAATAATACCCTCCATCGAGCCCGCTCCTTTTTGAATGCGATTAATAGTTTCGCCCATTTTGTGTTTTTTATGAAACGCCAAAGGAAAATGAATAAGTTTTGAGTATCCGTTGATTATATATTCGCCTTCAATAACAGTCGCCAACTCCTCTCTTTTAACCTCTTTAAATCTGTCGGAAATATCGTCAACTAATCTGGCTAAAATCCAAAAAGTTAAAATAAAAACAAAAGGATTGAATGAAAAAGAAAATAATCGGACGCTATGAATGTTTCCTAAAATCGCGTCAAATAATTTCCCGCCTATATAAGGAGTGAAAGAATTTCCCAAGGCCGAAAGAGAGCTTAAAAAAACAAGCGCGATTAATTTGCGCTTATGCGGCTTAATGTATTGAAAAACCGTGTTTAATTTTTGTAAATATTTTTCTTTTTTCATAATTCGATTTCAATAAGAGGCATTTGTTTTGTCATTGCGAGCCAAAGGCGAAGCAATCTCATTTCAATAAGAGGTATAATCGTTAAGAGATTGCTTCGGCGATTTCATCGCCTCGCAATGACAACGGAAGACAAAATTCCAGTATCGATGAAAAACGCGGAGATTTTATTCCAAAATCGCCCGAATTCTCCGAACACCGGCCGAGGACGATTCTTCTTTAATAATTTTAAAATGTCCGAGAAGGCTGGTCTTTTCCGCATGCGGGCCGTTGCAAATTTCTTTGGAAAAACCATTGATTGAATAAACCGAGACCTGTTTCGGATATTTTTCTTTAAAAAACGCGAGGGCGCCGGATTTTTGAGCTTCTTCAAAACTCATTTCTTCTTTTTTAACATCGAGGTTTTCCTGAATTTTTTGATTAACCAAATCTTCAACTTTTCTTTTTTCTTCTTCGGTCAATTTTCTGGAAAAAGAAAAATCAAAACGAAGCCGCTCCGGAGTTATGTCCGAACCCATCTGCTTAACTTCCGTCCCAAGAATTTGACGCAAAGCCTGATGAAGAAGATGAGTGGCGGTGTGAAGTTTAACGTTATGAAATTCCGGGCTTAAATTATCGCGGTCGAACGATAAACCATGCCCGCCGAATTTTTTCTCAACTCCGGCCCGGGAAATTTCCTGATGTTTTTTAAATTCTTCTTCGATTTTTTTCTTAAATTCATCTTCGTCAAATTGATAAAATCGCTCATTCAAAAGTTCTTTAATCAATTCTAGCGGAAAACCGTAGGTTTGATGCAAATCAAAAGCGTCCTGGCCGATTTTCTTTTCAATTTGAACCCGTTTCCCTAATTTTAAAGGATAACGTTTATCAAATTCTTTTAGTCCTTTCTCTAATGTTAAATTAAATTTATCCGCTTCTTCTTTAAAAAATTCCAGTATTAATTTTTTATTTTTTTCTAAATCTTCATAAACCGAACTGTAAAAATCAATGGCCTTGCCAATCAAATCAAAAATCAACTCTTGGGGAATAAATATTTTTTTGGCATGGACCAAAATCCGGCGAATCAAGCGGCGCAAAACATAGCCGGCTTCTTTATTGGATGACCGAACGCCATCGGAAAGCAAAAATATCGAACCCCGAATATGATCGGCGATAATCCGGCCGCTTCTTTGTTGATTTTCCGGCCGGTTCAATAAAATTTCAAAGGGCGCCGCGAATAAATCCGTTTCAAAAATATTTTCCTTGGCCTGTAAAATCATTGCCAATCTTTCCAGTCCCATGCCGGTATCAACGCCTTTTTGTTTAAGCAAAATTAATTTTTTATCTCTGGAGCAGAAATATTCGTTAAAAACCAAATTCCATATTTCCAGACCGTCAATATAAATTTCGGTATTGGGACCGCAGGGACCCTCGTTGCCGGTCGGGCCCCAAAAATTATCTTCTCGGCCGCGCTTTAAAATTTTTTCTTCCGGCACTCCCAAACTTTTCCAAATTTCATAACTTTCTTGGTCAAATGGAACGTTGTCATTTCCTTCAAAAACAGTCACGTGCATTCTATTTTTATAATCCTTAACGACTAATTTTAAAAATTCATTCGCCCATTCAATGGCCTCGCGCTTAAAATAATCGCCAAAAGAAAAATTACCCAGCATTTCAAAAAACGTCAGATGGGATTCGTCGCCGACCGATTCGATATCCGAAGTGCGAAAAGATTTTTGAATTGAAACGGCCCGATTGCCAAAAGGCGATTTTTCTCCCAAAAAATAAGGTTTAAACTGCTGCATTCCGGCCGTTGTCAAAAGCACCGAAGAATCAGTTGGAATCAAAGAAGAAGAAGGAACGATGGCGTGTTCCTTTTCTTTAAAAAAATTTAAAAATTTTTCGCGAATTTCTTGATGAGTCATATTTAAACTATCTGACCGCCGCCAAGCATCTCATCGCCCGAATAAAAAACGCAGTGCTGGCCGGGCGCGGGCGCCCATTGCGGCTCGTTAAATTGAACAATAAATCTCTTTTCGGTTTTGTTAATTATAGCATCTTGAAGAGGCTGGCGGTATCGAATCCGAGCCGAATATTTTAAAGGCAAAATCGGCTCTTGACCGGACATCCAATGAATTTTATCCAGAAAAATCGATTTAGCAAAAAGAGAGGGGTCATTTTCGCGAGCCACTACTAGCCGATTTTCTTTCGTATCGCGGCTGACGACAAAATAAGGCCCGGAGCCGCCAATGCCCAGGCCAGTTCTTTGGCCAAGAGTATAAAAAGCCGCTCCTCTATGCCGGCCAATCATTTGCCCGGAAGTAGAGATAATTTCGCCCTCTTTTTGCAAAATTTTAGTTCCCAGAAAATCGCTCATTTTTATTTTTCCGACAAAACAAAGTCCCTGGCTGTCTTTTTTTCCCGCTGTCGGCAATTTGAATTTTTTCGCCAGCTCCCGAACTTCGGATTTCAAATAATCGCCAATCGGAAATAAAGCGCGGCTTAACTGCTCTTGGTTCAGCTGATAAAGAAAATAGGACTGATCTTTATTTTCATCTTTCGCTTTTAAAATTTTTTCTTGGCCCTCGGCTGAAATTTTTCTCGCGTAATGGCCGGTGGCGATATAAATCCCTGCCTGCCGACAGGCAAGCGCGCCTAATGACAAGGCTTTTTTCAAAAATAAACCGAATTTAATTTCTTTATTGCAGACAATATCCGGATTCGGAGTCAGGCCATTTTTATACCCTTCAATCATCGGGTCAATAATTTTTTCTTTATAATCGTTTTCAAAATTAAAAACGTAAAACGGAATTTTTAAAACTTCGGCCACCCGGCGCGCGTCCTCGGCGTCCTCTTCGGAAGAACATTTGGGAGAAAAATCGGACCGGGACCAATTTTTCATAAAAACGCCAATCGTTTCAAAACCGGCCTTTTTTATTAAAGCCGCGGCCACGGACGAATCAACTCCGCCGGACATCGCTACGAAAACCAGTTTTTTGTCCACAAGCGTGGTTATTGACATAAATGTTTGATTTGATATACTGGACAATGTCAAACCTCTCCCCGCTTCGGCGGGGGGATTTGTTTTTATTGATGATACGCGATAAACTCTTTTAGTTTTTTAAGATTTATATATTTGGCTCGATCTAGAAGTTCCTTTGAAATATGTCCTTTCGTGGACATAACAAGCACTCTTTTGTGTTTAGATTTTACCGCATCCAAGAGAGGCGCGAAATCGCTATCTCCCGACATCAAAATAAGGGTGTCGAAATTATTGATATTTCCAAGAACATCAATAGTAAACTCTACATCAAGATTCCCCTTCCATTCATAAGTGCTTTTTGAAATTTTAATCCTTTTTACTTCTTTTGCTTTTACAATAAATCCAATTTGCTCGAGTTTTTTGATGAATGAATTCTGCTTGTGATTTTCTCCAACGCGGCCAGTGTAAAAATACAGCGCTTGCAAATCGCATTC
>JACPHC010000003.1 GCA_016188775.1 Parcubacteria group bacterium
CAACAATCAAATTTTTAATTTAACGAGCGGGGTTTCCATTTCCAATATCAACTTAAATCCGGCCGGAGCTGATATCCTTTTTGCCCGAGTCACCGGCGCGCCTTCAAGAACCGGAACGATTGAAATTCTTCACAATATTTCTCAAGAAACAATTTCAATAATTATTGATCAGGCCGGACAAGTCGGCATAGCGCCTCAAGATTCGCTTCCCCCTCTCAACACTCGGGCAGTTGATTCTCGCCATGTTCATTTTATTTATAATCAAAACGTTCAAAACGCCGTCACTTTAACGCTGGTTTGGCCCGACTATCCGGCAGACAATCAAAGCATTTCTTTTCAAAGTTATTTGAATCCGGCCAAAGATGATTTTGACTGGGCCGGAACCGTTATTGTCAATAATCAGCCACAAGTTTTAAGAATCCACACCCATAGTTTGAGCGGGGTGGCGGCTCAATTCTCAATAACGCGCGACCAAAGATATAATAACGTCGCCATGCAAATAAATCTCGACGGCCAAAATTTGATAAATTATTCCGCTATTGGCGCGACCACTCAAGGCTCGGCCCCGGGAGTCATCGCTCCGGAACCGCAATAATCCGTTGACTTCCAATATACCAATATATTAATATACTGATATATTGGAAAAATAAAATGTCTCGCGTATCGCAAAATCTTTTAAGTCCCAACTACCTCGAAGAAATCCAGTCATCTTTTGACTGGGCGATTTCTAAACTTTCCAAAGAAGAAGAAATTAAAAATTTTTTTGATGAATTTCTTACTCGCAGTGAACGGATAATGCTGGCTAAACGCTTAATTCTGATTTTTTTAATTTCCAAAGAGTTTGACGCAATATCCATCTATTCTATTTTAAAAGTTAGTCCCACCACTGTTGTTTATTTTAAGGAAAAATTTCAAAAACGACCTGAAAATTTTCAGCCAGTTCTAGATCAGCTGGCCAGACGAGAATCTCTTAAAAATTTATTCAAAAAAATTGAAAAATTTATTGAACCGGTAGCCGCTTTTATGCCTCCAGCAACGAAGTCCGAAGTTTTAAAAAAATTACGCAGAATTTCTCGCAGTTAAATTTTTATTCCAATATACTGGTATATCAGTATATTGGAATAATTAAAAATGAATAAGGATCAAAATAGCGAACTAAAAAACGGTTTCGGTCTCGTAGAAATTATTGTGGCTGTCGGTCTTTTAGCCGGCGCGATTTTTGCCATTACCGAATTGACGTTTTTTTTAAATCGAACCGCTAAAGAAAGGACGGTCTCGGAACGAGCCGTTTTTTTAACCAAAGAGGGTCTGGAATTGACTCGGACAATTCGAGACCGAGGCTGGACTAATTACATCGCTAATCAAACAATCGGAATTGATTTGCATCCGGTATTAGGAGGAACGCCGGCCGGCTGGAGTTTTGCCTCGGGAACGGAAACGATTGATAATATTTTTGTCAGAAAAATAGTTTTATCCAACGTCAATCGGGACAGTCAAGATAATATTGTTTTAACCGGCGGCGTTTTAGACCCGGGAACAAAAAAAGTCATCGCCACTGTTTCTTGGGGCGTTAAAAAAATAGAATTCACTGCCTATATAACGAATTTTTTGAATAATTGATAATTTACGAGGCTTAGCCTCGTAAGACTAAAATGATTAATAAAAATAAAAACGGATTTACCTTAATCGAAACGATTGTTTATTTCGGCATTTTCATCATTGCCGCTTCAATAATGGTGATTCTAACCGTCAATTTAACCCGAAATTACACCAGAATAAGAATCAAATCGCAGGTTTTGGTTGAGGCGGAAAAAGTTTTAAATGTTATGCTCAATGAAATCGCCACAGCCAAAGGAATTTACGCGCCGACTTCCTGCTTTGGAACATCTGACGCGAAAACAATTTGTCAGACAGGAAAAAGACAATTAAGTTTTGAGACAACTCTTAATCCGCCGACCGGCGAAAACTCCGCTTATGTTGATTTTTATCTGGATAATCAAAAAATTTATGTTAAAAGGGAATCTCAAACGGCTCAAACTCTCACTTCGGATCGAATTCAAATCTCCAATCTGACATTTGACTACTATAATCCTTCGACTAATTCCGCCTCGATTAAAATCCGTTTAACCGCCGGCTTTAACGCTTCGGATCCGCAAAAAATTTTCCAAGTCAATCTCGATTCTTCAGCGGCCATTAGGGCATATTAGTCTTATGAGGCTAAGCCTCGTAAGACTATAAGATTGCTTCGCTTTCAGCTCGCAATGACAACCAGTTCAGCTCGCAATAATATAAAAATATTTAACTGTCATTGCGAGGCGATGGAATCGCCGAAGCAATCTCTCTTAATATATTCAACAATCTTACAAGCAAAACAATGTTCAATAAACACAAAAACGCCGGTTTCGCGACCTTGCTGACAATAGTAATTATTTTAGGCCTTAGCCTGATTATCGTCAGCGGTTTTTCCGTTGCCAGTCTGTCTAATATCCGTGAATCCAAACGCGCTATTAACTCTTCTAAAACTCAATACGTCGCCGAGGCTGGGATCGAAGACAGTCTTTATCGGATTATAGCCGGGAAACAATACACGGCGACTAATAATTTAGCGGTTGGCGAAGGAACCGCCATCACTAACATTACCGATGTTTCCGGCAATAAAATTATCACTTCTCTGGGCAACCGAGAAAATATTTTTAGAAAACTGGAAACAAAATTATCCGTTTCCACTCAAAGCGTTCAATTTTTCTACGGCGCTCAAATCGGCGAAGGGGGCGCCACTCTTAATAATGGCGCCGAAATCAATGGCAATGTCTATTCCAACGGCAATATTGTAATGACTGCCAACGCTAAAATTAGCGGCGGCGCTATTGTGGCCGGCGGCATCGCCCCAACGCCCGATCAGCAATGGACCATTGGAAATTCCGATTTTCCTTTTGGACTGACCACTGGCACAACCGCCATCACCGTTGATGAGCCGGGCGATATCGGCGACTATAACGCATTAACTTTGGGTTCTGACGGACTAGCCCGGATCAGCTATTACGACGCGTCCAATAATGATCTTAAATACGTCCGTTGTACTTCAGCCGACTGTGTTTCAAAAAATATTACTACAATTGATTCTAGCGGCGATGTCGGATTTCGTTATACTTCCATTGCCATTGCCCTGGATGGATTGGCCCGAATCAGTTATTACAATAATACTAACGGCGACCTAAAATACGTTCAATGCGCCAATGACGACTGCACGACAAAAAATATCGCCACTATTGATTCCAGTGGCGATGTCGGCCAATTCAACTCTCTGGCTTTAGGCACTGACGGATTGGCCCGAATCAGCTATTACGCCGTCTCGGGCGGCAATCTTAAATTCCTTCACTGTTTGAACGATAACTGTTCATTGCGAAACACTTACACTGTTGACTCAATTGGCGATGTGGGCAAATACACTTCAATAGTCTTGGATCAAAACAACATCGCGATGATCAGTTATCTTGACGAAACCAATGATGATTTAAAATTTACCCAATGTTTAAATGTTGATTGCTCCGCGGTCAATAATTACATCGTTGACTCAACCGGCGATGTCGGCCAATTCAAAACTTCCATCGCTCTTGGGTCTGACGAACTGGCCCGAATCAGTTATTATGACGACACGGGTAAGGATCTTAAATACGCTCAATGTTTAAACATCAGTTGCACGCTTAAAAATATAACTATTGTGGACTCGGCAGATCAAGTTGGAAAATACAGCTCGCTTCGACTTAATCCGGCTGACGGATTGGCCCGAATTTCTTATTATGACGCGACCAACGGCGCTGCTAAATTCGCCCGATGCTTAAACGATTCTTGCTCCCAAAAAAATATTTCCACTCCGGATACCACCGGCAATGTCGGGCTTTACACTTCTTTGGCGATGGCTCAAGACGGCTTTGGCCAAATCAGTTATCGCGATGACACGAATCAGGATTTAAAATTTCTCAAATGCGCTGATCCGGATTGTAATCCGGGACAAACCACCGGCGACGCGGCTCAAAGTTTTATTCCGTCAGCCACTAATCTTTTGCGTAAAATCAGCCTCAATATCAAAAAAATCGGCAGTCCGGGTGATGCCACCGTCAGGATAATGGCCAATAAATCTCCACAAAATGTTCCGGATAAAGATAATACATTAACCACTGGCACGCTTTATTCTTCGATGGTCACTGGCAGTTATGGCTGGGTGGACGCGGCTTTTGTCACTAATCCGACTTTAAATATCGGACAAACTTATTGGATTGTTATTGACGCGGTTAATGATTCCAATAATTATTGGGTTTGGGCTAAAGATAATACCGACGCTTATGTTTCCGGCACTGGTAAATTCGCTTTAAATTGGGATATTTCGCCCAATAACTGGTCAAGCGCGGGCGGCGATCTTGATTTTAAAACTTGGATGGCCGGAACTGTGACGAAAATAGATGGTGGCGTTGTTTCCGACGCGGCTCAAGCCAATACTTTAATCAACACCAAAATCTGCGGGGACGCTTATTTTCAAGCCATTGACGCTTTTTCGCTCAATTTCGTCAATAATCCGACCAATCCCGATTGCGCTAATCCTTTAACTCCGGGCATGTCTTTTCCCGGTTCCTCCGACCCTTCTCCGCTGGCTATGCCTATTTCCGACGGCCAAATTGACGCGTGGAAAACCGACGCCCAAGCCGGCGGCGTTATTGCCGGAGATTACAACGTGACTTCTGATGTCAGTCTTGGTCCGAAAAAAATCACCGGCAATCTTAATATGACCAGTAACAATAGAACTCTGACCGTCACCGGAACAATTTATATCGCGGGCAATATAGATATTGCCAACAATTCAAGAATCCGCTGCGACGCTTCTTACGGGATAAATTCATGCGTTGTTGTGGCGGACGGTTGGATTCATATTTCCAATAACGGACAATTCGCCGGATCGGGTCAGGCCGGCAGTTATATTATGCTGCTGACGACCGCTCCCTGCAAAGGAACCGGTTTTTCCAATCCGCCAACGCCTTGCGCCTCCGCCCACCATGAAGCCAGCGTTGACCTTCATAACAGCGCCACCGGAATAATTTTTTACGCCAAAAACGGACTGATTAATCTTCATAACACAGTTAATGTCACGGAATTGTCGTCTTTTAAACTGGCGCTGGATAACAACGCCGTGATAAATTACGAACAAGGACTGCAAAACGCTCAGTTCACTTCCGGCCCAAGCGCGGGCTATAAAATCGAATACTGGAAAGAAGTGCCTTAAACTTTACGAGGCTTAAACTTTACGAGGCTAAGCCTCGTAAATTTATTAAAGTGCTTTTTTTATACTGAATCGGCCCGCCAAAAAATTTCATTAAAAATTTCCGTTGCGTGACTGAAGGGAAATTTTTTTTCCCAATATAATCACGAAAACTGCTCCATCGATAATTTTCCAAAAATTTCATCGCTTCTTTATAATTTTTAATTTCTTTATTTTTCCACTCTGGAGATTTCAAATCTAAAGGATTTAAATGGATATAATCAGGAATATGAAGAAATTGAGCGTCCTTTTCAACTAAAACTGCCTTAAAAGTTCCTTGAAATAAAGAACCGGTTCGTTCGTATTTTTGATTAAAATACATTGTATAACCTCCTCCTAATTTATGCATAAAATTTGCAATTCCGTTGTCCTGTCGCTGTCTTAAAAGTAAATGAAAATGATTTGGCATTAATGTAAAAACTAAAATTTCGACTAATAATTTTCTTTTTTCAATTTTACGAGGCTTAGCCTCGTAATAAGAATTAAGCGCGGGCTTTTCGTCGTTAAATTCAAACAAGTCATGAATAAATCGAAAATAATCTTTATCATCTAAAAAAATATCGCGCTTTTCCACGCCACGATTATAAATATGATAAATTTTTCCTTCCGTGAATTTTATTTTTCTCATAAAATAATTTTATGAGGCTTAGCCTCGTAAAGTCAAGTTTTACATCTAAATAATTTATATGATAAAATATAACTATGTCATTTTTTTCTTTCAAAGAAACCGCTATCGGCCTTGATATTTCCGATTATTCGATTAAAGCCGTTTATTTAAAAAATACGCGCCAAGGTAAAATTATTAAAAATCTTTTTGAACTAGCCATACCGCCGGGCTTAATTAATCAAGGAGAAATTCAAAATCAGGATAAACTTTTTGAAATTTTTAAAGAATTTTTAAAAAAAATTAAGGCCAGCCGAATTAAAACGCCCTATATCGTCTCTTCTTTGCCGGAAGAAAAATCATTTATCTCGGTTATTCAGCTCCCCAAAATGGAAGAGAAAGAAATAGGATCGGCTCTTGGTTTTGAAATTGAGGCTAATGTTCCTTACGCCTTTCAAGAAGTTTATTTTGACTGGAAAAGCCTGCCTTCGGCCAGCCTCGATCATCTGGATATTCTGGTCGCGGCTTCGCCTAAAAAAATAGTTGATTCTTATTTTTCTCTTCTCAAGCGCCTAAAACTTATATCGGTCGCTTTTGAAATTGAATCGCAAGCCATTGCCAGAGCTTTAATCAAAAATGAAATCCAAGAAAAACCGATATTGCTTATTGATTTAGGCGCGACCCGCACCAGTTTCATTATTTTTTCCGGCGGCTCTATTCGTTTTACTTCTTCCATCCCCGTCTCGTCCAAAGATTTAACTTCAGCTATCGCTGACGTCCTAAAAATTCCGGAAAATGAAGCCGAAATTTTAAAAATCAAACACGGGCTTGATAAAAAAGGGACGGAAGGAATTAAAATATTTGACGCGATTCTGCCGCGCCTAACCGCTCTCATTGAAAAAATTCAAAATCTCATTATTTTTTACCAAAGCCACGCCAAACACGAACACGGCCGGATTTTGGAATTCGAAAATATTCTTCTTTCCGGCGGAGGCGCCAATCTGGCCGGCCTTTCTCAATATTTAAAAGAGGAATTAAAACGAAAAATTGGATTAGGCAACCCTTTCGTTAATCTGGCAAAATCGCCAACAAAATTTTTATCTGATCTGGCGCCTGATAAGGCCGTCGCCTTCACCACCGCCATTGGCCTGGCTTTAAGAAACATTGAAACGGAAATTTAAGTATAGACCTTTTACAAAATAATTTTTCCTACTCTAATTCTCAAATTTCGGCTGTAAATTATTCAGAGCTCCTCAACGTATTTTAATCAAATACGCTTCGTCGCTCTTCATAATTTTCGCTCGAAATTTGCGAATTTCGTTACGAAAAAATTATTTCGCAAAAAGTCTTATGCCAATTAATCTTTTGCCTCCGGACCAAAAAGAGGCGTTAAAATGGACGAGAATTTTTCATATCGTCAACTATTATAGTTTCGGACTTGGAGCTCTTTTTATTATTTTGGCCGCTGTTTTTTATCTGATAAATTTTTACGGCAATTTTGAATTAAAACTGCTGGAAAAACTACTGGAAGCGGAAAAAGGCGGATCGAAATGGGCAAAAATCGTTCAACAAGAAAAAGAGATCGAGAAAGGGCGAACTCTTTTGAGCGCCTATGAAAAAAATCAAAAAGAAATTAAATCAATTCTTCCCTTCCTCGATAAAATTTCAGCGATTACGCCTCAAGGAGTATTTCTGACTTCGCTTTCTCTGGACGTGGGCGGACAGGCGAGTATTGCTGGCTACTCGCCCGACCGAAGCCGGGTCAAAGACATAGAAAACGCCCTCAAAAACGACCCGACGTTTCAAAATATCAGTTCTCCGGCCTCAAACTTTTTAAAACCCATTGATATCAATTTTAAATTTTCTTTTACGATAAAAAAATAGCATAGACCTCTTGCAAAATAATCTTTTCTACTCCAATTCTCAAATTTCGGGTGTCAACCCTACGGGTGATCTCCCGTAGGGAGACAAATTATTCAGAGCTTCTCAACGTATTTTGATTAAAATACGCTTCGTCGCTCTTCATAATTTTCGCAAAAATTTTAATCTCCGGCCTATCCGCTCTATTCGTTGTAATAATTTTATTTTTTCTGGCGATTTTTCCTTTATCCAAAAAAATCAAGGAAACGTCAAATAAAATATCCGAAACGAGATATGAAATTTTAAAAATCGCCAAGAAAAAACAAATGAGCCGAAAAATAGAAGATCAATTCGAAAAAACTCAAAAAGATCTGCCGGAAATTAAAAACGCCTTATTCGATCCGGAAAAATTAGTGGATCTGGTGGTGACCTTGGAAGACATAGCGGCCGAAACATCAACCCAGCTTAATATCGGCGAATCAAACACGCAGCAAAAATTCATCAATTTCTCCGTCAATCTCTGGGGAAATTTTACTAATTTTTACCGTTTTATAAAAAAAATAGAAAATCTGCCGTATCTCGATCAAATTGACACTATCGCGATTAAAAAACTGGAACCGCAGGAAATTGCCGTTCGCAATCAAAACGGAGGCCCGATTCTCGGATCGGGCGATATTGGAGCGGTTATGAAATTTAAAATATTTACTCAATGATAAAAATCAATCTCCAATCAATTTCTAAAAAAATAAGAGAGGCTCAAAAAACGGCGCCGGAATTTTTTGAACGCCGCGGTCTTTTTATTCTCACTCTTATTTTTATTTTAATTATTTTCTGGCCGGCTTATATATTTTATTTTAAAATCTGGTTAACCTTGAACGAACCTATTTTTATTGAAGAAAAAATAACGGAACTGCCGAAGACTTCTCTTGAATCAGCTCTGCGAAATATTGAAAACAGAGCCCAAATTTTTAAAAGCAACGAACAAACTGAAATAATTTCAGCGAATAAAAATCCCTTTCGTTGATTTTTTCGCGTTTTTACACTAATATTTTCGTAGCTCAATGGATAGCCTTCGGCCCTATAGGTCGTAGGCCCGGAGGAAGCGGTTCGAATAATTTCTATAATGTCATTCTCCCCGTAGTTCAACGGATAGAACGAAGGACTTCTAATCCTTAGATCGAGGTTCGATTCCTCGCGGGGAGACTTGCCTTGGAGACTATGGTGTAGTAGCAGCACAGCAGTTTGTGGCACTGCTAGCACGGGTGCAAATCCCGTTAGTCTCCCAAATAAAAAGCATGAATTTTTTTATCCATGCTTTTTGAATTTTATTTTTTAACTTCCGATGACAAGCCTTGAGCTAAGTTTATTTCTTTTCCGTAATTTACGGTAAAGGCTGTTTTATAACACATATAATCGAAAAGTCCGGCCGCAGAAGGCATGCCGGTTCCGGATCTTCTTATTCCGCCGAAAGGCAACTGAACTTCCGCGCCGATCGTCGGCAGATTAATATATTTTAAACCGGCTTTAGCCAGCGTTTTAAATTCCCGCATCTTCCGCCAATCTTCGGTAATCAAACTCATACTTAATCCATAGGGCGTGCTATTCGCAGTTTTCAGGGCTTCTTCAAAATCCCGGACAATAATAATCGCTATATTCGGAGTAAAAGCCTCTTCTTTAAAAACATGGGAATCGAAATCAAAACCATCTCGATAATGAAGGCGAAAAACATTTGGTTTAACAAAATTTGTGAAATTGTCATCGCGCAAATCGCCTCTTAATAATTCAATTCCTTCCTCGATAACTTTTTTCCTGTAGAAATGGTGATTGATCACAGCTGTTTCATTAATTAAAGGCCCGGCAAACACTTTAGAATCAAACGGATCGCCAAACACCATCCTGTCGGTCAAATCAAGAAACTTTTTTGTAAATTCTTTTTCTATTTTTTCTTCCACGATGATTAAATCCGCCGACACGCATCTTTGATGGGTGGTTTTATAAGCGGACAAAATCGCGGCATTGAGGGCCAGATTTAGATTCGCGTCTTTTAAAACAATCAAAGAATTTTTCCCGCCCATTTCGCAAATGGCGAATTTTTCATCACTTTCTGCCGCGATTTTTTTGATTTTTTTTCCAACCGCGTAAGAGCCGGTAAACAGCAAGCCGACTACCCGAGGATGACAAACTAGATGTTTTCCGATTTCTCCGTTGCCGTGAATTAAATTTAAAATACCCGGCGGCGCGTTATGTTTTTTCGCCGCTTTGTCAAACAGCCGAATCAGATATTCTCCGGAAAAAGGCGTTTCTTCCGAAGGTTTAAAAATCACGGTATTGCCGGAAACCAATGATGGACCAATTAACCAAGTTGGAATGGCAAAAGGAAAATTCCAGGGAGTGATAACAACAAAGACGCCTTTGGACTGAAGAAAAATCTCGGATTCTTTTTCCGAGAATTCCGAAGGGATTTTTTCGCCAATCGCTTGCCGGCCCCGTCCAACGCAATACTGAAGCATGTGAATGCCTTCGGTGACGTCAGCCCGGGCTTCGTTGATATGCTTTCCGGATTCCTGCGTGATTAAAACAGCTATTTCTTCAAAATGCGCTTTAACGAGTTGGACTAGATCATCAATTACCTCGGCTCTTTTAACCCAAGACCATTTTGACCATTTTGTAAAAGCCTCCTCGGCCGCGCCTACGGCTTCATTAATTTCATATTCGCCGGCGCAAGGCGCCAATCCTATTTGTTTGCGGTTTGCCGGGTTATAAACCCTAAAACCTCCCATACAATCCCGCGCGTCCCATTTTTCGGCGATATAATGCTCGCCGAACATCATATCATTAACTTTTAGAATCATTTTATTCCTCCGTGAAATAAATTTTCAAAGACCAATAGGTCATTACTTGTAGAGTGACAAATTTTTTAATAAAATGCAAAAAAATAATAAAATAAACTTATCAACCAAATTACAAAAAATGGCATAATGCCAAAAAATTGACAAAAGTCGCAATTTTGATAAACTATAATCAATCACTTTAATTTAGTTTTTTTTGACTTCATTAAAAGCGATTATCAAAAGTCAATTTATGTTTATTATTTTATCTAATCTAAATATTTTTTATGAACACCATCCTGCTTGTCTCGAGCGGGGCGACATTGGTTTTGGGTTTAGCTTTCGGATATTTTCTAAGAAAATCAATCGCGCAAAAACAAGCTCAATCAATCGAAGCCCAAATCGAGCATAAATTAAACGCAGCGAGCACAGAGGCCAAAGAGATTTTAATCGAGGCCAAAACGAATGCCGTTAAAATTTTAGAAGAAGCCAAACGCGAAGAAAAAGAAACTCAAGTTCGGTTTTTAAAAACCGAGGAAAGACTGTCAAGACGCGAAGAACAAATTGCCTCGCAACTGGCGGATTTTAAAAAACGCGAAGATGATTTGGGGCAAAAAATAGAAAACGTCAAGCAAATAAGGGTTAAGCTCGAAACCCTTGAAAAAGAACAAAGCGAATCCTTGGAACGAACGGCTCAACTGACTCAAGCTCAAGCCAAAGATGAGCTTTTTAAGATTGTGGAAAAAAATCATTCCGATGATCTGTTTAAAAAAATTCAGAAGCTGGAATTTTCAGGAAAAGAAGATCTGGAAAAAAAAGCCCGCGACATATTAGCGGCAGCCATTCAACGTTATGCCGGCTCTCACGCGGCCGAACTGACCACTACGACTTTGACTTTGCCATCCGATGATTTGAAAGGCAAAATTATCGGAAAGGAAGGACGCAATATCCGAACTTTGGAACGGCTGACCGGCGTTGAAATTATTATTGACGAGACGCCGGAAACGTTGATGATTTCCGGTTTTGATCCGGTCCGGCGCCAAATCGCGAAAATAGCTCTGGAAAAATTGATGGTTGACGGACGCATCCAGCCGGCTCGAATTGAAGAAACGGTTGAAAAAGCCAAAGAGGAAATTACAACGAAAATCAAAGAAGCCGGAGATCAGGCTTGCTACGAATGCGCTGTGACGGGTATTGATCCTCGGCTATCCTATCTTTTGGGAAGACTTAAATACCGAACCAGTTACGGACAGAATGTTCTTTTGCATTCCGTGGAAATGGCTCATATAGCCGGCATTATGGCCAAAGAATTGGGAGCCGATGTTGGAGCGGCAAAAATGGGAGCTTTATTCCATGATATTGGCAAAGCCGTTGATCATGAAGTCAGCGGCACCCATGTTGAAATCGGCCGGAATATTTTAAAGAAATTTAACGTCAAAGAAGAAGTGATTGAGGCGATGCAGTCGCATCACGAAGAATATCCCTACGCGACCTTGGAGTCTCGGATAGTTCAGGCCGCTGACGCGATTTCCGGCGGCCGACCCGGAGCGCGCCGAGACACGGCCGAATTATTCTTAAAGCGATTGGAAGATTTGGAAAAAATCGCCAATTCGTTTCCAGGAGTTGAAAAATCTTACGCTATTGCCGCCGGCCGCGATCTTAGGGTTTTTGTCAAGTCAACGGAAATTGACGATCTGGGCGCTAAAAGAATGGCCCGCGATATCGCTTTGCGAATTGAACAAGAAATGCAGTATCCGGGAGAAATAAAAATCAATGTTATTCGTGAAACAAGAATAATTGAATACGCCAGGTAGTGAAATTTGGCTTTATTTCTGGTTTTTGTTATACTTTAATATAATAAAAAGGTCGCTAAAATAAATATTAATTTATCAAAATGAATAAAGAAGGTTTAATTGAAGCGGTAATGGGAAAAATCGGCGGCACTAAAAGCGGAGCCGAAGACGCGATTAACGCCGTTTTTGACGCGATTACTTCCGCTATGGGCAAAGGCGACGATGTGGCTATTTCCGGTTTTGGCACTTTTAAAGTCACTAAAAGAGCAGCTCGACAAGGCGTTAATCCTCGAACCGGCGCTAAAATTTCCATTCCGGCGATGAATGTTCCGAAATTCAAAGCTGGCAAAGGCTTGAAAGAAGCTGTGAAATAAATAAAATCTCTAGAGATTTAAAAACAATCCGCCAGCCGGCGGATTGTTTTTAATTGAAACGGAGAAATGTTATTCAAAATAAACTGTACTTTTTAGCGCGATAGCGTGAATAAGTACAGTTTATGAAATAAACGATAAATTTTTAAAACAAATCCGGATGGATAAATTTCACTAAAGCCGCGATAACCCCGTCTTGATAGGCCTTGGTTCTAGTGAGAGCGTTTTTAGTCATCAAACCAAAATGACCTTCGATTTGTTTTGAGTTTTTTCTTTTAAAAACCGCGTCGTTAATTTCTCCAAGCTCCATCCCTTTTTTCATCATAGCAACCATTTTCAATGGAATAAGCATTTTAATTGTCGAACCAATACTTTCGTTATTATTTTTATCTAAAATAACAATCCAGCCGCATTCAAAATAATCCTTGTTTATTTTTTGCGTTCCGCCCTCAAGGCCGACTCCAAAGTCGGCTTTTAATGCTCTAACAGCCAATTTCGCCCTGTTTCTGGCGCCTAAAATAGCTTCCTTATCGCTCATTGGCTGCTTAGAAACTCCGGATTCCACGGCTAAACCGTGAATCTTGAATTTTTTATCCGGCCATACTTTTTGAAACGCCGCTCTGGCCGCTTCAATTTTTACCGGATTTTTAGACCCAACCGCGATTTTCATAAAAAACTGGAGTCTCTATTGTACTCCGCTAGAACCTAATTTATCAAAAATTCTAATTCTGGAGCGAGTGACGGGAATCGAACCCGTGTATCCTGCTTGGAAGGCAAGCGTACTGCCACTGTACTACACTCGCGTAAACGCATTGGATGATTGCCTCTATACTAATCCCGCTTTTTGTGTAAATAATAATATATGCAAATCAAAAGACTTGCAAGAAATTTTTATACAAAGCCGACTTTAGGGGTGGCTAAAAATCTTTTGGGTAAATATATTGTCAGGAAATGGCGAGGCAAAAAATTAAAAGGAATGATTGTTGAGACAGAGGCGTATATTGGGCCGCAAGATCGCGCTTCGCACGCTTATCGCTGGAAAATCACGAACAGAAATAAGGTTGAATATTTAGCCGGCGGCCGCGTTTACATTTATTTAGTTTACGGCATGTATTGGCAGTTAAATATTGTTACGAATCGCAAGGGGCATCCGGAATGCGTTTTAATTAGAGCTATTATTCCAGATGATTTAGAATTTAAAAGTTTAGTTAACGGTCCGGGCAAACTTTGCCGTTATTTAAAACTTGATAAATCTTTTTACGCGGAAAATCTAATAAAAAGCAAAAGAATCTGGCTTGAAGACAGAGGAATAAAAATTAAACCAAAAGATATTTTAGCAACTCCCAGAATCGGAATTGATTACGCCGGGCCATATTGGGCAAAAAGAAAATGGCGGTTTTTAATCAAATAAATGGTCTATGTGTATTTTTTTTCATTAACATGTATTTTAAAATAAGCATTTTCTTTCATACTACGTAGTATGAAAGAAAATGCTTAAATGACACTCCCTGCCTGCATTCTTATCATTCGTAGAATAATGGAAGTAATCCGCGAATACATAAGAAAAAGGCGCGTTAGTGATGCGCCTTTTTGAGATTCGATTTTTTTGAAATAAGAGCGACAATCTTTCGGCTTATTTCAACTTCCCCGTTTTCATCAATTTTTAAAATTATTACTTTTAAATCTTCATCCAGCGGCGATTCAAATATGGCCTTTTTTAAATCGTAGCCATCAGTAATTTTCTTGCCGTTAAATTCAACAATCAAGTCGCCTTTTTCAATATTGGCGTCTTCGGCCGGGCTTTCTTTTTCCACTAATTCAACAAGCGCCGCGCCGGAATTTTCTAAGATTTTCACCATCTCCGTCAGCATTAAAGTGTTGTCGATATCCAATAATTCATACAAAATTTTTAAATCTTCAAAAGTGTCGCTGAAAATAAATTTTTCCAAAGAACTTTTTACGCCTAACCAGCCCATTTCAATATCGCCTTTTTTGAGTTTTTCCAATTCATTAATCGCGAAATTAATCGGAACGGCGAACCCGAGATTATTGGCATTATCTATAATAGCGGCGTTTATACCGATCACTTCCTCATTTTCATTAATAAGCGGTCCGCCGGAATTTCCGTAATTTATTGCCGCGTCTGTTTGAATAAAATCTTCAATTTGGCCGGGGAAAAAATTTTTCCGATGAAGCGCGCTGATTCTTCCGGCTGTTAAAGTGTTTTTCAGTCCATACGGATTGCCAAAAGCGATTACTTTTTGGCCAACTTGAATATTGTCTGAATTTCCTAATTTAGCGGGAATAACGCCTCCTGGAACGACATCAATTTTTAAAAGCGCTAAATCCTGATACTTATCTCCGCCCAAAAGTTTCGCTCGGTACTTTTTACCTTCAAAAGTTACCCAATAAGTGTAACATTTTTCTTTAAGTTTTTGATGCTGGTCTTCTGATTCGTCGTTTTCAATTTTCGTATCTTCTTCGTCTTTTACTATGTGATTATTCGTTAAAATTCTTCCTTCTAAGTCTATAAAAAATCCCGATCCTTCAAAAACGTCCTTATCGCCGTTTTGATATTTAACTGTTGTTTCAATTCCAACCGCTGTTTTTTTGTATAAATTAGCTATTTTTACAACATAATCTTCGTTTTCGGAAAAAACATTGCCAGCTGAAAGTAAGAATAGCCAAGCTATAAACAAAATCATTGTTCTTTTTTTCCAAATCATTTTTCACCTCTCTTTATTTTTAAAGTTCTTAATTAGAGATTAATTAATTAAAAATTTTATGTCAAATATTTGTCGGAAAGCCGAGACACTTCCAGTCGGAGAGCCGAGAATCGAACTCGGGCTTCATGCTCCCAAAGCATGTATACTACCACTATACTACTCTCCGAATTAATTAGCACTCAATCATGGAGAGTGCTAATTTTAGCGCTCTCGCGTCGCGAGTGCTAATTTAATTTTTTTTAATTTTTAATAATTTTTGAAAATTTTTTTAAAGCGTTGATTTGCCTTTTATTTAAATGAATCACAGGTCGTTTTTCTTGAAGTAAAGAAATCGCTTTTTCAATAGTATAGCCTTGAGTTAGAAGATGAGCCGCGACTAAAGTCGGCGCTCGGCCGTGGCCTTTTTCGCAATGCACAAAAACTTTATTTTTTTGTTTAATAATTTGATTAATCGCGGCTACGCCTGCTAAAAATTGGTTTTTTGTCGGCGCGTACGCGTTTTGGACCGGCAGCCACAAATACAGCCAAACGCCGTAAGGCGCGTCCAGTCTTTCTCCTTCAACCGATATATCCGCGCCAATACCGATTTCTCTTAATCTTTCGTCAAAATGAAGCTGGCAGCAAGTGTTAGTGCCAATATAAATATATTTGGTAATTTGATTAAAATCCAGCTTATAATGAGGATGCTTTGGCATTTTTTAATAAAAAATCGCTTGTTCTAAGTGTCTAATTTCCGATTTTTTTGATTGCCGATCAACATCAATGCTAATAATATCAATTTGCCACTCTTGATTTTGCGGGTATTTATTTTTAATAAGGTATAATTCCGCTAACCTAATTAATTTTTTTTGTTTTTTAAAATTCACATTATCTTCCGGAGAAGCGAAATCGTTTTTTATTCTTGTTTTCACTTCACAGAATACCACAGTTTTACCTTTTTGAGCAACAATATCAAGCTCGCCGAATTTTAAACGATAATTCCTATCTAAAATTTTATAATTATGATTTTCTAAATATTGAACGGAAAAATCTTCGCCAAATTTTCCTAATTCACTTTTTTGATTTTGCATATATTATTGAACATATTTCTTGACAACTTTGTCAAGTTTATTTTCTAATTACGAACTAATTTGACAAAATTGGCAAATGATTTCACAGTTTTAACATTTTTCGTCCACGCTCTAATCTAATCTCTGTTCCCAAATCACTCCAATAACCATTATGAATAAAAGCTATTAAATGGCCATTTTTTGCTAAATTAGGAAAAATCTCGCGTTCAATAGAGAATGTTTCACGTGAAACATTTTTAAAAATATCCGGATGAAGAATATAATATCCAGTATTTATATAACCAATGCATTCTTTTTGAGGTTTTTCCAAAAAATTCAAAATTTTTTTCTTTTCCGGATGAAAATTAATTAAACCAAAATCTTTCGCTTTTTGGCAATGCCAAACAGCGATTGAGCCCCTATTTTTAGTTTCACGTGAAACATTTTGGTAATTTTCTGTAAAAGATTTTAAGTTAATATCGCTAATTACGTCCCCATTTAGCGCTAAAAACGGCTTATCTATATCTTTTGAAGCGAATTTTATAGCGCCACCCGTGCCTAATGGTTCTTTTTCTATAACATAATCATACTGAAAAGGCAGCTTTTTACTTAATTGATTAATAAAATCAATAATTTGATCAGCAAAACGACCCAAGCTAATTCTAATATCGTTAAAGCCGTGTTTACTAAGCAATTCTATTTGATGTTGAAGAATTGCTTTATTTCCGATTTCAACTAAGGCCTTTGGTTTATTCTTGGCAGAAATCGGAAGACGAGTTGCTTTTCCGCCCGCTAAAATAATAGTTTTCATTTTAAATTGTAAGATTTCATAGCGTTTTTATGCTTTTAAATAGCTATCGTCTTTAACAATTCACTCGAAAACACGCTATTAATTTCCCCAGCGGGAAATTGCGCTCCATCTCAGCCTCGCTCTTCGCCTTCGGCGAAACCATGCCCGCTTGGCCCGCGAAGAGTTTTCTTAGCGAATTGTCAAAAGCGATATTATGATGTAAATAACGCTCGGGATTCTTACATTAGTATTCAATGTTTCACGTGAAACATTTTCTATATTTATATTAAAATTTTAATGTTTAAATTTTGGCTTTATTAAGCTAAATGTCCGATAAATTGTCCAATAGAATGTCCTGTATTTTGTCCAATAATGTCCAATAAAAAATTATTTACCCAAACTTCTTCTTCTTTTTTTGTATTCTTCTATTGTCAGCTGAAAATCTTCAGGAGAGAATTCCGGCCATAGTTTCTCGCTAAAATAAAGCTGGGAATCACTAATTAACCACATCATAAATCCGGAACTTAAATGAGGCTCTTTTCCGGTTCTTATTAAAAGATCCACTTCAGGCAAAAAACCGGTCGCCAGACTACTTTTTATATTTTCAAGAGTTATTTTTTCTTTTTCGGATTTTATTATTTTCTCCATTCCTTGTTTCATTTCTTCTTTGCCGTCATAAGCTATTAAAAAAGTTAAAAAACGTTTATTGTAATTTTTGGTTTTTTCAATAATTTTTTCAAATAATTCGACGAGATTTTTCGGCAATAGATTTTTCCATTCTCCGATAATGTTAATTTGAATTTTGTTTTGATTTATTTTTTTACTATTTAAAAACTTTTTAAAATAAAGAGAATAAAGACGAAAAAGGAAATTTATTTCCGTTTTATCTCTTTTGACAATATTGTCTTTTGAAGAGGCCCAAAATGTTAGATATTTTATATCGAATTTTAAAGCTTGGTCGATAATTTTTTCCAAATTTTTGGCGCCGACTCTGTGGCCAAACCACGGCTTTAACCCTCGTTTTTGAGCCCACCGGCGATTGCCGTCGGGAATTATAGCGATATGATTCGGCTGCATTTATTCAAAGTAACAAAAAGTTTTGAAAAATAAAAGCGTTTTTAGTTTTTTGCGATTTTGTTAAATCTAATTTTGTGTTTTAAAATAAGTAAATTTTTATTAAAGAAATTTGGTGGACTTCGTATGCGTGATTTGAAACCAGATTATAAGCGAAATGCTTAGCTGGCAACCTCTTGCACGACAATTTAAAGCTTTGTAGTATAGACATAGAATAAATTACGACAGACGCGAAAGGAGGTGAATGGTTATGAATATGGACGAGATTCGTAAGGTGTTTAAGGAAAACGATCTTCGTCATTACGAAGTTCTTTCAAAAAAAAGAAAAATCGTGTTCACATTTGATAATGACCATACACTAACAATTGAAGTTGATGGTCATCCAGGAATTCATTATGAATGGGACGAGAGCGTTATTGTTAAGATTGATGGAAAGCGAATAGCGAGCATATAATTTTTCCCTCCCCCTCCTCCGAGGGGGTTTTTATTACATACATACGTAGACACAAAAAGATTAATAATACGGCGGTGGACCTAGGGAGAATCGAACTCCCGCCTCCACAATGCGAATGTGGCGTCATGCCACTAGACCATAGGCCCATTCTTGATTCCACTCTAAAATAAAAAAGCCAATCTCGCAAGATTGGCTTTTTAAAAATTAAAGGAAAGTTTAACGGTATTCCTTTTTGTTTTCTTTCCAGTAATTTCTTTTCTTCATCATTTATTGAATCTTGAATTTTAAGCAACTCTTTTTCTACCTGATTCATAGTCTGTTCCGCGTCTTTAGTCCACGCAATAATTACTTTTTCGTTATTTTTCCGCTGTTTATTAAGCATTTGTTTTATTTCTGGCGCCGGGCCATTAATTCGGTTGAGTTCTATCAGCATGGCTTCTAAACTGTTAAGCCATTCATTCAATTTTGGCCGTAATTTTGAATTGGGCGGCACCAATATTCGAAGATGCATTACGGGCCCGGCTGTTGCTCTGAATTGTTCCATAATCGCGTCTAATCTTTGTAGAGCTTGATCGCCCTTAATAAAAATTTCGCGATCCATTAGCTTATTATTTTCGTAGATAAAAATACCCCAAATTGTGATTATGAAACCAATAATGATCGAAATTCTCAAAAACAAGATTCCCTTTTGCATTTTTTCTCCTTATCCGCCATGCTGGCTTTTAGAAGTTATTATTTTTAAATAACTTTTTTTATGGTATCAGTTATTTAAATTAAGTCAAAAAAACAATCCCGCCATGGCGGGATTAAATAATCTCATCGATTATTCCTAGTTTTAAGGCTTCTTCGGCATTGAGACATTTTTTAAGTAAACATAATTCACGTATTTCGTTTGTTGATCTTCCACTTCTATTGGCAATTATTTCATAATATCTATTTTGATATTTTTCTAATCTGTCATAATTTTCTTTAAGATATTTTTCAATCTCATTCCATTCTTTATCTATATCTAACTTAATGTTGTGGAAATAGAAACTTGCGTTGGCCATCGCTTTTCTTACTCGACAAGCTTGAAGCACGATTATTGCCATTGAATTAGCTCTTCTATAAACAATACCTGTGATTGGCGCTTCGGAGAGGCGGATAATATCATGCATATCAAATCCCGCGTCTATGCCACCGCCATCACTGTCTATTATTACTTTTATTTCATCATAATTTTTTGCGTTTAAACGAGTAATTATTTTACCTATTTCATCCGCTATTAAATTATCCATACTTTCTAAATAAATAACCCGTTTTTTTAGAAGATCTCTTTTAAATTTGCGTTCTCTCACTCGTTATTTCACCTCCTTTCCGTTTTTATGTTAAAATTAAAGAACTGCTTATTAATTTAATGATGTCATATATTAATATATTTGTCAAATAAAATAAAAGGTCTGCAAGTTTATAATATTAAATTTTAATCAATATATGCGAGAAAAATTTGGACAACCGCAAAATCACGAAGAATTAAAAAAAAGAAAAGAAATTGAAATTGATACGGAAACGGGTCTGATGATGACAGAAGAAGAAAAAGAAGAAAAGAAAAAAGCGGGACGAGAAGGAACAGAAATTTGGCGGGAGCAAAAGTAGAAATAAATCAAGGGCTATCATATGATAGCCCTTGCTCTTTAGATTTTTTGACATTTCGCGCAAATAAGGAGATGCTCTTTTACTTCGTTTATTTCTTTTTCGGCTTGATTTTTTTCCTCCTCGGAAAAATCAATCAGGTCAAGCCGTCTTGGATTTTTTATAAAATCCAAGTTTTTTTTCACTTTCTGTCGCATCGGACAAGGTTCCTCCCACATCTCTTGCATTTCTTTATCTTGCCGGGCCATTATTCCTCGGCAGGTATTACAACTGTTAATATGGTTTTTCTGCTCCTCAATTTCTCGGAGCAGTTCCTCCTTTTCTTTAGAAGAAAGGGATAACATTTGAATTTTTATGGGGTTGGAAATAAATGGTCCCAACCTATCTAATTTTTTTGCTTCCGGGCAAACCTGATACTTATCGAACATTTTTTCCTCCAATTGGAAATTTAAAATTGTTAAAATATCAATCATTATCTTAAAATCAAGAATAGCATAGAAATTTTACTCTGTCAATCTTTTGAGCTTGACATTTTTATAAATAATGCTATACTTATTTTAGTTAGGCAAATTTCTTTAACAATAAAAAAAGGAGATAAAATGTTATCAGTCAGAATTTTAAGAGGAATGAGTAATTTATGTATTTTTTTGGCCGGTTTGATGACGGGAATATTCATTTCTGTTTATCAAATCGGAATTTTGACTAGAGGCGGAGAACTGTATGATCTGAATGCTATATATCTACTGCCCTGGTTTTATTATATCATTGCGGTTGTTGTTGCAATCGCTTTAACCGGTCTATTGCGTATGGCAGCGCGGGAAATGGAATCTTAATTTAAATAAAAAAAGAGTGGACAAAAATGTCTGCTCTTTTTTAAACCTTTTAAATTTTAATTCCAAACAATTTAATCAAACTTTTGCCGGTCATTTCTTTCGGTACCCCAAGCCCTAAAAGATCCAAAATAGTCGGGCCGATATCTGAAAGAAAACCAAGCGTCTGGCTTTTTTCCAACTCTATTTCCGTTACGGTTTTTACGGCTTTATACGGCGGGACAATTAAATAAAAAGGAATGGGATTCATAGTGTGTTCGGTGCTGATTTCGCCGGTTTTTTCGTTAATTTTCATCTCGGCGTTGCCATGATCCGCGCTGATAAGAAGAGCCGATTTTTCCATTGATAAAATTTTTTTTAATATTTTTCCCAAGACCATATCTACCGCTTCCAGTGCTTTAACGGTGGCTTGATAATTGCCCGTGTGGCCAATCATATCGGCGTTGGCAAAATTGGCTAAAATAAAGTCGTATTTTTTATCAATCGCTTCCAGTATTTTGTCGCCGATTTCCAGGGCGCGCATTTCCGGTTTGTCTTCAAAATGTTCAATCGGCTGGGAAGGAATTAAAACGCGATCTTCGCCGGGAAAAGATTTTTCTTCAAAAGCGTTGAAAAAATAAGTGACATGAGCGTATTTTTCCGTCTCGGCGATTCTGATTTGCTTGAGTCCGGCGCCGGAGATAACTTTTCCAACCGGATTTTTTATCTCAATCGGCTCAAAAGCAATTTTGACCGGCAAACTCTCTTCGTATTTTGTCATAGTCGCGAAATATAAATCTTTAATCAATTCGCGATCAAACCCTTTAAATTCCGGCAAAACAAAAGCTTTGGTGAACTGGCGAACACTGTCTTCGCGAAAATTGAAAAAAATCACCGCGTCGTTGTTTTTAATTTTACCGACCGGCTCGGAGTTTTCCAAAACAATGGCCGGTTTAATTGATTCGTCGTAGATGCCGTTATCATAGGAATGCTGAATATATTCCAAAGGGTTTTCAATAAAAGTTCCTTCCTGGCCGGTTAAAGCAAAATAAGCGGCTTTTGTCCGATCCCAATTTTGATCCCGATCCATAGCCCAAAATCTACCCATAATAGTGGCGATTTTCCCTTGTTTTAAAATATTGATCCGTTCAGTGAAATTTTTGACCAGAGTTAGGCCTAATTTAGGCGAGGAATCTTTGCCATCGGTAAAAATATGAATTTTGACGCGATGGGAAATATTGTTTTGAGCCGCCATCTCCAGCAAAGCGTAAAGATGGTCAATATAACTATGGACTGAACCGGAGGAAAAAAGCCCCATCAAATGAAGATCGGATTTTTTTTCTTTAACATGGTTAATAGCTCCCAGCAACGCTTCATTTTTAAAAAACGAGCCGTCGCGGATGGAAAAAATAATCCGCGGCATGTATTGGTAAATGATTCGGCCCGAACCCATTGACGAGTGACCGACTTCGGAATTGCCGGGTTCGGACCAAGGCAAACCAACCGCCAATCCGGAAGCTTGAAGGGTGGTCAGCAGCCAGTTTTTTTCTATTTCGGCAATAGTCGGCAGATTGGCTTCATTAAATGGATTGCCTTTTTGAGGCGAGCCGATTCCCCAGCCGTCAAGAAATAAGTGCCCCCGAGAGGATTTGAACCTCTAACAACAGGTCCGAAGCCTGTCGTGATATCCGTTTCACCACAGGGGCAAAAGTTTATTGCGTGATATTTTTCAATCATTTTATCTTAAATTTTTAAATTTTGCCAGTAATTTTCACAAGAATTTTTGATAAACATCGATAAACTAAAAATTTAGCACTTACTTGCTATCGCTTTTAAATACTTATTATGTTATTTTACAAACAAAAAAAATAAATCCATTTTCATGTCCGTTTCCATCTCGTAACATCGCTAATGAATCGATTCATTGGTAAAAGTATTTAAATTAAATTGCAAAAAAGCTTTCAGTCTTGATAAAATAAAGCATCCGCGCCGCAAGCGGCGCGGCATGGTGATAATGCTTTGTTATGAAAAGTTCTCGCTCGGCTCGACCGACTCGCCTCGCTCGATTCAAACTCGCTTCGCTCGCCGCCTTCATCCTCGTAGCAAAGCTACGAGGATGAAGGCGGACACATAATAATATGGCAATGAAAATCCCTCAAGGAGTGGAAAATATAATTAAAATATTAGAAAAAGCCGAATTTGAGGCCTATCTTGTCGGCGGCTGCGTTCGGGATATTTTGAACGGCATAGAGCCAAAAGACTGGGATATTGCTACTTCAGCCAAACCCGATCAAGTACAAAAATTATTTCCTGATAACGTTTACGAAAATCAATTTGGCACGGTTGGCGTAAAAACCGATTCGGAAAATTTAAATTTGCGGCTGATCGAAGTGACGACTTTTCGAGTTGAAGGAAAATACAGCGATAAACGTCATCCGGACGAAATTAAATTCGCTAAAACGATTGAAGAAGATTTGGCTCGGCGGGATTTTACGATTAACGCCATTGCCGCCTCCTCGAACTTAAAATTAATTGATCCTTTTTCCGGCCAAGCAGATTTAAAAAATAAAATTATCAAGGCGGTTGGCGACCCGAAAGAAAGATTTAACGAAGACGCGCTCCGAATGATGCGGGCGGTTCGTTTCGCCGCCGTTCTTAATTTTAAAATAGAAGAAAAAACGCGGGAAGCGATTAAAAAAAATTCCAATTTGCTTCAGATTATCGCCAAAGAAAGAATCCGCGATGAACTGATTAAAATTATTGAATCGGCGAGAGCGAAAGAGGGATTAGAACTTTTATCCGATCTGCGTTTGCTGAAATTTGTTTTGCCTGAATTGGAAGAAGGAATTAATGTCGGCCAAAATAAGCACCATGTTTATACCGTTTGGGAGCATAATTTAAGAGCTTTGGATTACGCGGCGAAACAAAATTACGGGCTTGAGACGCGATTCGCTTCTTTGCTGCACGATGTTGGAAAACCGCAATCCAAAAGAGGCGAAGGTCCGGATTCCACTTTTTACGGCCATGAGATGATCGGCGCTAAAATGGCGACTCGGATTTTGGAGCGGCTTAAATTTTCCAAAAAGCAAATTGAAAAAATATCGCTTTTGATTCGCTATCACCTTTTTTATTATAATGTGGACGAAGTGACCGAAGCTTCAGTCAGACGACTTTTAGGAAAAGTCGGACCAGAAAACGTGGAGGATTTGATAAACGTGCGTAAAGCGGATCGAATCGGCTCCGGCGTGCCCAAAGCCGAACCTTTTAAGCTGCGCCATTTGCGCTATGTCATTGAAAAAGTTTCTCGAGATCCGTTATCCGTCAAAATGCTTTTGGTTAAAGGCGAAGATGTGATGAAAACATTAAACATCGGGCCCGGGCCAATAATCGGTTTTATTCTTAATATCTTATTGGGCGAGGCCCTTGACGATCCGGCTTTAAACAGGCAGGATTATTTGACGCATCGCATTGAAGAATTAGGCGGAAAGTCTGACGCCGAATTAAAGAAAATGGCGAAAGAGGCGGAAAAAGAACGAGAGGAAGTTCAATTTAAAATAGAAGAGACGAGCAAACAGAGATATTGGGTGACGTAATTTTTTACGGGGTGTAGTATATCGGCAGTACGCACGCTTCGCTGAAGCGCGAGCGAGGTGAGCAGTACGCGCGCTTCGGGCTTGCCCCATTAGAAATAAACATCGGGCTGGAGTATGACGGCAGTACGCACGCTTCGGGTGCGTGTAGACTGGGTTCGACTCCCAGCAGCCCGAAAAATTTCTAACGGGGCGAACATGAAGACTGAGTTCAATTCCCAGCACCCCGACCATTTAAGACAAAAAAATTTAATCTCTAAATCAGAACAATAGAACCTTGAAATTGAAGGAGGAACATGGACAATAACTGTGTTTTTTGCGACAGAACCAAGATTGGTAATCGCCTTATCGCTGAAAATAGCAGATGGTATGTGGCCGCTACGCTTGGCCAAATAATTGGTGGATATACTCTTGTAATTCCGAAAGTGCACATCTCGTGCATGGGAGCGCTTACATCTCACCGACCTGGCAGCCAGACGGAAGCGATGCTTAAAATCGCGAAAGAAACGTGCCGCGCACTTTCGCTGGAATACCGGCACAGCAATTCGGCAACTCCTTGTCCCGTTACAGCGTTTGAACATGGAATTATCGGACAAACAATCAAACACGCTCATCTCCATCTTTTGCCGACAGCGATTGACTTAACACAAAAGATACGCGCGGACTTTCCCGAATCCGAGTTTGAAGAGCTTCAGTATGCGGCGCGCTTGCAAGAACTTTACAGCAAGCGCCCGGAGCCATATCTTTTCTGGACGACCCCTAACGGTAAATCGATGGTGTGTTGGAATCCGCCAGCGCCATCTCAATATCTGCGTATTATTATAGCTGAAATACTTGGTTATCCAGAACGCGGGAACTGGCGCAATATGGATCCTGAATTGGACAAAAAACTTTGGCAGGAAACAGTTAATCGTCTTAGGCCTTATTTTAAAAGGAGGGAAATTTAATGAAAATTCTTGAAAGACCAATTGCTATTAACGGCGCAATGACCGCCTACGAAATCTATAAACGATTAGTAAGCGGTTAGTTCTGCAGAGACGAGAAAATTCTCGTCTCTTTTCTTTTTCGAAAAACTAAAAAATTTGACAAAATTTAAAATAATAGCTAATATATTTTAAATGGTTTTAGCTCTTTGATTTAAATTATAAATTAAAAAATAAAGGGGGGGGTAAAATGAAGTTAGTGTATCGATGCGGCCAGGATGTTATGGATCACGAAACTTATATTCAAAGACTCGAGGATAATCTCAAGTACGCGCTTTATCTAATAGACAAATATTACGTTCCTGAATACGAATCAAGACAAATTCGAGAAATGGTAAAATGTATTCATAATTCTCGTTATGAAAATCATGAAAGATAATAACCAAAAAAGGAGGAAATGAATTATGCTAAGAAGGGGGAGAAATGGATTATATCGGACGTATGAAAAACTAGCTAAAGCTGTACCGCAGCCATTTGTTATTGATGATATTATAATAGAAGTTAAAGAGTATAATTCGGATTTAGCCGATACCCATCCAAATTTAGCTAATAATATTCAAAGCTGGATTTCGAGTCAGGTAAGAATCGGAAAAATATTTAAACTGCCACAAAATGGAGGCCGATGCAAAAAATACTCATTCGATCCGGCGGATGCTGCTGCGATAACAAAAAATAAAACAAATGAAATGGAGGCGAAAAAAGAAATGCCTCCAGAAAAAGAAAATCCACCTCTCGAGAAATCATCGTTACGCGATCTCGTAAGATTTGAGGTCATTATACCCGCTAACGCCCGGCGTATGACCGTCGACGTGGGCGGAGTTGAATATGACATCGTAAAGCGTCAAGAAAATGACGAATTATAAATCTTGAATGCTTTATATTCGCAACAGGTTTAACCGGTTGCGTTTTTTTATACTTGTAATATCTTAAAATAAGATTGAAATGAAAAAAATTATACCCTTTTTCCTTTTATAATTTCATCAACCACGCCGTAGGTCTTGGCTTCCTCGGCGGACATAAAAAAATCCCGGTCCGTGTCTTTTTGAATTTTAGCCAAACTTTGACCGGTGTGTTTGGCTAAAATTTGATTAAGTTTGTCGCGGATTTTCAGAATGTGTTTGGCAGAAATTTCTATTTCCACGGCTTGACCTTCGACTCCGCCCATTACTTGATGGAGTAAAATTTCCGAATTGGGCAAAGCGAATCTTTTGCCTTTTTGGCCGGCGGCCAGCAACACCGCCCCCATGGAAGCGGCATAACCGACGCAAAAAGTGGAAATTTCCGGTTTAACTAGCTGCATTGTGTCATAAATGGCCAGTCCGGCCGTCACCGAGCCGCCAGGGGAATTGATGTAGAGATGGATATCTTTTTTTGGATCCTCGTGCTCTAAAAATAAAAGCTGAGCAATAACGATGCTGGCCACGGCATCGGTAATCGGACCGCCTAAAAAGACGATTCGATCTTGAAGAAGGCGGGAATAAATGTCATAGGCTCGTTCTCCGAATTGCGATTTTTCGATAACGGTTGGGATTAAGTAAGTCATAATTAATAGGTCATAATTAATTAAGCGAAGGAAATGGATTTTAAAAATCGCAGACGGGGTCGGCCAAAATTTGAATTGCCCGCAGGGCGAAGCAAATTTTGGGGTGAAGGTGATTTTAAAAATCCATTTCCGTAGCTTAATTTAATCAACTAATTTTTCCAGCAATTGAAAAACTTTTTCGTTTCTTAATACGCCCATAGTATACTCCCGCAAATCTTGAGGGTCAATTTTCTTCTGAGCTTGTTGGGGCGAAGAAAAATTTTTTAAGTATTCGTGCATTCTTTCTTCGATTTCTTTTTCTTCCGGCTGAATATTTTTTACTTGTCCGATTTCTCTTAAAATTAAAGCGATTTTGACCCTTTTTTCCGCTTCTTTTTTCCAATCTTTTTTAATTTCTTCTTTAGTTTTGCCAAGACCAGCCAGATAATCTTCTAAATTCAGTCCCATATTGGAAAGGCTGGTTTGAAATTCCGCCATCATTTTTTCGATTTCGTTTTCAATTAAAGTTTCGGGAATTTCAAAATCGGTTTTATCGGCGACAGCGTTGATTATTTCAAGTCGGATCCGGTCTTTTTCTTTTTGTTCTTTTTCTTGCTTAATTCCTTCCTCAACGCTTTTTTTAAGACTAGCGATATCTGAAAATTTACCCAAGTTTTTAACAAATTCATCATTTAGTTCGGGCAAAATTATTTCTTCAACAGCGTTGATTTTCACTTTAAAATCCACTATTTTTCCGGCTAATTTTTTTTGATGATAATCTTTCGGAAAAGTAATGGAAAATTCTTTTTCTTCTCCGGTTTTTAAACCAATGAGATTTTTTTCAAATTCCGGCAAAAATTTTCCGTCCCCGAGAACAACGGGATGATTTTTTGAAACGCCGTTTTCAATCAGAATTTTATCTATTCGTCCTTCAAAATCAATTTCCACCAGATCGCCTTTGATGGCCGGCCGGTCAACTTTTTGGTGTTGAGCTCGGGATTTTTGAAGCCAATGTAAAGTTTTTTCTATCTCTTCGGATTTGACCGTTATATTTTCCGGCTGTTTTTTAATGGATTTCGCGATGGAATTCCAATCCGGCAAAGAAATTTTTGGCAAGATCGCGGTTTTAGCACGAAAAACTAAAGGATTATCCGGCGCGATTTTTAAAATTTCGATCTGCGGGCGGCCAATAGCCGGAATATTTTTTTCCAAAATCGCTTCCGGATAATATTTATGAATAGCCAGTTCGGCCGCTTTTTCCTCGATTTCAATCGGCTGAATTTTTGTTTTGGCGATTTCCGCCGGAACTTGACCGGGACGAAAACCGTCAATTTTTAAAAGTTTAGCGAGTTCTGCAAGCGCTTTTTGCCGAAAAGACGCCATCTCTTCGGAATTGAGCTCAAAATTAATTTCAATTTCCGATTGTGGAAGATTTTTAATGTCTATTTTCATGTCAATGTGATTAAAATTTACGAGCCTCAATGCGAAATAAACTTTACTATCACATTGAGCACCCAGCACATAATTTTATATAAGGCTATACTGAATTCTCTCTTTCAGTCTTCTTTTTGTTTGACCATGCTATTTCAATATCATCTCACGCGCACAAGCGTCTTTTTTGGCTTTATACGCCTCATAATATATTAATTCAGGATTCTTAGTTTTATGCTCTTTTAATCTGCGCTGTAAATCATTGGTGTATCCAATATAGATTTCACCTTTGGTTTTATTTTTTAAGATGTATACATAGTGCATAAATTTATGTGCTGGGTAAAGGTTTGGTTGCAAAATTTTCATCGCGTTTAGCGCTTGAAAATTTTGACCAAGCCCTTTAAAGCAGAGGCGCGATAATCACGGCGATAATGGACATTAATTTAATTAAAATATTAAGAGACGGGCCAGCCGTGTCTTTAAAAGGGTCGCCGACCGTATCGCCAATAACCGCGGCTTTGTGAGGATCGGAACCTTTGCCGCCCAGTTGACCCGACTCAATATATTTTTTGGCGTTATCCCAGGCCCCGCCGGCATTCGCCATCATAATGGCTAACAAAAATCCCGAAACCAAAGATCCGATTAAAAAACCTCCCAAAGTTGCTTTGCCAAGCCAGAATCCGATAATAATCGGCGCAATAATGGCCAGCGAACTCGGGACGACCATTTCTTTTAAAGCCGCGTTGGTGGAAATTGAAACCGTTTTGCCATAGTCCGGTTTTGTTTTCCCTTCAAGAAGGCCGGAAATTTCCCTAAATTGTCTTCTTACTTCTTCAACCATTTTCATCGCGGCTTTTCCGACCGCTGACATAGCGAAAGACGAGAAAAGAAAAGGCATTGCCCCGCCGATAAATAATCCGATGATCACTTTCGGATCCAAAAGATTAAATATTTTAATTTCAGCCGCTTGGGCAAAACTCGCTATTAAAACTAAAGCGGTTAAAGCAGCCGATCCGATGGCAAAACCTTTGCCCACGGCCGCCGTAGTATTGCCGACCGCGTCTAGAGATTCCGCTCGTTCTCTGACTTCGCTGCCCATTCCGGCCATTTCAGCGATGCCGGCGGCGTTGTCCGCCACCGGGCCGTAACTATCCGTGGCTAAAGTAATGCCAAGAGTTGAAAGCATGCCTAAAGAGGCGATGGACACGCCGTAAAGGCCGCCAAAATAATAAGAGCTGTAGATCGCGCCGCAGACAAAAATAACCGGCCAGAGAACGCTTTTCATCCCCAGAGCCAAGCCGGCGATAATATTGGTGGCCGGGCCGGTTTTGGAAGAAGCGCTTAAATTTCGAGTGGGTTGATATGAAGCCGAAGTGTAATATTGAGTAATAAATCCGATCATAACTCCGGCAAAAAGTCCGGCGGAAAAAGCCCAAAATAAATCCAAAGATTCGGTGATTCGCTTAATTAAAAAATAAGAAAAAATTGTCGTTAATGCGGTAGCCCAAAATACTCCCCGATTTAACTGTCTGTCCGGAGATTTTTTGCCGATTTTAACAAAAAGATTGCCCAAAAGGCTGGCGATAATACCCAAAGCGGCCAGTCCCAGCGGCAGACTCAAGCCGATTTTTGGACCCAAATAAAAAGTAGAACCTAAAACTATAGCCGCGATAAGAGAATCGGCGTAGGATTCAAATAAATCAGCTCCCATGCCGGCCACATCGCCGACATTGTCGCCGACATTGTCGGCGATCACCGCCGGATTTCTCGGATCGTCTTCGGGAATGCCAACCTCCACTTTGCCGACAATATCGGCTCCGATGTCAGCCGCTTTGGTGTAAATACCGCCGCCGACTCGGGCAAAAAGAGCCACCGCCGAAGCGCCAAAACCGAAGCCGAAAATGATATTCGGGTCTTTAAACAGCCAAAAAAGCGCGATAATTCCTAAAACGCTTAAACTGACAACTGAAAAAGCCATAATCGAACCGGAAGAAAAAGCGATCCAAAGCCCCTTTTTAATATTTTTTTTGAGCGCTTCGGCGGTTCTGGCGTTGGCCAAAGTCGCCGCTCTCATTCCGATATTCCCGCTGGCTACTGATAATAAGGAACCCAGCGCGAAAGCAAGAGCTATTTTAAAATCAATGATAAAACCCAAAAAGAGAAAAACAATTAATCCAAAAATTGCCAGTATTCGATATTCTTTTTTCAAAAAAGCCAAAGCGCCTTCCCGAATGGCCAGGGATATTTCCTCGACTTTTTTTGATTCAATCTTTTGTTTTTTTAATTTCCAAGCCGAAAAAAAGGCAAAGGCCAGAGAGACTAATGATACGATAAAAGCGAATATAATCATAATTGATTTTTAAGCCAAAGCTAATTTTTTCTCTCGCCCTATCTTATTGTCGTTCCGACTTAATCGAACCCACTGACAACCCGACTAGAAAAAATTAGCTCCCGCTCTTTTATTGTTTATTTTCGATCTTTTAATTTTTTTCTTCCGATATTTCTTTTTCACCCGCCTCGGCTTCTTCTTTCAATCCCTCAATGGCTTCTCCGGTTGATTTAATTCCGACAACATCGATTTTCCAGCCGACAAGACGCGCGGCCAGCCGGACATTTTGCCCGCCTTTGCCGATTGCCAGAGAAAACTGATCTTCCAAAACTTCGGCTTTGGCATAATGAGTTTTCTCGTCTATTTTGACGTCGAAAATTTTGGCCGGTGAAAGAGCGTTAGCAATAAATTTGGCTTGGTCTTCGTTCCATTCGATAATATCAATTTTTTCGCCGCCCAGTTCGGATATGACCGTGCCGACTCGGGTGCCTTTCTGCCCTACCAAGGAGCCGACCGGATCAACGCGTTCTTGGGTTGAAGCAACGGCGATTTTTGTCCGGGAACCGGCTTCCCGAGCAATGGATTTGATCACGACCGAGCCAACGGATATTTCTGGCACTTCCAGCTCAAAAAGCCTGGAAACTAACATCGGATGAGTTCGGGAAAGAATAACCCCCGGCCCTTTAAGGCTTTTTTCCACTCTTAAAATAAAAAATTTGTTGCGCGAACCGATATGATATCTTTCCCCGAAAATTTGTTCTTCCGGAAAAAGAATAGCCTGGGTTTTGCCGATTAAAACGAAAACTCGCCGGCCTTCGATTCGTTGCACTATGCCGCTGGCCGCTTGTCCTTCTTTATCTTTAAATTCATTATAGATTGTATCGCGTTCCACTTCGCGAATGCGCTGGATGATGACTTGTTTGGCGGTTTGAGCCGCGATCCGCCCATAGTCGTCTCTCGATTCAAGAGGAAACTCCAGTTCATCTCCCGGCTTCGCATCTTGTTTGATTTTTTTAGCTTCATCAATCATCATATGCCGTTCCAGGTTAAAGCGAACTCTTTTTTCAGTTATTTCCTCATTTTTTTCAGATCCAGCTTCAGCCGCCGCTTCTTTAATTTCTTCTTTTTCGCTTTGAACGGCTCTATTTTCAGAAATTTCTTGTTCGATTTCCTCTTCTTTTTTAATCATGCTTTCGTCAAGAACGATTTTAATTTGAGAAAATTTGACTTTCCCGGTCTCCGGATCGAGCTTGGCCCGAATGATTTGCTGTTTTTCGCCGTATTCTTTTTTGTAAGCCGCGGCAATAGCCAGCTCAATGGTGGCAATAACTTGTTCGGATTTAATGCCTTTTTCTTCGGCGATTTGAGCAATGGCTGATAAAAATTGTTTTTGGTCAATCATCTCGTCAGAAGCAGACCGCGATCAAAAGATGCAATCTGCTTGTATTATTTTATAATTTCGAATTTGGGTAATATCCGCGTCTATCCCTAAAAGAAGCGATCGCGGCTTCTATCGGGATCATAATATTAAAAATTAAAGAGCCGTATTTCACGACTCTTTAATTAGGATATATCGCAATTTTTAAATTGTCAACTATTTTGCATTATGCACTATTTGTATTTTACATATTTTCAAACGATCGTTTAAAAATATGTAAAAATAGTTTCGTCAAATTTTGTCGGCGTCAAATTTTTACGGCGCCACTTCTTTAATTATCGGCAAAGGAGATTTGATATTGATAGTTTGAACGCGAGAACAACTGGTAGTTGGCGTTCCGTTATCAACCGCGTTTAATGAAACAATTTTACTTCCCTTGCTGATAAATTTTCCTCTGGGGTTTTGAGAATTAGCGTTAAAACCGGCGTCAAAAGCAAAGTCGGGGATTATCCAGGTCCAAGCCGTGATAGCCGTGGCTCCGCCATTGGGAAAAGTTGTCGCGTCTTGGAAGGTGACGGTTTCGTTGGATGAAGGACTACCGGGCGTGAAAGTAAAGTCAGTGGCGTGTTTGGGAGTGGTAAAAGTTTCTCCCGCGGCCCAGCCGGAAATATTGTTATTGCTGTCCCAAACCCGAACTTGCCAATAATAAGTGGAGTTATATTGAAGAGAAGAAGTAAGATTAACTAAAACAATTTCGTTGCTGGCTGCCGTTAAAGTTGTCTGACCGGTATCTATCGCCGGAGTCGTGAAATTGTTAACAGTATTTAATTGAATTTGATAAGAGGACATCGCGTCCCCGTCAGAATCGGAATAAGTCCAAGAAAAAGTCGGCCTGATCATATTAAGACAAACATCTCCCGGATTATCGTCAGCGGTTGGGCCGACAGAAGGAGTGGTGACTCCGGTTTCACCGCCGGAGCCGGGCGGATTAGGCGGCTGGTTTTGATTAGTGGGAGGCAAAACTACTTCTCCGCTGGCAGTAGACGTATTAAGGTCAATCCAGCCCAATCCGGTAAAATCAGTATCCGAAGAACTGCCGGCCCAAGCGTAATGATTCGAGCTCCCGGCCGCGCCGATTGTGCCGTCGGAATTGATATGAACGCAGTAATTGGCGCAGTTGGAATTAAAATGGACCCAAGAAATAACGCTTGTATCAGCCACAATTGGCGCCCAGCCGACAATATTGCCAGAAGCGGAATCATATTTGGCTGGAAAATTATCGGCGGCCATACCGGGCGTTAAAATTGAATCAAAATCCAGCCAGGCAAATCCGAGAGTATCGTCGCCAATCCAAGCTTTACCCGTGATAGTATTATTGGCAGCCGCGGCGTAATCAACATTAACTCCATAATTCACGACTCCGCAATTTCCAGTATTAGAGCAGTTAAAACTGATCCAACCGAGCGGGTTAGTTTGACTGGCGCAACTCAAAATTCCATCGCAATTATCCGCTCCGATCCAGCCATAACCGGTGACATTGGCATTAGCAACTATAATAAGATCAACAGTGACTATTTGAGGATTATTAGTTGCCGCCGGATCGGATATCGTGATAGTCGCGGTGTAAGAACCTGGGGCGAGAGTTGTCGTAGAATAAGCCAGTGTTATGCTTTCGGAAGAACTGGAAGGAAGAGAGCCGGAAAGCGGAAAAAGGTCAAGCCAAGTCGCGTCATCAGAAGCGGTCCAATTAAGAACAGAGCCGTCAGTGGCTGAATTAGTGACAGTTAAAGCTTGATTTGGCGAATTGGTCCCTTGAGTGGCCGAGGCGGAAAATACCGTGGGAGAAAGGGAAATAGTAGCCGCCGCCATTGCTATTTTCGTTTGAAAAATTAAAATAAACGCAACCGATAAAACGATTTGAAAAATTATTATTTTATATTTTTTATTCATTTATTTATTCCGCTATTATTTTGCCTTTGGCCTTGGAAATTTTATCTTGAAAATTATAAGTTTTAATTTCGCGAAAAGAACAGCCGATCGAATCGCCCGGTTTTAATTTAGCATTGCAGCCGACCAATCCTTCCACGAAAAGATTAATTTCTTTTTCGGATTTATTGAAAAAATTTACTTGCGAGCCCGCTTTAATTTTTATTTCCAAAGGGAAAAACGCGCCATTTATAAATTCAACGCTATTTAATTGCGGCGGAATAAATCTATCTTTGGTTGGCGCCACTTCTTTGGCTGATGGAGTTGATACTGGCGTTGTTATTTTTTCTTTAAAAACAAGCAAATAAACGAGAAAACCGCCGAGGATAATAATAGCTACAAGGCCGCCTGTTAAAATGGTTTTTTTTGATTCGGAAGACATTGGAAAGAAAAAATCTTCTCTATTGCTTAGATTTTTTTGCGTTATTATGGTTTCAACTAATAGATTTCACGCGTTAATATAGCTTCCTGCGTATTGCCTCCGGGAATGTCTATGCGAGCGCCTGCGTTAAAAAATACGAAGAAATTTTTTTATTAGCTATTGAATTTATAAATTCATTGCGTTAATATCATTATAAATTTTTTGTAATTGGGATGTCAAATTCGGCCTCGTTAGCTTCAGCCCAAGGCTAATCCGCCTCGGGCGGACAATTGGCAGCTTCCAATCCTACGAAAAAAATTATTCAATCGCCTCGTTAGCTCAATCGGCAGAGCAGCTCCCTCTTAAGGAGAAGGTTGGAGGTTCGATTCCTCCACGAGGCACCAAAAATAAAAAATACTCATAAAAACTGCCGACTCGCAATAACTTCGTTAATTTAATAAAAACAATAAATAAATTTTACCCACTTTTACGCTATCGCTGAAATATAGGTAAATTTACAAAAAAACTTGACAAAATTTTTTATAGTAATATAATAAAAATATATAAAAAAGTTAATAAGATTTAGGCCTGCGAAAAGCGGGAACCTAAAAAGGAAAGGGCAAAGCTCAAACAAGAGCTCCAGTCTATCCCTAAAGGGCGACGGAGTTATTGTTTGAGCTTTTTTGTATAATTAGACCTTTAAAAACAAAGAAACAACTAGAAAGGAGGAGGCAAATGTTTAAAAGAATAATCATAACAGTTTTGATTATTCTCTTTACTGCAAATATGGCAATTGCCTGGGCTTGCGATAAATCAAACCACGAACTTCCGCCCGCTCCCGACGCCGTGCATCTAATTAATGAAGGCCATGATATGTGGTTCTACTACAAACTCTATTATGATGACAACGGCCATTATATGACCGCCCATGTCCTCAAACCCGAAACAGGCATTTTACCTGATGAAAATGGAGATGTTGAATACTTTGAATTTCCTATTTTCTATTATTGGGATAAAAATGGAAACGGTAAATTCGAGGAAAGTCTAAACGAAATCTGGATTGATCCGGAGTGGCAAGAAGCGGATGCTGGAAATTGCAAAAACATCAAAATCTATAATGTGTTCCAAGATGAGTAAAAACAACTGAATAAAGTCCCGATTAATTCAAGTCGGGACTTTAAAATTGTCATTTTTATTTTTATTTATTGTATTGAAAATTAAATTTACACCTTTACGGACGATCGTCCGTAAAGGTGTAAATTTCAAAAAAATCTAATTAAAAACTATCTAATTAAAAACTAACTTTTGCTAATTTTATCCAATCTGACAAGCTTAAATTCTCCGGCCTTAATTTTGGATCAAGGCCGGATTTTTTCAGCCAAATCTCGACTTTTTCTTTATCAAGGCCGAGGTTTTTAAATCTTACGATGCTAAGCCTCGTAAGACTACTAATTTTATCCAATCTTTTAAGCTTAAATTCTCCGGTCTTAATTTTGGATTAAGACCGGCTTTTTTTATCCAAATTTCAGTCTTTGCTTTATCCATACTTAAATTTTTTGAAAGCGTGTTTAAAATAGTTTTTCGTTTTCCTTGAAAAGCCGGCCGAGCGATTTTAAAAATTTTTTTTGTTTCCTTTTTTAAAGGTTTTTTAGTTTTAGGAATAATTTTTAAAATCGCCGAATCCACTTTTGGCTGGGGCCAAAAAGAGCCTTTTTTCACATAATCCGCGATTTGGGCGTTAGCAAAAATTTGAACGCTCAAGGCTAATAAATTCATATCCGGCGGCCGAGCCAATATTCTTTGCCCCACTTCTTTTTGAACCATAATAATCATTTTTTGAGGCTGAAATTCGGAATCTAAAAATTTTTGAATCACTCGTGAAGCGATATTGTAAGGCAAATTAGCCACCAGCGCGTAATTTTTCGCCAAATTAAGGCTTTGAATATCCAATTTCAAAATATCGGCCTGGATCAGCCGGATATTTTGAAGATTTTCTGATTCAAAAATGCCAGCGGCGATTTGAGCCAGTTGTTTATCTTTTTCAATCGCGACAACTTTTTTCGCTTTTCTCGCCAAAGCCACGGTCAAAGTTCCAAGACCGGCGCCTATTTCCAAAACTTCATCTTCCTTTTTTAAATCCGCGGCTTGAATAATTTTTTCTAAAACTCCGGGGTTAATTAAAAAATTCTGGCCTAAAGATTTCTTGGGATAAATATGATGTTGGGCTAAAATTTTTTTAATACTGACAGCCGAAAAAAAATTATCACTCATAAGACCTTTTGCGAAATAATTTTTCGTAACGAAATTCGCAAATTTCGAGCGAAAATTATGAAGAGCGACGAAGCGTATTTTAATTAAAATACGTTGAGGAGCTCTGAATAATTTGTCTCCCTACGGGAGATCACCCGTAGGGTTGACACCCGAAATTTGAGAATTGGAGTAGAAAAGATTATTTTGCAAGAGGTCTAAAAGATTATGATTTCTTCATTTTGTCCTACTCCTTCCGCTTCGTTAAATTCCACCAGATGTTCGGGAATATCGGCCAAAAACCTGGAAGGAGAATTGATTGAATTTAGGCCGTAAAGAGTCCTGGAGCGGGTAAAAATCAAATGAAGCCTTTCTTTAGCCCGGGTCATTCCGACATAGCAAAGCCGTCTTTCTTCTTCAAGCTCGGCTGGATTCGTCAAACTGTCCCGCCAGGGAAGCAACCCTTCTTCGCAGCCGATAATAAAAACCGCCGGGAATTCCAGTCCTTTAGCCGCGTGGATGGTCATTAAACTGACCGCGTTTTTCTCGTCCATTTCGTCTCCGGAGCTAAAAAGCGAAACATGCGTTAAAAACTCCGGCAAAGTTTTTTGAGCCGGCTCATTGCCCCAATTTTTCGCCGCGCCCAAAAGTTCTTGAATATTTTCCCGGCGATCGTTATGACTCAACTCGGCCTCATTTTTTAAATAATCAAAATAGCCGGTTTTCTCCATTATTAATTTGATCAAAGAATTGAGGCTTAAAGCCTCGCTTTCTTTTTTTAATTCTTCCATAAGAGAGAAAAAGCTTTTGACGTTTGAATTTAAATTCGCGGCTTCAATGAGCCCCTTTTGGAAAATCAGCTCTTGAGTTTTTTTGCCAATGCCCCTGGGAGGCGTATTGATAATTCTCAAAAGAGAAATTCTATCCGCTTCATTTTGAATGATTTTTAAATAAGACAAAGCGTCTTTAATTTCTTTTCGCGACCAAAATTTCACTCCGCCGATAATCCGATAAGGAATTTTTTCAGCTAAAAACGCTTCTTCCTGGGCCCGGGATTGAGCGTTAGTCCGGTAAAGCACGGCAAAATCTTTCGGTTTTAATTTATTTTCCCGCATTAGATATTTTATTTCTTCCACCACCAGCCGAGCTTCGGATTTTTCCGTGGCCGCGCTGGAAATCAAAATCGGCTGGCCGGATTGATTGGAAGTCCAAAGATTTTTGGGTTTTTGAAAAACATTTTTGGCAATAACGCCGGAAGCGGCCTCTAAAATATTTTGGGTCGACCGGTAATTCTCGTCCAAAAAAATCACTTTGGCATCCGGATAGTCGATTTCAAAATTTAAAATATTCCGGAAATCCGCGCCTCGAAAAGAATAAATTGCTTGAGCGTCGTCGCCGACAACGCAAACATTATTATGATTTTGGCTCAGCAGCCGGATTAAAGCGTATTGGATAGAATTAGTATCTTGATACTCGTCGATTAAAATATAGCGAAATTGTTTTTGATATTGCGCTAACGTGGCGGGAAAATTTTGAAAAAGACTGACGGTTTTAACCAAAAGATCGTCAAAATCCAAAGCGTTATTTTCTTTCAGCTTTTCCTCGTAACGTTTAAAAATAAGCCCTAAAATTTTTTGAAAAACACTGGTTTGATTTTCCAGTTCGGAAAAAAATTTTTCTCCCCGAAGTTCGTTTTTAATGGAAGAAATTTTAGCCAAAACCGCGCCGGGGTTCCATGTTTTCGGATCGAGGTTTAATTCCTCAATCGTTTTTTTGATCAGGGCTTTGGAGTCATCGTCGTCATAAATAACAAAATCTTGATTAAAACCGAGTTTGGATATTTCTCGACGAAGAATTTTGACGCCGAAAGCGTGAAAAGTGCCTAAATACGGCAAATGAAAATTTTGAAAACCGGAGTCGGTTTTCAATAAAAGATCGCGGATCCGATTTTTCATTTCTCCGGCCGCTTTATTGGTAAAAGTTAAAGCTAAAATATTTTCCGGTTTGGTTCCCTTTTTTAAAATATAGGCCAGACGATGGGTCAAGGTTTTGGTTTTGCCAGATCCAGCTCCGGCAATAATCAAAACCGGCCCTTGAGTGGCCAGAACCGCTTCTTTTTGCCTCGAATTTAATGATTCTAAAATAAAATCCATGTTATTTTTAAGGCATCGCCAATTCTAGTATAAATTTAGTCCCTTTATCTATTCCTTCGGACTCAAAAGAAAGACGGCCACTATGATGGTCAATGATAGTTTTGGCAAGAAAAAGACCGATGCCTGAACCTCTGGTATGCATCAAGGCAGCTCTTTGAGACCGAAAAAATTTTTGGAAAATATTAGGAATTTCGTCTTTGGCAATTCCAATGCCAAAGTCTTGAATAGAAATTATAAGTTTTTTAGTTTTATTATTGAAAATAGCTGAAATTATGATCTTGCCGCCTTTATGACTGTAAAAAATAGCGTTATTCAGCAATACCTGGATAACGGTTTTGAGTCGCGTGAAATCGCCTCGAATTTCAGGAAGAACATCGAAAACATTTAAACTTAAATCAATTTTTTTCTCCTGGATAAAAGGCGCCGCATCAAGTAAAACATCTGTGATGATTTTTTTCATATCAACAGGGCTCATTACGTATTCATATCCTTTTTCTTCCGCCAAAACAATTTCAAAAAGCACGTCGGTTAGTTGCGCCAATTCGTTATTTGAATTATTTAAAATAAAGATATTATTCATATCTTTATCTGTTAAGGCGCGGCCAACGCTAAAAGTATCAATCAACTCAGCAAGCATCCATTTCATCTCCGTGATTGGCGTTCTAAACCTATGAGATATTAAGGCTAAAAATTCACGTTTGGCTCGCTCGGTTTCCGTGGCTTTGCGATAGAAAAACCATCCAATCAAGAAAGCGAACATGCTGATTACCATTGGAGTGATCCAAGAATAAATGCCAATGCCCGCGAGCCAATTGTTTAAAAAGCCGAGACTTCCAATTATGAGACTGAGAATACCAATCGCGACGCCGGAAAAAAATGTTTTTTTGATCACGACTTTCACCTCCATCAATTGATGGGTAATAATAGCGTAAGTCATAATTATCGGATAAAATGGAATAGCAAAAGTACCCCACGGATAGACATCAAATCCAAATATGGGAAGGTAAGCAAGCGTTCCTCCGGAAAAACCGACAGCCGTGGCAAGAAAAAAATATTTAATTTGGTTTTGTTGAAAAGGAGACGTTTGGACGTAAGCTCGAATTAAAAGATAATGGCCATAAAAAACAAGAAACAACCACCATAAAAAATAAAAGTGATACAAAGGAAAATTGGCAGTTAAATAATAAAAAGAATTGAAAACGAAGCGGACAGGGTCAAAAAAATATTCAGTAAAAATAAGCGGAATGAAAAGCAGGGCAATTCCGTAATTTAAAAAAAGGAATAAAGTATTCTTCAGCCCTAAAAATACAAAAACAAATCGATAAAAAAGAGGCGCGATCCAAAGAACGCCGAAAATATAGGTAATTTGCCAGGCGAATAGAGCTGCTTCTGGCGAACTCGTATTCGTAGACCAGGCAACGCCAAATCCGTATATCGCAACGGAAATAGAAAAATAAAACCAAGCTCGATTTAATTTTTTTCTCGGGTTTTTGAAAAAAACAAAAAATCCGAGAGAAAAACAAGTAATTCCAGTCAGTAATCCCGCGATAGCGTAAGGATTCATGGTTTAACTTTTTATTAATTCTTTAATAATTATAATTATTTTAGCCGCTAAAATCTATGTTAAAAGATTACTACATTTTTAAAAAAATAACCAAATAATACAAATACATAATAAAATAAAGAAATGGGGTATATTTTGCCACCTCACTGCTTCGCATGAGGATTCCGTCAAAATATACCCCATTTCTTTATTTTATAACTATTAGCTATTTTTTTATCTCACAAAAGGATTTCGGCCGCCCCGGACTTCAAAATGGACATGACAGCCGGTGGAATGGCCGGTAGAACCCATGTAAGCGATAAGTTGGCCTTTCGTCACTTCGTCTTCTTCGTCAACCAATATTTTTTTATTATGGGCGTAAAGAGTCACCAGGCCGTTCGGGTGCTCTATTTTAATGTATCGGCCATAGCCGCCATTCCAGCCTTTGGTAAAAGCGGCTAAAACCATACCGTCAGCCGCGGCGTAAATCGGAATATTTTCTTCATAGCAAGCGGAGTTGGAAATATCAACGGCGTTATAGCGATGCCATTGGCCCTGATTATAACTTGAACGAGTAGTGGGAAAAATAAAATACCCCCTAGTGTCCGTTAAAGGAGCTGAAACTGGCGTTTTTGGCCTGGGAGGCATATTTTGACTTAAAACGCTCGCTTTAACGCCATCCGGGACAATTAAAATATCGTCAATCTGAAGATTTTCCGGTTCAGTTAAAGCGTTAAAAGCGATAATAACTTCAATATTGGCTTTATATTTAGCCGCGATTTTTTCCACAGTGTCGCCAGCCGCGACAACATGCCGCACCCCGGAAACCGGCAAAATAACCAGTTCGTCCCCAGGCTTAATAACCGCTGATTTTAAATTATTAGCCCAAATAATCGTGTTAACCGAGATATTAAACTCTTTAGCTATGCCGGAAAGAGTGTCTCCCGCCTTAACTTCATAAACAATTTCATCTTTTGGCAAAGGGCCGGGAGAAAGAACAGACAGTAAACTTGACCCATTAGTGATTAAAAGATTTTCATTACTTAAAAAATCAGTTGTTTCATCGTTAAAAGCTAATAATTGAGGATTTAAAAATGACTGCCGACTGGAAAGCAGTTGTTCATTGCTATCTGGCCCGCCTAAAGAAGATAAAACTATAGCTTGAGCTAAGAATGGAAAAAGTTGGCTTAACAAAGCCAATAATACCCCAACAAAAATTAAGGGCTTCCTAAGAAGCTGTTTTATTGGGCTGATTTTAATTGTTTTAATCGCTCTTTTAAGCTTTTTTGAGCCAAAAAAGCGGGCTAAACGCGTATTAATAGATTTAAAAATGGCTTTAATAAGCCATTAATACACTGAATACTCTATTCGACTCTGTTAATGCCAGTTTAGCATCCTGATATTCACTGTCAAGTAATTTATCCACGCCTACTCACTGCTCCGCATGAGAATTCCGTCAAAATATACCCCACTTCTCTGTTGTTTTATTTAACTCACCACAAAATTATTCTTAATTTTACGCCAATGTTCTGAATTTTTTGCGGCTCAGCGTCTTTATATTTTTCTTCGCCGACGCCGCCAAAAATATTGATTTCTCCAATCGGCCTCTGCTTAATTTTACTCAAAGCAAATTGATAACCCAGCGACCCTTCAATCAGTTCTTTGGACGGCTTGACTGTTTCAAGCGCGGAAAGTTCCTTCAGCCAGCTAATTTCGGATTTAATCGGCCATTCAGTCAAACCGGCTTTGATTAAATAATTGCGTCCGTAATCAAGTTGCGCCAAAGCAGTTTCCAGATTTATCAACGTTCCTTCCCTGACTTTATATTCTCCTCCGACGGCGATTTTTCTGAGGATTTCCTGAACCACGAAATCCTGATTTTGAAAATCATCAATCGTTCCGCGAAAAGCGTCTTGAGCTTCAACAAAGAATTTACCGGTTTCAGCCGGGCTAAGATAAATCAGCCGCGTCCCAAGTCCCGCCTCGCCTTTACCGCTGATTTTGGAAGCCGACATCCCTTGTTCCAAGAAATAGGCAATCCCGCTTTCCAAGGTCGCGCCGAAATTTAAAACGAATTTCCCATGTTCGCCTTTTGTCAATTTCTTTGACTCAATGTAATTGGCCGCCAGGCGAGCCGCGATCGCGTCACGGGGAAAAAGTTTCGTTCCCATATCCTTGATATCAAAATGCATTATCGTTAAATCGGTTTCCGCGCCCAATTTTTTATCTCCAAGCCGTAAACTGCCTCTAGCCGCGTTTAAATCTTCCAGAGAATTATAAACATTGCCCGAGTTTTGATAATTAACATAATAAAATCCGAGATGGTCGCGGCTGAATTCAATCTCTTTTGTTTCCGGGCTTAATTTGATTTCCAATTTCCTTTCCTTTTCTATTTTTCCAGCCTCCAATCTTTTCGATAACTCTTTGCCTATTTCTTTAAATCCGGCCGCTTTTTCCATTATTTCCTGGGCGTAGCTTTTTACCGGAAACAAAACTTCCTTCGTGTCGCCGACAAAAGAATTAAACAAAGCAATTTCTTTATTTCTCCTTTCTATTACTCCCAATGCTTCCTTGTAATTTAAAGTCCCGGTTGGAATTAAATTGCCATAGTCAATAAAGGCAATTTCTTTTTTATCTTCGCGTTCGACTATCGCGCCCATCCAGACATGTCCCGTTTGAGATGTAAAACCGCTTTGAAGCCAGGCCTCAATGCCCAAATTCTCGGCGGCCTTGACCATAAAAGTATGAATATTGCCGCAGATGCCAGAAGGAGAGCCGTTCTTAATCGCGTTAAACATTTTTTCGTCCGAGACGACAACATGCTCATTATCTTGAAACATTTCGTAATTATACGTACTTCTCAAATCATTGCCGAGTCGCTGGAGAAAATATATCTTTTGTTCAGCGTTTAATTCGCCTGATTTTTCTTTCAGTTTTTCAAAAAAAGATTGGGACGATAGAGAATTTTGAACGCTTTCAACGTAAAATTTTGATGTTTTGTCTTTTTCTTGGACGGAAAAATCTCCGTAAAATTCGGTTTGATTTAAATCGGCGGCAACGGGTATTTCTTCCGCTTCAAATGTTTTTTTAGGAATATATGGCGTTTCATACGAAACATTGATTTCATTGACGATTTTTTTCCAATCAAATTCCGGTTCAAGTCGCGGCTGTTTTTTAAGAGCGAATTCCGCCGTTGGCTCGGCCGGAACTTCTTTAGGCGCGTATTTTTGATCCTCCTGCGCCCAAGCCATCTCCGCAAAAAGCGTTGAGGCTTGCAAGAGCAAACTAAAAGCCGCTATTGCCTTAGCTTTACGGCTCTTTTCGAGAACTTGGCCCGACAGATTTTCCAAAACTCGCGCTGCTTTCGCGAGAATCGAGAACTCTCCTTGCTTTAAAGATTCTATCGAATTTTCAACCATGGCTTCTTTTTGTTCCGGTTGAGCTGAGCTCGACTCTTGTCGTTCAAATTTATAATGTTTTAATTCAGGATTCATAATTCTTTATTTTTGATTCAAATCGGCTATTGTTTTTGTCAGTATTTTTTCTTCTTCATTTAAAATATCCGCGAGCTTCACGTGGCTTGACTGTTTAATGAAGTCTAATTTCGCGGCAAGAATCTCTTTAAAAACCGGCAAATATTCTGGAAATCCTTTCAAAATCAAAAAAAACGTTTGCCGTTCCGACGGAGCAAGTCGCGCTAAAAAAGAAAAAAGCTGCTTAATTTCTTCAGCCGAAAAACCCCGCTCCCCGCAAATTTTTTGCAGTTCTTTCCGCATAAATTTATTTTACAATAATATAATAAAAAATGACAAACTATTTCTACATATTTTCAAACGATCGTTTGAAAATATGTAGAAGTTAAAATTTAAAACCCGAGTCCTTTATTCTCATCTATGTCTCTATATCAAATTTTTTTTGGCCGATACTGGAAAGCTTCGGCTAAATGAGCGGCTGAAATCGCGTTCTGGCCGGCTAAATCGGCAATAGTTCTGGCTAGTCTCAAAATTCTGTGATAAGCCCGGCCGGAAAGCTGATAACGCTCAACCCCTTGACGCATAATTTTTTCGCCGGCTTCGTCTAGAACGCAATATTTTCTAATCATCGCTAAATTCATTTCGCTATTTAAACGAATGGGCTTTTTTTCATTTAAAAGCCGCTCTTTTTGAATCGTTCTGGCTTTTTCAATCCTTTTTCTAATTACCAAAGACGGCTCGGCAACGGCTTTTTTCGCTAAAATATCATAAGGCAAACGAGGAACTGTTATGTGAAGATCAATTCGGTCTAAAAGCGGGCCGGAAATTCTTTTTTGATATCGGGAAATTTCCCGAGGCGAGCATTTGCATTCCGTCCCGCCGTCATTCAAATTGCCGCAAGGACAGGGATTCATCGCTCCGACTAAAATAAACTTGGCTGGGAAATTTATCGAACCCTGGGCTCTAGCCACGGTTATATTGCCTTCTTCCAAGGGCTGACGCAAACTTTCCAAAACATTTCTGGAAAATTCCGGAAATTCGTCCAGAAACAAAACGCCTCGATGGGCCAAAGTAATTTCGCCTGGCCTGGGATAACTGCCGCCGCCGACTAAAGCCGGCCCGGAAGCGCTGTGATGAGGCGAACGAAAAGGCGGAATGACCACCCTATTTCGATTTCCCAATAATCCGGCCACGCTGAAAATTTTAGTTGTTTCAATCATCTCTTGACTGACAAGTTTTGGCAAAATCGAAGGCAAGGATTTGGCTAGCAGAGTTTTGCCGGATCCGGGCGGCCCGGTCATTAAAAGATTATGTCCGCCGGCCGCCGCGATTTCCAAAGCCCGTTTAGCTTGTTCTTGGCCGCTAATATAGGCCATATCCTGAACATTTTCATCTTCGTTTTCATCTCCCGTTTCAAAAAACGATTCATTTTTAACCGACGCTAAATTCAACCGTCCCTCTAGCCAATCAATCAATTCAATTAAATTTTCAACCCCAAAAACATCAATCCCTTCAACTAAGGACGCTTCTCGGGCGTTTTCTTTGGGCAATATTAATTGTTTAATCCCGATTTTTTTAGCCAGCTCGGCCGCGGACAGCGCGCCGTAAATCGGCCGGATTTTTCCGTCCAGAGCCAGCTCGCCCAAAAACATCCGGCCTTGATGGTCAAATTTCGCCTGTTCCGAAGCTAAAAGATAACCTAAAGCGATGGGCAAATCATAAGCCGGGCCTTCTTTTCTAATGTCGGCCGGCGCCAAATTGACAATCACTCTTTGATTATTTTTATGCGGCGGCTTGGCGCCGATATGTTTAATGGCCGAAGCGATTCTTTCCCGAGATTCTTCAATCGCTTTATCCGGCAGGCCGACAATATGAAAAACATGAAGCCCGGGAGTAATGTCAATCTCCACTTCGACCAGCTCGGCGTCTAAACCGACAATGGCGCTGGAAAAAATTTTTGCTAACATTGAAATTCAAATTAACAAAAATAAAAAATAAAGCAAGATTTTTTATTTTAAAAGAGTACTTTTTCACGCTATCGCTGAAATAAGTATCGTTTGAATATTTACCAAATGTTTACCAATGGATCAATTCATTGGTAAAAAACAAATTGAATTGGCAAAACTTCATTTTATAAAATAAAATTTATTGTATAATAAGCAAAGTTTTTTATGGATACGCGGCTATATTTATTATTTGTCGGCGCGCTGGCGTCTCGGCGAACTTGAGAAAACATTGCATTAGTGTTTTGCATAAAATATATTATAATGCTATAATAATCAAAATATGAAAAATATAAAAACGTTTGTATCCTCTCTTTTTTTAACATTTATTTTTACTCATATTGCTTTTGCCGGCACTGCAACGCTTTCTTGGAACGCAAATACGGAAACTGATTTAGCGGGTTATAAAATATATTACGGGACATTGCCCAGAACCAATTCTTGTCCATTAGGCGGCTATCCAAACAATATCAACGCAGGCAATGTCACGTCTTATGTTTTTAGCAATTTAACTGACGGTCAAACATATTATTTCTCTATTACGGCTTACGATGCTTCAAGCAATGAAAGTTGTTTTTCAAGCGAAGTCAGTAAATATATTCCAGTGCCAAATATATATATTTCAAATGTTAAATTTATTCCCGTTATTGAGAGCGCGACAAGTATTTCTGGTAAAAATTTCACAATAACAATTTTTAATGCCGGAACAACAACCCAAGTCGCTCAATTTACGACTCAACTCGATCAATCAGGAAATTTAGTAATGCCTGCGAGCATAAATATAGAAAGCGGCGTTTACGATATCCTTACTTACTCGCCGACATATCTTAAAAAGAAAAAAAATAATACTGTTTTGTCATCCAATTCAATCACTTCTTTGCCAACATTGCCGGCTGGCGACTTAAATAATGACAATACCATAAACTCGCTTGATTGGTCATTGATGAGTCCTAAATGGTTTAGCCAGGACGCAATAGCGGATATTAACGGAGATAATATAATCAATGCTATTGATTATAGTTTTTTAAACAAAAATTGGTGGTTGGCGGGGGATTAAAACAAAATAATTTTTATGAATCAATTCATTAATATAACAAAAGGCAAAACAAGATGGTTTTTTATTGTGGTCGTATTTTTGACGGGTGTTGGTTTTACTAGTCTTATTTATATTTCTTTACTCTCGACTTCTTTATATATAGAAGGCTTAAATGAATATATTTATAAAAAACAGCCCTTAGTGGCGCTTTCGCTTATCACTCCAAAAGTTGAAAACTATAAAATTGGCGATCTTGTTGAGGTCGGCATTTTATTAGAAAATGGACAAAAAAAGACGACCGGAGTTGATATAGTCTTAACTTATGATCCTCAAATAGTGGAACTTCAAGGCAAAAATTCGCAGATTAAACAAAACGGCAAAACGGAGCCGAAAAATTTTCTTGATGTTGAATTTTCTTCTTTTGATTTTTTCCCTTATTTTAATTTAAATACTAAAAATGGAAAAATATATTTTTCTGCTTTAGCTAGGCCTTTAAGAGAAGTAGTGGGAAAAGGAGTAATAGCCACATTAACTTTTAAGGTTATTAAAACAGGAGAAACGAGTATTAATTTAGTTTTTGAAAAGGGCCTTTCTTCGGATTCTAACGTGGCTTACGCCGGCCGAGATATTTTAAAGCAGGTGCGCAATCTTAATCTTGTTATTAAATGAATTATTTGTTGGGTTTTAAAAATAAAAACCGCCTTTTTTATTGTCTTATTTTTTTATTTTTTCTACCCGGCATAACGGCAAAAGCGGCTACTTTGTCTTTATCGCCAGCTTCCAGTTCTCAGACAATTGGAGACATTTTCTCAGTCAATATTTTATTGGACACTCAAGCCGCGGGGATTGATGGCGCGGATATCCTTTATTTAAATTTTAACCCGGTTTTGCTGGAAGTTCAGGATGATAATATTGGGGTTACCGGTGTTCAAATTGCCCCGGGCGTTTTAATGATGAATACTTTGGCGAATTCCGCGGATAATGCTACCGGCAGAATCAGTTTTTCTCAAATTCCGGATTTTGGAAACGCTTTTACCGGAAATGGCGCGTTGGCCACTGTTCGTTTTAAGGCTCTTGCCGCTGGAACTGCGACGGTAACTTTTAATTTTACCCCTGGCGCGACTAACGACACCAACGCAGCTTCCGGTGGAACTGATATTTTAACCAGCGCTACTAATGGAAATTATACTTTAATCGTTAATCCGCCACCATCAGGAGGTGGTGGAGGTGGAGGTGGAGGTGGTGGAGGTGGGGGAGGATCGGATACTACGCCTCCTTCCGCCGTCGCTAATTTAACTGCTTCAAATCCCACTGAAACTTCCGTAATTCTTAAATGGATTGCTCCCGGAGATGATGGGGCAAATGGAACAGCTTCAAGTTACGATATACGATATTCGTCAACTTCAATCATTACCGATGCTAATTGGATTTCCGCTGTTCAGGCGACAGGCGAACCTATTCCTCAAACGGCCGGCGCTTCCCAATCTTATACTTTAGTCGGACTTACGCCATCTAAAACTTATTTCGCCGCAATAAAAACGACTGATGAGCAGTCAAATACCTCCGCTCTTTCCAATATTGCGACATTTCAAACAAATAGTCCGCCTCCTCCGCCAGATGGAGGCGGCAGTGGTGAAGGTTATGTATCTCCCGCCTCTGACACTTCGCCTCCTGCAAATGTAAAAAATCTTATTTTAACCCCTGGCGTTAAACGGATTAAGCTTGCGTGGTTAAATCCCAAAAGCGATCCTGATTGGGTAAGAACGATGATTGTAAGAAAAATCGGTTCCGCTCCTATAAGCACTTTAGACGGCGTTAAAATTTATGAAGGAACAGAAGGAACATTTATTGATTTAAATTTGGAAAAGAATAAGGAATATTTTTATTCCGTTTTTACCCTTGACCTCGTGCCGAATTATTCCAAAGGAGTAATGGCAAAGGGAATTGCTTTAACTAATCCTTCTTTTTCTTTTACTAAAAACCTTCTTCGTGGTTCAGTCAGCGAAGAAGTTAAAAATCTTCAAATTCTTCTTAACAATCTTGGTTTTCAGGTAGCGCGATCAGGCAGAGGTTCTTCGGGTAATGAAGTAAACTATTTCGGCAACTTAACCAAGCAAGCTGTTATTAAATTCCAGAATCATTATCGCGCTGAAATTTTAACTCCTGCCGGATTAACCAAAGGCACGGGTTATGTTGGACCGCTAACAAGAGCTAAATTGAATATTTTAGCTGAAAAATAATCTGCAAATAATACTGCTAATTCTTATATTTTACTATAAAACTACTAATCCCGTCGGCGCGGAAGGCGGCGTGGTGTCGGAAGTGGTCAAGAGATACCCATTTGCATTTACATTGCCATTCTCATCAATCACATATAAGTAAGTGCTAATAAAATCACTAAAAGAACCCTGATTCAAAGTTATGATAATAGATGTATTTGACCAAGCAGACGGGATTTGGATTTCGCACTTATTACGAATGGTAGAAGTTGCACCAGCACAAACTTCAACTCTTGCCCAAGAGTTATCAATATATAAATCATCCCAATAAGTACTAACAGCTTGTCCCGTGGGGACATTAACTAATCCATATCCAAAATGAGGAGTTGATAAATATGTACCTGTTTGGGATATTGTAACACCAGTTTTACTTCTTCTAACGACAGTCCCATCACTATGATAAGCAACCCAATTTGCAACTCCATCTGAAGAATTTGCATCTGTTGAGTCTCGGAACTCTATTTCAAACCGTACCCACTGTGCAGGTCTTATCCAATCATCCCAAGTAGAAGGAATCCATTCTCCGCCTGTAGAGCCGGTTCTAAACTCATAATAGTTACCACTTGAGCCTATTGTGCCATCAGCTTCCCACCAAGATTGTAAAGCTAACACCGGTTCATCTGCATGTGCAGGGCCTGAACCAATATGAATTAATTTAATCTGCCAATCTACTAAACTTTGTAAACTTACCATACTCACATAAAGATACCCAGAAATGTATTTTATCCCTGTAGTCGTCCAAGCATTTAATTTGTAAAAACCATTATTACCTGGACCAAAACCAGTACCTGGATACACCATCCTATCTACTACTGACAAACTTGAACGACTATTTCTTTGATTTTTATTTGTGAATTTTGCATCCGCCTGATCATCCCTATTAGTCCAATAACCAGTTGATTCTACATCATTACCATTTGTACCATTTTCAAAATTCTCCCATTTCAATGGCGCAGCAGTTGCCTTTGTCCCAAACCCACTCCCCGCAATTGTCACTATCCCGTTATGAACAAATGCGCCGCCTGTATTCGTGATCTGCACCGCCGCGCTTGCAAAACCCACTCCCCCAAAAAGCCCGAGGGAAATTATGGCGAAGTAAATTAGGTTTTTTGTTTTGCGCATGTTTTTAGTTTACCACCAATCCCGTCGGCGCCGCGGGCGGGGTGGTGTCGGGCAGTTTTTCGCGCGTTTTAATATATTATTTTGCTATTCCAAATTTTTTCGGATTTTCTAAAACACCTTTAACTCCTCTTAAGAAAACATCAAAATCAACCAATTTATCATTGATGATTTTATAATTCTGTAACCAGCCATCTCTTGTAGCGCGGTATCGGCAAAGTGTTTGTCAACAATGTGATATTCTCCGATTTTTCTTGCCATCTCTTTGTATTCCGAAGCCTGGGCGCCGGGAATTCTCGATAATATGTGGGCGCTGATATGGAACACTCCTTCCAATGCTCGATGGAGGTGGAATTGAGCTAATTTAAAACCAACTCCTTTTTCAAATTCTTCAAACGACAATTGCGCGAGCTTCTCAAGTTCTTTAATTTCTCCTTGAATTCCGTTTATTCTTTTTAGAATAATGTCTCTATCAAGAAAAAGTTTTGTCATATTCTTTGAAGTATGGCTTTATGGAACTCTGATCGCAATGGAGCAAAATCGGCATATTCCTCCATTGTCGTTTCCAAGAAATTTGAGATTATTTTCTGATCTCCAAGATAGAGCAAAACGCCGTCTTGGGCGATGCGATGCTTAATTTGTAAATCAGCTTGTTCAACAAAGACAATATCAATATTGATTAGGGCGTTAATTTGTTTAGACAGTATTTCATAAAGCTTATTATAGATTTTTTTTCTTTCCGCGGCGTCTCTTATCATTTTTTTATTTTTAACCAAAACGGCAAAGTCAAAATCGCTGGTTTTATTTGCCGTTCCCTGGGCTTGTGAACCAAACAAAAAAATGCCGGCAATGCCAAGTTCTTCCATTTTTTCTTTTTGAAATTTAAATTTCATAAACATAATATACCATAGTAATTATTACCAGTTCAACTTTAATTTACCGCCAATCCCGCCCGCCTTCATTACATTACGGCCCGCTTCGCCTAAGCTCCAGCGAGGCGAGCGAGGCCAGTCGGCCTTCAATTAATTTACGGCGAGGCCCGTCGGCGCGGAAGGCGGGGCGGTGTCGGGAGTGGTCAAGAGATACCCATTTGCATTTACATTGCCATTCGCATCAAATACGTAGAGGTAGGCATTATTTTGAATTTCTAGATTTCCTTGGTTTATAGTTATTGTAATGGAGGTATCTGACCAGGCTAATGGAATCTGAACCTCCCGAATAGTGGAGGCCGCCAAAGTTGGAGCATTCCCAATCTCAGCCCTAGCCCACGTGTTATCTATATATATGTTATCCGCATATGTAATATCATCAGGTCTACCCGTAGCACCACCTGCCGCGGCTGCACCTACCCATCCTCCAATATGGGGTTCCTGAATTCCTGGGGCATTTGTGTCGGCAAAACGAAGCCCAGTTCCGCTTGATATAAGGACATTATCCATATATATATACGCAGAACCATTAGCTCCATATACCCCATTATTATAATCTATATCTAATATAACCTTAAAATCGTACCATTTGTCCTTTAACGCAGAAAAATTTCCCCATGAGGTTTCGGGCGACAGATTACCTAAATATATTTTATTAAGCTCATGTCTTGCGTCTAACGCAAAATTCGGGGGCGCGCCATCCCAATTATCGCCCCACATGAATATTTTTTCGTTTCCAGTGCCTCCGCTTGTGTCAAAAGTAAAATTAGGATCCCATTTCCATTTAAAAAAGGCTATTGTATGGTTGAGCGTTTGCCCCACAGGTTTTGATGCCCATCTTGTTCCATAGTTTGCGAATGATTCAAATTGCAGGAATCTTGTTGAGACTGCGCTTATTTGGTTAGGGCCTGTTGCGTAAACATTGTTACCAATAACACTATTATAATTAGCTGCGACCGTGCCTGTTTCAGCATCATCCCACCATAGCGGCGCAGCTATTGCCTTTGTCCCAAACCCGCTCCCCGCAATTGTCACTATCCCGTTATGAACAAATGCGCCGCCTGTATTCGTGATCTGCGCCGCCGCGCTTGCAAAACCCGCTCCCCCGAAAAGCCCGAGGGAAATTATGGCGAGACAAATTATGTTTTTTGATTTGTTCATAAATTTGACCCTAAACTAATGACCGCTTTCTACTGTACCGCTAATCCCGCCCGCCTTCAATTAATTTACGGCCCGCTTCGCCTAAGCTCCAGCGAGGCGAGCGAGGCCAGTCGGCCTGCAATCTTAATATATATATGGGTTGTATATTTCTACGTCTGATTGAAGGTTTATGATTCCCGAGACACCGAAAATTACTATCCTTGCCTCTGAAGCAGTCACGGCCTCTCTGAAACTTCCAGGCCCATTATCATTTAAGTTTGTAACTCTAATAACTTGTCCTCCCCTGCCGCCCACGCTATTTGCTCCAAAACCTTCAGCCCCTGGAAAAGCAACTAACGCAAATGAACTTTTGGAAATTCCAAAGACGCCAAGCAGGATAATGATATTAATAATTAAAATTTTGCTTTTTAATTTCATATTTCCCACGCTTCAATAATATTGTGTCTGCCAACGTTTTTCATTTTAACGGATAAAGAAACAATTTTAAAATTAAAATCTTTATAATTTTCCATAAAAATTTTATAATTCTTTTCTTTAAATTGCAGCGGCTGGGCTTTAACTTCTATCGCTTCCTTTTCTTTAATAATAAAATCAATTTCATTTTTCTGGACTGTGCGCCAAAATTTTATATCATTTGAATCATATTTATCAAGAAGCTGGCGGAAAACAGCGTTTTCAAGAAGTATGCCCTTATCTTCCCTTGTGTCATAAGGAGAAAAATTATCAACCAAAAAATTTCTTAATCCCAAGTCGTAAAAATAAACCTTGGGCATCTTGGTTAGCTCTTTTCTTACATTTTTATAAAAAGGGTTTATCAATTTTATATGAAATGATTTTTGCATTACATATAAATAATGATCTACGGCGGTTTTTGAAACTCCCAAAGTATTAGCTAATTCCGAAGCATTAACGAGACTGCCAACCTGAACGGCAAAAATCTTGAATAATTTATAAAAAATTTCTTCTTGCCGAATATGGGCCTCAAAAATATCTTTTTTGATATACGAATAAACTATGTCTCTCAAAATATCTTGCTTTTCCGATAAAGGAGCTAAAACCACCCGCGGATAGCCGCCGTAAATAATATACTCTCTATAATATAGCTCAATTTTTTCTTTTTCAGACAATGTTAATTTTTCAAAATCTTTTTTGGATAATTCTTCTTCCTCTTTAAAGCGCAGAAATTCCCTGAAAGAAACGGTGAAAACATTGAATATCTTTTTTCTTCCGGCCAGCGAATCTTTAAATTTTTTATCCAAATAAAACGCGGATGAGCCGGAAGCAATAATTTTAATAGCGCCGGCATACTCGTCATAAAAATATTTTAAAAAATTTGAAGGATTTTTGAGATATTGAATTTCATCAATAAAAATAAAGTTTTTCTTTTTTAAATCAACGGGGAAAATTTTAAAAAGATTTTTAGGCGATTCATTAAGCAGAATCAGATAATCAGGATCTTCTAAATTCAAAAAATAGGTTTTTTTATTCTCTTGTTCAAGAATGCTTTGAAGTTGTTTTAAAATTGTAGTTTTTCCCGCTTGTCTTGAGCCAATAAAAATAAGGATTTCCGGATCCTCAAGGTATTTTCGGGCTTTTAATGTAATATCTCTGATAATAGTCATAAATACATTTTATCCGTTATTTTGTATTTGTCAAATTATTATTTCTATTGTACCACTAATCCCGCCCGCCTGAGAGACCCTTTCGCCTGCAATTAATTTACGGCTAGGCCAGTCGGCGCCGCGGGCGGGGTAGTGTCCTGCTGTGCTCCTGACACATATTCATACGCGCCAATATCCCAAGCCAATCCTTGTGGGCGAGTTACCTTGTCGAAGTCTACGGCGATAGAGAGGCCGTAAATATTTTGGAAGGTTTGGTAAACCGAGGAAACAAGGCCCGCATTTACAGCGGAACTTCCCGATTGGAGATGGAAATCATTTGCCGATGAGTTTACAAATAACGGATCGGCATTCAAAGAATTCGCGCCCTTACTGGTTGCCGACTGGAAAGTGGCAAGCGAGGTATAGGTATTCGCGCCCCAAATCGTCTTAAAACCACCTCCAAAAAGAAAGTTATCAACCGTTGAGTTTGCGGCGTTTATCGATGAAGCAAGAAATATATCGCTTCCCGCTCCCAGTCCCGCGATAATGTTATTAGCCATGAAAAAAGAGCCGCTGTCGGGGGAATTCACGCCAGCGTCCACATCATAAAATGTATTGTTGATGACATAGCGGTTCCGCCCTCCCCAGGTGGTCATGGCCGCTCCGTTTGAATAAGCGTTATTGGGATCGAAAGCCGGACTGTGAATGCCATGAATCACGTTGCCGATAAAATACAAATTCTGACCAAAGCCATCTCCATCCGGCCCGCTTGTGCTGGCGCCGCCGATACCCGTGTGGCAATCATACAAATTGTTATAGAGAAACCACACCCGTTCCGGACCGTACTGATACCCGGCGCAATTGCCCCCGGACGACGATGGGCTTGGCACAATTCCGTAGGCGGTATTTCGCGAGAAAACCACATCGGTTGCCTGCTTCGTCCAAAATCCGGTCTGTTTATGGTGATGAGATGTATTTCCCCCAAAATAAATATGATGAGTTCGCGACGTAACTGAATCAGAATCCGCCTTGCTGCCGCCGTTGACTTGAATGCCGTCGCCGCTGCAGCGCGCAAGTTCATTATCGAGCACCCAAACATTGTCAGCATGCCCAATTCCGACACAATGAACATCTTGGTCGATCGTTGTGGCGATGTCGCCATTGTCATGGATATAATTACTGTACACCAAAATATTCGAAATTCGGTTAGTATCAGAGCTTGCGATCTCGACTCCGCCGCCCACGAGGTTCCCATGCGCGTCGCTAAAACGAAGCGCGAGGTGATCTGACGGCGATACGATAACGAAACTCCCGGACGAGCCTCCGGAAAGGTCGCCGTCCGCATCGGCAAATTCAAGATTTTCGAAGATAGCATAAGTTCCCTTGACTTGCATGTTTGCAATAATTTTTGGCTTTTCTGAATCGCTAACCCCCCGGATAAAGACCGGACTTGTCGAGGTTCCGTTCGCGGTAATGATATTAGGATTGGTATAGCTGCATATCCCTGAGCAATCCCGATATATATTTCCATGCATTTCGACAACGGATCCTTCCGGAATGGGTTTAGGCGGACTTTTTCGCGGTAAGGCCGGTGTTCCATAGAGGTTATTTGAATCAGTAGCGCCGGCGCATGAAGTGCAGACGAAATAAAAGCCGGGGGTGGGCAATGTCCATGGATTCGGGGCTACGGGCGCGGTTTCTGCGATGCCAAACGGCGGATTTGGAATGCCGACAGGAGGAATATACGCGTGAACCGTACTTCCCAAAACGATGATGCTTGCCAAGACTAGGAACAACGAAGCGAGCCAAAGCGATATTTGTTTTATAAGCCAACGGAAAGGAAAATAATTTAAATATGAAATATTTGCTTTTTTAAACATTAGTAATTTTTTATATTAGTTTCAAATTTTAATTTACCGCCAATCCAGTCGGCGTGGCGGGCGGAGTGGTGTCAGGGGTGAGAAAAATAGGCGCGCCTCCTCCAAGTCGGGCTTTTTTATTATTCCACGTGCTTTAAACAAGTTTTGGCGGCCGGGTTGGCTTCCAATCGCTCCAATTCAATTTTTTCTTGGCCGATTTCGCAAAAACCGTATTGGCCGGCTTTCATTTTAACAAGCGCGGCGTCAACTTCTTTTAATCTCAATTCCAAAACATGTTCTTCGCCCACTAAATTATCGTATTCCTCAACTTCATCTTGCGCCTCATCGCGATAAATTCCGATTTCCTGGCCAAATTGAGGATAACGAGTGTCCCAGTCGCCTTTTAATTTCGGGTCCCTTTTGGCAAAACGAGAAAGAGTGTTTTCCAAATCTTTTTTTTCTTTAATCAGAGCCGATTCTAATTTTTCTAAAAATTTTTGATCTAACATATTTATTAAATAGAATAAATTAAAAATTAAATAAGGTTACAAGTGTTTATAAATATCTTTACGGTGATCAATATCAAAAAAGATCACTGTTGTCATGTCTTGAAAATAAAATAAAACTCTATATTGACGAGTAATTCTAAATGAAAAAGCATATTCAAGAGAATAAACTTTTTTGATATGTAATCGTGAATCACGCCAGTTATTAACAAAACGCTCCTTTTGGATTTCAAAAAAGCGTTGGATATTTTTTGGTAATTTAGAAAAATTATGATCAAAATCTTCAGAACAGATTATCCGCATAATAATCTTGGAGGATATTTTTTTAAGGCTTTCTGATATGAATTTTTAATCCGTTCCGGATGCGCGTATTCTTTAATATTTTCTCGTGGAAGAATTAATGTGATTTCCTGACGCAAAAAACGCACTTCTTGCAAAAGAGAATTTAGTGTTTTATTGATGTTTAATTTATCTTTTTGAATTTTAACAGTCGTTGTATTCATAATCCCAGTATATCAATAATAAAACGCAAGTCAATTTCCTTGCGTTAATTAAAAAAATATAGTAAAGTGTTTGTAATGTTAAACGTTAAAGAAAAAACTAAAATCATTGAATCATACAAACTTCACGAAAGAGACACCGGCTCGACCGAAGTGCAAATCGCCATTATGACCGAGGAAATTGACCGGCTGGCCGAACATCTCAAAAAACACGCCAAAGACAACCACTCGCGAAGAGGGCTTTTGAAAATGGTGGCGAAAAGAAAAAAATTCCTCGATTTGCTTAAAAACGAAAACGAAAAGCGGTATAATACTTTAATTAAAAAATTGGGATTAAAAAAATAATGTCCGTTATCAAACATAAAGATCAGCGAGTGGCGGTTTTGATTGACGTGCAAAATATGTACCACTCGGCCAGAAATCTCTACAACGCCCGGGTGAATTTTAACGAGATTGTCCGTCAGGCCGTTGGCGGCCGGCGATTGGTTCGGGCTTTGGCTTACGTGGTTCGCACCAAAACCGGCGAAGAAAAACCCTTTATCGAAGCTTTGAGCAAACTCGGCATTGAAATCCGGGAAAAAGATCTCCAGGAATTTTTCGGCGGCGCCAAAAAAGCCGACTGGGACGTGGGCATTACCATTGACGCGGTCAGACTTTCGGAAATCGTGGACGCGGTGGTTCTGGCTTCCGGCGATGGCGATTTTATTCCGGTCTTGGAATATCTGAAAGGCCGAGGCCGGCAAGCCGAAGTAATCGCTTTTGGCCGCACCGCTTCCAGCCGCCTTAGAGAATCAGCCGATGACTTCATTGATTTGGGAGAAAATAAAGAAAAATTTTTAATTAAAACCAGTCGAAAAAAAATAATTAAATGAATAAAACCATTCTGGCCAAAGGGAAGAGTTTATAAAAAAACTTCCCTCTGTTCAGAATGGCTGATTAAATCGTGAAAACGAAAAAACATGTTTTTGAAAAAGAATTCGCGGGTCAAACCCTGCGTTACGAAATAGGGGAATTAGCCGAACAAGCCAACGCGGCCGTTTTTGCCCATTACGGCGAAACCAGCGTTTTGGTAACGGTCGTGATGTCAAAAAATGTTCGCGAGAGCATTGATTATATGCCGCTGACCGTGGATTATGAAGAGCGTTTTTACGCCGCGGGGAAAATTTTGGGCAGCCGATTCTTGCGCCGCGAAGGTCGGGCCTCAACTGAAGCGATGTTGAACGGCCGACTGATTGATCGAGCTCTGCGGCCTCTTTTTAATCCGTGGATGAGAAACGATGTCCAAATTATCGCCACGGTCCTTTCTTTTGACGGAAAAAACGATCCGGCCGTGCTGGGTTTAAACGCCGCTTCTTTGGCGCTTCTCATTTCCGATATTCCCTGGTCAGGCCCCATCGGCGCTTTAAGAGTAGGTCAAGCCAATAATGAATTTGTCGTTGGAATGGCCTTCTCCGAAAACTCTTCTCTGGACGCGGTTTTGGCCGGCAGTCAAGAAAAAATTATTATGATCGAAGCCGGAGCCGATCAAATTTCGGAATCGGACTTTCTCGATTCTATCCAATTCAGCCAAAAATATTTAGGCGAACTGGTTGATTTCCAAAACGAAATAGCCCAAAAAATCGGCCAAACGAAAAAAGCCATCGTCATTGAAGAGCCGGACAAAGAACTGATGGATTTAATCGAAAAAATTGTCGGCCAAAAACTCGATGAAGCTTTGTACCGGCCCGGAAAAATAGAGCGGATGGAAGAGTTGGGAATTTTAAAAGAAGAATGGCGAAACGCGGTCAAAGAAAAATGGCCGGATGATTTTCTGAAATTAAAACTGGGGGAAAACGCTTTTGAAGAAAAAATAAACGCCATCGTCCATCGAAATATTATTGAAAAAAATAAAAGGCCGGATGGCCGCCAACTGGACGAAGTCAGGCCTCTTTCCGTTTCTGTTCCGTTTTTGAAACGGGCCCACGGCTCGGCTCTTTTTGTCCGGGGGCAAACCCAATCCCTTTCAATTTTAACTTTAGGAGCTCCCGGAGACGAACTTTTAATTGAAGGAATGGAAATCCGGGAGAAAAAAAGATTTATCCATCACTATAATTTTCCGCCTTTTTCCAGCGGCGAAATCAAACCCCTAAGAGGCCCGGGCCGAAGAGAAATCGGCCACGGCGCTTTGGCGGAAAAAGCCCTGTTGCCGATCATACCGAATCAAGAAAAATTTCCTTACACAATCCGAATCGTCTCGGAAATCCTGTCTTCCAACGGATCAACTTCCATGGCCTCGGCCACCAGCTCCACTTTGGCTTTAATGGACGCGGGCGTACCCATCAAAGAAATGGTCACCGGTATTGCCATGGGACTGATGAGCGATGAAAAAGGCAATTTTAAAATTTTAACCGATATTCAAGGTCCGGAAGATCATCACGGCGATATGGATTTGAAAGTCGCCGGCACCAAAAATGGCATCACCGCGATTCAAATGGACGTCAAAGTCCACGGCGTTAGCGAAAAAATACTGGCGGCCGGAATAAAGCAAGCCAAAGAAGCCAGAGAGCATATATTAAAAACAGTAAGAGAAGCGATCAGCGAGCCGAGACCGGAACTTTCGCCTTACGCCCCTCGAGTGTTGACAATTCAAATCAATCCGGAAAAAATCGGCGAAGTCATTGGTCCGGGCGGAAAAATGATCAATAAAATTATCGCCGAGACCGGCGCGGAAATTGATATTGAAGACAGTGGCGTCGTTTTTATCACAGCCGAAAATCCGGAAGCCGCGAACAAGGCTTTGGCTTGGGTCAAAAACATTGTCCGAGAAGCCAAGCCCGGAGAAATCTTTGAAGGCAAGGTTGTCAGAATTATGGATTTTGGCGCTTTCGTGGAAATCCTTCCCGGGCAAGACGGCTTGGTTCACATCTCGGAAATTTCTCCAAAACGAATTGAAAAAGTGACTGATGTTTTGAAAATCGGCGATATAGTCACGGTTAAAGTCAAAAACATTGATGAACTGGGCAGGATAAACCTGACAATCAAAGGGGCAAAATAAAATTTCAATCTGCCAAAGAATGTCATTGCGAACGACCGAAGGAAGCAAAGCAATCTCAAAAGCTCGTATAAACACGAGATTGCCACGGCGTCTTCGACGCCTCGCGATGACAAGAATAGTTTAAAATTAAATTAGTTTTCCACAATGAAATACTAAGATAATTTATGGTATAATTAATTGATGGAAACTAATAACAAAAGAATTCCTTTACGGACGATGAAAGCGGATATTGAAGCCGCTAAAAAATTGGGAGCTAAACCCTCTTTGCAATCAAAACCGGCTCCATCCGCGCCAACTCCTTTGCCGACCGGCAGTCCATCGTCCGCTCCGCCGCCCGCTCCCGCGCCGCTCTCTTCTAAACTGCCTCAACCACAACCCTTGCCTCAATCTGAACCAAAACCAATAGAACCTCAAATTCCGGTTTATCGTCCGAGCGAGCCGAAAATTAAATTTGAAACGCCAATGGAAGAAATGGATGAAAAAATCAACATACCGGAAATAGAAAAAGAGCGGGAAGAAGTTTCAGCGATCAAAGCCCGCCTTGAGCGGGAAAGAGCCGCTATGCTGGAAAAAGAAGTGGCGGACCTGGAATCCAAAATCGAAGAAATGGAAAAAGAAGAATGGATTCATGTCCGGCAGGAAGAAGAAATTAAAAAACTCAAAGAACAGCTGGAATTTTTAAGAAAAGAAAGGGAACTGGCCATTAAAAAAACCGTAACGGAAAAAGAAAAAGAGTTTGAACCGCTCAAAGAACAGCTGAAGCTGTTAGAAGAAGAGCGTTTGATATTGGCCCAGCGGTCCATCAAGGCCGAATCCAAAATCAACGAGCTGACTTTAAAAACCAGAGAGCTGGAAGCCTTGACCGCCATGGGTCTGCGCAAAGAAAAGATTATTGAAGCCGCTAAAACCAAATTGGTCAAATTAGAAGAGAAAATCGCTGAAGCCGAAAAGAAAAAAGCTTTGGTTCGCGCCAAAGAAATGGCCCGGGAATCGGAAAAAGAAGAAAAAATAAGAGAATTAAAGAAACAAATTGACGCCTTGGAAACTGAAAAAACATTGATTAAGGGAGAGGAAGAAAGAGAAATTAAAATCATTGAATCGGGAATTGAAGACGTTAAAAGCGAAGAAAAAAATATCCTTTCTGAAGAAATGAGAGCCCTGGAAGAAGAACGCCTCAAAGCCAAAGAAGAACAAGAAAAAGTCAGCTCGATGATTGAAGAATTAAAAAGCCGAATTAGCGCTAAAACCGAATCGGAAGAATTAGGCTCAAAGCTTGAATTATAAAAAATGACTCCAACTAATTTCGATGAAGAAAAAGAGGATCTTTTGCATCGAATTGTCCAAGCAAGGCGTAAACTTGAAGAACTGCGCGCTTCAGGTCCTAAACCCGCCCCGGAAATCAAAATAGAAACGGAAATTAAAAAACCGGAGTTTAAAATTGAAGAATCCGAAAGGTTAAAATTGGAAGCCGAAGAAGAAATACGAAAAATCATTGAAAAAAAACCGGAAATTCCCGAAGCGGAAATTATAAAACCCCTGCCGATTTTGCCGGAAGAAAAACCGGAAATCTTGTTCAAGCCAAAACTTGAACCGATTATTCGGACTATGCATCAAGATATCGCCGAACTCAAACCTAAAACAACTGAACCGTTAAAACCAATAACTCCGCCCATCGCGGTCCCGCTTCCTCAAAGATTTTCTCCGGCCAAAACTCCTCAGGTTCTGCCTAAAAATTTTTTCAAAATAATTTTCGCCGGTCTCATCGCCGTTTTGTTCCTCGCGTTGATTGGAGGAAGCGTTGGTTGGTATTTTAAATATCAGCCGGCCCTACCTCGAATTAAAAAGTTGGAAGCCCCGGAAAGTTTTATTCGCTCTGAAAAAAATACTGTCATTGAACTGGCAACGCTCAACGAAAAAACAATCAGACAGGCCGTCCAAAACGAAACGGTTTCTCTTGAAAAAAATACTTTCAAAGAAATTTATTTTAAAAAGTCTTTTGCCGAACAATTTTGCCGATTTGGCAAATGCGTCAACGTCAGCCGAGAAAAATTTATTGCTTCAAAAGATTTTTTTCAAGCTTTGGAAATTCGAGCGCCGGAATCGTTTTTTGAATCGCTGGAACCTGAATTCAATATTTTAATATTCAATCAAAATGATCAACCCAGGCGCGGTTTAATTTTCCAAAGCCGAGATTTGGAAAAAACCCGTTTTGCCCTGGAAACTTGGCCCGACATTATTAACGATTTAGCTTTTTTATTTGAAGGCATTCCGATTGGCATTGAAGCTAAGGCTCAACCGTTTAAAGACGGATTGTATCAAAATATCTCGTTTCGAAGCATCGATTTGGGCGGTTTTAACTCTTCGTTTGATTATTTTTTCTTCCCGGCTAAAAATATTGTGATTTTAAGTTCTTCCGGCGATTTAACTCGAGAATTAATTAACCGATTATTAGGCCAGCCCGAAATTATTCCGTCGATTATTGAAATAATTCCCGAACAAACCATTCCTTCTCCGAAACCTATTTTTCCGTAGTTTGTCATTGCGAGCAAAGCGAAGCAATCTTAAAAAGAATCGCGTAAATTTTTAAATTAAGAGATCGCTTCGGCCATTCCATCGCCTCGCAATGACGGTTAAAAGATTGTTTTTAACGATTCCATCGCCTCGCGCTGTATGCTTTATTGAATAATAAATCTTACCTGTGGATAAATTGGGGAAATGATAAAGAATTACAAATGTAAATTTATTAAACTATCTTTAAAAATCCGCTCAACCAAGCGGATTTTTAAAGATTAAACATTTGACAAATATCTTAAAAAGTTATCAACTGAATAACCTATTGACTTCTTTCGCGCGTAGACTAAAATATAAATAGATCTTTGCGAGTTTGAAAAAATTTCCCGAATTCAACGGGAAAACAGTTCTTTTTTCAATTTTGTTCTTTGCTCAAAGTCCAATTCGGACAAACTGGCAGAGATTTGCAAATTTCTGTCTTGTTTCGAAGACAGAACCAAAGGCGCTTTAGCCCAATTTATACAAAATATATTTTAAGGGCTTATAAAGCGCCTTTTTTATTTATTTTGTCATTGCGAGCTGAAAGCGAAGCAATTTCAAAAAAAATCGCGTAAATTTTTAAATTAAGAGATCGCTTCGGCCATTCCATCTCCTCGCAATGACGGTTAAAAGATTGTTTTAGCGATTCCATCGCCCCGCAATGACGAGCTGAAAAATTATTTTGATGATTTCATTTGATATCTGATTTTACAAATAGTAAAATAAAAGCAAGATGCTGAAAATCGCTTATCGACTCGGAAAAATTTTAAATATTTATACTTTAGGACTATTTAATCTGGCGATAATTTTATTCGCTGAATTTTTCGGCAATGGAGTATTTTTCTATAAATCAAATTTAATTCACTTAATCGGCATTATCTTTCCCGTATTCATTCTAATTTTTTTATTCAGTCAATATCTGATTTTCGACGCGACTCTGCGCAAAGCTCTTAGCTTTTTTCTGGGAGCTTTTGTATTATCCGGCCTGATCCATACGATTATCCATATTTTAGAAATCGTGAAAAATCTTCTCGCCCCGGAATCCATTAGAATAAGCATGCAGATGATATATATTATTAGTTTTCTTTTGATTATCATCGCCGCTGAAATACCTTGGAGCGTTTACACGAAAAAATTCCATATCGGCGTCTTAAATTATATCGCCTTAATCGCGATTCTATTTATCTTGACGGTCTTTGCTCTCGTCAATATAAATTTTTCTCTTTTGATAAAAAACAGCCTTGCTTCTAAAGTATTAGTCGCGATGCTTGTTGGTTTCGGCCTTCTCGCGATTTACGAGATCAGAAAAAAAATAAAATACATTCTGCCTCTTATCTTCGGTAAATTTTCCAATTTTATAATCGCCGGCATCGGCGTTAATATAATTTCCGGCCTTTTTGAATTTTTCGCTTTAAAAAATCCTTTGATTTTGGGGTTGATTCAAAATCTCTATATTTCTCATTTTCTGTTTTACATCGGCTCCAGTTTTCTAATTTTAGCCTTTGTAAATTTACTCAACTTGCCGGGAATGTATCAAGATATTCGAGCATTAATTGAAAAAGAAGAATTTAAACCATAATCGCTCGCGCTTTTCGCGATTTAAAATTTAAAAAGAAAATTTCCTTGTCTCACGAAGAAGATGTTGTTAGAATTATCTTGCGAAGTTGAACTTCGTAAGCATGCCAATGCTATCTTTTCTCAAAAAATTTATCTCTCGCCATCAAAAAGCTTTTACTTTTGTCGAGCTTTTGATTGTCACCGCTATCATCGCTATTTTAGCGACGGTTGTCATTGTTATTCTCAATCCGGTTGAGTTGTTAAAA
>JACPHC010000004.1 GCA_016188775.1 Parcubacteria group bacterium
TATCGGGAGAAAAGTTTTTTGAAAAAAGTTATCATTATTTTTTATAAAAAATTACCACGCCAATCAATTTCTTCGATATAAACCCTGTAATACTCAAGAGGTGTTTTTACCTAGAATTGATCGTTTTTCAAAGCCGCCGAAAACTATTTTGAAAACAAAGCGGCTTTTTGAATTAACGCTTTAAACAAAGGATGCGGATTTAAGGGCCGGGATTGAAACTCCGGATGGAATTGAACGGCGATGAAAAACGGATGATTTTTTAATTCAATAATCTCCGCCAGATTTCTCTCTTGGTTAATGCCGGAAATAATTAGGCCTTTTTCTTCCAGCGCGTCCCGAAAATAATTATTCAGTTCATAACGATGGCGATGCCGTTCTTGGATAAAAGAAGTTTTATAGATCCGTCGGGCCAGCGTGCCTTGCTTAATTCGGCACTGATAAGCGCCCAATCTCATCGAGCCGCCCATTTTTTTCTCCCTCATATTCACCAACTGTTCCGGCATCGTGTCTATGACCGGAAATTTTGTTTTCGGCTCCACCTCGCTGGTATGCGCTCCTTTGAGATCGCACATATTTCGGGCAAATTCAACGACGGCCAGCTGCAGGCCGTAACAAAGCCCCAAAAAAGGAATTTTATTTTTTCGGATAAAATTAATAGCCAGGATTTTGCCTTCCACGCCTCTGGATCCAAATCCGCCGGGCACAATAACTCCGTGATATTTTTTTAATTCATTAAGTTCTCTGGAATTTTTTTCATATTTTTCCGCGTTCAGCCAGTCAATTTCCGGCTTTATTCCCAAAGAAAAAGCCGCTTGCCGAACCGCCTCAATGACGGAAATATAAGAATCGGCCAAAATAAAATCTCCAGTTTCAAAATATTTTCCAATAACGCCGATTCTTACTTTTTTAACGTCCTTGTCTAAAACTTTTCTGATTTTTTTAACGAGAAAATGAAAACTGCTGTCTTTTTTATTCGGTTTTTTAATATTGAATTTTTTTAGAATTTTCTCGTCAAGTTTATCTTTTTCAAAATTAGACGGAACTTCGTAAATAGAAGCGATGTCCGGAGCGGAAATCACGTCTTCTTCGGAGACATTGCAAAAAAGAGCGATTTTTCTTTTTCGGGGCGCGTCAATCGCCTGCTTCGATCGGGCAATGATAATATCGGGCTGAAGGCCAGCGGAATTCAAAAGCCGAACCGCGTGCTGGGTCGGTTTTGTCTTCATCTCGCCGATCATTTCCGGAATCGGCACATAGCTGACCAAAAGAAAAAGAACGTGTTTTGGCCTCTGAATGCGCAAAATTCTGGCCGTCTCCAAAAAAATCAAATTTTGATACTCGCCGACCGTGCCGCCGATTTCCACCAAAAGAAAATCAGCCTGGCTTTTATGGGCTGCTTGATCAAGCCGCCGCATCACCTCGGATGGAATATGCGGAATAATTTCCACGCATTTGCCCTCAAACTCCAAATTTCTTTCCTGTTCAATCACGGTTTTATAAATCAAGCCGCTGGTCAAGTAATTTTCCCGAGGAATCTCTTGATCCAAAAAACGTTCGTAATTGCCAATGTCCTGATCGCATTCAACTCCGTCCGAAGTGACGAAAACTTCGCCGTGTTCAATCGGATTCATCGTGCCGGCGTCAACGTTTAAATAAGGATCGATTTTAACCGCGCTGACCCGAAAGCCGTAATTTTTTAAAATACGGCCGATTGAGGCCGTGGTCACGCCTTTGCCGATGCCGGACATCACTCCGCCGGCGACAAAAATAAATTTAGTTGAATTTGACATCTAAAATTTAAAAATAATATAAAATAAATTATAAGATTTCATTTTGTTTTGTAATTGCGAGCCCCGCCTTAGCGGGGCGCGGCAATCCCATGCCTTGGTTAACTTTAGAGATTGCTTCGTCGGCTCTTGCCTCCAGGCAATGACAGACGCGTTATTTTATTTAGAGGATAATGATAGATAGACCGTTTGAGAGTGGCGAGTAGTTATTCAAATTTAAATATTAATTTTAAGTTTTTCAATAATCGGCTGAATTTCTTTTATTTTGAATTTAACGGCCTCCCGTTGAATCAAGAGCGGATCGGTTTTAAAAGCGTTATCCAGCGAGAGAGAAAGAAATTTAATGACTAAATAAAAAGACCCGACCAGAAAAACAATTATCAAAAAAGAAACAGCCGGATAAATCAGATTTTTAAGATTAGCGGTTTTAAAATATATGATTGGATTTTTCATAAAATTTAACGCCTATTATTTTTTAATATAAATTTTACCGGCGAAATTTATTTCCGCGGGATTAATCAATCCGCCGGGTCCTCTTAGGTCTATATTAATTAATTTAATAAAATAAGATAAATTTTCCAAATCTTTAAGATAATTTAAAAAAGCAGGGCCCGTGCCGCTCAAAGCGATTTTAAAATTAACTCCGGCCGGTTCCGTTTCGGTCGCGGACGAAGCGGCTTCCAGAGTTACGGCTGATTTGAGAGTGTTTTTAACGGCCAAATTTTCCAAATCGCCGACAGTCCTGATAACCACATCATCGGCATCCGGCAAAGTCGCGGAAAGAGTCGGCAAAATTATTTCGGCTTTTTTCTCATCCGAGCGCAAACTGACAAGATTATCGATTAAATTGGTGGTTGAAGCCAGACGCGATCTTTTTTCAATCAATTCAACATTTAATTTTTTTATTCCGGAACCGAAAAAAACAACGGCCAAAAGAGCTAAAATTAAAATTACAGCTGTTCGAATCATAACAAACAAAAGATTTTTTTCTATTGTTTGAAAAATTTTTACCTTTAACGCCATAAAGTCTAAATATTATTTCGGAAGTTCTTTTATATTCATCGACGCTTTAATCGGTATGTTCGTTGTTAAAACCGCGCCGCTGGTCGGTATATCAATATTGGAAAAATAAGGAGACCCCTCAAGAATTTTTTTAAAAGAAATTACGGCATCGCGGCTGGAAGCCACCGCTTCGATTTTTATCGGTTCTTCCAAGATTGTGACGGTAATTCTCGTCAAATTAATTCCGGTCGGGGCGATTTTAAAAAGAGTGTCGAAAAGTCCGGACCAAGGGATTGTGTTTTTATAGGCCTGAATCGCCGCTTCGGCTGTTTTATTGAATTCCTTGGCCTTTTCTTCGAGCGGAGCGAAACTGGCCGCCTCCGGTATATTTTTCCGATCGGCAATTTGCCTTTCCACTTCCCGCTTTAAAAAAGAAAGAAAAATAAAATCGCCCAAAAACGCCAAAATTACAACAATCGCGAAACCGGAAATAATATTTGACCAAAGATTGACGTAATTAAAAAATCTCCGCCTGGAATAGATAATTTCGGTGCCGACCGGAAGCAATGAAACAATTTTATCTTCGGATCTGGGAATAACGCCTCGGCTGGCCGCGCCCAACGCCGCGGCCAATGAATAATCCAGAGTCAACTCGGCTTTGAGCGGCATTGGCCAGACGCCAGCCAGCTTGGAGACAACGCCGGCTAAATTGTTTTTAAAAACCGGACTGACGATTTCAATTTCCAACGCTTCTTTAAATTTCGAAGCGAGTTCGTTGGCTATTCCTTCCGGGCCGATAATGACCGCTTGATTGATAATATTATCCGTTTTTCCTTCATAAAAATTTAAAACGCCAAAGACGGCATTTTGAATAAATTTAATTATCGCTTCTTTGTCCGCCGAATCGATTCCACCATTTATTTTAAAAGTCCAAGGAAAAAAATAAACAAAATCCAGCCAGTTTTTTTCCATCACCCCGGCGACAACGCCGTCTTCATTTAAATAAATAATCAGACCGCCCGAATCGTCAAAATTGGAAATAAGACGCGAAACTGACAGAATCGCCGGTTCAATAGCCATTGGAATCAAGCCGGATTCCACGACCGATTCCCGATAGGGATCAACCGCCGCTCTCCCTGCCGCCATTATAAAAACTTCTTTTCCTTTTCCCATAATCATCATTCCCAGCTTTTTCGCGACATCGCGTTCCTGCCAATCCAAATAAACCTGATCCAGGCTCAAAGGCAAATGATTTTTAGCTTCTAAATTAACCGCCTCGGCTAAATCTTTGGCGCTCAAAATCGGAAACTCGTAAATATCGCTGAAAACAAAATTTTGAGGAACGGATAAAATAACATAGGAAAGTCCTTTGATTTTTCCCTTAACCTGGGACAAAATTTCTTTAATCGCCGATTTTAATTTTTCTTTTTCTTTAACTTCGCCGTTGACTATCACTCCCGATTCAAGTTTTACTTCGGCTTGAAAAAGAAAATCAATGCCCGAAGAAACGCCTTGAATGATCCGATCGAGCAAAATTAAACGAACCGCCGAAGACGAAATTGAAAATCCGGCGATATGTTCTTTGGGCTGAAAAAGAGAAACCGCCTCTATTTTTGTTTTTTGCCAAAATGATTCTAATTTAGAAGGCATAACTATAGATATATTTTACTAAAAACAAGCAAATGTTTCCACTTCCTGAAAAGTTTGAGGCGTGACTTTGCCAAACTCATCAACCGAAGCTTCAATCTTGACTCTCCTTTTTTTATTTTTAAAAATACCTTCGGATTCAATTATTTTCGTGACCGCGACTGAACCGTCCCAAGCGCCGGTGACGCAAACGCAAGCTTGCGCCGGATTAGCCGCGCCAGTGGCGACATTTATAAGGCAAGCGTTAGTGGAACAAGGGCCCGCGGCAACGCAACTGGTGGTATATTTTTGATTTCTGATTATTGTTTGAAGCGCGTCATTGGCTCCGGCTTCAGCCGCGAAAAAAGCCTTGGAAGTTTCTTGGATGCCCGCGCCTAATTGAGTCTGAATGAATCCCGAAGAAGCGACAAAAAGACCGATAGCCAAAAGAAGAATGGAAAGCACCACGATGGAAGACAAAGCGGCCACGCCTTTTTGAAATTTTTTATTGCATTGATTCATATTAATTATGAAAAAATTCTGCCATGCGCTTATTTTGTCATTGCGAGCCGAATTTGCTTTGTCGTTATGAGATTGCTTCGGCGATTTCATCGCCTCGCAATGACAATAGAAAACAAGATTCAAAATATATGCTACTTGTTTTATTATTGCGATTTTATTTTATCATTACAAACCGAGAGCGAATAATATCTTATTTTATTTTGTCATTGCGAGCCGAAGGCGAAGCAATCTCATAAAGAATCGCTTAAATCTTTAAATTCAGGATTAATGTTTTTTATTAAATATATTTTCTTTTTACGGGAACCTCCCTTAATTTGTTTTTCTCTTTGAATAGCTGCCTCCGGATTATCAAAAATCTCATAATAAAGAAATTTTGTAATGTTATATCTTTTGGTAAATCCTTCTATGATTTTATTTTTATGCTCGTATATCCGTTTTGGTAAATTACTTGTAATTCCGGTGTAAAAAACAGTATTTATCTTATTAGTCATAATGTAAATATAATAATGTTGTCGATTCATAATCGTTGAGAGATTGCTTCGGCTATTTTATCTCCTCGCAATGACATCGGATTTTTTTAATCCTCATCTAATCGTTATGGCGGTTTTTCCGGTATTGGAATAAATAAAATCCGGCCGGCCCTGGCTGGCATAGCTGATTAAGAGATTCACCTGCAAAGTGATTGATCTGATATTGCCGCCGGAATTGTCGGTTCGGACAAAATTATCGGAATTATTCGCCACCACGACCTTATTGGAAGTAATGTCCAAAACGGTCCCGCCCGAAACTCTCTGCAAAATTCCCTGCCCGGAAATTTGATAAGTGGTTGAAACCCCGCCAATTGTAATGCCCAAAGTTGAACTTTGCCCGCCGGCCGCCGGAAGAGAAATCGCGCTCGCGATTCTGACATCGCGCGAAATTTTTTCAATTGCCAATCTTAAATTATCTTCCACTTCGGTTCTTGCTTCATTTTGCGCCCGGGTTCGGCCAAAAACGCCGAAAAAATTAACAATAATCAAAGAAACAACTCCTAAAATGCCAACATAAATAATAAGTTCGATGAGAGTGAAGCCTTTTTTTTTAATCATTTACTCCAATTGATAATAATATCTTCAACCGTTGGAGTGTCAACGCCGGAAGTGGCGCAGTCGCTGTTTGAACAAAGCTGAATTTTATATCGAAAATAACGGCGATTTTTGTGGTGCGATTCTCTGATTTTAACCGGCGTGTTTTTGGGTATATTAGTCAAATTGCTGACATAAGCGGGATCGCCGGAATACCAGGTTAAAGGCGTGCCGTCCGGACCGCTGAAACAGCCGGAAGGCGGGGCGGTGTTAGCCGCGCCGCAGCCGCTTTCCAGCCAATCGGTATTAGTGTCGGAACTGGCAATCTGAAATCTGACCACGGTATTTAAAGGCTGAACCGTCGCGCTTTTCCATAAAATTGATTCCATGGCTCCCCCGCCCGTAAGCGTGGTGTCAAAAGTTGAAGAAACCACTTCTCCGGTCGGCGGCGGCCCGCTCCCGGCCGCGGCCGTGGAATGCGTGACAAAGGCCCGGCCAATCAAAACCTTGGCGTCAAAACCGGTGGGCTTGAATTTAGTGGTAATATTTTTAGTGCCCGGAAAACCGGTCATAATGGAAAGAAAATCATGCAAGATATTAAAAGGAGAGGTAAGACTAATTCCGCCATGATTGACCGCGTGAGATTCAAGAGCCGGCTCCGGAGTAGCGCCGGTCAAAAACGCGTTCATTTCAATTTGTCCCGTGGCAGTCGTGGTCAGAGCCTCGCCGGTAAATTCAATAAAAGCGCTTTTGACGGAAATAATCCCTTGATCCCCGATAAAAACATCAAATGTCCTTCCGCCCCCACCGTTTAAAATCGTCCCGTCAGTCAAAGTGCTTGATTCTTGAGTGATAAAAAATTCTTGAGTTTTCATTTGAGCGCCGGAGCCGTTATAAGTGGCGACTAATCTGGCGTTCCAAAGAGAAAAAACAGAGCCGGCCGGCCCGGAACCTTTAAGACACAGCGTGTAATTGGCCGTGCCGGATAATGTAATTGGAAATAAAATTTTAAACTGCGAAGGCGCGGTCCCGATCGGAATAAGATAATTGGAATAGGAAGCCAGGGAACAATCCGCGATCGCGGTTCCAAAGGCAACGGAAATAGTCTGAGTGCCGGCTGAAGTGGCGTAAGAGACGCCTTTGATTTCAAGAAAAGTGGAACGGTAAACCGGCGCGGTGTCGGAAATAGTGATATTATTAACAATGCCGGGAGTCCCGCCTAAAATTTCAGCTGAACCGGACGTGGCTGTGGCCTGATGCAAAAGATATTTAATTGTTTTTTGCTGGGCGCCGGCTCCGGGATCGGTAAAAGCGTAAGTTAAAATTAATTTGGCGGAAAGATCGGAAATCGTCGCGTCAGGCGTAATATGCAAAGTGTAATCGCAAGTGGAGGCGCCGGCGCAGGAAGCCGAGGGACCAACTCCCAAATCCATCATTGTCTGGCAATTAGGGCAAAGATTGGGAGTAGAGGCGTCATAAATTTTAGTTGTCAAAACAGAACCAGCCGTGAAAACATAAACATTGCCAGCCACATCAGTCGCGTCCGCTCCTCTTCTTAATTCAACATTCAAATTAATGGCCGCGTTGGGTTTAAAACTGATTTCTATATTAGCGGTTCGGACAAACGAATTGGCCTCGGGTAAATTAACCGTAAATTGGGCCGAGGCAAAAGAAGAAAGATCTCCGGCCTGCTGCATAATTTGGTATTCAACTGTTTTGGAATTTCTGGTGCCGGCGAAAAGATCGGATTCGGATTCGCTGTTTTGCAAAGCGTTCGGGCTTAAAGCGTCCGGATAATTGACCCAATTGGAAAGATTATTGGCGCCGGCCGCGTTTCTGACTCGAGCTTGCCAATGATATTTATTGCCGGAGGCTAAATTGGTTACAGTAATCGTTCCGGTGACTGTGCCGGAATTCCAAATAACTCCGGCGCCTTCGGCGTAAATTCCGCCGTTAGACATAACGCAAGGATGAGGAGAGGTATTAACGCAATCAAAAGGCGTGCCCACGGGTTTAAGTTCTATTTCCGGATAATAATTGATTTCGGTTTTGCCGCCGGCCATTTGTATTGTAAAAACAGCGGTTGTGCCTTGCGTATCTTCGCCCGGAGGCAGAATTTCCAAAACGCCGCCGGAAGCGAATTGCTGAAGAGTCGTCGGACTCAAAGGTGTCACGCTATTGACAGTAAAACATCCGGAGCAAGTGCCATTGCCGTCAATATTGGCGACTACCACATCCCAAGCTTGCGAAGCCGCGCCGCTTAAGTTCGCTTGAGTCAAATCAAAAGAACAACCGGTCAAAGAAGCCGCGCTAAAAAGCGTACAGCTGGTGCCGATAATTGAAGCCGCGCCAAAAAGCAAACGAGGCGAAGGACTGATAATGCTATTGGCGTCAAAACTGGAACCGGTAATAGCAACGCCGGTAATAGCGGCGTCGTTGAAACCCGAAGCCGGACTTATTCCGGTCACGCCGGGCCCGGGCGCGTTAACAGTGAAACAACTGGAACAACGGCCTAATTGAGTATCCATATTAATAACCAAAATATCTTTTACTTCGGTTACAGCGCCGGATAAATTAAAAGTGTAAGTCATTGTCTGATAAGCCGTGTCAACGGTAGCAAAAGTTCCGGAAACCGCGCCGGTGCAGTTAGCCGCTCCAACCGCGGAAATGCAAACCGTTGGTCTTGTTCCGGTATCAGTGTCAAAGCCAGTGCCGATTATTTGAACGTTTTTCGCGGATTCGCTGGTATTGCCGGAATTGGGATTGGCTGAAGAAGGAGTCGGGCCTGAAATAGTAAAGCTTTGATTATTGGAAGTTTTAGCCGGTGTTGTCCGGGTTATTTGGATATTGGGAGTGATTGAGCCGATCTGACCCGGAATTTGGACCCTAATACAAGTGTCATTGTAGGCCAGTCCACCGCAGACTCCAACAGCGCTTGTTTGAATTCCATTTATTGCGGCAAATTTAACTGTGCCTCCAGTGCCAAAACTATAGCCTTTAATCGTGATAATATCCCCGATTTGGCTATCCGAGGCTGGCGGCTGGCCCCCAGCCACTGTTCCGTCTGCGGCATCAGTATCCGTGATTCTGGGAAAAACGAAAAATTCCAGAGGAGTGGAATCAACCAAACCGCCGGCGGTGATTGTCAGACCCGAAGCTCCGGTTCCGCCGTAAACATTAACAGCGGTTGGAATCGTAAAAGTAATGGAAGCGGCTGACCAAGCGCTGACATTGGCGTCCGGAATTTGAAAAGTTTCAATTTTAATATTATTGGTGGCGGTGGAACGATTACCCGCTCCCGGATCAGTTCCAAAATTTGAACCGGTCACTGTAATAGTTTGATCCCCAGCCTGACTTACCCGTCCCCCGCAGCCGGTGGTGGCGCAAGCGGAAAAATTCAAAGCCGTTTCCGTATTAGTGTAGGAGGTAGCGTCCGGCGCCAAGGGCGGAATAAATCTCCAATAATCAAAACTAAATGGTTGGGCAGTAGCTTGAGGTAAAGTAAGCTGCAAAGCCGCGCCTCCGTCAGCGTTGGTCCAGGTAAAAGTTGGCGTGGCATTCATTATTAATCTCTTGGCAAAAAGGTCGTTATTTAGGTCTGAAACCGTAAGAATTAAACTGTCTTTATTAAAAGGGTCGGTTTTAATGTCATACCATTTCCGGGGGTTGCCAAAGGCCGGAGTGGGCGTAAAGTTTATTGTTGCGCTCCAAGTGCTGGGAGCGGTAAGAGTTCTGTAATTAACCGTGGTTGTCGCGGAATCATTATAAGCCACAATCCCTCTAGTCGTGGCTCCGGAAATCAGCCAGCCAGTGGCAACGAGTCGCGTGCCGGCCAGTGGGGCGGCGGAGGCAGTATCCGCGTTAGCCACATTAGTCCAGGCAGAACCCGACCAATAACCGACTTGCAAGTCAGAACCGGCATTGCCAATGGAAGCGAAAACCATCTCGTCGGTATTGGGATTGGCCGAAATATCAAGATTCGTGGCGTCATCCAACCAAGTCGGCGGCGTGGTCACCGCGCCCCAGGTACAGGTTGAAGTGCCGCCGGTGCAGGTTCGATAGCGAACTCCATTAGTGCCGTTAGCACCCGCGGAATTGGCCCAGACCACCATCACATCGCCGGATAATGATTCGTATTCCACATCAAAATCATCAACGTCTTGAGCCGCGGCCACAAATTCAAGAGAGGCCTCGGTAACGGCGGTGGGTTCATTGCCCCAAGCGGTTCCGGACCAAACCATAGCTGAAAGATCGGAATTAGCGTCAGCCCAAATCGCGGTAATAAGATTGGAAGCGGATCGCCTATCCCAAGCCATCTTTACCCACTGAACAATACCGGAAGTGCGAATCGGGTCAAGATTAGTAGCGGCTGACCAATTGGCGGTTCCGCAATCAGCGCTTCCTAATTTGGTCCGATATGCCAGTTCATTGGTTGTCGCGGCATTAGTTGAATAAAGCACCATCACATCGCCGGAATTGGTCTCGTAAGCAATATCAAAACGCCTGGTCGTGCCCGTGCCGCCCACAGTCGCTGTCCACTCGTTGGTCCAAGAAGTGCCGTTATAGCACATTATTTGAAGACTGCCGCCGGAATTGACATAGCCGGCAATAGCTTCCTGTTTTGTTGGCGAAGTTCTTGTTTGAAAATTTAAACCGGTGGCGCCGGCTATGGTCGCAGTTTCGGCTCCGAAAGTATTGGTAGAGGCGGTATAAGTTCTCCATTGCGGAGTAGTGTTGGCGGATATGCCGTAAGTAATAAGACCATCGCCGTTGGCGGTTGCTAACGCGTTGGCTTGATTTTTCTCAACGCTCACTTGCGGCAAGGGTTTGGATAAATCTAAAAAAACGTCATAGGGAACAAATGTCCCTAAAACGGAAAGAGATAAAATCACGACCAGAGATAGTTTTTTAAAATAGTTCATAGTTTGCTACCGATATTATATCAAACCCATACTGTCATTGCGAGGAGCGAAGCGACGAAGCAATCTCTCAACGATTGAGATTGCTTCGGCGATTTCATCGCCTCGCAATGACAAAAATGTCTCTTACGTCTCTTACGAGATCGGATCTCGTAAGGTAATACAGTTATCCACAATTTTGTCTTGACATAGATGAGGGGTTTGATATAATGAATATAATACTTACGAAAAAAACCCTTATGCGGTTTTGTCCGCATCGGGGGTTTTTTCTTTTTGAGCTTGCAAAATCGATCTTTGGTCGTTTAAATAAGCAATTGGAACGTCAGTTCTTTTAAGGAGAATGGAACAAAAATTTTTAGTATGGGGCGATAATATTATTTTTAATTTTCCCTGTTCTTTAAGAAATTTTATCAAACCGGCATAATCCCCGTCGCTTGAAATAATAATCGCTTTATCAAATTTATTTTCATAGGCGTCTCGCGTCGCCTGCAAAACCAAATCAGCGTCGCAATTACCTTTCGGCTTACCGTCTCCGTCATAAATCACTTCTTTAAAAATCAAAGTAAAACCGCATTCTTGAAGATAAGTGTATAAATCTTTATATTTCGGTATTAATCCGATAAAAATATACGCGTATTTTACGCCATATTTTTCAGAAAGCCATACTCTAAATCGAGCATAATCCAATATCCAGCCAAAACTGGCAATACCCCTGTGTAAATTCGCCCCGTCAATATACGCAAAATTATTTAATTTATTTTTCATTATTTTTTTACGCTGCTGTTGTCCATATCTTCATTATATCAAATACCAAAATAAAAAACCCGTCGAAAAACCGAAACCTTATTAAGAGTTATCCATGTTCCTATAATTGACAAAAATCAAATTACGACTAGAGAGAGTTTTTTAAAATAGTTCATATGCTATTGACAATAAAAGTCAGTTTGCTAAAGACGCCCGAAAACTTAACCGATATTATATCAAACACATACTGTCATTGCGAGGAGCGAAGCGACGAAGCAATCCTAATCATCAAGAGATTGCTTCGGCGATTTCATTGCCTCGCAATGACAAAAAAGCTTTTAAACATCCTTTCTCATATATCCATTACTATTGGAGTTGAACTTCCATAATTTTTAGTTTTCCACAGACGAAGTATTGACATACGATATATGAGTTTATTATAATTATAATGTATTTCTATGAAAAAGTGCTTCTTAAGGTTCTGTCCTTAAGCGGCGCTTTTTCTTTTATACTCAAGTTTTTTCCTCAAATTATTCATAAAATAAATCTTTTCCCTTGCTGCCCGCCTTAAAAGACGAGAACAATGCTCATAATCCGGGCTTAATACCGCCGCTAGCTTTGTTATTCCGTACAAATGTTGAACTAAGGAATAAAAATCCCCATCGCTTGATACAATGACAGCTTTATCATACTGCTGTATATCAAGCGCCGCGCGCAAAACAAGATCGGCGTCCACATTTCCCTTAATATTTCCATTTTCGTCCGACACCGTCGGTTTCAACTGAACAACAAAATCTGCTTCTTGAAGTTTGTTATATAAAGATTGATTCAACGGCACAAAACCGATAAAAATATAAGCTTTGCTAACTCTATACTTTTCAGCGAGATATATTCTGAATTTTCTATAATCCAATTTCCACCCCAATTTTTGAATGCCAAGGTTAAGATTATTACTATCTATAAACGCAAAATTATTCTCATTCTTTCTCATGTTTTTTAATACTATTGGAGTGTGTGAACTCCCATAATTTTTATCCACAATTTTAGACTGACATAGATTATAGGTTTGATATAATCAAAATAAGAAGCGGGATAACTCGTAAATTATGGGTTCTCCGTGTGTCGCAAAAAGATCTTCTTGCAAAAGAGGGTCTTTTTGTTTCGGATAGAATTTTTAATTTTCTTGCGCCTCGCGGGCAATAATCAAAATTACTTCTCTCCTTGCATCGTGAATGACCCGCCCTGGTAAAACGCTGTCCAGACCCATTTTTTCGCTTCTTTGGCGTAGTAGAACTTAAATTCGGAAAGGAGGCTAGGCGCCCCTCCTGCTGATTGATACAGACCGGCCGCGACCGCGTCGCTGTTGATTAAAACGCCTTTAAAAACTTGAGCAAAAGTGTCTTTTTTCTCGCTAGCGTCCCTGATTTCCCCGTTTTTGACCAAAACCGCGTAGCTCTTTTTAGCGGACGGCGAATAGAAAACCACGTTCCAGCCCGAAGCCCGGCCGTCTTTGGCGATTTCTCTGGAATCAAGAGTGATTAAAGCCAAAGTCGCGTCTTTTTGCCAAATAATGGCCGCGGGCAAAGCCAGTCGAAAGGCTTCGTCTGCCAAAAGATTGGAAACGACAGCCGGGCCGCCGGGAATAATAATCCCCTGTCCGCCGCCGATTTGGGCCTGTTTTTGAACTTGGGCTTTGCCGATAAAAAACGCGGCCACTCCGGCGATCAAGGCGACGATGACTAAACTGATAAGAAAAGTTTGCTCGGAATATTTTTTTTCTTCTATTTTTTCTTCCATAAATTGAACTAGAATCTAGAAGCTAGTAACTAGAATCTAGAAGCCAGTAAAATAAATATAAATAAATTATTAATTGTTAAGAAAATTGTTAAGAATTTTCATTACTTTAGATAATAAGTTTTCGACCTTTTTTATTATAGCAATTAAATTCTGCCATGCGCTTATTTTGTCATTGCGAGCCGAAGGCGAAGCAATCTCAATCGTTTAGAGATTGCTTCGGCGATTTCATCGCCTCGCAATGACATCGGATTTTTTTCTATCCTTACGGCGTGTAGCTGTAAGTCAATATGATTTTAGCGTTAAGAAGATAGACTGTTGAACCAGTGGCCGTGGGAGAGACGTGAAGCGTGTATTCTTTGGTGGTGTTGGAAACGCCATTTAAGTCAGTCACGGTTTCGCAAGCGTTGCAGGCTTGAGGAGAAGCGGTGAAAACACTGGTGGCGTCGTAGAGCAGTTTGAAAGGCAGAGCCGAGGCTGGAGAAGAGAAAGTGAACTGGGCTCCCGGATAAGCTCCATAGCCGGTCGCGCCAAGATTGCCTCTTTTTAATTTAAGATCCATAGTCTGATTGGTTCCGCCTTGGGTGGTGCCGTTGATTTCAATGGCCGCGGATTTAATTTGAATATTATTTTCCGGAATGCGAATTCGGAATTTTTTGGTAATGGCCGGAGTGGCAATGGGAGTGGCAATGGGAGAGGTGGGATTCTTTTCCTGGAAGATAAAGAATTCAACTGTTTTGGAAGGACTGGTAGTTCCAGTGGTCAAGGAACAGAAAGGAGTGGCTGAAGGATTGAGGGCCGGACCGTTGTTGGCGCTGTCTTTGGCTGAAACTCTGAAAAAGTATTGAGTGGAAGCGGTCAGATTTAAAAGATTAATGGTTTTAGTAAGACCAGCCTCGTTTTCAGGAATGGAAAGCATTGATGAAAGAGCATTGGGAGTGGTTAAAGAGGAATCAGTATCATACTCAATTTGGGCCGAGATTGGATAAGAATTAGCCAGATCAGAGGCGTTGAATGAAATGTTGGCTGTGGAAGCGGTAACTCCGCTATAAGCGGTGCCGCAACTGCCGCCATTTAAATTGACAACAGGCGGAGTGGTATCAACCATAAAATCAGCCGATGTTTCAGGATTGCCGCCAAATGAAACCCAATTGGAAAGAGTGTTATTGGTCCCGCCGACAGTATCGGACCTGACTCGGGCTTGCCAGTGATAGGAGGTGCCGGAGACAAGACCGGAAACCGTCACTTGGCCGGTGGCTGTTCCGGTTGTCCAGAGAACTCCGGTTCCTTCAACAATACCTGTTCCGTCAAAAGCTTGAGCAATGGGTTTAACTTCCACTTGAGGATAATAGGTTTGATTGGTTTTGCCTCCGGCCATAGACATTTTGAAAATAACCGAGGATTCATTAGTGGACCCAGCAGTGGTAATGGCGGTGGAGCCGTCAGTTCGGTACTGATTAAGAGCGGTCGGGTCAATTGGTTTAGCGTCCAGAACAGTGAAAGGAGAATAACTGCCTGAACCAACTGAATTAGAAGCCACGACTGTCCAATTGCCTAAAAGTTTGTCAGTCAAATCAAAACCGCAGCCGGTCATTGAAGTGGAGCTGGCAAAAGCGCAAGCCGGGGAACTTAAAATATCGGTTTGACTGGTCGTAGCCAATTTAACCAAAGTGTCAGCGGTGAAATTAGCGCCAGTGATAGAGACGCTGGAGATTGTTCCGTTATCAAAACCGGAAGAAGGAGAAACGGAAGTGACAACCGGGGCAGTGGCTCGGACTTCAAAGCCGGTAGTTGAACCGTCTCCGAATTCTCCGATTTGGGTGTCTTGATTAGTCACTCGAGCTTTATAAAAACCGAGGGAAGCCGCGTTTAAATTAAAAGTGCCGGTAATGGAAGTGTAAGCGGTATTTATAGTTACGCTCGCGCCGGGGATGGCGAGAACGCCGGAACAATTATCGGTTAAACATTTAACGTATTTTAAATCATTCGTTGCCAATACTCCATTATTCGTTTCTTTATAAGCAATTTTTGCCAATCCGTCCGTGGAATCTAAAACTAAAGAAGCGAAACTGCCGGTAAAAGCATCAGTATCGCATCCTGAAAGAGTACAACCCGTATCGCCATCAAGAGTTTTTACAACTCCCGCGGAACAATTGGCGTCATTGCATCGAGCAAATCTCAATGATGATTCAGTCGAATATTTATAATAAGCAATCGCGGGATATTGATTTGAATCTAAAATCAAAGAAGGAGTATCATTAGGGCTTAAAATAGCCGTGCTTGTAGTGCAGCCGGATAAAACGCATCCGGCAATACCGTCAAGATTTACAACCGTTGCTCCGGTGCAGGCTGTGTTTGGACAACGAATATATCTAAGAGGATTGATTGAAACAATTCTGGCAAGATTATCAGAACCTAAAGCCATTGATGAATTATTTGATGAACTGATGTCCGTAGAAACTCCGACCGCGCAATTGGCGTCAGAGCAACTGATAAATCTATTATCGAAAACAACTCTTCCAAAATCGTCTGCCGGATTTAAGGCAAGCGATATAGAATTAGCATTATAGCCAGCTCCGCAGCCGGTTAACGCGCAGCCTGTTCCGCTAATTGGCGTAATAATTCCTGAAGCGCAATTAATATCGGCGCATTTGGCATACTTAACCTGAGAAGTGGCGGGGTCTCCGTAAACAATCCTGGGAAATCCATCAGATCCAACGGCTATGGATGTAAACCGCCCCGAATCTCCAGTGGCGCAATTAGTTAAAACACATCCGGTGTTGCCGTCAAGAAGATTCATTACGCCGGTTGAGCAATCTAAATCAGCGCAGCGAATAAATTTAAGATCTAAATTTGAATCTTGATAAGCAATTCTGGCAAAACCGTCGGCGGAACCTATGGCAATCGAAGGATAACTGCCCGCCGCTGTTAACGTGCTGCATCCCGTAATTTTACAATTGGATCCGCCGTCAAGAGTCCTAATAATTCCGGCGCTGCAATTACTATTAGCGCAGCGAATATATTTAAGAAAACCAGCGCCACTAGCGGGACTATCGTTTTGATAAACTATTCTTGAAAATCCGTCTTGGCCTAAAATATTTTTAATATAGCTCCCCTGATTATTAGCAGTAAAGATTTCAACTGCGTTCCTAACAACGCTAACGCAATCTATGTCAACGCAACGAATATAATTCAAGTGTGGCGAAGATCCTATTGGATTAACTACAAACACAACTCTTAAAAAATTACCAGAACCAAACGCAAGCTCCGCAACGCTCATAGGATTAGAGGCGTAAGTTAGAACGCCGCCAGAAATATTACCGGTAAATACTCCGGCGGAGCAATCTTCGGCTGAACAATGAAAATATTTTAAAGGAAAAGGAGAAGCGTTGGCTAGACGATAAACAATTCTGGCAAAACCGTCGTCGGAACCTTTAATGCCGCGTATATTGGTTATGCTTAAAGCGCCGGTGTCGCATCCCGTTATAACGCAAGAAGGTCCATCAACCACTGTTATAGCGCCAGTCGAGCAATTTAAATCCGAACATTTAGCGTATCTAAGATTAGAATTGGTAGAATCCAGATAGCTTATTCGGGCAAACCCATCATTGGCAATAAAAATAGAATTATATACTCCCGGGTCGCTCGTTGTACTGCAGCCGATTAAACCGCAGCCAGTCTCGCCGTCTATTTTTTGAACAAGACCGCTAGCGCAATCTAGATGAGTGCAGTTGATATATCTCAATCCTGTTTCTCCTCCTCCCGTTGTAAAAATAATTTTTCCAAAATCATTTGAAGCAAGAGCAAATGACGGATTTCCCGCGCCATTCCCGGTGGAAACACTGCAGTCAGTTAACACGCACCCCGACCCCGCGACACTTGTTATAACGCCTGAAGAGCAACCAATATCAAAACAACGACTAAAATTAATGCTGCTAGAGCCAGTCCTTCTATTATGAACAATTCTGGCAAAACCGTCGGAACCTTTAATTATAGAGGTGAAACTTGTGCCATTTGCGCCATTTGTTGCGCAATTGGTTAAGACGCAACCCGTAACGCCATCAAGAATGGCAACTGTGCCGGTTGAGCAATCTAAATCAGCGCAATGAGCATATTTTAAAATTCCAGATGTATAGGATGTATAACTAATCATTGCAAATCCATTATTATCAAGAGTTATGGAATTGTAATGGCCTGTATTTTCAGCGGTATTGCAGCCGGTTAAAACGCAACCCGTTCCGCCATCTAAAAGAGCGGCGGTATAGTCAGTGCAGTCTATATTTTTACATCTGACATATTTAAGATCGCCATTGGTGTCATCTCTATAACTTATTCGGGCAAATCCATCAGTGGCAAATATTGTAAGCGATGGCGTCGCTAATATTTTACCGCTACCACTATTTTCACAGTCAGTTAATAAACAGCCGGTATTTCCATCTAAAAGATTAACCGTACCTTCGGCGATCGTCTTCCTCAACTCCATCTTGGGCTTATTATTAACCATATCATCCGTGTCAATTCCGGCGCCGTTAAAAGTAATAGATTTGGCCGTTTCATTGTTAATTCCAAAAGTCGGAGCCACGCTGGTGACAGTTGGAGCGAAAATGGTAAAAGAACGGGTATTGGAAGTACCAGTGATTGGAGTGGAACGGGAAACAGAAATGGTTCCGGTGATGTTGGTTGATCCTTCCTGTCCCGGCACTCGGACGGCGATACAAGTATTAGTGTAAGCCGAGCCAGCGCATTTGGTTGAGCCGGTAATTTGGGTGGCGGCTGAAGCGTTAATGGTAATAGCCCCAGCGGTTCCAAAATGATCTCCATTTAAAGCAATGACTTTGCCGATTTGATCATCCGGAGTCGTGTCTATTTGACCCGGACCTTCGATTGTTCCGGCATCATCAGCAATAGAGCAAAGACGGGGCAGAATCGTGAAAGCGAAATTAGATGATTGGCCGGAAACAGTGACTGTGATGTTTCCGGAAATTCCGGCGTCAGAGGGAATCGCGGTGGTTATAGCCGCGTCAGTCCAATTAGTGGTTGGAGAAACAACGATATTAGCGGAGCCATTGATGGTTAAAGTTGAAGCGTCTTGAGTGGCGCCGAAACCAGCGCCGTTGATTGAGATAGTGTCTGATTGTCTGGCTGAAGCAATACCGCTAGCAATGGATGAACCAGTCGGACAAGTAGTTTCGGCTCCAGCCTCGGTCAAGTCAACTGTTGTAATAGCCGGTCCGACGGAAAAATCCGGCGTTGTCATTTTCGTCCGGTCAGCGTCAGCCAGTTCCGAGCCTTCAACAATAAAATTGAGAGTTCGGCCGGAACTTACAACAGTGTTATGATCCCAAACTTCAAGATAAAGATATTCGTTGGCTAAAGTAAAAGGGCCGACGGAAGAAGAGGCGGTGTTGATGGTGGAGGCGCCTCCGGTCCACCAATCAACGGCGGTCGGATCATGAGAGAAAAGAAGAACCGCTCCGGTTAAAGAAGTGTCCTGGGGAACTCGAAAAACCTGGAAGGCCGGATGAGAGGTGACGTTGGCTCTGTTGTCGGTTTTTCTGACATTGAAAGTCCAGGTTCCGGCGGCGAAAGTGCCGGACATTTGGGCGTTGGAAAACCAGCCGTAGGGTTGAGGCGTGGCTCCCGGAGTGCCGGTGGTAGTGCTTGTAACTCCCGGCCTGATAACGGTTTGGACAGCGGAAGCCGGAGAAGTAATAGCTGATGTGGTGTTTGAAGCTTGATCCGGAACAGTTCCGTCTCTCATTATCCAAGTTCCGGCCATTCCGGAAACTTCCTGATGAAGATAAAAAGTTTTGACAGCGGCGTTAGCTGAATTTTTCTCAACGCTCACCTGCGGCGGGTTTTTGGATAAATCCAAAAAGACATCATAGGGAACCGCTGTCCCTAAAATGGATAAAGATAAAATTACGACCAGAGATAGTTTTTTAAAATAGTTCATATTTTCTAAATTTAGATTTAAAATTTAAGAATCAATCGACCTCATTCTTAAATCATAAATCTTTTTAATTAATAATTATTTTTTCGACTTTTTTTACCCGCCAAAATTTTTTTATAAAAATTTTGGCGGGTGAATTATTTTATTTCAACGCCTAATTTTTCTTTAATGACTTTAATAACCGCTTCCAGTCTCTGATCTAAACGGCGATAAGCTTCTGAAGACATAATTAATTCTTGACGAATTTCCAAAGTCATTTTTGGTTTTTTGTTTTTTTCTGTTTTTTTCATTATGAGATTGAATATCGAAAATTATTTTATTTTTTTCTCAAGTTGAGCGACTCGGGTTTCTAAAATAGGAAGGCGGCTTAAATCTGACTTTTGAATATGTTCCAATTCTTTGTCTATTTTTGAAAGATATTCGAAAATAACTTTAAAATCTTTTCCATTTTGCTCTTCGTGTAAAATTAATTTAGTTTTTAAATCTTCGATTTTATCGCTCAATACCTTTTGCCCCATTGTCAAAAATCTTAATTCTTCTCTTGTTTCGCGCCTAAATTCTTCCGTTTCTTTTTTAATAACTTCTTGCCCTTCTTTGATTTGCTGAAATTTTGAATCAATATCTTCCAAAACAATTCCAAAATAACGATCTTTTGAAGACGAATCTTTGCTGATTTTTTTAGTTTTACTTTTATTTTTTTCTTTCATCATTTAACATTTTTAATGCCGGCTTTTTTCTCCAACAGTTCTATTCTCGCCAGCGCGTCTTCAAATTCATCGCGATAGACAAAATGTTTCCTAATTTCAGCGACATCGCGTTCTATAACGCCGAGCCTTGAATCTATATTCACAACTCTGTCTTCCAAACGATCAAATCGCCTGTCAACTTGTTCAAAGCGCTTATCAACTTGTTCAAAACGTTCATCAATCCGCTGAAAACGTTTATCAACGCTTTCAAATCCTTTGGCGACAATACGAGCAAGATTTTCTATCTCGCTTTGAACTATTCCTTTTATTTGCGATAAATCTTTTTTAGTTAAAGGCATAAATTATTGGTTATGTTTAAATTCTATTGTAATTTAATCAGGCCGACAGTTCCGGTGTTAATATTGGTCGCTGAATTATAAGTAGTCCAACCGGCGCAGGCGGAAGCGTCGCTTTGCGTTCCCGCGCCCGCGCCGCCGGACCAATCCGATTGCCGGCAAATTCGATTGGAAAGAGAACGGGTAAGATATTCAGACCAAGAAACGGATTGAGAAGTCGCCCAAGTGACATTTAAATTAACCTGCAGGGTGGAAGAATCTAAAATATTTGAAGAACAATTTACGCTGCTGGTAAAGCTGACGATGTCGCCGGTTGACGAATCCCGACAAATGTTAAAAAACTGAACTTTACGGGTAAAAGGAATGCCGGAAATTGTGATAATTTCTTGGCCGGTAGTAAATATAAACCGAGTCGGAGAAACTTGACGGGAAGCGTAATAATCAACGCCCTTGGAAGAATTAAAAATATCAGTCCAACTGGAAGCCATAACGGAACGGGCGATTTCTATTTCTTCCTGGCCGAGCCGAGAAGCGGTTGATTGTTCTCCGCCGGATTTTTGGCCTCGCAAAGAAACAAAAGTCAATTGGGAAACGAGAAAAATAATAACCGCCACTATCGCCACCGCCAGAATCATTTCCAGCAAAATTTGTCCGTTCTCGTTTAATCTTTTCATTAGAACTTATGCAAAATATTTTTTTCGTAGCGAAAATTTAATGTTTTGAGCGAAGCGAAGCGAAAATTTCGCAGGAATATACAAAGCATATTTCAAGAAATTTCCGCAAAGCCGCAGCCAAAACAATAAATTTGTAGTAGAAAAAGTATTTCGCATAAGGCCTGTAAATTCCAACCGCCTGTTTTAAGAACAGGTTTTTTTAAAGCTAAAAAAATTATACCATAGATTTCGCCTGTCCAGTTGTGGATAACTAAATTGAGCTAATTTTAGCGTTATTTACTAATTTCTATCTATAATTTCTATCTATTTAAAGAATAAACTTACATATTTACGGACGATCGTCCGTAAATATGTAAGTTTAATAAATTTTTTATTGAAGATGAAATCTATTTTTTAAATCCAAATCGATGTCTGTTTCTTTAACAATTAAAAATCTTGCATAAGCTCTCAAATTAAAAAATTCAATCACGAAATCAATTTCATTTTTGCATTCATAAGGATAAATAAAAACGCTTTTTTGCAAAGGATAAAAACCTAATTGTTTTAATTGAAAAGTTAAAGCATTTCTTTCGCGTCTTAAACGTTCGGGAATATCAAAAATTACCACTCTCCATAATTTATCCCAATGGGGTGGTTTTTTAATTCGCATTGTTTTTAAATTATATCGCAAAAATTCTTTTTTGCCTTCTCTGTTTAAAACTAAACTAACTGTTCCGTCTTTATTTTCTTGATAATTAATTAATTTTGACCGATAAAGACGATGAATAGATTCTCTCAGACTACGATAATTAATTTTCTGCCATTCTTTGATAGCGGATTTTAAAATTCGAAAATAAGAATCTGGTCTGCGCGTTAAAGATAAAGCAACTCCCGTGCCTAACAAAATAATAATTTTTCTAGCCACCGGTCCCAATCTTTTTTTATTTGACATAAGTATTTAAATTTTTATTTAGATTTAATTTAAAATAAATAAAATGCTTTGTTATTTCAATGATATTTCAATATTTTTAAAATTTTTAAATTTACATGTTTATTTACGATCGTCCGTAAATATGTAAATTTTAAAAATAATATTGAATATTGAAATGGAATGGAAAATGAAAAATGGAAAATGAAAAATGAAGAAATAATATAAATCAATCTGAAATTCGACCGCTGGTAGTGACGGTGATCAATTTGGAAAAAGTCGGCGAGCTTTTGATGTTGATTTCCAAAGAATGGCTGACGGAGCCGGAAGGAACGCCGGTTAATCTTTCAAAAGTGATGTCCAAAGGCGAACCCAGTCCCCCGCCATCGAAAGTTTTATATTCAACGCGATTGGATAAAAATAAGGTTTCTTTAACCGCGCCGGAAGCGAAAGTCGTCAGCGTGGAAAATAAGCGGTAGCCGGCTAAAGAATTATCAAATCTTACTCCCCAGCGAGACCCGTCTTCGCCGGATAAGGCTCGAGCCTGAGCTTCTCTTAATTTTCCGACAATTTCACGCGAGGCGATGTCCAAAATCGCGCCTCGCTGGAAAGACTGGTAAGCCGCGGTTAAAGCGACGGATAAAATGGCAATAATGCCCATAACGAGAATGAGTTCCAAAAGAGTGAAACCGGTCAATTTTTTTTTCTTAAATGGCATAAAATTATATAAACTCGGAAATACTGATTTTCAAAACATATTCGCTCGCTTCCAGCGGCTCGCTCATTCTATGTCCTCGGCGAAAAATTTTTTTGCTTGAATAATATAGCAAAAAATACCAAGCTTTTTCGCCTGCGGATGGTTTTGAAAATCAGTATTTCTTCGCTTACTATTTGTTATAATTATCTAAACGATCCGACTAATTGATAAATCGGAACGATAATGGAAACGGCGATGCCGCCGATGATAAGACCAATAACCAGAAGCAAAACCGGCTCAATCAGAGAAACTAAATTTTTGAGAGAATTATCAACTTCTTCTTCGTAAAATTCCGATAAGCTGACCAGTATTTCTTCAAGATTGCCGGACCGCTCTCCCACGCCGATCATATTGGTGACCAAATGCGGAAAAAGTTTCGGTTCTCTTTTCAACATCGCGGCCAGAGTGATGCCTCGAGCCACGCCGGATTCGGCTGACTTAAGATAGGCTGATTTATAGAGATCATTGCCGATGGTATCGGCCGTGATCCGCAAAGAATCCAAAAACGGCACCGCGCTTTTTAAAAGCGTGGCCAGAACCCGGGTGGAACGAGCCAGGGACACTTTTTTTATCAAATCGCTCGCAACCGGCAAATGAAAAAAGATTTTTTCGTACAAAAATTTTTTCCCGGCCGAGGAACGCCAAACCAGAACAGCGGAAAAAATTAAACCAATAACAAAAATCGCTATATATAAAGGATAAGCGGTGATAAAATCGCTGATGTTTACCAAGACTTGAGTAATGGCCGGAAGTTTGACCCCGGTTTCTTTAAAAGTTTTCGTCAGACGCGGCAAAACAACCGTAAACATCAAAGTTAAAACTCCAAAAGCCATAATGATAAGAATGGAGGGATAAATCATCGCCGATTTGACCCGGCGTTTCAGGGAGTATTCGGATTTCATTTGAGAAGAAAGTTCGGCAAAAACCTGCTCTAAATTTCCGGAAGCCTCGCCGGCTTTAACGAGACTGACAAATAAAAGAGGAAAATCTTTCGGAAATTTTTCAAAAGCCGCTGACAAAGGCTGGCCGCGCTGGAGCTCATACCGAATCTGGGAGAAAATTTTGGCCAGTATCGGTTTTTCCGCGTCCGCGATCAAAATATCAATCGCTTCGATAATCGGAATGCCGGCGCGAAGCATCGTGGCCAGATGTCTGGTAAAAACGATTTTATCGTCAATGGAAAGCCGGCCAAAAATAAAACCGGCAAAAGGAATTTTTGCCTCGTTTTTTGGCGCCACTCGAATCGCTTGCCAGCCTTGACGTTTAATGAAATCCAGAACCGCCTCTTCGCTCGCGGCTTCAATTTCTCCTTCTTGTAAAATTCCTTGGGAATCGGACGCGGTATAATTATAAATCATAAAACATTATTCTCTAATGACGCGTAAAATTTCTTCAATGGTCGTAATGCCGGCCTCGACTTTAGCCAGTCCGTCTTCAAACATTGTCATCATCCCCTCTTTCCTCGCTTGTTTTCTTAAATCTTCAATAGTCCATTCGCTGTTGATGATTTCGCGCATGGCCGGAGTAACGGTTAACACTTCAAAAATAGCGACTTGCCCTTGATAGCCGACGGAACATTCGGGACAAGTGCCGGATTTATAAAGCAACTCCGGAATCGCGTAAGTAATTTTTTCTTTGGGATACAAAATGGCAAACTGGTCTTGAATCGCTTTTTTTATCTCGGGCGAGACGGGATAAGATTCAATGCAAGATTGGCAAATTTTCCGCACTAAACGTTGGGCGATAATTAAATTAAGCGTCGTTGACATTAAAAATTTCGGCACGCCGATATCGGTCAGACGCGGAATGGAGGTAATGGCGTCATTGGTGTGCAAAGAAGAAAGAAGAAGATGACCGGTCAGGGCCGCGTTAACGGCGATCTCGGCGGTTTCCAAATCGCGAATTTCACCGACCATCAGAATATCCGGGTTTTGCCTGAGAAGCGAACGCAGACCGGTGGCGAAAGTAATGCCGGCTTTAACGTTCACTTGCGTCTGGTTGAGCCGGGGAACGTCGTATTCAATCGGGTCTTCAACGGTGGAAATATTAACTCCGGGTTTATTTAAAAGATGCAAAATGGCGTAAAGCGTGGTTGTCTTGCCGGAGCCGGTCGGACCGGTGGAAAGAATCATTCCGTGCGATTTAGTGATGGCGTCTTTAACAATCGCTAAATTCTTACCCACCATCCCCAACTCTTCCAAGTTAAGAGGCCGGGCCGCTCCTCTCAATAATCTCAAGACCGATTTTTCGCCGTGAAAAGTCGGCATTACCGAAACCCGAACGTCAACGGCTTCATCCTCAAATTTAAACTTGAAACGGCCGTCTTGAGGTTTAAAATGTTCGTCAATGGCGAGATTGGACAGAATTTTAATCCGGGCGGTTAAAGCCGGATGAAGTTCTTTGGGCAATTCGGTGATATCTTTTAAAATACCGTCAATCCGATAACGAACAATTAGTTTTTCGGCCGTGCGTTCAAAATGAATATCCGAAGCCCGGCTCAAAACCGCGAATTCAATAATGGAATCAATGATGGTGACAATGGGAATGTTTTCCGCCAAACGTTCCAGTGTCGCCGTTTCCGGAGAAGCGATTAAAGCTTTTTTAATATTTTCTTCAATAATTATTTCAAATTGCTTGGAAATATCGCCTTTATAAAAACGAAGAGCGTGAATAATATCCGCGGCCGTGGCCAAATAAACTTCAATTTCAGAGCCGGTTTTAAAACGGAGATATTCAATGAGTTTGATATCGCCCGGATCCTGCATCGCCACTTTCAGTTTAGATTCCGATTGGTCAAAAACGGCGATGCCGCGAGTTTTGGCGAAATCTTCCGGAATCATCCGAAGAACTTCCATATTGATTGTTCTTCGGGTCAGTCCGGCCATTGGAACACCGTAAAATGTCGAAAGCAATTCAAAAAAATAAGACTCGGGAACGTCGCCACGCCCGATGAGAACATTTTCGATTTTTTGACCCGCCCGATGAGCTTCGGTTTTGGCCGACTCAAACTCTTTGACGGACACCAAACCGCTTTCCACGATCATTTTCCTTAATTTTCGCTCTGGGATAGGCAAAATTTAAACGATTAAATTTATAAACTGAGTATGCCTTATTATTATATCACCGAATAAAACTACAATCAAAGCCGCGACCAGCCAAAACGGAGTCAAAATTAATTCGCCCTGATTCTCGGGTTTAAATATCTTTAGAGCCAACAGCCAAAAAACCGCCAAAACAGGAACTAAAAAAATATAAATCATAAAACCGGGCCAACCGCCGACCAGTCCCCCGATCGCGGCAAAATAAACATCTCTTAATTCAAAACGGTTAAAATATTTGTAAAAAATAAAAATCAAAGAACTTAAAATTAAAGAAGCGATAGCGGCAAAAAAAGGCGCTTTGATAAAATGCTGCCAGGAGTATCGCAAAAAATAGCCGGAGAACGGCGTTTCCAGGCCGAAAATTTTAAGGCCCGGGGTATGAGGCGGAAAAACATAAATCATCACCGGGCTGGTTTTCCAAACGGCGTATTGCGCGAAAGTAAAAATCAAAGGCTGGGCTAAAAAAATAATTAAAATAAGCCCGAGGGCGAAAAATACGTATTTAGGGTTTAAAATTTTATATTTTAAATCGGGCCATCGGAAACGAAAAAAAGATATCGCTAAAATAAAAAATAATAAAAAACCGTAAAGAATGGATGGACCGTGAAAATTAAAAAAAAGATTTATGAATTTCATAATAGTTCATATTTTTTAAATGCTGGTTGTATGCTTAACGATAAATATTTTTTCTGTGGCCAACATCAATAAGAAGAATTTCATAGGGAGATAAAAATTTAAAAAGGACTCGGAAATCTCTTGTGATACGAAATGAATAAATTCCGGCAAGCTCTCCGGATAAAGATTTAGTATGTAATTGAGAATAATAAGGATTTTCTTTTAATAAAACGACAAGTCGCGCAATTTTAGCTTGTTGTTTTTCACTAAGTTTTTGAACACGTTTAAGGAAATTATCAGTATAATAAACTCTTACCATTAGAGACTAAGAATTACTTTTCTTTTCTCTTACATGCCGTAAAAAAGATTCAATGTTTTTAAATTCATAATTGGGTTTTTCTTTAGCTGCTTTTAAAATTCTTTGCGCAAAATCGGGATTATATTCTCCTTCAGAGTCTTGTCCTGCCTGACCAATCACAAAAGAACGTAAAAGATCTAACTCGCTTTCTAATTTTCTTGTTTTTTTATCTAACGTTTTTGTAGTCATATTATCAGTATAGCAAATATAAAAATTTTAACAATATCTCGGCCAGAAAGAATCCTTAATTTAGGCATAAATCGGCTCAAGCTCTAAATTAAGCAAAATAGATGAATTTTTTGATAAATCTAATTTTGAAAAATCTTCTGATTCTAGATGAAGAGATAGCGCTTCTTTAATATTTGAAACTACTTCATCAATAGTTCTGCCTCGGGTAATAATAGGCAGATCAATGCTTTCTCCAATATAATATTTTTCGCCTTTATAAATTTTAAATTGAATTATATGTTTCATTATTTTAATTATAGTCTCAAAAAAAAGAAGTCAATGAATAAATTGTCATTGCGAGGCGATGAAATCGCCGAAGCAATCTCTCTCTTGGATTTTGAGATTGCTTCGTTTCGCTCGCAATGACAAAATATAAAAATTGGAGTTGAAGTGAACAAAACAAAACCGCCACCCGTAGGGTGGCGGTTTTTAAAAATCATTGGGAATTATAGGAATTAATAGCCATTACTCGTCACAATTAATAATTCAGTGCCTTTTTCAAAAATCAAATCATTATTTCCGCCGTCATTCTTTTCTTTATCATCCGCGCCACCGTTGGAAAAAGCCGAGCTTTCAAGATTGGCTCCCAATTCAAATGTTGTATCAACAGCGTCGCAAACATAAGAGTAAAAATGATTATTAGTCGGACCTTCGCCAAGACTATTGATAACAGGAGCAGGATCGCGCGGAAGATTTGAAATTGGCGAACCGCCTGTAATGTCGCTAAACCTTACTGGCAACCAGCCCGTACCATCAACTACGCTGCTTGCGGAGCCGCTAGTCGCCCAAGCCGTAGTTTCATAAGTTTTCCCGCCTCCGGTTTGCGCTCCTGTTCCGTAAGATCTAGTGCCGGCGGCGATTCCTGTTTGATCGTAAAAAACAGTTGGATCTGGCGTAGCAGCAGACGAATTAACACATCGATTATTATCAATAGTGTCAGTGGAAAGATCCGGCGCGCTAACCGTTGTCAAATAAAGACCTAAAGCGGTCTTTAAAACATCAAGGTCGGAAATTCTCTGAACGTCCCGGGCTTTTTTCAATGTTTCCGCCGGGTTCAAAACCAAAACCACCACCACGGACAAAATCGCCAAAATAGCGATAACGATCAAAAGTTCAAGCAGAGTAAAACCTTTTTTGCTAAACATTTTATTAGTCATTTCTTAATTTTATTTCGACCTTTTCCTTTATTTCCTTTATTTTATCAAATTTTAAGCGAATAAAAAACTGTAAGCCAAAAAACCGAGCGAGCCGAGCAAAATCAGAGAAAAAATAATTATTAATACTATAATAACATTCCTGGGCATATTGTCTATAATTTATTGTGGATAACTTATGAAATATATTTTCTAGTTTAATAAGTATCCTAAAAATTTTTAGGTACCCTCGGCGGATTATATAATTTCATTAAAGTGCCTCGACCTCAAAAATTTTTTAGAATACTTATTTAGCATTATACCACAAATTATAATCGTCAAGCTGTGGATAACTTTGCCCGCCAAAATTTTAGTTAAAATTTAGGCGGGTAAAAAAATAATAAATCGCATACCGGTTGCGCAAATAATCTTAAACGCGTATAATACCGCATAATCAAGAAGTGATTCCTTCTTATTTAAACAGTCGAAAAATAATTAAAATTTAGGCGGGTAAATGTTTCAAAAACTCAATTTGAAAATCATTCTTTGGTCGCTCGTGGTTATTGTTTTTTTGCCGCTTCTGCTTTCGCCTTTTTTATTTTCCCCGCCGGAATTCGGTCGGGGCGTTATTTTCCGGATTATTATAGAATTGATTTTTATTATCTGGATAACGCTCGTTCTTTCCGACCAAAAATATCAGCCAAACCCTTCTTTTATTTTTTCTTCTTCTATTTTTAGGTCTTTGGCGATTTATATATCCATTACCGGCTTTTCGGTCATTTTCGGCATCCATCCTTTTTTCAGTCTTTGGTCCGAACCGGGACGGCTCGGCGGCTATTTCAGCCTCATTCATTATTTCCTTCTTTTTATTATAGCCGGTTCCGTTATAAAAGAAAAAGATTGGGAAAAAATTTGGACCGGAACGGCCGTGGCCGGAATTTTAGTCGGCCTTTTCGCGATTGAACAACGTTTTGATTTTTTTAAAAATTTTTTAACCGCCTTTGCCCGGCCGCCCGGACCATTGGGCAATCCCTTGATTTTAAGCGCCTGGTCGCTTCTTTTATTTTTCCTTTTTTTGGGATTTGTTTTAACTCAAAAATCTCTTTTCAAAAAAACGCTTTTCGCCTCCGCCGCCTCTTTCCAATTTTTTTCCATTTTACTCGCCCAGTCAAGAAGCGCCTATCTCGGCCTTGTCGCCGGACTCGGAATTTTTCTTTTATTTTACCCCGCCGGGAATAAAAAAATAAAAAAATGGCTGATGGCTTCCAGCCTCGTCATAATTGCTATTTTTGCTCTGGGCGTTCTGCTTATTCCGAGCCTTACGAAAAATCCGGAAATCGCCAGAATTTTTACTTTTCTTCCTTCTTCCAAAAATGTTCAGGCCGCCAGCCTCGTTCCGCGCCTTTTAGTTTGGCAAGCCGGCCTCAAAGGATTTCTGGACAAACCGATTTTGGGCTGGGGGCCGGAAAATTTTTCCATCGCTTTTGATAAGCATTTTAACCCCGGACTAGCCAGCTTCGGATACGTGGAAACTTATTTCGACCGAGCCCATAACACTCTTATCGACACGGCGGTTTCTTCCGGCATTTTAGGCCTGGCCGGTTATTTGGCTTTTTTCGTTATTGTATTTCGACAAATTCATAAAAAATACCGAGCCCAAAACATCAACGGCGAAAATAAAATACTGCTAGCCGCTGTTGGCGCGACCTTGGCCGGCTATTTTATCCAAAACATTTTCAATTTCGACAGCGTTTCCACTTATATCTTTTTCTTTTTAATTTTAGCTTGGCTGGAATTCCTTCTTAATTCTAAAATTCAAAATCCAACGCCCGAAACAGAAAATTCAGCGGTTAAAACGGCTAATTCCCGAATGCCGCTTCCGTTGCCATTATCGGCCGGAATTTTGATATTATCGGCCTTACTGGTTTTTTACTCAATTTTTAAATTTAACGTCAATCCTCTGCTGAAAAATTGGGAAATTAACCGGACGACTAATTTTTTAAAAAAAGGGTCATACCAGCTCGCTCTGGATAATTTTGAAAGACTGACCGGACAAGCTACTATGTTTGACCATTTTTACCACGCCTTAAACGAAGGCGGCGCGCTTTATGATATGGCCATGGCCATAAAAAATACCAATAAAGAAGAGGCGATAAAATTTCTAAAAAAGGCCGAGAAAAGAGTCCAAGATTATAATTATCAGCGGCCTTTTTACGTCCGAAATTATATCTTTTTAGGCTCCATAAATAACGCTCTTTACGAATTGGGCGAGACTGGAGCCGAGGACAGGGCCAAAAAATTTTTAGAGAAAGCCGTTGAAATCTCGCCAAAAAGACACCAGGCTTGGCTGGAATTGGCTAACATCTATTTAATTTCCAACGAGCAACAAAAAGTTCTTGCCATTGCCGATAAACTTATCAATTTTAATCCGGATATTGGAGAAGCTTATTTTATCAAAGCGCTGAGCTATGTCAGAACAGGCAATATAGATGAAGCGGAATCGCAGCTGGAAATCGCCCAATCAAAAAAACTTGATTATTTCGGCTATCCTTACTTGGGAAGACTGGCGGAAACGGCGCTGACCATGAATAATAACGATTTCCTCGAAAAAATATATTTGGAATATAGCGATCAATATCCAAAAAATATTCAACCTCATCAACTTTTAGCCGCTCTTTACCGAAACACCAAACAAATCGTCAAAGCCAAAAAAGAAGCTCAAATTATTTTAGAACTTGAGCCGCGAGCTTCTAAACAAGTCGGAGATTTTCTAAATTCGCTGGAAAAATAAGTTTTTTGGAAAAATAAAAAAAATATAAAATTTGCTAAAAAATTTTAGGATACTTTTAGATGAACATCTACGGCGAATAATTGATAGTAACGTCATATAATTCCGGAGTTTTTGAACTATCGGTCGTGGAAAAGAAAAACTTGTATCTTAAATAACGATTGTTGTTATGGCAAGCCCGATTAATTTTAGCATACGAAGCCGACGCGCTGATAGTATAATAAGTTCCGGCGGAGCAATCCGGCCCTTTGTAATTCCAAGTGGCGTTATCGTTATTAGTGGCGATTTGAGCCTTTAGGTCCGTGCTGGCCACTTGCGAAGACGGATTCCAAGCCAAAGTGTTAAAAGCTGAAGAAGCGACGGTATCAAGCGAAGTGGAAGTAAAATCGCCCGAGGCAACAAATCCGCCGCTTGAGCTGGCAAAAAGAATATCGTCAAAAAACAAAGTCGGCCGGGCCGTGGTCGCGTTTTCAATCATTGAAATGGACGTAATTGTAGCGCTGGCAATATTCATATCCGCCAAAGGAATGGAAACCAATTGCCAACTGGTCGGATCTTTATCCGGGCCGCCGGTCAAATATGAAGACATATTTACTTCGGTCGGACTTCCGCCCACTGGCTTTACTTTAAAATCCTGACCGTAATAATTGGGCGTGAAATAACTGGGCGGAGTGGGATTATCCAAAGCGGTCGCGTAATTATAATTGACATTGGCGTTTCGAAAATTCGTGTCAAAGGTTTTAACAATAACCGAACCATTGACGGTCAAAACTTGCGGACTAGAAATGGAAGAATCATTAATTCCTCCGGTTTCTGAAAAAATAAATCCGCTAATCGTAAAATTATTGTTGGCGCTAAATTGAATCGCGCCGGCGCCAAGCAAAGCCGGATAAATGTTTTTATTTTTGCTGTTTAAAGTAGTGCTGTTGTAATTTTGCAATCTAACGTCCGTGGTATTGGTGACGATTGAGGCCGTATAGCTTCGGCCGGAAAAACTGCCGAAATCTATCGTTAATCTTCTAGCGGTATCGCTGAATTCCACGTAAACCAATTTATTGGCGTAACCGGCCAGGTCAGATTCGCTGATCGTGTAATTGGACGAGCCGGCATTGACGTAAATTCCACTGGATTGAGCTTCGGATTTAAACGAGGCGTAATTGGGCGTGGGAAAAATAGTGGTATAAGAATTATAAGTATAAGAAGCGTAGCCGGAAAAACTATTGGTTAAAGTAATACCTGAACCGGTCGGGGCGCCGCCGGTGTTGGAATAAAAAGCAAAAGTCCAAGGCGCGACTGAATCAATATAAAAATCAAAAGAATTGAAACCCGCGGTGTTAAAACTTTTGGAAAATTTTATTTCCCCGGAGGCGGCAAATTTTGTCAGCAAAGATTTGGCGCCGGTTCGGATCGGCTTATTGGTATTATTAAGATCAGTCGTGTTGCCGCCGATGTTGGAAAAAGTCCAACCGGTTCCCAAAGCGTCGGTATAGATATTTTCCGGACTGCCTCCGCCCGAAGTCGCCAGTCTTACTTCCCCGCCGGAATTATTGGTCGTCACAACGTTATTTTTTGTTCCGGCGTCAAATTCGGCTTGAGTGGTATGAATAAATTTATTGTTGTTCAAATATCGGGTTGAATAAATCGTATAACTGACTGATCTTGAAATAGGTTGGGACCAAGAAACCGTCACGACCATTTTTTTGCTTGAAGGATCAGAGACGCCGCAAGCGACCAAAGCATCGGACGAATCCCGACAAACATCGGAAATAACTATTTTCCGGGTAAAATTTCCCACAGTTTCGCCAACCGGATCAGCGGTCAGAATCCATTTGCCGTTTGAATTAGCCGAAATTTTATAAGCGCCATTGGCTAAATTCTGCCAAGAATCTTCCCGAATCGACCGAGCCGCTTCCAAGTATTCCTGGGCCAAAAAATTGGCCTCGGCAATGGCTTCGCTTTGAATGAAACTGGAATAAGTCGAGACCACAAAATCCGTCAAGGCCGGCAAAAAAATCGCCAGCAGTCCCATAACGACGACAATTTCAATCATCGCTTGACCTTTTTTATTGTTTATTAATATCATATTTTCCTAATTTAAAAGGTGTTCTAAAAATTTTTAGGATACTTTTTTTATTTATTTCCAATATACTGGTATACCAGTATATTGGAAATAAATAAAATTATTGAACTTCAATAACCCCGGATTTATAAATTGTCATTGTTTTGGAAAGTCCGGTTTGAGTGTTTTGGATAATCAAAGTATTTTGGCCCGAAGAGAAAGATTCGACTTCTCCGATTAATTTAGTGAAAATAATTTGCGACGATGGAAAGGTTACGCTGGAAAACGTATAACCCGAAGAAAGAGTGGAAACAAAATTAGTTCCCGCGCCGGCCGAATACGGCGCCTGAAATAGAGTGAAAGAAGTCGAGTCAAAAAAAACGCCGAATTTGGCGGCTGTGGAACCGGATTCGGCAAAGCCGGTCATTGATTTGACCCGGGCTTCAAAAAACGTGTTTTTAATTTGAGCGACCGCGGCCGAAAGTTCCGTGTCAATAATGGGTTTGACCGCGTTTAAACTTATCAAGGCGGCCAAAATCGCGAAAATCGCGACGCTGATGGAAATTTCAATGAGAGTAAAGCCCCGCATTTTATCTGGCTCCGATTCGGCCGATTAATTGATAAATCGGAGCGATAATCGTAATCACTATCAAAGCCACTAAAGTTCCGACGACAACAATCAAAAGAGGCTCAATCAAAGTTGATAAAGTCTTCAAAATGTTGGCGGCTTTTCTTTCATAAAAAACGGCTAAATCAATCAGCACTTGATCCAGATTGCCGGATTTCCAGCCCACGGCCACGGCTGAACGGTACATTTGAGGAAAAAGATCGGGCCAAGCGCCTAAAGCCATGTCCAAAGAAACGCCCTTGGAAACATCGTCTTTAATAACCGGCATAGCGGACCGATAAACCGGGTCTTCAAAAACATTGGCGGCCAGCTCCAGCGACTCCAGTATCGGAATGCCGGAGGCAAAAAGCAAACTCAAGGTTCGGGCGTATTTGGCCAGATTAACGGCTTGAACCAATTTGTTGATTCCGGGCAGGCGTTTAAAAAAAGAAAATATAACGAGACGAACCGGTTTTAAAACCCGCCAGACAAAAACAAAAACGAGAACAATAAAAATTAAAAATAAAATGGAACTTAAAATATTCCGGCTCAAAATCGCCGAGATGGAAAATAAAATCTGGGTGTAGACAGGAACTTTTAATTGAAGTTTGGCGAAAACGGACGCCACCCGAGGAATGACAAAAAGAAAAATGAAAAATAAAATAACGATGGCCAGTCCCAAAACTAAAAGAGGGTAAAAGGCCGCGGCTTGAAGATTTTTTTTGATATTGTAGGAATTTTCCAGCTCTTCTGCCAAAAAACTGATGTTGCGATCCAAGGTGCCGCTTTGCTCGCCGGCTCGAATCGCGGCCGTGAAAACTTTGTCAAAATACCGAGGGTGATCTTCAAAACTTTCAGTCAAGCTTTTGCCGCTGGAAATGGAAACGAGCATCGCCTGAAAAACTTTTTTAGCTTCCCGGCTTTCCGCTTCCACTGATAAAATTTCAAAAATCTCGATTAAATTAAGTCCGGATTTCAAAAGCAGATGAAAATTCTTTAAAAAATTTATCCGCTCAAGTAGTGAAAATTTTTTAGTAAACATTTTTCTCTATAATAAAACAAAATAGAAATTTCAGCAGTTGTCATTGCGAGCGACCGAAGGGAGCGCGGCAATCTCAAGCATTTAACAAATGATTGCTTCGTCGCTTACGCTCTTCGCAATGACGGACGCGAATGTTCAATTTTACGAAGTTCAACTTCGCAAGGTTTCGCTTCGTAAGGTTTCACGGACGCGAATGTTGAAATTTTTATTTCATTATCTTTTAAATTTATAAAACTCTTAAAACTTCTTCAATCGTTGTCAGGCCCGCGTCCACTTTTTCAAGGCCGTCCTCAAAAAGCGTCGTCATTCCTTCTTTTTTCGCTTGCGTCAAAATTTTTTGATCCGCCTCTCCTCTGAAAATCATTTGCCGGATAGCGTCGCTGAATTTCAAAACTTCAAAAATACCGATGCGGCCCTGAAAACCCGAACCGCCGCATTGAGGGCAACCCGTGCCGTGAAAAAACTGCCGGCCTCCAAGACTGACGCCGAATTCTTTTTCCGCCGCCTCTAAAACCAAAGGCGACGGCTGGTAAGAGCCGATGCAAACCAAACACGGCCTCCGAACCAAACGTTGGGCAATGGCCGCGTTCAAAGTTGAACTCAAAAGAAAGGGCCGAATTTTCAAATCCAGCAGTCTTGTTAAAGACCCAATAGCGTCTTGAGTGTGCAAAGTGGATAGAACCAACTGGCCGGTCAGGGCGGCGTGAATGACAATTTCAGCCGTTTCTTCATCCCTGATTTCTCCGACCATAACTATATTGGGGTCGTGGCGCAAAATCGAGCGCAGACCAACGGCAAAATCAATGCCGGTTTTAGGATTAACCTGAATCTGATTGAGACGGGGAATGGTGTATTCAATCGGGTCCTCAATAGTCTCAATGCTGACTCGGGGATTATTCAAAACATTAATCATATTATAAAGAGTCGTTGTCTTGCCGGAGCCGGTTGGGCCGACCACTAAAATCAAACCGAATGATTTTTTGAGTTCTTCTTGAACAATCTCCAGTTGTCGGCCGGAAAGTCCGGTTTCTTCCAAATTCTTCGGCCGGCCTAATTCCGAAAGCACTCTCGTTTCAATGCTCTCCCCTTCTTCGGTCGGCAAAATGGAAACCCTGACGGAAACTTTTTCTTTTTGAAAAGAAAAAGTGAAACGGCCGTCTTGAGGCTGATAATGTTCGTCTATTTTCAAATTGGCCAAAATTTTAATTCGGGCCAACAAAGGGTCGTAAATTTTGGGCGGCAGTTTCAAAACGTCAAAAAGCGCGCCTTCAATTCTTAACCGGACGATAATCTCTCCCAAAAATTTATCAATATGGATATCGGAGGCGCCTTTGGCGGCGGCGTAGGTTAAAATCAAATCCAGGATTTTCACCACCGGCGCTTCTTTGGCCCCTTGTTCCCCGGTTGCCTTGACCGCGGCGATTGATTTTTCAATCAGGGACGGAAGCTGTTTTTCAAAATTTTGAAAATAAAGCCCGAGAGCGTAATTAAAAGAACCTCGGGTCATAAAATAAGAAGTAACTTCGCTTCTGGTTTTTTTTCTGACCAATTCAATCGCTTCCAAATCTTTCGGATTTTCCATTGCCAGAAAAACTTTTTTATCTTCTTTTTTAAAAACAATAATATGATATTCTTCGGCGATTTCTTGCGGGACTAAATTTAGGATTTCCAGGGGTATTTGAGTTCTTTTTAAATCAATATAAGGAACTTTAAAATACCAGCCGGCCACTTCGCCGAAATATTTTTCCGCGATTATTCCTTTTTCAATTAAAACATCCAAAAGATTTTTTCCCAGCGTGCCCGCGGTTTCTTCGGCCAAACGCATTTCTTCTTCCGGAACGATTCCTTGGCCGATAAGAATTTGTTTTATGTCATCATTTGAAAGAATCATTTGACGCTAAAATTAGATTTTTGGTATACTTATTTAAGTAAGTATCTTAAAAATTTTTAGAATACTTACTTGTCGTTAATTTATAATAAAAAGCGAAGCTTTTGATTAAATTATGAAAAATAAAGGTTTTACCTTGATCGAAGTTTTGGTCGTTGTCGGCATGCTCGCCATTTTAATGGCGATTGTGATCATTGCCATTAACCCGCCCAGGCAATTTTCTTTGGCCAACAATACCAAGCGCCGTTCCGATATTCTGGCTATCCTAAACGCGGTCCATCAATACGCGGCTGACAATAAAGGAACTTTGCCGTCAGTCATTACCACCACTTCCACGGATATGGGAACCGGCTCCGGCGAAATCAATATCTGCACGTATTTAGTTCCCAATTATTTGGCCGAGATGCCCTTTGACCCAAAAGCCTCCGGCGCTAATTATTCCAGTTGCACCAGCTACGAAACGAAATATCAAATCAAAAAAGATTCCACCACCAGCCGAATAACCGTTGCCGCTTCCTCGGCCGAACTGAGCGAAACGATTTCAATCACCAGATAAATTTAAGCTCCGCTTTTTTAATTATAAATCTTAAAAGAAATTCAAGCAATAGGTCTAATTAATAAATGTTCCGCCGATTCACCGATCAATTTATTTTCGTCATCATCATCAATGTTGTTATTTTCGTTATTTTAGGCGGCTACGCTCTTTGGTCGCTCAATTCCTTAAAAAACATCAATCAACGCTCAAAATTAATTTCCGGAACGCTCATCCTGAATGTCATAAAATTTAAAAATTATTTTGATAATAATTATGTTGACTCGATTTCACTGGAACAAAATTTAATCTCATCCGATATTTTCAAAAAAGATTTTAGCGAACGCGTTTCTAAAAAAGAGGAAATTATCTCTGCCTTAAGTTTTTTTCCGGGAGATTTTAAAAAAGGCGGAGGTATCAGCGCGGAGGAACATAATTTTGCCAAAAATCTTGAAACTCAATTGATCGATTTGACCGTCAGTTCCCGAGATCAAGACTCTTCTCTGGAAAATCTGATTAAGCTAAAAGAAACGGGAAGCGATATCAAATCCGGACTTCAAGAAATTGGAGAAAAAACCAAAAATACGGATAAACTTTTAAGTCAAATACTTTTGGCCGTCGGATCATTGGAAGGAATAAATTTTGATCATTTTCAAAACGCTCAAAACAAATCAGCCAAAAATATCTTTATCATTTTAACGGTTTTCAGTTTTATCTCCATCGGCATAATGATAGCAACCGTTTTGACGATAGCGTCCGGCCTAAACGCTATCCTGGAAGGCATTAAAAAATTTTCCAAAAACGAGTATAATTATCGCATACCTTTAAAATCCCAAAATGAACTCGGCCTGATTGCCAATTATTTAAACACGGCCATTATCAATATTGAAAAAATGGATGAGCTGAAAACAAGCTTCATCTCCATCGCTTCGCATCAAATCAGAACGCCTTTGGCGGCCACCCGCTGGTTTTCCGAAATGCTTCTTTCCGGAGACGCCGGTCCGCTCAACCAATTCCAAAAAGAATTCGCCGAAGAGCTTCATAACGGCATTTTGCGAATATCCGAAATCGTCAACACTCTTTTGGCTCTTTCTCGAATCGAGGCTGGAAAACTGGTAATGCAACCGGTTTCCACCGATGTTATTTTGCTGACGGAAAATATTGTCGCCAGTTTTGCTCCTCAACTCCAAACAAAAGAGCTTAAAATAGAGTTTTTGCCCGCGCCACCCATTCCAGTTATTCAAATAGATCCGAATCTGCTCCGCGAGGCCGTCAGCAATTTAATCGCCAATTCTATACAATACACCGAAGCCGGTGGTATAATAAAAGTAAAGGTGAGTAAGTTAGGCAACGATATTCAATATTCGGTTGAAGATAACGGCATTGGAATTCCGGAAAACCAAAAATCGCAATTATTTGAAAAATTTTTCAGAGCGGATAACGCGCGGCTGAAAGTTCCGGACGGACTGGGTCTGGGACTAAATTTAATAAAACGCTTGATTGAACTTTGGGGCGGCAAAATCTGGTTTGAATCCGAAGTGGGCAAAGGAACGACTTTTTACTTCACTATTCCTTATATTAAGGAAATATAAAAATTGCAGGTTTATGGACGCTAAAAATAAAAAAATCCTTGTTGTTGAAGACGACCGAGCCACGCTCGCCGCGCTTTCTTTCAAATTACAAGTCAAAAACATCAAGGCCGACACGGCCAAAGACGGCCAAGAAGCAATAGAAAAAATAAAAAACGCCGCCTATGACGTAATTTTACTGGATATTCTCCTGCCAAAAATCAACGGCTTCACGGTATTGGAAGAAATCAGAAAAAAATATCCTTCGGCTCAAACAAAAGTATATATGATTTCCAATCTGGGACAGGCCGAAGAAGTTTCCAAGGCGATGAGTCTGGGCGCGGACGGCTATATTGTCAAAGCCGAAACCTCGCTTGACGGCATTGTCCAAAAAGTTACGGAAATTACTGGCAACTAAAATTAAATTGATAAAATTAAATAAAAAAAACTCCTTAAATGGAGTTTTTTTAAAATTTTTAAGATTGGCGATTTATGATTTCGTTTATTTCATCTTTTTCTAAAGTTTCTTTCTCAATCAGTTTTTCGGCCAGACTCGCCAAAATTATCGATTTTCTTTTTAAAATTTCTTTCGCGTTTTTATAGCAAGCGTCAATCAGAATTTTCACTTCTTGATCGATCATTCTCGCGGTTTCTTCGGAATAATCTTTCGTTTGAGCGATGTCTCTCCCCAAAAAAACTTCGCTTTTGCCCTGTTCATAAAAAATCGTCCCTAAATTTTCGCTCATTCCCCATTCCGCTATCATTTTTCTCGCCAGTTCGAAGGCTTTTTTAAAATCGTCTCTCGCGCCATTGGTAATTCCAAGCCCCAGCATCTTTTCGGCGATTCGGCCGCCGAGAAAAATAGAAATCTCCGCTTTAAGATAATCTTCAAAATAAAGATGCCTGTCGTCTTCCGGCAAAGAATGAGTGGCGCCAAGCGAGTACCCGCGAGGAATAATGGTAACTTTATTTATTTCATCGGCGTTGGGCAAAGATTTCGCGACTAAAGTATGCCCGGCTTCGTGCCAAGCGACCACTTTCTTTTCCTTTTCATTCATAATAATGTTTTGGCTGATACCCATTAAAAGGCGATCGATGGCGGCTTCAAAATCCGACTCTTCAACTTTTAATTTATTCATTCTCGCGGCAATTAAAACCGCTTCGTTAGCCAGATTGGCAAGATCGGCGCCAACTAAGCCTGGAGTCATTTTAGCTATTTTAGCAAGATTGACATTAGCCGATAAAATAATTGATTTTGTGTGAATTTTTAAAATTTCTTCCCGTTCTTTTATATTCGGCCTCGGGATAACAATATGTCTGTCAAAACGGCCGGGCCTTGTCAGGGCCGAGTCTAAAATATCCGGCCTGTTTGTCGCCGCGAAAACTATTATTGTCTCATGGGAGTCAAATCCGTCCATTTCAATAAGAATCTGATTCAGCGCTTGTTCCCTTTCATCATGCCCGCCTCCAATACCGGCGCCCCGATGCCGGCCAATCGCGTCAAGCTCGTCTATAAAAACAACGCAGGGGGTTTTTTTCTTCGCCTTTTCGAATAAATCCCGAACTCGCGCCGCTCCAACGCCCACATACATTTCCACGAACGCGGAACCCGATTCGGAAAAAAACGGAACACCCGCTTCTCCGGCAACGGCTTTGGCAAGAAGAGTTTTTCCCGTTCCCGGAGGCCCGATAAAAAGAAGCCCTCGGGGAATTTTCGCGCCAAGTTTTCTGAATTTTTCCGGCTCTTTTAAAAATTCAATAACTTCTTTTACTTCTTCTTTGGCTTTTTCACAGCCGGCAACATCTTCAAAAGTTATTTTATTTTTTTCAACGGCGGAAATTTCTTTCGCCCTCGCTTTTGTAAAACCGATTTGATTATTTAATCCGCTTTTGGTTTGTCTTATGAAAAAAATCACGTAAATAGCCGTAACGCCCAAAAGAAAAAGAACAAGCAGGTTTAAAAAAGAAAAAGAGGACGGGGGTATAATTTTCAATCCAACCCCGTGATCTTTTAATTTATTCAGAAAATCCATATCGCCGGCCAAAGAAGAAAAAACATCAATCGCGTATAATCTTTGATCTTTCGACATCCATTTTAATCTGCCGTCACTTAGCCGCAATTCCGCGTAAGAAACTTGATTCGATTCCACCAATTTAAGAAATGAGGTTATTGTTTGATAAGATGTTTTGTCTAAATATCCGTTTGTCGCGCCGTTTTCTTTAATTGAAACCGTGTTATTGATAAAAAACACGGCCAAAGAAGCGATAAGAACGCCTATTATTATAAACATTATGTTTCGCGGAAACATTTTTTCTCCTTTTAAAAAGAATTTTTCAAGGAACTTGATTTTAAATTATCCCAATTTTTTTGTTTTGTCAAAAGAAAAAAACACCTTTAAAAAGTGTCTAATTAAACCGGCGAATAACCGGTTTTTTTAATTAGAAATCACTTCAAATGTCTGCTCAAGCGATTCTTCAGTTACAGCGCGCTCACTCGTTCCCGGCCCGCCCTATGTAATCTTCAACGGCTGTAAAAAAATCCGTTCCGTAACGAAAATCAAATTTCCCGCTTGCGGTGAAAAGCCCCAGACCCACAATCATGACGACGCAAAATACCATCCCAATGATAACTATTTTACGCGCGGGAGATCGCAGAAACTTTTTTCCAATAATCAAGCCGAAAATAAGCGCGAAAGCTCCGATTAAAGGATTGGCAAACCAGGCAATAGTCCCCATTATTCCAAAAAACAGCGGGCCGAACGCCTGTCTCTTTCTTTCTTTTTCTGATTCCGGATCCCAACCGTTTTTTATTCTGCGTTTTTTAATAAACAGCGCGATTGGCAAAACTGCAAGGCCGAATAATCCGTAAACCCCGGCGTTAAAAACAATCCGAGCGGCGGGCGGAACCGTTTCAAAAAAATCATTAATTATAAAAATTGGTTCTCCGTCTTCAATATTAATCGTGCCGTAAACGGCAACTAGCGCCGCCCCATCATTAAAAATTTCCATATTTTTGCAACCGGACGCATCTACCGGCATAGACCATTCGTTATCAGAAAGATAATATTGTTCGCTTAATGGCGCGAAAGAAATTTTCGCGCGCGTGGAAACGCCTCTACCTTCCCATTCTTCGGGAGCAAGCGCTATTTCTTTAAGAGAGGTCTTGGAATATCTAACGTTAAACCGTTCACTTGTTTCAATTTGGCAGTCTGTTTCTTCCCCGAATTCAGTCGGAGAATAAAAAGCAAGATAAATTGCAGGACTCAAAAGCAAAATTAATTCCCCGATTATAATCAAAAGATATCGCAATTTTTTATGTCTTTTTAAAAATGAAACCATATACTTATCCATTTAAATTTATTGGCACGAGATCGCATTACAGCGGTCCGTCTCGGCATTGCTCTTAATAGTGCAATCAAACGCGCATTGCGTTCCAGCATCCCCGCTCGGGCATGAATTATAGCAGGCAACCCTATCGTTATCGTTCTTTTTGTGGCACTCTTCGCGCTCCACCCAACAGCTTGCCCCTGAAGTTTCCGGAGGCAAAGGCGCCGGAGCTTGAATGCTTCGGCATAAATAATCGGCCCTGGCAGCGCACAAGCAATCATCTCTTTTTCTTTCGGCGCCACCAATGCAATTATTAAAAGTATTATAATCGCCGTATTCTTCGCCGCCCAGATTATAAGCCCTGTTGCAAATATCATAAGCGGCGTTATATGCCGCGTAACACGCGTCTTTATCGCCCGCCGCTTTCGGTTTTACTGTAAACGCAATAGTCCGGCAGGCATTCGACCCGGCCAAATCGATTGCGCAAACGCTAAATGTCCGCGAACCCTCCGCGCTCGGAGCGCCGGATAAAAGTCCGTTAAGATTCAATGCGATGCTGAACGGCGGAAATCCTCCCGAACCGAGCTGAAAATGATACGGTGGCTTGCCACCGGTCGGATTGACAGACGCGGCAGGGCATAAGTCGCTCGCCCGCGTTGCCGGCGGCTGACAAAAAGAATATTCAAATTTTTCGCCAACTTTTCCTTGAAAATTCAAAAGTGGATTAAATTTAATCGGGCCGCCAAGAGTATCCGCGTCCGGCTGTCCGAGCGAACGAGGCGTCGACTGGTTTTGCGCGGGTACGGTCTGCCGCGCTTGCTGCCGCATCGTTTGTTTTAATTCTTCTGACCGTTTCGCCGCAAGCTCTTGCGCGAGTTTGCGGTCAAGTTCCTTTTCTTCCGGAGGCTTGGTTTTTTCTTCCAATTCTTTAAAACGCTTTTCTTCTCCCTCGAGAAATTTTTTATAATCCGCCGCAAGCCTGTCTTCCATTCGCTGATGTCGGATAGCTTCGATTATCCTTTCCAGCCGCTGGACGGCCGCGGGATTTGAGGCCCACTCTCCTTCAGGATCATATATTGTATATGCCAGGCTTTCTTTCAGCTTTTTTGCTTTTTCGAGAATAATTTCGCGTTTTACATTATCTTCAAAATCATCCTCAATTTTTTCAACTTCAATATCAATAATGATGTTCGACCGGTCAGCGGCTTTTGCTAGACGATCAAAGCGGTTCTTGGCAGTCGTAAGTTCTTCAAGCAGCGATCCCGCGCGAACGGCATCCCCGGCTTTGCGCGCCTCATTGATTGCTTCTCTTAATTCTTTCTTTTTTACCGAAAGCGCGAAAAGATCCTGACGCAAATGCTCCTGGACCTTAGGCGCCTCTTCATTGAGTTTTTTATAAAACCGCTGTATTTCCTCGTCCCGCAACCCGCTTAAACGGCGGCCTATGTCACGCACCGCTTCCATCTGCGACTCTCGCGCAATTTCATATTCTTTAGAGTTATATGCGTCATATCCCTTATCTTTCCTAACCGCTTTTACTTCTTCCGTTCGTTCCTTGAGAAGACTAAAGGCAAACTCAAGCTTTTTCTTCGTGTCAAAAATCGTGGCGGCCCGAATTTTTTCAGCAAACCGATCAAAAAAATAAAAAAAGTTCAGCGGAGTAATGCCTGCTCCGGATTCATAGCTGGCGTGATTTTCGGCAATTGCGCTTCCGGGGAAAAAAATGATTACAGCCAAAATTATCCAAAAAATATACTTCATTTCTATTTTGAACAGTTTAAACCAAAGTCCAAGAATTACTTAAATTTTATCGCTCAAAAAAAATTAGGTCTATAAAACAATCTGATCGGCTCTAATTTCGGAACACCGCTTCCGTTCACTGCTTCCACTACGGGAAACTTCCGTTTCCCGACCCCTTCCCAGTTCGAATCTCACCACTAATCAATAATCCAAATAAATATACTTTTACAAAGTATATTTATTTGGATTGGCGGTGAAATTATATCCTTTGCGCGAACCTTTTTCGAGGGACGATGACCCGACCAGCCGCCCGCCTCCGCTAACGCTCCGGCGGCAACCTCGCAGAAAAATATCCTCCGCCTTCTTGATTTTGCGCGCGCCCGATTTTTTCTTCTAAAAAGGAAGAGGATATTTTTCTGCTCGGTTCCGCCCTCCAAGTATTCGGGCGGAGCGGCGGGGCTTCTGCGCTCGGGCGCGGCAGAATTCCCCCCACCCCCCTTCCGCCGCGCCCGAGCTTCCACGGCGAAAATTTTTTGCGGCTAATTGATTTTTACAAAATAACAAAGCCAGTTTGTTTTTCGTTCGTCATCCTCGACATGCGTACTCATTTTTAGCACAGAAAACCCATTTTGCTCAAGTAGATTTTTGAACTCATCTTGAGTGTAGAACGAAAAATACCGACTGATTCCGCCATATTTATTTTCGTTTATCATTCCTTCGTCCATTCCGTTTTTCTCTTTGACCGAGATAAAACCGACGCCGCCGTTTTTGATAATTCGTTTTGTTTCCTGCAAAACTCCAACAACATCTTTTTTGGGTATGTGTAAAAAACTAGCGGCTGCCCAAAATCCGTCAAATTCTCCGTCTTGGAAAGTGGTTTTGCTAAAATCCATTTTTTGAAATTTTCCTTTTGGCACTCTCTCGCTTGCCACCCTTAACATTCCTTCGGAAGCGTCTATACCCGTATAATCAAAACCATTTTCCACAAAAACGGCAGCGTCTCGTCCGGCTCCGCAACCGAGGTCAATAACTTTTTTTCCGTTAATAATACTTTTGTAAAAATCAAATTCTTCAACCCGAAAATGAGCGAAATGACCTGCGCTATAGTCGGGAGCGATTTTGTCATATGTTTCTGCTGTTTTCTGTTTGATGTCCATAATTATTTTTCTTTTGTCTCAAATTGTATAATTTGGAAGCCATATTTTTCTACTGCTTCCGGCGACCAAAAAGTTTGGCCTTTGGTTTTGAGAATATAGGTGGCGATAACTTCAACTTTTCTTCCAGTATATTCTTTTTTGTCTTTGTCCCACTCCTCTAAAACCAAAGTGTCGCCTTCGTTTACTTCAAAATCTGCAAGACGCAGTTCCAGCTTTTTCTTGCCGGAAATAATTTTCTCAAAATATTCTCGCCAAACTTTTTTACGAATTGTTGCCATAGTTATTTTACTTCATAATCCCATCCCGGTCTCCATGCCTTAGTTTTTCGCCAATCTTCCGCAAACGCATCTTCCCATGTTTTACCCTTGAGCAAAACATCAAGCGCGAGTTGCGGGGCTTTATGGGCAACTATGGCAACGCTTTTGCCGTCGTAATTCTGTTTTAGAAAATCGAGAAAGTCAGCAATTCGTGTTTTTACATCCTCATAACTTTCGCCATCAGGAAATTTTTCGATTATCGCTTTTTCTTGCATTGGTTCAACAATACTCGACGGCTTAGCATTGTATTTGCCATAGTTGCATTCCCGTAATCTCGCGTCAGGAATAATCGGCACAATTCCCTCAAATGTCAGTTTTGCGGAATCAATGGCTCGCTTCAAATCAGAGCAAAATACAATATCAAATTTTTTGTCTTTGATTTTATCTCTCAAATCAATGGATTGTTTTACTCCCAATTCTGAAAGCCCAACATCAAACCAACCGGAGGAAATTTCTTTCTCATTATCCGTTGTCGTGCCGTGGACAAAATAAGTAATCTTGATTGCCATAAATTTATTTAATCATCCCGCCGTGTACCAAACAGCGATAAACAACTTTTCCACCAAAAGAAATTTCCTCTTTACCGGAAAAATTTGCAAGGTTGCCATCAGCAACAAAACGATACTCTTTGTCGTCGGCGAAAAAGTTGCTTGGTCCTCGCACTGGAATTACATCATTGTATTCTTGCATGAGTGCTTTTCGGAGGAAATCATATACATCTTTCTCGCTCACTTTTTCATCTAGGACAAAGCCGAAATAATTTGCACCCCAAATTGGTTTCTCATTTTCGTATACGATTTCCTCGCCGATAAAGTCGCGCCCGCCAAAATAAGTGTCGTGGTAAATTAGCCTGTCTTTTTCAAAATGATAATCCTCCGATTTTAGACGGGATGGCGCGACTTTTGGAGCGTCTTTATTAGCGTAAGTTGTCTTGTTCATCTCATTAAGAAACTTTGTTAGTGTTTGAAGATTCATAAAATTTATTTAATTAAATCCTCAATCGCGACATCAAGGGCTTTCGCAATTTTGCTCACTACAAAGACAGATGGCTTCTTGATAACACCTGTTTCAATTTTGGTTAGGGTCGTATAAGGTACATCAGCCTTACGAGCAAAATCATCTTGCGAAAGCTCTAATTTCTGTCGCAATTTCCTTATTTTCTGTCCCAGTTGATTACTTTCCATATATTGATAACATATAACTGTTGCTATATTTCGGAGACAATATTATACTAACAGATATGAGGACTTTCTTCAATGTAGCCGCAAAAAATTTTCGCCGTGGGAGCGAGGGCGCGGCGGAAGGGGGGTGTGGGGGGAAAAGTTTTCTTTTCCTTTTAGAAGAAAAAATTCGGCGCGCGCAAAATCAAAAAAGCGGAGGATATTTTTCTGCGAGGTTGCCGCCGGAGCGTTAGCGGAGGCGGGCGGCGGGGCGATTCAGTCCGTTCTTCGTTCGAAAAAGGTTCGCGCAAAGGTTAATACATCACCGCCTTCGCCTCGCAGTAGCTCGGCTTCGGCGTGACGCAGTCCGCAGAAGACGAGCGAAGGCGGGGGAATAAAATCAACGGAAGATGACGACCGACAAGTAATGTCTATTGAAGCGCAACTTTTTGAACTGCGAGAATACGCGCGTAAAGAAAATCTTGAAATTCTGGAGGAATTTCAAGAGTCGAAAAGCGCAAAGACACCCGGACGAGAAATCTTCGGCGAGATGATGGCGAAAATAGAAAGTGATGGAGATTTTGGCATACTCGCGTGGCACCCCGATCGCCTTGCGCGTAATAGTATTGACGGAGGACGCATTATCTACACCGTAGATCAGAAGAAAATAGTGTCTTTGCGTTTTCCGACATTTTGGTTTGAACCAACCCCGCAGGGGCTCTTTATGTTGCAAGTGGCGTTCGGATGCGTCGTAAAGAATGGCTGGGACTTGCGCCTTTCGGATACCAAAACAATCCACTTATTCGTAATATTGAACCGCACCCGACCGAAGCGCGTATTGTTAAATTAGCGTTTGAGGAATATGCGAAAGGCGTACACTCTTTTGTTTCTCTCGCGCAATTTTTGGCGGACCTCGGCGTTGTCTCAAAAAATAGAATGCCACTTGCCAAAGCTTCCATCAAACGACTTTTAACGAACAGAGCATATCTCGGCTTTTTGAAACACAAAGGAGAATGGTTTGATGGAAACTTTGAACCAATTCTTTCTCCCGCATTGTTTGAAGCCGTGCAGAAAATTTTGAAAACGAAAGAGCGGCCGCGCCACCGCCGCGCTCGGCACGATTTCCCATTTACCGGATTATTCCGGTGTGCCGAGTGCGGCTCAATGATTAGCGCGCAATGGGCGGTCAATCGCTGGGGTACAAAATATCGCTACTATCGCTGTTCAAAAAAGCGCGGCCGCTGTCCGCAACCATATATTCAAGAGGCGGAGTTGGCGCGGCAAATCAAGGCACGGCTTCAAACAATCTCGCTTTGCGACAATCTCACCGATTGGATGTTGGAAAAAGTAAAAAGTTGGGAGCACGAGGAAATCGGAGCGTCGCAAAGCGAGGTTCAAAATCTTTCCGAAAATATTAAAACGGCAGAAGCGAGGATGGAAAAGCTGGTTTCCACTTATCTTGATGGCGACATTCCCAAACAAACTTATCTCAAAAAGAAAGATGAAATTTTACTCGCTTCTGCCGTTTTGGAGCAAAGGAAAAAAGATTTTGAAAACGGGAGAAAAAATTGGGTCGAACCCCTGCGGGAATGGATTTTAGATACGAAACAGGCCGATTTTTTGAGCACATCGAATGATTTTCACCAAATCAAAACATTTGTTCAAAAAATCGGAACGAACCCTCGGGTTCGTAACAAATCCGCCGTCTTTGATTTTTGCCCAGCCAGCCAGTTCGCCGCGAAGCGGCGAGGGATTTTGCGGAGCGCGGCCGCCTCGCGGCCGCGCGGAGCAACCCTTTCAAATCGTGAAGTTTCTATTGGCGGAGGCGGTGAGATTCGAACTCACGATGCCCTTTCGGACATACTTGCTTTCCAAGCAAGCGCACTAGGCCGCTATGCGACGCCTCCAATAGATTGGATTATATAGTTTAAAATCGGGAAAATCAAACGATATCAGTATTACATATTGATATTTTTTTTGTTATAATAAATATAATCAATAAAAAACATGAAAATATTTAGATTTTCCCTGATTTTTCTTTTTCTTGTTTTTGGGTTTTTTATTTTTGCCAAAATTTCTTTCGCTCAAAGCGTAACGGTCAATCAGCCCAACGGCGGCGAATGTCTAAAAACTAATCAAGCTTATTCTATTACCTGGACGAGAGTTGGCGGCGATCATGTCGCTCTTTATTATCGTTCTGACGGCCAACAACCGACTCATCTTGACAACAGCTTGATTGATCATGGAATGACCGGCTCTTCTTTTAATTGGACCCCTTCGGCGGGCGAAGCCTCGGAAACAGGCAGAATCTGGGCGGAAATTCACGACGCGGATCATAATTCTTTAAATGTCTGGGATCAATCTAACGCTAATTTTTCAGTAAGGTCGAGTTGTCCGACTATCGGTTTATCCCCAGCGAGTTTTAGTTTTTCCGGTTCAGTCGGCGGATCAAATCCTCCCTCCCAAACTTTGACCGTCACCAATACCGGCGCCAGCGGCTCTTCTTTAAGTTGGACTGGAACCAGTAATCAATCCTGGCTATCCATCTCTCCGACCTCCGGCGGTCCGCTTGGTTCAGGCGCTTCAAATTCGGTAAGCGTGAGCGTAAATATCGCTGGCTTAACCGAAGGCACTTACAATGGAACAATAACGATTTCGGGCATATCAACCAATAAATCGCAAACAGTGTCAGTCGCTTTAACTATTAATCCGGCTGGCCCCACTATTTCCCTCACTCCTTCCAGTTTTAATTTCACGGCAACAACAGGCGCCAATCCGGCCAGTCAAACTTTAACAATTACCAATGTCGGTCCATCCGGATCCAATCTCAACTGGTCCGCTTCCGACAATGCCGCCTGGCTGACTCTTTCCCCGACTTCCGGCGGGCCTCTGGGTTCCGGAGCTTCAAGTTCGCCAGTGACGAGTATTGACACAGCCGGACTGGCAGCCGGAACTTATAACGGGACAATAACGATTTCTGACGCCAGCGCGACTAACAGCCCGCAAACAGCCGGCGCGACATTAACTCTTAACGCGGCTTCATCCGGCTCATCCTCAATAACAACCGGACCGGCTGTTATTTCCAGTTCAATAAAAACAATAATATCGCTGACCGGCGCGGAAATTACCTGGCAAACAGATACGGAATCGTACAGCCAAATTGAATACGGCCCAACGATTAATTACGAATTCCAAGGCCAGCTAGACGCGGTTTTGAGCCTTACTCATAAAATGATTTTGGAAAATTTGCTTTCGGAAACAACTTATCATTTTAGAATTGCCAGCGGCCGATTTTTGCAGCAATCCATCAAATCAGCCGATTTTATTTTTACCACTTTGAGCTTACCCAAGTCGGAATCAGCGCCCGTCATTCTGCCGGAAGCAGAACAGCCAAAAGAAGAACCTCCTTCCCTCCCTTCAATCGTCATCCCGCCGCCAATAGTAAATTCAATTTTTAATCGGCCGGGCAACAAAAAAATTGAACTTTCTTGGACTAATCCCGACCCTGAAAAATTTAAAGAAATAAAAATTATAAGAAAAGAGGATAAATTTCCTTCCAACCCGTCTGACGGAGAAACAGTATTTCAAGGAATGGCCAATTTATTCCTTGACGAGTCGGTGAAAAACGGGGTCCGTTATTTTTACTCCATTTTCACCTTTGACGAAGCTGGAAACTTTTCCGAAGCGGCTTTCACTTCTTCCAGGCCTCGGCCCGACCCGCCAGAAACGCCTCTGTCTTTCACGGCTCTTTCCAGGCAAAGCAAAAACGCGGAAAAACTGAACGATTATTTGCGAGAAATCGGCTATCTGGAAAAAAGTTCGCCGATCTTTGACGAAAAAACGAAAGAGGCTCTGAAAACTTTTCAAAAAGATAAGTTCATCAGGCCAACCGGACGAGCCGATTTAAGAACTCTTCATATCATTAATCAAAAACCCATTGAAGAATTAGGAGGAAAAAAAATTAGCGTTGAAGAATATAAAGAAATAACAAGACACTTTTTTAATAAAGATTTTTCTCAAAGCAAACGTTCCCAAGAAGTAAAATTACTGCAAAAATCTTTATATATCCGAGGCTATTACTTTGGCCGATTTCATAATTTATTCGACGCGCTGACGAAAAAAGCCCTGATAAAATTCCAAAAAGATTTTGATATTCCGGAAGAGTCTGGAAAAGTCGGCCCAAAAACACAAGACTTTCTTAATCATTATCCAACTATATAAATTTTTTAATTAAATCAACTAATTGAAAAAAGAGAAGGAAGCGAATTTTTCAAATCGCCTTAGTCATGAGATCGTACGAAAATTCAATCATTTGTCATTGCGAGAAGCGAAGCGACGAAGCAATCTCTATAATCAGCCAAGAAATGAGATTGCTTCGGCGATTCCATCGCCTCGCAATGACGATTGTTTCGCAATATTTCAAAAATCCGTTTCCGAAGCTTTAACTATATGAAATATAAATTTATAATGATTTTAGCGATTATTCTGCTGATGGGCGGAGCGGGTTATTTTGTCTGGAAAACGCAAATCGCATCGCCTCAACCAATATCTCTGCCATCTTCGCCTCCTTCTACTCCAACTCCTCTGCCAACTCCAATTCCGACCGTTGAACCGATTCAAGCGCCGGAAATAACACCGAATATTGAACCGACTCCCTCAATCACTCCGATACCTTTGCCAGCTCCACCTTCCCCAACGCCAACGCCCGCGCCTCAACCAACTCCTGTTCCAACTCCAACCCCAACTCCAACGCCTGAAATTGAATCCCCCAAAGAATACATAATTCTTATTGACGGAAACGGGTATCAAAATAAAAATCCCGTCATTAAAACTGGAGATACCGTTACCTTTATTAATAAAGACAATAAACTTCATTGGCCCGGCGCCGACCCTCACCCGACTCATTCAAGCTATCCGGACTTTGATAGTTTAGGAGGAATAAGCAACAACCAAAGCTATTCTTTCACTTTTACTGAACCGGGGCTTTATTATTATCACGACCATCTTTTTCCGCTGGAATTGGGCACGGTCGGCATTATCACGGTAAAATCGCGCTAATAAAATATGAAATTTCCAAAATTAAAATTACTTCCGACATTTATCATCGCTTCAGGAACGATTTTTTTGCTTTTGACTATTATCATTATTCAGATAGCCGAACCGCTTCTTAAAAATAATTTTCTGGAAGAAATAGGACAAAACACGGTCGTTTTTGTCAACCGACTGGCTAACACCGTTCTTGTCCAAAAAAATTTTGAAGATTACGGCTCAGAGGAATCTCAAAAAAATTTCCGCGAATTCAGGCGCGCGCTAGTCGTGCCGAATTTAGCCAGATTAAAAATCTGGAATCCCGAGGGCGTGATTATTTTTTCCGACGAGTCCAGACTACAAGGGAAAAAGTTCGCCAACTCATTCGCTCTCGAAGCTTTGGATCTTTCAGTCAAAAATAAACTCATCAATACTCTGGAACTGGCGATCGAAACGAACGAATACGCTTTTGACAAAGGCATCGGCCAAGTCTTTGATATGGCCGTGCCGATTACTTTCGGCCTCTCCAGAAAACCAATCGGCATTGTCGAGGTTTTTATCCGCACCGGCCCATTGGAAACAAGAATCGCCGATTTTAGGTTTGCGCTGGCGACCAGAATATTTATCGCCACGACTCTTTTTTTCATAATTTTAACCGGCATTATTGTCCGGGCTTCAAAAACAATCCGCGATCAGCAAAACGAGCTTAATAAATACGCCAGGGAGCTTGAAGAAAAAGTGCTGGAACGGACAAAAAACCTTGAAGAATCTCATCGAAAAGAAAATATGCTCAAAGATCAGTTTGTTTTCATTATTTCCCACGAATTATCAACGCCGGTAACCGCGATATCTTGGAATATCAGCTCTTTGAAAAAAAGCAAAACATTGGAATCTTTGAGTCCAGACGCTCAAGAAATGTTTGATAATTTGGAAAAAAACACAATGACGCTATGGAGAATAATCAGAAATATTGTCCAAATTCACCGCGGCGAACTGGGCAAAATCCAAATATCCAAATCTGAATTTGATATTCACGCTCTTGCCAAAGAAATAATTAAAAACAATCAAGCCTTTGCCCAACTGAAAAAAGTAAAACTTGCCTACGAGGACGAGGGCGAGCCTTTAACGATCAAATCCGATCCGGAAAGAATCAAAGAAGTTTTAAACAATTTAATATCAAACGCGATACAATTTAACGGCCAGGGAGGCAAAGTCAACGTGAAAATGAATAAAAATGATTCTGAAATCGTCTTTAACGTCGAGGACACCGGAATAGGAATAAGCGAAGAAGAAAAGCCGAAGGTTTTTGAAAAATTCTGGCGATCCGAAGACGCGGCTAAAATCGAAGGCTCCGGCCTCGGTTTATTTATATCTAAATTTATCGTCGAAACGATGGGCGGAAAAATTTGGTTTGAATCTAAAAAAGCCATTGGCTCGACTTTTTCTTTTTCTTTGCCCATTTAAATTTACACCTTTACGGACGATCGTCCGTAAAGGTGTAAATTTAGAAATCTTCTATTTTCATAGACTCCAACACTCTTATCCGTTCCTCAATCGGCGGATGGGTCACCCCGTACAAATGCTTCGCGTTATACGGAGCGAAACTCAAATAAATTAATTTATACGCTAAATTCGCGTAAGGCCCGTATCCTCTCCTCAATCGGCGGATGGGTCATAAAAAGTTTAATAAACCAAGACGTTCCCGCTTTATCAAATTTTTGTCCGCTTCGCAAAGGATTATCAAAATAAATATGAGAAATAGCGGCATTGACCCTTAAGGGAGTTTGATTGGTTGATATCTTTTTAAGAGCCGAAACAAGTCCTTCCGGATAACGTGTTAAAAGAACGCCTGAAGCGTCAGCTAAAAATTCCCGTTTTCGCGAAATGGCCAGCCGAATCAAAGTCGCGGCAATAGGCGCTAAAATTGCCGCCGCGATTCCTAAAATGATAAGCAGCCCCTGAAATTGATTCCCCTCCCTTTCGTTATTTCTGCTCCGGAAGCCGCCCCACAATAAAGACCGCATAAAAAAATCCGAAACCAGAGAAATAACGCCGACTAAAACCACTGCCATGGAATTAATCAGCATGTCGCGATTGCCGATATGCGAAAGTTCGTGCGCGATTACGCCTTCCAATTCAACTTTATTTAATTTTTCCAAAAGACCTCGGGTCGCCGCCACGACGGCGTGTTTGGGATCGCGGCCCGTGGCAAAAGCGTTCATTGCTTCCTCTTCAATAATATAAATCTTCGGCATGGGCAAGCCGGCGGTAATCGTTAAATTCTCCACGACGTTATATAATTCGGGAAAATCTTTTTTTTCAACCGGCTTGGCTTTGGCCAATGACAAAACCAATTTATCCGACCACCAATAAGAACTGAAACTCATAAAAAAACTGATAAAAACCGCGAAATATAAAATTCCCGGACTCCGATAAATTTGGGAAAAAAACCAGCCGATTCCAATGACAAAAAACAAAAAGACTGTCAGAAGCAGCCAAGTTTTTTGGATATTTTCCGTCTGTTGGGTATAAATAGTCGCCATTTAAAATTCTTTTTTTGCGAGCCGCCAATGGTAAACATAAACCGGAATGCCGACAATCAAAAAAGACGCGGCGTTTGAAGCTTCTCTTTGGCGATTGGAATCGCGCTGTTCTTCCTGTGATTTCTTTTCCGCTTCCGGATCAACGCCTTCAAATTCTCCTTTTGGAGAAACCGGCCGCGGATAAAAAATCACCACATCGGCTTTTTTAAAAACAAAAATTTTCAAAGCCAAATCAGTAAATTGAACCGCGCCGATTATCGTAAGCACGAGCCCGACTGTTGAAAAAATGTAAAGATAAATTTTCCTTAAATTAATGTTCATTTAAAATTTCACTTAAAATTTCACTTTTACCGGCTCTTTAGCCGCTTCTTCTTCCAATTCAAAAAATTCCGCCATTTTAAAATTGAAAATTCCGGCAATGATATTGGAAGGAAAAGACTCGATTAAAATATTAAAATCCCGAATGTTGCCGTTGTAAAATCTTCGGGCGGCCTGAATTTTATCTTCCGTGTCGGTCAGATCGTTCTGAAGCTGGGCAAAATTTTGCGACGCTTTAAGCTCGGGATAATCTTCAGCCACGGCAAAAAGAGTTTTTAGCGCGCCGCCAAGAGCCATATCCGCTTCTCCTTTTTCTTTCACTCCTTTCGCTTCCATGAGCCGGCTTCTCATTTTAGCCACATTTTCAAAAAGTTCTTTTTCGTGCGAAGCGTACCCTTTGACGGTCTCGACTAAATTTGGAATCAAATCGTATCGGCGCTTCAATTGAACATCAATATCCGCCCAAGCCTCTTTAACTCGATTTTTTAAAGTTACCAAGCGATTGAACGCGAAAATAATCCATAAAATCCCGCCGATTAAAATAATTAGAACAATATAAAATGGGTTCATATTATGATTTTAAAAATTTAATTATATGTAAAAAGCATAACTCTTTTATGATTAATTTGCAATAAACTGTAAAAAGACGGTAAAAACGCTTCCCTTTCCCAGTTCCGATTCCGCGTTCAAGCGTCCGTTATGAGCTTCAATAAAATTTTTTGCCAGATAAAGCCCGAGACCGGCTCCGTCCGGAACAGTTTTAATCGCGTTTTTGGCTCGAAAAAACTTGGTAAATAAACGAGGAAAATCTTCTTTGGCAATGCCGATACCCGAATCCTTGACAATGACCGCAAGCGCCGGTTTTCCGAGATATTCGCTTTCTTGAATCGCGATTTTAATTTCTCCATTTTCCGGCGTATAATTGACAGCGTTTCGAATTAAAATTTCAAACGCGTGTTTAATTTTTTCCTGATCCAAAAAAACCTCTTTAATCGGCACGGCCGAGCTGCTAAAAATCAATTTTATTTTCCGAGATTCAGCCTCCTTTTGAAAATCTTTCACTAAATCGTCAATAATTTCCCAAAGCTCGACCGGTTTTTTCTCAATCTTCATTGTCTCATTCTCAACGGCCAAGACCGCGAAAATATCACTTAAAACATTGACTAGAAAACGGCTTTTTTCATAAATAGAACGAACAAATTCCAGGGGGTCTTTTCTTTGCTCTTCGGGCAAAAGTTTTAAAAGTTCCGTTTCTAAAACTTCCGCGCTCCAGCGAATTCCCGAAAGCGGCGTGCGAAATTGATGGGAAATAACGGAAATAAAATCTTTCTCCGCTCCTTCCAACGCTTTTAATTCTTCAAGCGCTCTGGCCAATTTTATTTTTTCTTCGCTTAAATTTGAAAGGGCCAATTCGAGTTCCCGCGTTCCCCGCCTAACCTCCTCTTCTAATTTAGTTTTTGGCATTAATTCAATTCTTTCACTGGAAAGAAATTCTTCCGGAACAATTTCAAGAACTTTTGAAAAATCATCAATAAAATCCAATTCGTTTTTTAATTCTTTATAAGATTCTTCAAATAATCTTTCGGCGCGCAACGAACCAAACGTTTCGGATAAAACCGTTTTAAGCAGATTTAAAACTTTTTTAAGGACTGATTTTATTTGCGAATTTTGTTTTTCCAAAGGATGTTTATAAAATTTTTTTTGAAGGTCGCTCCATAAAATTTTATTATCTTTAATAATTCCGTTAAAATCGTCAATGGCTTTTAAATTGCCGAATAATTTTTTATATTCCGGATCGGCTAATTGAAAACGAGCTTTATCGAAACAAAGACTGGAAAACATTTCAAAAAGCTTTATTTCTATTTTTGAGACCGGCAAAAAAATCAACGAAAAATTTCCTTGAACTTTGTCCGCGTGACACTTTTTATTGATTTGGGCTCGCAGAACCTCGGAAGAAATTCTTTTTTTTGCCTGCTCTTTGGATAAAAAACTTTCGAGTTGAAGATAAAGTTTGGCTAAAGCTTTTTCTTCTTCTTTCGCGTCCGGCAAAGAAATCGATTCAATGCTCTTGAGATAATCCAAGCCTTCTTTTTGAACCGCGTGTTTTTTTAAAATTGAAACAGCGCAGGCTTTAAATTTTTTTTCCGAGACGAATTTTTTAAAAAAGAAAAACATATTTTGAAAATAACCTCACGTTTATTATAACTCAAAAACCGACTTTATTAAAAGTCGGTTTTTGTTTTTTAAAACAAGACGGTTCAAATCTCGCCCTTTTAATCAATTAAAATTCTCCTCCGGGCATTCCGCCAGGCATCGGCGGCATTTTTTCTTTTTTATCCGGAAGCTCGGAAACCACGACTTCAGTGGTTAAAAACATTCCGGCGGCCGAAGCGGCGTTTTGAAGCGCCGAGCGCGTCACTTTTGTCGGATCAACTATTCCGGCTTTAACCAAGTCTTCGTATTGATTTTTTTCCGCGTTATATCCGTGGCTGCCTTTGGCTTTGCGAACTTCCTCCACGATAACCGAACCGTCTAGGCCGGCGTTTTGGGCAATTTGGCGAAGCGGCTCTTCAACGGAACGATAAATAATTTCCACGCCCACTCGTTCATCCGGATCAGCTTCAGATTCTTTTAAAGTTTTAAGAAGTCCGGCGAGAGCGTTTTGAGCCCGAATCAAAGCCACGCCGCCTCCGGGCACGATTCCTTCCTCTACCGCCGCCCGAGTCGCGGAAATGGCGTCTTCAATCCGGTGCTGTTTTTCTTTTTGTTCCACTTCGGTAGCCGCCCCAACTTTCACCACGGCCACGCCGCCGGAAAGCTTGGCCAAACGCTCCTGAAGTTTTTCTTTATCAAAATCCGACTCGGTCCGCTCCAACTCCATTTTAATCAGCTTGATTCTTTTTTCGATCTCGGGCTTCTGTCCCCGACCGCCGACAATAGTCGTATTTTCTTTAGAACTGATAATTTTTCTGGCTTCGCCTAAATTGTTAATTTCCACTTTTTCCAATTTGAGGCCCAGCTCTTCGGAAATAACTTTTCCGCCGGTAACCGCGGCGATATCTTCGAGCATTTCTTTTCTCCGGTCGCCGAATCCCGGCGCTTTAACGGACAGGGCGTTGAAAGTGCCGCGCAATTTATTGATGACCAAAGTCGTCAAAGCCTCTCCATCCACTTCTTCAGCGATAATCACCAATTCTTTTTTGCCGGCGTGAGCTAATTTTTCCAAAAGAGGCAAAATCTCGCTGATGGAAGAAATTTTTTTGTCAGTAATCAAAATATAAGGATTTTCGTAAACGGCTTCCATTCGTTCGGCATTGGTAATCATATAAGGAGAAATGTAGCCGCGGTCAAATTGCAAACCTTCGACAATTTCTTTGGAAAGACCGAATGTTTGAGACTCCTCCACCGTTACCACGCCGTCTTTGCCGACTTTTTCCATCACATCGGCGATTAAATCGCCGATCGCCGGGTCTTTGGCGGAAATCGTAGCCACTTGAGCTTTTTCTTCTTTAGTATCCACCGGCCGGGCTAATTTTTTCAAAGCTTCGATAATAACCTTGACCGCTTTATCAATGCCTCTTTTGATGGCGATCGGATTTGATCCGGCCGCGACATTTTTAAGGCCGTGGGAAATAATGACTTGAGCGAGCAAAGTGGCGGTGGTGGTGCCGTCGCCGGCCACGTCATTGGTTTTAGTGGCGACCTCTTTAATAATTTCCGCGCCCAGATTTTCCGTTTTGTCTTCAAGTTCAATTTCTTTGGCAATAGTCACGCCGTCGTTGGTGATAGTCGGCGGCCCAAATCCTTTATCCAAAACCACATTGCGACCTTTCGGTCCCAAAGTGATTTTTACCGCGTTAGCCAGCTTATCAACTCCGGCTTTTAAGGCCTGCCTGGCTTTTTCATTAAAAATAATTTGTTTTGCCATAATTTTTTTATTCCAAAATCGCTAAAATATCTTCTTCTTTAGCGATTAAATATTCTTTATCGTTGACCTTTATTTCGTTCGGCCCGTATTTGGTAAATAAAACAACATCTCCCTTTTTAACGCTCATTGGAGAATGCTTGCCGGATTCCAAGAGCCGGCCGGGACCGACAGCGGCCACTTTGGCTTTTTCCGGCTTTTCTTTCTCGATTGATTCGGGCAGAACAATGCCGCCTTTGGTTTTCTTCTCTTCCGAAAGCGGCTCAAGAAGAATTCTGTCTCCCAGTGGTATAATTTTCATATTTTAAATTTCAAAATTTTGAAATAATTTCTTAATTAGCAATCACGACCATTGAGCGCTAATTTGATTATAATATAGTATTATATTCAGACAAAAATTATTGTCAAGATAGAAGAGATTTATAAATCCGCAATAACTTTTTCGCCTGCGACCGGTCGGAAAATTTTTGAGCGATTTTAAAAGAATTGCCTGAAAAACGTTTTTGAATATTTGGATCGCGTAAAATTTTTAATATTTTATCGGCAAATAATTTAGCCGAGGAGCGGGGCGAGATCAAGAATCCGTTTTGATTATCAATAACCGCCCCGGAAAAAGCGGCGTCTTTCAAAGCGACTATTGGCAGCGAACTGCCGATCGCTTCAATTATGACTATCCCTTGAGTCTCTGTCAGCGAAGAAAAAACAAAAACATCCGCCAGCTGATAATAAAAAGGCAATGTTTCGTGGGAAATAGCGCCGGTAAAAATAATTGATTCGCTAATTTTTAATTTAGCCGCTAAAACTTTAAGCTCGCCCAAATAAGGACCGTCGCCAATTAAAATAAACTTGACGGCATTTCTCTTTTTCTTGATTTCTCCAAAAGCTCGGATCAAAAAATCGATATTTTTCTCTTTACCCATTCTTCCCACGAAAATTAATGCTTGATCTTTCGGCGACACGCTCAATTTATTTTTTAATGTTTTAGCGCGGCTTAAAGATTTTCGGGTTTTTTTAAATATTTCCAAATCGACTCCGGTCGGCAATATGTAAATCGGTTTTTTAACGCCGTAGTCCTTAAGCTGTTTTTTTATTTTCAAAGAAGGAGCTAAAATGGCATCCGAGGCGTTTGAAAACCAACCGCTCCACCATCTGGCCAGCGACGGCAAAATAAATTTTTCCTTCATATACGCTTTGGCGTATTCCGGATAATCCGTATGGTGAGTATAAATTAAAGGAATATTTTGCCGCGCTGAAATAAATTTTCCCAAAATTCCAAGACTAAACGGAGTATGGGCGTGAACAACGTCTAATTTAAAATCAATAATTTTTTTCAAATGCCCGGCGGCGGCCAAAGGAAAAGCAAAACGCATTTCCGGCTTTTTAATAATCCTGACGGATTTCAGTCTAAACACTCCGGGGTTCTTGTCTTTATAGCCGGGATGATAAGGGGCGTAAATAAAAACCTGATGCCCCATTTTTTCCAAACTTTTCCTGAAAGTCTCAATTGAAATTTCAACGCCGTGGACAACCGGCAAATAAGTATCTGTAAAAAATCCTATTTTCATATAACTATTATAAATGATATAAAATTAAAATTAAAGTTTATGTTCAAAAAAATAATTCTTTAATATAGGCATATGTAATGAGTTTTTCTAAGATAAAATTTTTAAAAAAATTCACTACAATAGTATTACGATCGTAAGTTCATTGTAGTGAAAATGTCTGTTTTCAGTCGAAGGCGCGAGATAATCTTCACGAGGCGATTTCCTCTTGCAAAAGCTATTGCATAATAAAATTATTCGTGCTATATTGGATAATCGTATGATAAAAGAACCAAAAATTTACGAAATTGCTTATCATCTAAATCCGGATTTAACCGAAGAAAAAGCGCTGGAAGCCAGCCGGGAAATTTTAAATTTTATCGGCTCGTACGAGGGCGAAATTAAAGAAATCAGCGAGCCCCAAAAAAGAAAATTGGCTTACCCGATCAATCATTTCCGCCATTCTTATTTTGGCTGGGCGACTTTTCATATTTCTCCGGCCGGCCTTGAAAATTTAAAAGCTAAACTGAAATACAGGCCGGAAATTTTAAGATACCTGATAATAACTTTTGAAAAACTTACTTCTAAACGGAAAAAAATAGCCGCTTTTCCAAAATTAGAACTGCCAATGCTGGAAACTCCGGTTCCAAAAAACGAAAAAACTATTTATGAAAAAGAGAAAATAGGATTGGAGGAACTGGACAAAAAATTGGAAGAAATATTAAAATAAAAAAAATGAATCTCAATAAAATTTTTATAATTGGAAACTTAACCAGAAATCCGGAAAAAAGAACCACGCCGCAAGGCCAAACCGTGGTCAGTTTCGGCGTCGCCACCAATAAAATCTGGACCGACCAACAGGGACAAAAACAGCAAAAAACAGAATTTCATAATGTCGTGGCCTGGCGACGGCTGGGCGATATAGTCGCCCAATATCTCAAAAAAGGCAGTATGATTTTTGTCGAAGGCCGGCTGGAAACAAGATCTTGGGAAGATAAGGAAGGAATAAAACGTTACCGGACCGATATTATCGCGGAAAATATCCAAATGGGGCCAAAAAGCGCCAACGCTATTGTCAAACCTTCGGGCCAAGAGGAATATAACGTCGGCTCGGAGCCAATCATTGATTCACAAGCGGCCGATGAAGAATTTTCATCCGTAAAATCCGGGGATGAAATAGAAGTAAAAGAAATTCCCTTTTAATAGATGCGAAATTCCTCTTTCCGTCATTGCGAGAAATGAAGCGAAGTGTAATAACGAAGCAATCCCAAAGATTGCCGCGTCGCTCTCATTTTCATTCGCTCCTCGCAATGACAGAATGGTTTATTTAAGCGAAACACATCACATATAAATAACAAATATGCAAAAACAATGCTATTTTCACCAGCAAAGCAATGTCGCGATTGATTACAAAAATATCGAAATTTTGCGGCGTTTTATTTCTTCACAGGCGAAAATTATGCCGCCCAAAAGAACCGGTCTTTGCCGCAAACATCAATCTTTGATAGCCCAAGCCATAAAAAGAGCCCGTTTTATGGCTCTGCTTCCGTACACGAATTTACAGGAATAATTTATTAGACCTAATAATTTATTAGACCTGTCGAGTAATAACCTTTCTACCGCAATTTCAAAATTTTACTACAATCAATAATACGATCGTGAGCTTCATTGTAGTAAAATTTTGAATCGCACTATGAAAATTATTACGCAAAAACCTATTGCTAAATCGCCGCAACTGCCCGCGAGGCCTCGCGGGTTTTTTTTGCCACTTCCTCCATCACTTTGGGATTTTCTTTAAAATATAAACGAGCCGCCTCCATTCCTTGCCCCAATTTCGCGTCTTCGTAAGTAAACCAAGCGCCGGCTTTTTTGATAACGCCGTAGCGAGCCGCGGTATTGATGATATCGGAAAAACGGGCAATGCCTTCGTTATACATAATGTCAAACTCGGCGATTTTAAACGGCGGAGCGACTTTATTTTTAACCACTTTGACTTTCACCCGAGAACCGATAATGTCATCGCCTTTTTTAATCTGTCCGGTTCTTCGCACATCGATGCGAACCGATGAATAAAATTTCAAGGCTTTGCCGCCCGGCGTGGTTTCCGGATTGCCGTAAAAAACGCCAACTTGCATTCTGATCTGATTAATAAAAATAATCGAGGTACTGGTTTTAGCCGAAATGGCGGTCAATTTTCTCAAGGCCTGGGACATCAAACGAGCCTGCAGGCCGACATGATGAGCGCCCATTTCCCCTTCAATTTCGGCCTTGGGCGTTAAAGCCGCGACTGAATCCACCACTATCACGGCCACAGCGCCGGAACGAACCAAAGATTCCACGATTTCCAAAGCCTGCTCCCCTGTATCCGGCTGGGATATTAAAAGATCATTAATTTTAACGCCGATCTTGGCGGCGTAATCCGGATCCAGAGCGTGCTCGGCATCAACAAAAGCCGCCTGTTCGCCTCTTTTCTGCGCTTCAGCCACGATATGCTGGGCTAAAGTCGTTTTACCGGAAGATTCGGGACCAAAAATTTCAACAATTCTGCCTTTGGGCACCCCGCCCACGCCCAAAGCAATATCCAAAGAAATCGAGCCAGTCGGAATCGCGTCAATATCCACTTTTCTCGCTTCCCCCAGCTTCATAATGGCCCCCTCTCCAAAACGCTCTTTAATTTCGCGAATCGTCTCGTTTAAATTTTTATCTTTAACTTCTTCTTTTTGATTTTTTGAAGTCATTGTATCACAAATATTTTCCTGGTAATAATATCCGAACGATTATTTTGATCTTCGGCTTTTAAAACGATTTTATTCAAGCCCGAAGCTAAATTAATCTTTTGATTGAAAACGCCGTCTTCGCCAATATATAATTTTTCGTTGTTGATTGTCAAATTTTTTATTTGACCTTTAATTTTGCCTTCGATTTTAATCAGACGCGATTCAGTTCTAATGTCTTCTTTGGGGTTGAGCAAGATAATTTTCGGCCCTTGAATAAAAAATTTACCCGTGGCAAAAAAATAAAAAGAAAAAAATAAAATAATTAAAAAAGAAAAAAATAAACCTAAAAAACTAAAACTTTTCATTTTCCATTTCTTGATTAGATTCTTTCACAACCAAAATTTCGCGAGGCTTGGCCCCATCGCCGGGTCCGATTATTCCCCGCGTTTCCATTATATCCAATAATCTCGCGGCTCGGGCGTAGCCGACCCGGAGCCGACGCTGAAGCAATGAAGCCGAAGCTTTGCCCATTTCAATAACCAAATCTTTCGCTTCTTCATAAAACTCGTCTTCTTCATCCGAATCCGCGTCAAATTTTTCCTCCGCTTTAGTTAAATTAAAATCCTCGGTTTTTGATTCCGCCTCATCCCATTCCAGGGATCCGATATAATCGGCGGTTTTTTTCGCCTCTTCTTCGGAAACATAAACGCTTTGAATTCTCTTTGGTTTTGAAGCGTCGCCGGCCAAATAAAGCATATCGCCTCGACCCAAAAGTTTTTCCGCTCCGGCCATATCAAGAATAGTGCGCGAATCCACCAAAGAAGCCACCTGAAAAGCGATCCGACTGGTGATATTGGCTTTAATAAGTCCGGTCACGACTTCCACCGAAGGCCGTTGAGTGGAAACGATCAAATGCATGCCGACGGCTCTGGCCATTTGGGCGATTCTGATGATTGACCCTTCCACCTCCCGCGGATAAGAAGCCATCAAATCCGCCAGCTCGTCAATAACAATTACAAGATAAGGCATAATTTCTTCTTTATTTTTTCTGGCTTGCCTGTTGTATCCTTCTATGTCTCGGACTTTCGCGTCGGATAAAATGACGTAGCGCCGCTCCATTTCCGAAGCGGCCCAGCGAAGAGAAGCCACGGCTTTTTTCGGCTCAATAATCGTTGATGAAAGAAGATGCGGAATTCCGTTGTAAATTCCAAGCTCGACTCGTTTGGGATCGATCAAAAGAAGCCGCAAAGTCTCGGGAGAATTGCGCCAAAGAAAAGTGGTTAAAATACTGTGAATGGAAACTGATTTTCCCGCTCCGGTTGCCCCGGCCACCAACAAATGCGGCATCTTGGCCAGATCGGCGAAAATCTGCGAGCCGGCCACATCCCGTCCCAAGGCGAAAGCGAGAGGAGAAGTTAAATTGACAAAAATCGGATTTTCTAAAATATTCCGGAGCCGCACCAGAGTTTGAGACCGATTGGGAATTTCAATGCCAACCAAAGACCGGCCCGGAATCGGCGCTTCAATTCTTAACGGATAAGCCGCCAAAGCTAGAGAAAGATCGGAATTTAACGCGGTGATGCGGGAAAGTTTCACGCCTTCCGCCGGCTTAAGAGTGTATTGAGTGACGGTCGGGCCGACATTAACTTCGGACATCTCCACTTCAATGCCGAAATTTTCAAGGGTTCTTTTTATAATCTGCGCTCGGGCGCTGATGTCGCCTTGGGACGGAATGCCGCTTTCCGGAGTTAAAATATCAAGCGGCGGCGACTTGTACCCTTGGGAAAACCGGTCTTCTTTGACTTTTTTCGGTTTAAATTCAGCTTCCGATTCTCGGGCCGATTCGGCTTTCTCTTTCAAATTTTGGCTTGAGACTCCGCCAGGTAAATTGATTTTTAAACTTTCTTTTTTAGGGCTGAATTTTTCCAAAGTTTTGGAAACGACCGCGGCGATTTTTTCCTCCAAAACCGGAATTGCTTTTTCATCCGTATCTTTAATATTTTCAGTTGATTTCCGATAACGCCAAATCGGCATATTAATCGTAATTAAAAATGAAATAATAAGAGCCGCGATAAATAAAATCGAACTCGCCCAAAAACCGAAAATAAAAGAAAAACCGTCGGCAATAATCATTCCGAGATAACCGCCGGCGTCCAACTTATCATTGGCGACAAGCGTGAAAAATCCCAGAAAAGAAAATTTAAAAACGACTCCGCCAATAACGCTGGCGTAAGCCACTTTTTCATTAAGCGTTCTGACGAAAGAGAAACTTAACAAAAAAAGCACTGTTGGAAGCATAAAAAAACCTTTTTTGCCTAAAAGAAAACTGGCGCCTTCAAAGAAAAAACCGCCGAAACGGCCGGCCAAACCAAAAGCGGAAAGCAAAAAAATAACCGCTAAAGTGAAAAAAATAATGGAAATGACGATTTTTTTAACTTCCGGATGTAAAGAGGGGTTATTTTTTTCGTTTTCCAGTTTTTGATTTTTATTTTTTTTCGCCATAAAAAACTATTTTCAGTTTAAAACAAAAAAGACTTCTTGTGAAGCCTTTCTTGTTTTTTAATTCTCAAATTTATCACGTTAGACAAAATCTTATTATTTCACCATTTCACGTATTTATTTTCACTACAATGCATTCACGATCGTGAGTTGATTGTAGTGAAAATTTAAAAACTCAAACCTACTTTTTAAATCCCGTGCCGACCGGAATCAGCCGGCCAATAATGACATTTTCTTTCAATCCTTTTAATTTATCAATAGCGCCTTTGGTTGAAGCGGAAATCAAGATTCGAGAAGTTTCCTGAAAAGAAGCGGCCGAAAGAAAACTGTCAGTCGTCAAAGCGGTCTTCGTGATTCCTAAAAGAAGCTGAGCGCCTTTAGCCGGTTCTTTGCCTTCCTCTTTCAAACGATGATTTTCTTCAAGTAAAATCGCTTTCGGTATAATTTCGCCAACGGTGAAAATCGAATCCCCTTCTTCTTTAACTTTCACTCGCGAAAACATTTGACGAATTATTATCTCGACATGTTTATCGGAAATCGGAGCGCCTTGCGAGACGTAAATTTTTTGAACTTCATTTAAAATATAGCGCTGAGTTTTTTCCGAGCCGGCCAATTTAAAAAGCTCTGAGGGATCAACCGAACCTTCGGAAAGTGAATCGCCTTTTTGAACTTTAGTTCCTTTTTCAACAATAATCGCCGTTCCTCCCGGAATGGCATATTCAACGACTTCCGGTTTCTTCTTGTTTTTTTCTTCATCTATCTCTTGAATTTTGATAATTTTTTGCGGCCTTTTATCAATAATATCCAAAACAATGCCGCTAATTTCGCTGATAATCGCCTGACCTTTTGGCGGACGCGCTTCAAAAAGCTCTTCCACCCTGGGAAGACCTTGAGTAATGTCGCTTCCGGAAGCCACTCCGCCCGTGTGAAAAGTTCTCATTGTCAATTGAGTGCCGGGTTCGCCAATGGCTTGCGCGGCAATAACGCCCACGGCGGTGCCTAAAGGCACGATTTTATTGCTTCCGAGATCATAGCCGTAACATTTGGAACAAACTCCGGCTAAAGATTTGCAAGTTATCGGCGATCTTAAGATGACTTCATTTGCTCCGGACTGATCAATCTCCTCGGCTAATTCTTTAACGACCAAATCTCCTTCTTTACCAATGATTTTTCCTTTTTTGCCCATTACCGTCTCGGCCAAAATCCGGCCAGCCAAGCGAGCGGCGAAATTCCGGCCCAAAACCTCCCCGTCTTCGCGATAAACTTTCCAGCCGCCGGTCGTGCCGCAATCCTCTTGAGTCACTATCAAATCTTGAGCCACGTCAACCAGCCGACGGGTTAAATAACCGGCATGAGCCGTTTTCAGGGCCGTATCCGTCGTGCCTTTTCTGGCTCCATGAGTGGCGATAAAATATTCAAGCGCGTTAAAACCTTCTTTGTAGCTTCGTTTAATCGGAAGTTCAATAATCTGCCCGGCCGGATTAACCACCAAACCCTTCATTCCCGACATCTGAATCGGCTGGGTCCAAGAACCTCTGGCCCCGGATGAAATTATGGAAAACACGGACCCGTTGGGATCAAGAGATTTTTTCACTTCATCGCCGACTTTTTCCTTAACTTTACTCCAAATTTCAATAACCCTGGAATAACGCTCTTCATCGGTCAAAAGGCCGCGCTGATATTGATTGAATATCTTTTCAACTTCGGTTTCGGCCTCGGCCAGCAAAATTTTCTTCGCCGACGGAACAATCAGATCATTCATTCCCCAGGTAATTCCGGATTTAGTCGCGTATTCAAAACCTATTTTTTTAATTTTATCCAGAATTGACGGCGCTTCCGAATAACGAATAATTATCTGGCCGACTAGAGCTTCTAATCCTTTGGAATTCAATTCTTTATTGGCAAATTCAAAATCAGGCGGCAAGGCTTGATTAAAAATTATCCGACCGACTGATGTCTCGATTAATTTGCCTTTTTTCCTCACTTTAATTTTCGCTTTCAAATCAACCCCGCCGTGCTGATAAACTAAAATTGCTTCATCTTCCGATCCGAAAATTTTGCCTTCGCCTTTAACGCCCTGACTTATTTTAGTCAAATAATAACAGCCTAAAACGATATCTTGAGTCGGAACCGTGATCGGATCACCGGTGGCCGGCTTTAAAAGATTCTTGGAGGAAAGCATTATTTCTCGAGCTTCCGCTTGAGCTTCTTCGGACAAGGGAAGATGAACGGCCATCTGATCGCCGTCAAAATCGGCGTTAAAAGCGCGGCAAACCATCGGATGGACCCGAATCGCTTCTCCTTCTATTAAAATCGGCTGAAACGCCTGAATGCCCAAGCGGTGCAAAGTCGGCGCGCGATTAAGAAGCACGAGTTTACCCTGAATAATTTCCTCAAGAATCGCCCAGACTTCATCCGGCCCTTCTTCAATCAAACGAAGAGCGCCTCTGATATTGTGAGCTGATTCCTTTTTTATCAATTCACGGATAACAAAAGGTTTAAAAAGTTCCAGGGCCATCTTTTTTGGAAGTCCGCACTGATGAAGATCAAGCTCCGGACCGACCACGATGACCGAGCGGCCGGAATAATCAACCCTTTTGCCTAAAAGATTTTGGCGAAATCGGCCTTGTTTGCCTTTCAGTATGTCAGCCAAAGATTTCAAAGGCCGTTTTTGGCCGGTTGAAGCGACTGTCACAACGCCCTCGCCTCTTCTTTGAGAATTGTCTATCAGGGCGTCAACGGCTTCCTGAAGCATTCTTTTCTCGTTTCTGACGATTACTTCCGGAGCGTTAAGCTCAATAAGTTTTTTCAGACGGCTATTGCGGTTTAAAACTCGCCGATAAAGATCGTTTAAATCAGAGGTGGCGTAGCGGCCGCCATCCAAAGGCACCATGGGCCGAAGATCCGGAGGAATAATCGGAAGATAAACTAAAAACATCCATTCCGGACGAATTCCGGCCTTAATTAAAGATCTTGTCAGAAATAAACGTTTTAAAATTTTTCGACGAGCTTCGGCTGACGCGGTCCTAGATTCGGTTTCCAGTTCAATTTTTAAATTTTCCAAATTTATTTTTGAGACAATATCTCTTAAAGTTTCAGAGCCGGTGCCGGCTTCAAAGACCGGGCCGTATTTGAGCGAAAGATTTCGATATTCCACTTCCGACAAAACAAGGCCGACTTTAAGAGCTTTTAATTCTTTTTCCGTTTTTTCTTTGGCGCTTTTCAGAGATGCCAGCAATCCACCCTGTTTTTTGATTTGTTTAGCCTTAGTTTTATATTCCGCTTCCAAATCTTCCAAAATTCTGTTTTTGGCTTCTTCGTGAATTTTAGTGACAATATAGCCGGTAAAATAAATAATTTTTTCCAAATCAATAACCGAAAGACCGGTAATCGCGCCGATTTTGGAAGGAACGCCTCTTAAAAACCAGATATGCGAAACCGGAACGGCCAGTTCAATGTGGCCAAAACGTTCTCGGCGGACAATAGATCGCGTCACTTCGACGCCGCAACGGTCGCAAACAACGCCTTTATAGCGAACCCGTCTATATTTTCCACAATAACATTCCCAATCCTTGGTCGGGCCAAAAATCCGCTCATCAAAAAGACCGTCTTTTTCCGGTTTCTGGGTCCGATAATTGATAGTTTCGGGTTTAGTCACTTCCCCGCGCGACCAATTTAAAATATCGTCGGGAGAAGCGACTTTTAATCTGATTGCTTCAAGATCAATTGCTATTTTTTGATCAGCCATAAAATTAAACCGTAAATTAAGATAAATTTTTTAACGCTTCTCTTTTTACCGCTTTCATTTCTTTTTCTTGTTCTTTCTTCTCTTCTTCCTCTTTCGGCATCTCAACTTTTTTCTCAATCAATTCGACATTCAAAGACAATCCTTTAAGTTCATTAACGAAAACGTTAAACGAGGCCGGCAAATTTTGAACTCGGATTTTTTCGCCGGAAATAATCGCGTCATAAGCGGCGGAGCGGCCATGGACATCGTCCGATTTAATTGTCAGCATCTCCTGAAGCGTATGCGAAGCGCCGTAACCTTCCAAAGCCCAAACCTCCATTTCTCCAAATCTTTGTCCGCCAAATTGAGCTTTACCGCCGAGCGGCTGCTGGGTAATCAGAGAATAAGGACCAATGGAGCGCATATGAATTTTATCTTCCACTAAATGATGCAGCTTCATAATGTAAATATGGCCGACTGTCACTTTATTATCAAAAAGTTCGCCGGTTCGGCCGTCGTAAAGAGAGACTTTCCCATCCTCTGGCATTCCGGCTTTCTTAAGCTCGGCCCGAATTTCTTCTTCGCTGACACCCGAAAGGGCCGGGGTAATAGCCTGATAATTCATCTTTTTGGCAATCCAGCCCAGATGAGTCTCGAGAATCTGGCCGAGATTCATTCGGGAAGCGACCGATAACGGATTTAAAATAATGTCAATCGGCCGGCCAGTTTCCAAATACGGCATATCTTCCTCGGGAAGAATTTTTGAAATAACGCCTTTATTGCCGTGCCGACCGGCCATTTTGTCGCCAACGGAAAGTTTTCTTAATTGAGCCACTTCAACTTTAATCTGTTTAATAACTCCGACCTCAAGCTTATCGCCTTTTTCCCTGGAAAAAATTTTCACTGAAATCACCCGACCGTGCTTGCCAAACGGCAAAGCTAGAGACGTATCTTTGACATCGCGCGCTTTTTCGCCGAAAATAGCCCGCAAAAGCCTTTCTTCGGAAGTCAAATCCGCTTCTCCTTTGGGTGAAATTTTACCAACTAAAATATCTCCGGCCCTGACTTCCGCTCCAATCATCACGATTCCTTCTTCATCAAGATTTTTCAATCGTTCTTCGGAAACATTGGGAATGTCGCGAGTGGTAATTTCCGGACCAAGTTTCGTGTCTCTAACGTCAACGGTAAAATCTTCAATATGAATTGAAGTATAGCGATCGTTTTTCAAAATACGCTCGGAAATAACGATGGCGTCTTCAAAATTAGATCCGAAAAACGAAACAAAAGCGCAAAGAATATTTTGCCCCAAAGCCAGCTCACCTTTATCCGTGGCAATGCCATCGGCGATTACATCCCCTTTTTTAACCTCCTGCTTTTTTTTAACAATCGGCCGATTGGTAATAGCGGTGAAAGCGTTAGATCTTAAAAAATTATTCATTTTATAAACTTTGGACTCCGGCTTTTTTCCTTTGGATTTGATGATAATCTGATTGGCGTCAACCGCCGCGACTTCGCCGTCAATATCGGAAACAATGACTCGGCCGGAATCGCGCGCGGCTTTGGCTTCCACTCCCGTAGCCACCACCGGAGCTTGAGGACGAATGCAAGGCACGGCTTGACGCTGCATATTTGAACCCATCAGAGCGCGATTGGCGTCGTCATGTTCAAGAAACGGAATTAAACTTGTGGCGATACTGATTGACTGCTGCGGGGCGACATCCATATAATTAATCTCTTTTTTTGAAACAATCGTCGGCTTGCCTTTGACTCGCGCTTCAACAATCGGCGCCAAAATACGCCCCTCTTGATCATAAGGAATTCCGGCGTGAGCGATATTAAATTCCGACTCTTCTAAAGCGTTAAGATAAACAATCTCTTTAGTAATCAGTCCTTTTTCAACTTTAATATACGGCGTTTCAATCAAGCCCAGCTCATTAACTCGGGCGTAAGAAGCGAAATGGCCAACCAAGCCGATATTCGGACCTTCCGGAGTCTCAATCGGGCAAATACGGCCATAGTGGGACGGATGCACGTCGCGAACTTCAAAACCAGCGCGCTCTCTAGTCAGACCGCCCGGGCCCATGGCTGAAAGCCGTCGTTCATGCTCAAGCTCCGAGAGCGGATTAACCTGATCCATAAACTGGCAAAGCTGGGAAGAAGTGAAAAATTCTTTCACCGAAGCCATAAAATGCCGAGTATTAATCAATTGAGCCGGCGTCAAAGTGTAAATATCAAAAGTGGACATGCGGTCGCGGATAATTCTGGTCAGGCGGCTAATGCCGAGCCTTAATTTCGTCTGCAAAAGCTCGCCCAAGGCCCGAACCCGACGGTTGCCCAAATGATCAATGTCATCAGGTTTAGCGTCCGGATCATTATTTAAACGAATAATTTCTTTAATAACCGCGACTATGTCTTCAAGATTCAAAACCCGCTTGTCCCGGCCAATTTCCTTGATATCTTTAACTCCCTTTTTAAATTTACTTAAGCGCTGATCTAATTTAAAACGGCCGACCGGAGAAATATCGTAACGCTCAAAACTGAACATTGATTCAATAAAACTTTTAGCCGTATCCGGCGTCACCGGCTCGCCGGGCCTTAAACGATGATAAATTTCAACAAAAGCCTCGGACTCGTCTTTCGCGCTATCGTGCGAAAGAGTGGATTTTATAAAATTAATTTCCGGATTTACGTCCACTTCTTTAAAAGCATCCAAAATTTTTTCACCGGAACCCATGCCAAACATTTTCAAGAAAATAGTCGCCGGAATTTTTCTCTTGCGATCAATCTTGACGCTAATCACTCCTTGAGAATCGGTTTCAAATTCCAGCCAGGCGCCGCGATTCGGAATCAGTTTGGCGCCAAAAAGCTTGCGGCCCCTGGAAACTTCGGCGGTAAAAAAAACGCCGACCGAACGAATAAGCTGGGACACGACCACTCGTTCCACGCCATTGACGATAAAAGTTCCCCGCGGCGTCATTACCGGAAAATCCGTCATAAAAATCTCCTGCTCTTTGATCTCACCCGTCCTTTTATTAGTCAAACGAAGGCGAACTCTCAAGGGCGCTTCATAAGAAAGATTATTTTCCCGGGAAGTCACTTCATCGTATTTGGCCTCGTCCAAATAATAATCGATAAATTCCAATTCAAGATCTTTGCCGGTATAATCTTTAATTGGCGAAATTTCGTCAAAAAGTTCCCGCAATCCCTTTTCCAAAAACCACTGCCAGGAATTCAATTGAATTTCGGCCAAAAAAGGGAGAGAAACAAAAGACGGTTTAAAGCTTCCGAAATATTTTTTATTCATAATAAAAAACAAAATAGCCCTAGGCCTCTATCTTTCTAGGGTTTTTGATTTTTTTTAATTACTACTTAAAGTAATAAAACACTATATTTTTATGAATCCAAGCCTTTTCTTTTTTAAGAAATCTATAAATTATAAAAAGGAATAAGGCTTGATTTTAATCGTAAAATAAAACCAAGAATAAGTTTATACCCTCTCCAAAAATTTGTCAAGAGCCCAGAATGTTGTGTGTTATTGCGCTATTATAAATTCTTGACTATTATTTAATTAGTGTTTACCGACGCTCTCATTATTCTAATATAAAATATGGATAATAATAAATCAACAAATAATTTAACGGAACGCGTTCGCGACGTCCTTAAAAAGGAATATATCGTGGTTGGAAAAACTCGCGTGACGGGCTGGTATGCCTGGCTTTCGTTCGGTCTTATTGCGGGCGTTGTAGCTGGCGTTATTTTTGTCGCTAATCGCAGCGGAAAATTTGAATTAGTAAAAGCGGAATTAATATCATCTACAACTACCGTCAATGTTAATGCCAGTAAGATTCTTGGTGATTTGCCGCTCATTTACAGAACGGGAATATGGATTGCAAGCGCTGAAAATAGTAGCCAAGAATATATACGCAATAAAACATTTGAAGAAAACGCAATTGGAGTAATTCAGTTAAACGTCGATCATGAGATTGCTTATTCAAAAAATCTTTCTGATATTAAAAAACGCCTAAATAAATTTATTCCCGTTTCATTAACAGAGAAAATCAAGGATTCGAAAAAAATATTGATAGTCACAATTCCTAATTATCTTTTAATGCCCAATTGGCTTTCTGCTAGGCCTAATGATGAACGAACATTGGGACAAAATTTGGGTTCATTCATTTGGCAAGTGTCCCCGCCTAAATGTTATGAATGGGAATGTCCGATTGAGAACGAGAACTTGCCTGGTTGGGAGCAAGTCGTTTATGAAACGATGAAATTTTTTAAGGAACGCGGAATCACAAATATTGCCCTCGCGGTTGGCCATGAACCAAATAGAGATTGGCTAACCAAAGAAGAGAATTGGTATAAACTTTATGCTCATAGTCTTAATGGAGCTAAAAAGATTTATCCAAGCATACTAATTGGCGGAGTGGGGTCTTGGGGTTGGGAAGAACCGAAGTTGAAGTGCGATAGCGGACAGTACGCTCTCTATGTGCAACAAATGTGTTTTGATGAAAGCGGCTGGGCAGATCCTAATGGAAAATCGCTCACCGAAAATTTCATTGCTTATATAGCTAAAAATAATTTACCTTTAGATTTTATCAACTATCATTCTTTTGGAACAATGCCCTTTCAATTTATCAGTCATGGCGCGGGAATCAGGGCATTGCTTCAAGAATATGGAGAAACATACAATAGGGATTTTTCGCAAGTCAAAATCTATCCAGCTGATTGGACGGTATGGGGAGGCACTTATCCGGCTGACTACTTAGATACTGAATATAATTCTTCATATTTCATTAACTCTCTTTATTATATGAACAACGCAAGCATTCAATGGCACAGTTATGATTTTGATGTTTTTGATCCTGGTTTTGAAAAAAGCGTAAAAGAACAACGAGGGAAAAATGCTCAATTCATCGGCGACTGGCCCGTTTTTACTTTTAATCAAATCATCAAGCCTGTCTATAATGCGTTTTTCGCGCTTTCCATTTTTGCTGGAGAAAAAGAACAACAAATTCCGAATGAAATAGAAACGACGATTACTGACGATGGTTTTGTGATATCAGTCGCTTCTCAAACTAAAAATAAAAAAACAACACGGGTATTGCTTTCAAGTTTCGCGCCGAGCGCTGATGCCGTAGGAACGAGCAAAGCCTACGGTCCTTATCTTCTATCGACACTCAAATCTTGCATGAATTCGAAAGGTTATTCCGAGGAAAAATTAAAATTACTCATTTCTTCTGTCAAAGTAGCGGCAAAAATAAACCCTCCTAACGGTAACATGACGCTTGAGTATATAAAGAGCCTGATTGCGAATACGGCCCCTGATCCAAAAACAAGAGAAGATCTTTTTTGGTGCGCGGAACATGATGTATTTGAAATGAAACAATCGATTGACCGCTACGCGAAAGAACCGTCGGAAATAAAACTCTCTGTTTCTGGCCTTGCTTATGGCTTTTATGAAATTAAAAAATATCTTATTGACGCAAATCACTCTAATGGTTGCGGGTATAACAAAAAAACCGAGCCGCGAAGAACCGATACTCCCTGCGGCATCGATGGAGAAATAGATCAGCGCGTCGCGCGAGCAAAACAAGAGGCCAAACGCAAAGGCACGAAAGAAGCGTTTTCTTACCTGCGCGAACAAGGATACAGCGAAAACGATCTCGCGTTGGGGAAAAAGATAGCTCAATCCTGCAAACGGAAAATGGCGTGTGTTCAAGAAAAATTGAAACAACGTTACCAAGAATTGGATCGTTGCAAAATGCTTCAATGCTCTTCGGCGGATACAACTATATCGGAGTTAAAAACCGCCATCGACATCTATAAGGGCGCGTATGCGCGAGTTTTCTTTTACGATTCTCCGGATTCAATTGATAAGGTCAATAATATAAAAGAAGCGCGATTGGACACAACAGAACAAAAACTCATTTCAATTTCAGCGGTTAGCAACGCCTATCGCGAGATAATTAAACTCACGCCTCACTCTGTTTTACTTGTAGAAATACAAAATATAGAAAAATTAATTATAAAATAAAACAATGACGCAATTATCCTTTATTAAAAAAATATTCATAGCGCTCATTATTATTGCCATTATTACGGTTGGAATATATCTATATTTTACAATGAAAAAAATACAAACGGGAACGGGTTCTCAAGAAAATTTACTTCCCCTATTTGAGAATGAAGATCAAGATATTACATCCGGTTTGCCGCGCAATATTCCTAATCCAGAAGAAAACGAGATTCCTGAAGGATTTTTTGAGGAATAAATTAATAATAATTTTGATAATTATACGTAAATTGTACGAATTTTTTTATAAAAAAATTAAAATCTGATATATTTATTCCAATATTCATAAAGCTCTTTAGTGGCGCGAAGATCGCCGACATTATAACGGGCGATATCCAAAAATTTTTTCTCTTGGAAAAGTCGGCCGATATCGTCGCCGGTCACGCCGGAAGTTTTCGGACTTTTAATGCCAAAAAACCGGCTCCAAAGATGAAGATTCCCCTTTTTTCTAACCGCGCCGTAAAAAGAGAGCTGATCCAATAAATCAACATGTGAGGCGCCGAATTTTTGAAGAGATAAATAACGATTGGACATCAAATCTTTGGACGGCCGAATTTTGTGCAGAGCGGATCTGGCCATTAAAAACGGGACATCGAATCCCCGGCCGTTAAAACTGATAAATTCCTGATATTGGACAATGCCCCGCCAAAAATTTTCCAGCATTTCTTTTTCCGTCACTGGTTTAAATTTAATCCCGTCTTCTTCGAATTCTTTTATTTCTTCTCCGGAAGTTTGTCCCATACCAGAACTTCGTTCGGTACGGGACTGCGCCGATTTCTCTTTAAACGCGATGCCCTCTTTTCCATTTGAAATTAATTCTTTTACAAGTTCTTGATTCGGGGCTTGAAAATAAACCGTTCCCTGATTTTTTTCGTAATCCAAAACGCCAATGGCGACAATCTCTCCGGTCAACGGAGAAAAACCCAAGCCGTTTTTTAAATCCGCCAGGGCTGTTTCATATTCTTCTTCATTATAGGCCTCCTTTTTAATCCAGCGCGTCAGAACTTCTTGAGTCGATTTGTCAAAAGCGTCAAAATCCGCGCCGATCGTTTCAATATCAAAAATAAGTTTACTCATAATTTTATTATATTATATCAATTAATAAAAAATAACAAAACTATTTATATTTTCTTTTATTTTACATATTTTCAAACGATCGTTTGAAAATATGTAAAATTTAAAATTTTATAATCTTTCTAATGATTGTTAAAAAATGTTAAATTAATTTTATTAAAATAATGATTGCAATTCATTATTATTTTCCGGCAGACAAATTTGGCAAGTTTCGCATAAAGTTTTATCAACTCGCCAGGCCAGTATCGCTTTGCTAATCGGCAAAATTGAAAGAAAATAGCGCAAATCGGCCAAACGGCGAAGCAGCCAACCCCAACGTCCGTAAATAGCTATTCCGTCAATCAAAGTCACGGCCCATCCCGGACCAATCGGAATTGAATAATACGGTTTTTGAGGCTGATAATTTGCCAATTTTTTATCTTGAAGAAGCGAGGCGATATGGCGAGCGACAAATTTTCCGTCATAAGAGGCAGTTTGAGCCATTCCGGCATGCAAGGTTGAAGCGCTATCGCCAATGATAAAAATATTTTCCAAGCCTTGAGCCCTCAAATAATCGTCAACTAAAATTCGGCCTTTTTTATCAAATTTGAATTCGCTAATTTTTTTATAAAGAGAGTTCGGTTGCACCCCGGCGGTCCAAATCACCGTGTTAGAGAACAAAGTCATTCCGCGCACTTCCACCTTGCTTAATTTTTCGGCGATAATCGGCCGATTGGTAAAAATATTAATACCCAAACTCCGCAGCCGTTTTTCAATTTTTGCCGAAATTGCCGAGGGAAAAACCGGCATCACTCGTCCCGCTCCTTCAATTAAATCAATGGTTATAAGCGACGAATCGACTTGATGATTTTTGGCCAATGTTTTGGCGTAAATAGTAAGTTCTCCGGCCAATTCCACGCCCGAAGCTCCGGCTCCAACAACTACAAAATGAAGCAAAGAAACTTTTTCGTCTTGACTAGTCTCCAGCTTTGACGCTTTAACAAAAAGTTCGTGAAGATGGCGTTTCAAGCGAAGGGCTTCGGTGATAGATTTAAATCCAAAAGCGAATTTTTCCAAACCGGGAATATTGAAATAGGCCGTCTGGGACCCCAAAGCTAAAATCAAAAAATCAAACTGATACCGGCTGCCGGATTGGCTTTGGGCAATTTTTTTTTCAAAATTAATGCCAATGATTACATCAGTAACCGACTCGATATTTTTGCCGCGAAATATTTCCGACAAAGGCACGCAAACCTGCAAAGGCGATTTTCCTGTCACAACGCGATAAAGCGCGGCCGTGTATTCAAAATGCGGTTTATTGGAAACAAGCGTGATTTTTACGTCCGAGAGAAGCTGTTTTTCCAGTTCCAAAGCCGCGGCAATGCCGCCAAAACCGCCTCCGACTATTAAAACCTTTTTCATTTTTTTGTTTTAAACTATTCGACTTTCTTAAATAATTCCGGATTTTCCGCTCCTTCAATTATTAACTCTCCTAAAGCGCCTTTATCAATTGATCTTGAAAGACTATGGTCCACTAAAAGATATTTTCCCGGAACATCTATTTTAAATTCCGCCATCATTGATCCGCCGGCCGGCACCAAAGTCGTCTGAATATTGCGATGAGGCGGCGAAATTATATCCCCTTCCGGATAAAGCTTATCCCATATTCCGCCTATCAAATGAAAATTCGAAGGGATAAACGAACCAAGGCCAAAAAATATCCGAATCGTCTCGCCGACCTTGGCTTTGAGGCTGCCCGCGTCCGCTAAAGCTTTCACCCGGCCGTTAAAAACAAAATACCCCGGTCTCTCCGCTTTTAATTTTTCAAGATCAAATTCTTGATGGCCTTTTTGATCAAACTCGCCTCTGGTATAAAACTCGCCCTGCATCACATAAAATTCCCGATCCACTGGCGCGATACCTTCTTTTGGCTCAACAAGAATCAAACCATACATTCCATTAGCCACGTGAGTGGGAATATGGGCGCTGGCGCAATGATAAACATAAAGGCCGGGCCGGGTCGCTTTAAATTGAAAAGTAAGAGTCTCGCCTTCTTTAGCCTGCGTCAAAGCGGCTCCGCCGCCCGGACCAATGACCGCGTGAAGATCAATCGAATGTTTTTCATGGCCTTCTCCATTCGCTTCATCATGAACTCCGTTCGCGTTAGCGTCAGAAATAAAAAAATTATTAATAGCTAAAGAATGATCTGAGTGATTATTCATCATATGGCCATGCCCTTTATGAGTCAGCCGAATTTCAACATCATCCCCTTCTTTAACCCGCATAAACGGTCCCGGAACAGTTCCGTCAAAAGTCCAATATTCGTAAGTGACGCCCGGCATAATTTCCGCCACTACCTCTTTGGTTTCCAAATTAAAAACCACTTTCTGATTATCTTTCCGCGTTATCGGACCGGGCAAATCATCGGCTCTGCGGCTAATATCGGCGACATCCACCGCTTTAGCCGGCAATTTTTTTTGCGAAGCTTTAATGGCTTGATAAATAACCACGCCAAAAACTAAAACCCCAATAATAATAAAAATCCAATATTTTTTCATTTTTTTTATTTTACTAATTATTTAATTATAACACATAATTCTCAACAAAAAAAATTTTTTTAGTATCCAATATACCAGTATATTAATATACTGGTATATTGGATAAAATTTGAATAACGCGAATAAAATAAAAACGACCTAATCTTTTTTATGAAAGATTAGGTCGTTTATTTTTAAAATTACCAAACTCCCCAAATCGGCTCTTGGCCGGTAAAACAGCCAAAACAAAAATCATGCTGTTTTTTGCCTAAAACCGAAATAGTGTCTTGAAGATCATTTAATGAAAGATAAATCAGGTAATCAGCCTCGATTTCTTTTTTAATCGCTTCAATATCTACTGCTTCTCCATCCTTTAAATATTTAGCCGCTATTAAATTGTTTTTAATAAAATCAATACCCTTATAACATGAGCCAATAATTGGCGGCGCGCCTAAAATCATACCAACCCAAATCGCTCCGTTTGCTTTTAAGCTTCTAATTATTTTTTTTGATGTACTCCCCAAAACCATAGAATCATCAAAAACCCAAACCCGTTTACCCTTAACTTTTTCACCAATAAGACTCATTTTTTTTCGAATCGCGTCATATCGCTTTTCCGGCGTTTCTTGCGTAAAACTCCGAATGATAGACGAATGGCGCCGGACAAATACTCTGTCCAAATTTACGCCGATTGTTTTACAAAAACCATCGGCAAAATAATTAGACGAATCCGGAGGATTTGTCACGATATCGTCTCTTTTAACAAGATGGCCGTATCGCAAAGCGGCTTTTTGGCCCAATAATTCTCGAAATTGCCAGACTGGCAAATTAAAAACCATTGAATTCGGAAAAGAAAAATAAATATTTTCAAAAACGCAAAAATGACGCCGAGAACTTTTTTCTAAATTTTTAAGGAGATAGGATTCTAATTTTTTATCAGAAATAACCAGCATTTCTCCGGGATTTATTTCTCTAATTCCCGAACCATTAACAATTTCAAAAGCCTGATTTTCCGAAGCGATAATATACCCATCATCTAATCTTCCTAAAGCTAACGGCCGATTGCCGGATGGATCTCGAGCGGCAATTAATTTTATTCCCTCCTCGTCTCGAGCAAGAATAACTATCGAATAAGTTCCCTGATAAGATTCCAAGCCTTCTTTTATCCTCAAAATAAGCGTTTTTGCTTTAGAGCGAGAAATATACTGCAATATCAATTCAGTGTCGGAATCAGTATAAAAAATCGCGCCTTCTTTGGTTAAAGCATTTTTCATTTGGTCAAGATTGGGCGTATCTCCGTTGTGAGCCAAAAAAATCTCGCCATGCGACAGGGTGGTGTATAAAGGCTGGGCGTTTTTTAAACCGCTTCGATTTCCGGCTGTGCCGTAACGTAAATGCCCGATTCCGGCAATAAATTTATCTTCTTTTTGAATTTGGCCGCATATTTTTTTTGACACTTCCGAAACCGGGCCAAGCGCTTTTTCATGAATAATTTTTCCGTTATCTTTTACTAAAGCCACTCCAGCGCTTTGCTCTCCGCGATATTGCAAAGCCGTCATCATATCCGACAAAACCGTTAAGGGCTGTTCGATGTCAAAAAAACCGACAATCCCGCACACTCTTCACCTCCTTTTTCTTAAATACTGTAAATTTTATTCCAACATTCGCCGCATAATTGTCCACCGCCTTCCACGTAACCCATGCGCTTATCTATATGGTCGTCTTTTTTATAAGGCGTTATTTTCCCGCAAATACGGCAATTATCAAATTCAAACTCAACCAAATTAACATCAGTCATTTTCTCCTCCTTATTGCTTGTTAATGATCTTTAATTTTATAACAATATAGATTAACCCATTTTTTAATTTTTAGCAATAAATTAGCAATAAAAAATAATAAAAACCATTAATTAAATAATTAATTTTACGACTACGAATATTGCCAAAAAAAATTATCGAAAAACAGAAGGATTAACGCGAATAATTTTATCATCCCCTACTCTAGGATCGCCTCTGCCGTCAGTGTTACTGGTAGCGATATAAAAATTTCCGTCAGGTCCGATATTCACCACTCTAATTCTTCCAAATTCCTGAAAAAAATAAATATTTATCCGCCCGCCATCGGAAATTTTCGCTTCATATAAAGATTCTCCCTTTAAGCCGCCGAAAAAAATACTGTTATTCCAATAAACCGCGTCAGTCGGCGCCCAAGTGTAATCCGAACCGGAATGAAATACCGGTTTTTCCATTTTTGCTTTTTCTTCATCGCCTTGAATAACCGGCCAGCCGTAATTTTTGCCTTTTTCAATTAAATTTAATTCGTCCAAACCGGAAAGAACGCCTGATCTGCCATGCTCGGTTGACCATAATCGGCCTTGATTATCCCAGGTTATGCCTTGAGGATTCCGATGACCGTAGGAATAAACCGCGTTGCCAAAAGGATTATCAGGCGGAATGCCGCCGTCGTTTTTAAGACGCAAAATCTTGCCAGCTAAAGAATTAATGTTTTGAGATAAACTAGACGCACCGGCGTCGCCCGTTGCGATATAAAGATAGCCATCCGGACCAAAAGCGATTCTGCCGCCGTCGTGAAAAGAAGAGCCGGGAATATTTTCGATTATAATTTTTCTTTCGGATAATTGATCATTTTCAAATCTGAATCTTTCAACCCTATTTTTCGTTCCTTCGCCGGTCCGCGCGGTCATATAAAGATAAATTTGCCGATTATTTTTAAAATCCGGATTGATAGCCAATCCCATAAGCCCTCCTTCGCCGGCATGATAAACGCCGCTTACTTCAATAATTTTTCTTTCTTTATCGATATGAATTAACCGGCCGGGCCGCTCGGTTACCAGCATATCTATTTCGCCGTCCAAAGAGGGAAGAAAAACGATTTCCCAGGGAATTGTTAAATTTTCGGCAATTACTTTAACGTTCTCTCCGGATGAATTAGAAATAATTTCTTTTTTTACCGCTGGCGGCCGAGGCGTCGATTGGATATTTGTCAGTTGAGGAACGTAAAACAAGCGAACAATATTAATCCCTGAAAAATAAAAATAAAAAATTCCGCCCATGACAATTATCGAAATAGCGATTAATAAAACAACCGCTCTTTTTTCAATATCAAAAATTTTCATTTAATCTTTTTTAAGTGTAATATCTTTTTAATTGCGTGTTCGCGATTTTTAACGGGATTCATTTACTTATATTTTATCAGATTTAATATCTCCCGACTAATCTCCGCGATATTTTTATTTTCCGATTCGATAATGATATCGGCGTATTTTTTATATAAAGGCCTCCGCTCATCGTAAACTTCCTCAAAACTTTTTATTTTTAAACCGATAATGCCTCTGGAATTTATATTGATCCTTTGTTTAATGATGAAGGGATTGGCGTCAAGGAAAATGATTTTTGAAATATTTTTTAAAAATTTCATCGCCCTTGGCGAATAAATAATACTGCCGCCGGGAGATATAATCGAATTAGAAATGTTTTTTAATTTTAAAACCGTCCTGGCTTCTTTGGCCAGCCAATGCTTTTCCCCGAATTGATCAATTAACTTCTGCGGACTATCTTTTACGGCTATGATTCGATCAATATCTATAAACTGATAATCTAAAATTTCGGCGATTTTTCGGCCAACCGCGCTTTTACCCGCTCCGGCCATTCCAATCAAGGTTATATTCATAAGCCGTAATAATTATAGTTCCAAAAGTCGAAAAACAAAACTAAACCTTTTATTTTAAAGGTTAATATTTTTAAAAACTAACGCGCGATTTTACTTCTCCTTTTCTATGTGCCAGTGGTAAATCGCGCCGAGTTTCAGCCAAATAGCCGCCAGCATCAAAAAAGCGCCGTCCGCCCACCAATGCCAATAAGGCACCCATAATGAGCCGCCGGTCCATTGCAAAATCCCGCCGATTGCCCAAGCAATAATGCCAAGCCCGCCGATTTTAATGCTCATCATTGTCAATTTTTTTGATTTTTCCATTCCCATAAACATATTAAAATAAATTTTTACCCGCCAAAATTTTTTCGAGTTTTTACGAGGTTCAAACTCGTAAAAATTTAGGCGGGTGAATTAATTATTTTTTCGACCTTTTTTCATCAAAATAACGAAACTATAGAGTTCCCCACGCAAATCCGTTAAACTTCCAGTTTGAAAACGGCCATAAAAACGGCGTTAGAAAAAAAATTGTCGGACCAAATTACCGTAAGAAAAAAACATCCATAATTTTAAAAATTAACCCTTTATAACCGCTATCGGTTTTAATCTTGAAACTTTTTTGGCGATTCCGGCTTTATAAACAATCTCGACAACCTCATCAATGTCTTTATACGCCTCCGGCGCTTCTTCGGCCAGACCAGAAAAAGAACCGGCGTTAATCACGATGCCTTCGCGTTCAAGTCTTTCTTTTAATTCCGAGCCGCGGATTTCCCTTTTGGCCTGATGCCGAGACATTCTTCGGCCAGCTCCGTGACAAGTCGAACCGAAGCTCTCTTTCATAGATTTTTCCTCGCCGACTAAAACATAAGATCCGGTCCCCATTGAACCGGGAATTAAAACCGGCTGAGCCGGAAAAGATCGAGTGGCCCCTTTGCGATGCAAAACAAGCTTCCGTTTTCCGGCGTTAACGCTATGTTCTTCAATTTTAGCGATATTATGCGCCACGTCATAAATAATTTTTAAATTTCCGCCCTCTTTGCCTAAAACATCATTCCAAGCTTTTCTCGCCTCCCAAGTGATAAGCTGACGATTCGCCCAAGCGAAATTCGCTCCGGCAGACATCGCGCTAAAATAATCCTGCCCTTCTTTTGATTTAAACGGAGCATAGGCAAGCTCCCGATCGGGCAAATTAATTTTATACTTTATCAAAGACATCATCATTATTTTTATGTAATCAGTCGCGATTTGATGTCCCAAACCGCGCGAGCCGGTGTGAATTAAAATAACAACTTGATCTTGAAAAAGACCTAATCTTTTTGCCTCATTTTCGTCAAAAATATTTTCCACTTTGTCAATTTCAACAAAATGGTTGCCGGCGCCCATTGTGCCAAGCTGATCTTTGCCTCGTTTTTTTGCCGTTTCCGAAACAAACGCTGGATCGGCGTTTTCTAAAAATCCGCTTGATTCAAGATTTTCTAAATCTTCAACTTTGCCGTAGCCCATCTCAATCATTCTTTTTGCTCCATCTTTAAGCACGGCGTTAAAATCTTTTCCTTTTAAATTAAGCCTTCCGCCTCTGCCAACTCCAGACGGTATTTCTTTGTAAAACGCCGAACCCAGTTTTTCCAGATAAGACTTGATTTCGTCGAACTTTTTTTCCGAACGAAGAAGTCTAACCCCGCAATTTATGTCGTAACCGATTCCACCAGGTGAAATAACGCCTTCATTTTCGTCAAAAGCGGCCACTCCGCCGATTGGAAAACCGTAGCCTTCGTGAATATCAGGCATGGCAATCGCGAAATTAATAATGCCCGGCAAGATAGAGACATTTATCAATTGTTCCAAAGAGCGGTCGCGAAAAATTTCATCAAGCATTTTTTCCGAAGCGTAAATTCGGCACGCGACCCGCATATCAGCCCGAAAACTTTTCGGAATCTCCCACAGCCAATCGTGAATTTTAATCAGATTATTTTTCGCAATCATTATTTATAATTTTATCTCTTTTTCATATATCAAAAATAATCACAGTTTCCCATTCGCCTTTTTCATTTTGCGCCGCGCTAGCTTCGTGATAAGTCGCGGCTTTTATATCTTCGTCAAAACCGTCAATTGCCGCTCCTTCAAGCTCCGCCTCAAGAATCGTTTCGGATAACTTTTTAAAAACCGCTTTGATATAAATCTCTTTATTAATATAAGCAAGAGACAAAGCTTCATTTAAAAAATCTATTAATAAAGAGGTTAAATCCGGCGATTCAATCTTGACTTGTCTCAATTTTTTTTCGAAAAATTTTGGCGGTTTTTCCGCTAAAACTCTCATCATTCCTTCAAGAGCCGCGGAAAAAAAATCTTCTTTGGTTTTACCCGCTACTCGCATCCGCAAATCCGCCGTATGCTCTAAAATTTCATAAGGCATATTTTTATTATAACATGAATTTTTATCTTTTTCTTAAAATCCATTTGCCAAATTCCACGGCTAAAATGTTTAAAATCCCCACTCCGCCAACCGCCAAAAACCAGCCCAAAGGAAGAGAGACGGTCTTAAAAACCATTTGAAAAAACGGAAGATAAATAACCGCGAAAGTCAAAATAAGGCCAATGCCAACGCCGGCTGTCAGATAAATATTTGAAAAGGGATTATAGAAAAAGATATTTTTTTCCAAACTCCGCAAAGAAAAAGCAAGAAAAAGCGTATAGGTGGCGAAAGAGGCAAAAATAAAAGTGCGGACAAGGTCTTGGGGAAAATTAAAATAGGTCATTAAAAAATAAAGAATAAAAAGAAAAATCGAAGTAAAAACGCCGATAATCATAATCAAAAGCCGCATCGTCGGATCAAAAAGATTTTTATCCAATTTTCTCGGTTTTTCTCCGGCCGTATCAATCCCCTTTTCAAAAGCCAAAGCAATGGCCGGAAAACTATCGGAAAATAAATTGACAAAAAGAATCTGGAGCGCGTTAATCGGCAAAGGCAGACTGAAAAGCAAAGCCCCGCCGATCAAAAATAATTCATCAAAAGCGTCGGATAAAAGATAAACTATGACTTTACGGATATTATCTAAAATTCTTCTTCCTTCTTCAATGGCCGTCGTGATTGTCTCAAAATTATCGTCAAGAATAACCAAGTCCGCCACTTCCTTCGCAACATCGGACCCCGAACCCAAAGCCACTCCTATATCCGCGGCCTGCAAAGCCGGAGCGTCATTGACGCCGTCGCCGGTGACTGCCACCACTTCGCCTTTTTCCTGATAAAGCTTTGTCAACATCAGTTTTTGGTCCGGACTGACCCGCGCGAAAACGCTGATATTATTCAAATCAGCCGCCAGTTCTTCTTTTTTAAGAAAAATTAAATCCCGGCCGCTCAAAATTTTCCCCTTGCCGTCATCAACCATACCGAGCTCTCGGGCTATGGCTTCAGCCGTGCCGTAATAATCGCCAGTGACCATAACAGTTTTAACTCCGGCAAGAGCTATTTGATTCATTGCCTTGGCCGCGGATGGCCGCAAAGGATCGCGAAAACTCAAAAGGCCGAGAAAAACAAAACCGCTGAATTCTTGTTTATGAATCATTGATTCATAATTCTTTTCACCGACATTCCGCCAAGCCGCTCCCAAGACTTTTTCTCCCTGATAAGCTCTTTTTTCTATTTCCCGATTTATTGTCGCTTTTTCTTCATCCGACATATCCGTGAAACCCAAAATAATATCCGGGGCGCCAAAAAGAATAATTTCTTCGCGCGAATCGAATTTAAGCGCGACAGCGGAATATTTATAAGAAGAACTGAAAGGCAAGCGGTCCAAAATTTTTGCCGATGTTAAAACTTTATTTAAAAAAACCCCTTCTTTAGCGGCCGCCTTAACTAGCGAAGTATCGAGGGCTCGGCCGAAAACTCTCCAATTTTCATAATGGTCATCGGGATTCTCCAAAACAACATCAGTATTCAAAAGAGCGTAGCTTAACAATTTTTCTTTTGAAATGTTGGATTCTCCGTAAGGAATAATCGCGGCAAGCTCCATTTTAGCTTGAGTTAATGTTCCGGTTTTATCAGTTAAAATTAAACTGGTTGATCCCAAAGTTTCAGCCGCCAAGAGTCGCCGGACAACGCCTTTTTTTATCGCTAAACGCTGAACGCCCACGGCCAAAATCACAGTCATCGCGATAGGCAAGCCTTCGGGAACAGCTGAAACCGCGATCGCCACGCTAATAAGAAACATTTCCAAAACGCCGTACTCAAAAAAAAGGCCTAAGAAAAAAACAATTAAAACAAAAAATGCGAGGAAAATTCCAATCCGATGAGAAAATCTGGAAAGCGAACGCTCGAGCGGAGTTTCTTCCCGTTCTTTTTTATAAACCAAGCCGGCTATTCTCCCGAATTCCGTCAGTTCGCCCGTGGCGGTAATAACGGCGTCGGCAAATCCTTCCACCGCTAAAGTGCCGCTAAAGAGCATAGATTTTCTGTCCGCCAAAGCGGTAGCGGCCGGCAAAGGAAAAACATTTTTCGCGACCGGTAAAGATTCCCCGGTCAAAACCGATTCGTCTATCTCAAGATTGTTTGAAAAAATAACGCGAGCGTCCGCCGGAACGCGATCGCCTCGAGAAATACGGATAATATCTCCGGGAACAAGAATTTCCGAATCAACTTCCCGCTCAACTATTCGCTTAACGCGCGCTCTGGTCTTAATGTAAGATTTTAAAAAATCAATCGCTTTTTCCGCTTTATTTTCCTGCCAAAAACCCAAAAAAGTATTGATAATTACCGTGCCAAAAATAACTCCCGCGTCAACAAATTCATTTAAAAAAAAAGTGATAATGCCGGCCGAAACTAAAATAATAATCAATGGGCTTTTTAATTGATGAAAAATAATTTTAACTTTGGTAAGCCGGCCTCTTTCCTTAATAATATTCGGACCGAATAATTTAAAACGAGTTTTAGCTTCTTCTTCCGAAAGTCCGTTTTGATCCGTTTTAAGCGCGGCCAAAACCTCTTCGGCGCCCGTAGCCCAAAACGGTTCTTTGGAAACTGATTTTTCCAATATTGATCCCATTTTGATTTAATTATAACAAATATGACAAAATATGGCGTTTAATTTTTAAAAAATAATTTTCTTTAATGGCTCTTCTGATTTCTTTCATAAGATTTAACATAAAAGCGAGATTGTGTTCGGTAAGAAGCATTATCCCGTAAATCTCTTTTTCTCTTAAAAGATGACTGACGTAACTTCGCGAATAAATTTTGCACACGCGGCAAAGACAATTTTTATCAATCGGATTTTTATCTTTCAAGAATCCGCTGTTTTTTAAATTCATTTTTCCTTCGTGAGTAAAAGCTGTCCCGTGTCTTGCCAGCCTTGTCGGAATAACGCAATCGAATAAATCAATTCCTCTTTCCACTCCGTTAAATATATCTTCAACCTCGCCTATGCCCAAAAGATGCTTTGGTTTTTCTTCCGGAAGCAAAGGCAGCGTAAAATCCAAAATTCTCCGCATATCTTTTTTTGATTTTCCCAATGATCCGCCTATGCCGATTCCAAAAAAAGGCAAAGACCCGATAAATCGAGCCGACTCTTTTCTTAAATCTTTCCACTCTCCTCCCTGAACAATGCCAAAAAGAGCTTGTTTCTTTTTATCATATTTCTCAAAAGCCGAAAGCGATTTTATCGCCCATTTATTAGTCCTTAATAAAGATTTTTTAGTGTAAGCGTAATCGGACAAAGGAGAGGTGCATTCGTCAAAGGTAAAAATCAAATCGGCGCCCAAATCCGCCTGAATTTTCATTGAAAGCTCCGGAGTTAAATTTAATTTTGTTCCGGATATCGGATCTCTAAATTCAACTCCGTCGTCATAAATTTTGACGAGATTTTTATTTTTTGACGTTTTACTTTCTTTAATTTTTCCGGAATTTTTTGTCTCACCCGGAAAAAAACTAAAGATTTTACCAACGCCGTGTTCTCTCGCGAATCCGAGGCTGAAAACCTGAAAACCGCCCGAATCAGTCATTAGCGGAAAATTTATTTTAAGATATTTATGAAGACCTCCGAATTTTTTAATAATTTTATAACGGCTGTTGTGAAAGAGATGATAGGTATTAACCATAAAAACATCTGCTCCGTATTTTTTGGCATCCTCAAACGAAAGACCTCTTAACGCTCCTTTTGTCGAAACCGGCACAAATGCCGGCGTATGTATAACGCCGTGAGGAGTTTTTAAAATTCCTGATCGCGCTTTGGTTTTTTTGTCTTTAGTTGTTATTTTAAAATTAAACATTTGCAATGATTAAAATCGCCTTTGTGTTTATCTTTAAGCCATTTATAAGAATTTTTAAAAATACGAAATCTCAATTTTGCCAAAACAATGCTTTCTTTCGGCGAGATAATTTTTTTGAAATTTTCAAAATTTATTTCATTAATACCTCCCGAAAAAAAATTTTTTACCCTTTCCGCAAGACCCCAAAAACCGTTTTTTTTATTTATTTTCCAATTTTCCGAAAATTCCCAAAGCTGAAAATCCAAAACTCTTAAAAAACATGGAATTCTCCAAATCTTTTTTTTTGAAATTCCGTTTATTTGAAAAAAATAATTATTCTTTTTTAATTTTTTTAAATAGCGGCTGACCAAATTTAAAAAATCTTCTTTAGGTTTTTGAAGATAAACGTAATCAAATTTTAAATTTTTTATGGAATCTATTATTGTCTTTTTAAGCATTTAAAAAGCGGATAAACGTTTTTATGCCGCGCGAAAAGACAAGATGTTTTATTTTTCCTCGTTTTGGCCGCTTAAATTTTTTTGAATAAATTCCTCGATATCCGCTTTTCCTTTTTCCAACGGGATAACGCGCCACTTTGGAATCATAATTTCTTTGCCTTCTTTTTTGATAATTAAATGCTCGGAATCTTGATCCAAATTGTATTTTTTAGCGAGCGAATCGAAAAAAACCTTATCTTCGAGCGTGTATTTTTGAAATTCACCGATTTTTTCTTTCATCTCGTTAGAAAATTTAATCTCTTATTTTTTAAATAAAAATTTCGACATTTAATAAAATAGTATTTAAGATATAAACCCCTATTATCTATTTTCTGACGGGATTCATAAAATTTTACTCGCTCTTTTTTCTCATTATTCGCGAACCGATAACTCCGCCGGCGACGCCAATTATTAAAGCCACAGCCACTTCACTCCAGCCAAACCGGCCTCGGGTTCCATTAAGTCCCATCATTCCCGACTCGAATCCATATTTGCCGGCAATCGCGTTCAATACCTCGTCCCCTACGCACCCGGTCGCCCACATTCCCATCATAGTATGCGTGTCATCGTGAGCTTTTTCAGATATCGCGCCTTCAAATTTTTCATGATCTTCGGAACCCATCATTTCTTCCATCATTTTTTCTCCGCTTTCCATCATTTCCGCGTCGCTGACTGAAGAGCAACTGGTCGCCTGATTTTTATCAAAATTACTATGCATCACCTCCATCATTCGCGTCATCATGATTGATCCGCTCGCGCCGCCGGCCGGACCGTGAGCCCTGGCCGGATAAAATGCCAATCCAAAAACGATCGCCAGCCAAACGCCTGAAATTTTTAAAATTAATTTTAATTTTTTATTCATCAATTTTATATTTATTTATAAAACCCTAATTGAATTATATCAAATAATTTAAACATAAATCAATTCAGCGAATTCATTATTTTATCTCTTCCTTTAAAATAAAGCATCCGCTCCGGTTGCGGCGCGGTATTGTGATAATGCTTTGTTATGAAAAGTTCTCGCTTGACCCTGCCGGCAGGCAGGTCGACCAACTCGCCTCGCTCGATTCAGGCTCGCTTCACTCGTCGCTTCATTCCCGCGATAAATCGCGGGATATTCAGCGAGACGCGTAATAAACGCAAGATTGGCATTCCAAATCGTCGCCGGGATACGGGCTATTTAGCAATTCGACTATCTTGGCCATTTTTTTCTCAAACGCCTCCAAATCGATTTTTACCGGGTCGATATGACTTATAAACTCAACATCAAGAGAAGGATTTTTCGCGTCTTTAATAAAATAATGCAAAAGTAGGGCGCGATCGGATATGTTGTGTCCGTGTTCCCGAAACATCAGAGCGTAAGCGTTCAACTGGGAAATATAATACTTTTTCTTATCGTCTTTGGGCGCGTAACCCGATGATTTAAAATCCGCCGGAATCAGCCGTCCGTCTTTTTCAACCATTACCTCGTCTATTTTGCCGGAAAGAATATAGCCGGCTTTTTCATTGATAATTTGAAGATGCGAAACATGGCCGCGCCATTTATTTAAAGTTTCAATGTCTTTAAAAAGAGAAACGCCTTCTTGGCCGAGTTTTTCTATTTCCGGCGGCAGTTCGTTTTTTGCCCGATATATGTCATAACGCGACTTTAAAACACTATCCATCGCCATATTCAAAACAAACGGAATGCCAGGCGCTTTTCCGTGGTGATTATCAATCCAAAAACAGGCCTTACAATCGTCAAAATCATAAAGGCCGCTGGGGCTTAATTTCCACAACCCTTCTTTGGTTTTCATGTTACGCGCGCTTCCTTTTATTCTTCCTAGCTTCAAGCATGCGCCGCTTTATTTCCAGCCGTTTTTTTGTTTTATGAGAATGGGATTTTTTATTTTTTCCTATTCCCGTTTTTCTTTTTGCCATAGAAATATTTATTATAAATAATGTATAATCTTTGGCTCCGCACTGTGAACAGCGTTAGAACGATAATTCAGCAACATAATGGCTACATTTACATCCCCGATCTGCGAGAATATGCCAATCTCTAAACCTACCCCACCCCGCCACTCACTATTTCTCCCAGTTTCTGTCCCCCGTGTGCCCCTGTGGCGAGCGTTTGACCCCGGGCCAGAGCTTTGTACCCCTAAAGCAGAATTGACCCGAATTTAACGAGCTGGGCACATTTCAGATATATGACAAAAGTGTATCAGATGTGAAATGCCGGCTACAAAGTTAGTTGATATTGACCTTGCCAATGCCAACTAACTCCCGATTTAGTTTACATCTCCATATTTCACTTTCAGCCCGAAAAGTGAAATATGGATATTTATATTCCACTTTCCGGCTTCTTGTTTTCCTCAGCATGAGCTGTGATCTCGATGTTGCAACTCTTATGCTCCCGGCACCACGCCTCGCACTTCTCCGCCCATTCCTTATCGGCATAGTGAAAACCGCACTCTGGGCATTGGTATAACTTTTTATTCTTTTCAGAATCAACAATCGTTGCGACTTCCTCGTTGGTAATTTTTGAACCGGAAAGCCGCACGGACGCCCCCGTGCTTTCAATCAATGTTTTTCGCCTCTGCTCCTTCCAAAAATCGGTATTGAACCAGTCATCAGAGGCATTATTGTTCGCGTTTTTATTGGCCATGTTTTCGAATATATCAACTATATACGATTGTATCCGATTATATATGCAAATCTGCTATGCTCGCCATAGCGAATTATTAGCTTTAATTTTTTACTTGATCAAGATATCTAAATGCACTATTTCTTGCTAATTCGCTCATTGTCAGCGCGTATTTATGAGGTAATTTTTCCGTATCCTCATCATACCAATATGGATCATAGGGCTCGAGCTCCTTGTTTGTGAATAGTATTACAGGGATTTGTTCTGATTTTAGATTTTTGAAGAGCGCAATTTCTTGATCAGAAAAACCATCACTAGTTTTTGCAAAGACGAGAAAGCAATTTATGCCTAATCTTTTGAATTTCTCTCTTACTTTTTTCAAATTTTCTATATCCTGTTGTGTGATCTCGCCATCATTACTTTTGCACTCCCCAATAGCAAGTTGCATACGATCGCCCTGTTCATATTGGAGCAAACTAAAGTCGATTTCTGCATTGCCAGAATCAAATTTTAGATTAAGCGAGGTTGAATACAGATATTTGTGTGTGCTAAAAATTCTTTTGAAAATAAGAAGGGTCAAAATAACTGGGATCGCCCCTTGTTGATTATTATCTTTGGCGAATAAACCGCTTTTTTTGAAATACCAAGAATCTTTTTTCTTAAACTCTTCCTTAATCAAGGGCGGCAAAAATTGTTTATGGTTACAATATTCACATAACCACCATCCTTCAAAAGATGAATAATTTATGCGAGAACCTAATCCGCACTTTCTACACTTATAATCTTTTTTTCTTCTCAAATAACTGCTCCAAAAATTAAGTTTTGGTTTAAAAATATTTTTCTTTATCAAAAAATTAAAAGCGTCCTGAGGAGTAAGCTCTTTTGTATCTCTCGATTCAATAAATAGGGTCTTAAATTTATTGAATTGCTCTTTTCCAATAATTTCCATTGCTTGTTCCCATCGCACACAATCTCCGGCTCTTTTCTCTTTTAATAGCTTTCTAATGCCGCGGATTTTGAAAATCCTGCATGCTTCTATCGGGTCCCTTTCACGCATTGCATGAATAATTTCGTGAGCTAGTAAACCCGGCTGACTCACTTTTGCTTCTATCTCGGCAGAGACAAACAACTTTTTTATTAAATCTAAGTATTCAAGGGGATAAAGGTTTTCATATTTTTCATCCACATCAATAATGAGCCCTATGCCGTCCTTCTCCGCTCTTACTTTCCACGGATCAGTAGCCATTTCCCGACTGTAAAATTCATTCAGACTTCTAAGATTGGGTGGATTTATTGTGTGCTCCTCATAGCCAAATTCGCTCATTGCATCAATCGATGCAATCAAAACTTGTCTTTTAATATCCCTGTCAGAATTGGGAATAAATTTTTTCTCGGGGAAAATAACAGTAACGACTGGTTTGTCGTCCGCTTTTTCAATCGTACCCATCGAAAAATCCCAACTCAAATAATCAGTTGGTAGTTCATTGGTTAAATCAAGAAGTGGTGTTTTACCAAGATCGTAACTTGAAAGGCGCGCCTGCACTGAAATGCCACTTAAGATAGATTCTATTTTCTCTCTTTCTAAGTTCCGATGATATAAACATAGATATCTGTGGGTGTTGGGATTTTTTTCTATAGTATTAGCCAGTCCACTTAAGTGACTTTTTGCGTATTCGTTGAATCTTCCCGCATAACTAATCGGAAAGAATTCAACCATAACACCCATTGCGCGTAGATTCCAGAATGTGACAAGATCGTCACAGTTAGTCGGTTCACCGGCGTAAATACCATCTCCTCGAAACAAATCTCTACTATAATTTTTGAGGTCTAAACTCGTTAGAACAAGCGGGGTTATTTTTGATGTTAAATTTTTCGTCAGCGGCGCATCTTTCAATATTTCAATTTCGTGTGCTCTCAAACCACGAACAAATGCATCTTCAAAGTTTTCCTTTAGATTTAGCTCTTTAGCGTAACATCCAAAAGATATTGCGAATAGCGATGCTAAAGAATCTTCGAAGCTCCACCTTGCTAAAGCACAATTACTTTTTGCTTTTGGAGATGATCCTTTGAAATGCTTTTCATAATAACGCTCGATGATATTTAATGAATCAAGGTAAACAATCTCCTTTTTCTTAGAATGCCAATCCTCTACGAATAATTCATACGAGAAGTGTCGCGGGGATTTAAGAAATGGAAATTTGTTTAAAATATTTCTGGTTCCTTCTGTTTCTACGACGGGGTGCAAAATATCCAAAGGTAATCGCTCAATCAACTTAATCGCCTCATCCCCGCCATCTTTAACAGGAATAATAAGATTATGAATACCTCCCCACAGTAAGGTATTTAACTTTGCTATTGTCACCAAATTATCGATATTGCCATCTTGTACCAAGAAACCGATTTTTGCTGGTCTATATTTAATTGAAAAATTTGTGTTTGGCATATGTGGATAACTCGCTTGTTATATTTTCGGTAAATTTTCGGTATACTGATAATGTATCAAGTTGATGAGAAAAACACAATCCCCAACATGCACAAAACTCTAACCAAAAGACAAAAAGAAGTCCTCGACTTCGTCAGGAAATTCGTGAACAAGAAGGACTACCCTCCTACTCTCGAGGAAATGCGTGACGGACTCGGCCTTTCTGCCGTCTCAACCGTTCACCAGCACATAGAAACGCTTGTAGAAAAAGGCTATTTACAGAAGTCCGAAAACTACTCCCGAGCCATAGAACTAAATAGAAAAAATAAACATTTTACCACGATCCCGCTGTTAGGCATGATTTCTGCCGGCGGCCCCATCGAAGCAATTCGCAACCCCGAACCAATAGATGTCCCGAGCGGCATGCTCTCCAAAAATGGAGAATTTTATGCGTTAAAAGTAAGAGGCAATAGCATGATTGATGAAGGCATTTTTGATAATGATGTGGTGGTTGTTCGACAACAGCCGGCAGTCGATAACGGAGAAAGCGCCGTTGCATACTTGCCAGACAAAGATGCGATAACTCTGAAAAGGGTCTATCAGGAAAAGAATCGTATAAAGCTAGTTCCTGCGAATAAAAAAATGAAACCTTTCTATGAAAAGAGTGTCGAGGTACAAGGTAAAGTAGTGGGCGTATTGAGGAAATATGGATAATCTATTAGGCAAATATTCAATAGAAGAGATTGAGCAAGCTATAATCCAAGCGTTTGTTGAGAATAAAAATTTCCGGGTTAAAAATAACCTTCTTCTTTTGGATGTAATAAATAAAAAATCAGACAATGTAGAAAACATTAAAAAGTTAATTCAAATACCTACGAATTTTGATGACCTAGTAAGTGCGTTTGAGCTCTTAATACCAAAAGATGACAGAAAATTAAACGGAGCGTTCTTTACCCCAAGTGTAATAACTAACTTCATGGCAGATGAACTTATATCATCTCCCAATGCTAAAATTTGTGATCCCAGTTGTGGATGCGGCGCTTTTCTGATAGCCACATGCGAAAAATTTAAAAATAAATTCAACAAATCAATAATAGAGGTGATAGAAAACAATATTTATGGTGTTGATATTCTTGATTACGGAGTTCGGCGATGTAAGTTATTGCTTTCTCTTTTGGCCATTGCATACGGAGAGGATAAAAAAGATTTAAATTTCAACATCTATACAACAGATAGCTTAACGACTGAGTGGAAAAAGATGTTTCCCACAGTTTTTAAAAACGGCGGTTTCGATGCTGTTATTGGAAATCCGCCTTATGTAAAATACCAAGATCTTCCCAATGAGTTAAGAAAAAATCTATACGATAATTGGAGTACCCTAAAAAGTGGCACATATAACCTATACTTCGCTTTTTTTGAACTTGGCTTGTCAATAATGAAAAGTTCTGGCCAGCTCGCATATATAGTGCCAAATAATTATTTCACTTCTTTGGCGGGATTTCATCTAAGAAATTATTTGCAAAGCAACAAATTCATCGAAAAAATTATAGACTTTAATCACTTAAAAATATTTAAAGTACAAACATATACTTGTATTACTTTTCTATCAAAAAAGTCGCGCGAACACTTTTTGTACGAAAAAATAGAAAATTATCCCTCGTTAGCTTCTTTAAAAAATATAAGATTTTCGAGCATAAGATACGAAACCCTCAATGCAAAGAAATGGAGGCTTTTAAGAAAGGAGGATCAACTTAATATTAAAAAAATAGAAAACCAGCCAAACAAATTAGGAAGTGTTGCAGATATACGCGTTGGAATAGCAACATGTAAAGACATTATTTATTTTATAGATGGCAAAACACTAAAAGATGGACTTTACCAAAAAGACTATAAAGGAAAAACTTATCACATCGAGAACAAAATAGTAAAACCAATCGCAAAAATATCTGATTTTGAGAGCCAGGATGATTTTAAGAAAAATTCAAGAATGATAATCTTCCCATATGTTATTACGAACAACTCAGTCGACATTATTCCCGAGCAGGATTTAAAGCAAAAATTTCCAAGGTGCTACGAATACCTTATTGCAGCAAAAGATGAACTGGAAACAAGGGACAAAGGTAAAGGAGAATATCCAACCTGGTATGCATATGCCAGAACTCAGGGCTTGAATTTTACCGGCAAGAAGTTGCTAACTCCGACATTCAGTGATCGTCCTAGGTTTATTTTTGATAATCAAGAGGAGACACTATTTTGTAACGGATATGGCATTTATGAAAAAAGTGCAGGACGGCTTATGCTTAATAGAGACATCAATTTAAGAATTTTGAGAAAAATACTAAATTCAAAAGTGATGGATTACTACATTTCAAAAACGAGTTTTACGATCGAAGGTGGGTATCCTTGCTATCAAAAAAACTTCATCGAGCTTTTTGGAATCCCGAATTTTACTGACAAAGAATTTGATTATTTAAAAAAGGAAGATCTGCAGAATAAAATAGACGGGTTCTTAGTTAAGAAATACGATCTATCACTACAATTGTGATATGGGGACTTTGTTTCTGTGGTTGAAAACAGTTATTAGTTTCTCAATGATATCAGGAACTTTTAGTGGAGAATAGTCAAACCCCTTAGCGAACTCTTTAGTAATCAGATGACGCGAAAGAAAATCGTCAGTCGATGATAAAATATGCGGTGGGTTGGTAGAAAAGTCTACCGCCAAAAGACAAATTTTTTCGTATTTAAATGTTTTATCGTCCGAGTCCTTTCTATTTGCCAATAAGCTGAAAGTGGTTAAGTATTTTTCCCAATTAAAACGCTCGTCTCTAATAACTTTGTTATTTTGCATCGCATCGGAATTGTATCCAACAGTCGGAAGTAAATAAAGATAGCCGCATGGTAGTTGCGGAAATTTTTCATGTATGTTTACGGATTCAGCGACAAGACGCTCGAATAGCGTATCGTAATTTTTCTGTACAGAACTTAGCTGACTTCTTATATTGAGACTGATTAATGGCTGATTTTCTTCTTTCTGGATTAAAATATCTTGATCTTTTGTTTTGAAGTAGCCGTCAATAGCTTTCTCTGGCGAGCTTCTGCCGAGTGGCGGATTAATATAAGCTCGCTTAATGCCGCCTTTAATTAACTCCTGCTTTAAATATTCATGTAATTCGTCAATAATTTTCCCAGATCGAATCAAAAAACCAGGATTCCCATCCTTCTTTCTAATTTCGCCTTCATAAATCCTCCTGATTCGATTTAGGCGTATTTGTAGAAGTTTTGTATTGACAGACATAATGAAATGAGTACCCTCACGATAGCACTTATTTCTTCTGCCGGCAATCTAACAGCACGGGCTTGCATTAAAAGACATCCTTTGTTAGGGTAACTATGTGATACGGAATTTTCTTACCAAGAAACATGCGAAAACATAAACTAATCAATTGTGAATACACGAAGAGCTGGGCACACCGCCCAGCTCTTTTTAATTTATCAAGTTGATAAATTAGCTATCCGTTATTTTATGCTTTAGCGACATTAGGTTGTAGAAAATAAACATGAACATAAATATTATAAAAGACGCTGTCTTGATGCATTGCCCATTATGCACAAAGGTGCTTTTTAAGAAAGGAAGGTTTGTCGGCAAGGTAAAGTTTACGATGTGCTGTCCTCATTGCAAGCAGCCGATCATAGTCAAAACAATAGAGAAAATGGTTATTAATGTACGCCGCCGAGATGCCGGTCCTGTGGACAAAACGGCTTGTTGACATCATAAAAACATGCTACGGTAAAATCACAATTGAATAGTTCCTACTCTACGGGGTAGGCGTGAATCGTAAATTCCGAGTCTACGGGCTTGCAAATGCTTTCAAGCAATAATTGAGGGCATTTGTGAGCCCGTTTTTTATTTATTTTTTCAGAAAATAAAAATAACCATTAATTGCCATGAACCAAGAATTTTCAACATTTGATCTGGGTCTTGCGGCCGTTCTGCTCACGCTCAAATATGAGCTTTTGGAACTGGACAGGTCCTACCCGAAAAAGATCAGATTTATATTTCGGCGAGAAAGAAACATTGAGCAGGTCATCAATGATTACTTTGACGACAAGATAGAGCTTCCGGCCCAGAGTTTGCTACAAAACCAAAAAATTCTTAAGAACCGCATTTACTCAGATGCGTGATTTTCATGTTGTCGGATGAACAAATAACAAAATTTCAAATGCTGTATAAAAAACAGTCGCGAGGAGGCGTACGAGAAAGGGGTCAAGCTGATGCGCCTCGTTGAAATTACTTACCAGCCAATGACCGAAGCCGAATTCAAACAATTGCAGGAACGCCGAAAACAAACCGGCGACTTATAAACCCAACTAACATACATAAACATGAACATTAGCGAACAACTACACAAAAATAAAATCTCCTACACAACGAGCGGTGGCGAGCTGGTGATCTGGTGTCCATATTGCCAGAAAACCGATGTGACCGGCAGTCACTTACTTACATTCCACATCAATCCAGAAACCGGCAATGGCCAGTGCCAGATGTGCCTTAAGCGGTGCGAATTTGAGAATCTTGCAGAGAAGCTAAAAATCAGGATAAGACGGCCCCGGCCCGAGCCAGGGGTAACGCCAGAAATAAAACCCGAGCCGACGCGGCCACCAGTAGACACCTCACAATTTAAACCACTCACATCTCAAGAATTAATCTCCATTCTTGGCCTAACAATCAAAAAAGACGAGGAAAATAAACTGATAACATTTTTATGCGAACTATCGGCATTTACGGAGGGGTCCCAATTCAACATCAGCTTTAACGCACCCTCATCTACCGGTAAGTCGTACATTCCCACAGAAATTGCTCGGCTCTTTCCAGAGGAGGATGTGATTGAAATCGGCTACTGCTCGCCAACAGCATTTTTCCACGATGTTGGCGAATATAGAAAAGACAAAGGCGGCTATCTGGTTGATCTCTCTCGCAAGATTCTTATTTTCCTTGACCAGCCACACACGCAACTTTTGGAACGCCTGCGCCCGCTCTTGTCCCACGACAGAAAAGAGATTCGTCTAAAGATAACCGACAAGACGCAGAAGTTCGGACTCAAAACCAAAACGGTTTTATTGCGCGGCTATCCATCGGTTATCTTCTGTACCGCGGGCCTAAAAATTGACGAGCAGGAGGCGACACGATTCCTGCTCCTTTCCCCAGAAACCAACCAAGAGAAAATCAGAGAGGCAATTCACGAAAGAATCAAAAAAGAAGCCGATAACGATTCGTATAAGGCGTGGCTAAATCAAAATCCCGAAAGAGAATTGTTGAAAGATAGAATATTGGCAGTAAAGCAAGCAGATATCCAAGAAATTAAAATCGGTTCGCCAGAAAAGATTGAAAAGCGATTCTTTTCCAAAAACAAGATGCTCAAGCCCAGGCATTCCCGGGACATTGGCCGCTTGATATCAATTATCAAATCATTTGCATTGTTGAACTTGTGGTTTAGGGAGAAGGGGCAAGACGGAACCACCGTCATCGCCAACGACAACGATATAGATGAGGCGTTTAAAATCTGGGAAATAATTTCCGAAAGCCAAGAACTAAACCTTCCACCATATATTTTCAATCTCTACCGGGAAGTAATTCTCTCCGCTTGGAATGAGAAAAACAATAACCGGTCCGAGGGCTTTCAAGAAATCACCGGTGATCTCGGAATAAGCCGACAAGAGATATCGCAGAAGCACTATCAAGTGTATGGCCGATTTATTGCGGACTGGCAGCTGCGCCAGCAGATTATCCCAATGCTTGAGACCGCCGGCTTAGTAAGCCAAGAAGCTGACCCGAGCGATAAGCGTAAAATATTAATCTACCCCACCACCCAGCTCAACATTTCCGAGTCTCAAAACAATAGTGAGTCAGAGGGTGGGGTAAAAATAGAACCATGAGTAAAAACACGAAAAAACAACTAAAAGCTGACGCCAAGCTTCCGGCAAAATCTGATGAGAAAAAATCACTCGCCAAAGATTATACGCCAGAGGAAATACGCGAAATGGTCAGAAAAGATTTGCATATCACCAGCGACCCTGACTATATTCTGGAAACAGTTACCAAAAAGGTGAATGCGTACCTTGCGGCATCCGACAAAGAAGCCGAAGCAATGAAAAAAGACATGCTGGAGTCCCACAGCGGAGTGTTGGACTCGATGGGGCTGGACACCCATTATGCGCTTGCCACCACCGTAAGCGAGAAGCATCGTTCTTTGGTAATTACAGTCGCAAGACAAATTGAGAAAGAATACGGCTGCAAAACTGCAAGCGAAAAAGTCCTGATACAGCTTATTGCGGGAACTTACGGCAAGATCATTGGTTACTCAAGCGTAATGAATAGCAACATTTATGAACTCAGCATTAGCAGCGAGAAAAATGGTTATCTCGCCGTATTAAGCAAAGAACTGGACAGGGCCCACCGGCAACTCATCACTGCGCTCTCCACGCTCCGTCAAATCAAGAATCCGCCAATGGAACTGAATATAAAAGCTAAAACTGCGTTTGTTGCGCAAAACCAGCAAATCAATGCTGCAAATAACCCGGCACAACAACATGAAAACATTGAACCCAAATGATTTAGGAAAAACTTTCCTCGTTGATGAATGCTCAAAAATCAAGATTGAAGATTTTTTGAAGCGGTATCGCGGTAAACTTAAAGAGCGTATCTTAAACTCCGAGTTAGAGGCGTCAGGATGGAGCATTGAGTTTACAACATCCCAAACGCACTACAACGGCGTGCGACTATGGTTTAAGTGCCCTTTATGCGCTGCTCGAGTTGGCGTGCTGTTCCGCCACCCCCTCAATAACATGATTGGGTGCCGAAAATGCCTCAAGTTGGAATACCGAAAAAGGAGATATAAAGGAATGATCGAAAGCAAAACTTTATCCACTTGATAGCTTGGCTTCCTCCCGAAAGTGTTATAGGGGTGTAATTGAGACAAAATGAACCAAATTGTTAAAAAAATTAGATACTTCCTCTACGCAAGAAAGTCATCGGAAAGCGAGGATCGCCAGGTGCAATCCATTGACGATCAGACCGACCGGCTGAAAAAACTTGCCAAAGATTTAGGATTGGAAATCATAGAAATTTACACTGAATCAAAGTCGGCCAAGAAACCGAACAACCGGCCCGTGTTTGATGAAATGATACGGCGTATTCAAAACGGAGAAGCGGACGGAATTTTATGCTGGCACTTAAACAGATTGACTCGCAACCCCATTGATAGCGGCCAATTAAGTTGGCTTCTTCAACAAGGAATAATCAAATCTATTCAAACCATTGAACGGCAATATCTACCGAGCGATAATGTCCTGTTGTTTAATGTTGAAACCGGTCAAGCCAACCAATACATTCTTGATCTTAGCCGTGACACCAAGCGTGGGCTTCTCAAAAGATTAAATTCGGGGTTGCCGAATGGTGTAGTACCGCTGGGTTATCTGAACGATAAAGAAAATAAAGTTACTCTGAAGGATCAAGAGCGGTTTAATCTCGTTCGCAAGATGTGGGATTTGATGCTTACCGGGAATTATACGCCCCCGCAGATTTTAGAAAAGGCAAACAATGAGTGGGGGTTTCGAACCAGAAAATTTAAACGGATAGGAGGCAATCCGCTTTCAAGAAGCGGCATATACAAGATTTTCACCAATTTATTT
>JACPHC010000005.1 GCA_016188775.1 Parcubacteria group bacterium
CATTCCCTTTCAAAAAATAGAGGCCAGCCCCGCCGCCTTGCTTGTCAAAGCAAAGCACCACAGAAAAATACTCTTTTCATTAGGAGAAAAAGAAATCCGGCGCGCGCAAAATGAAAAGAGCAAAGAGTATTTTTCTGTGGTGCGGCGAGTGTCAGCGAGCGGCGGCGGGGCGGCTTCATTCGTCGGGGTTCGTTTGGTAAAAAGTTCGGATTTTGTTCAGGAGACACAGCAAAAATGAAAAAATCAAAAGAAGAACTTATTCAAAAGTGGCCGAATCGATTGGTTTTGGTTCGCCATGGTTTATCCGTTTATAATGAAGAGCGGGAGCTTATTAATCGAGGCATTTTAACGACATACACAAAAAACGTTAAAGAAGTTCGCAATGCCGATATAGTTCTTTCGGAAAAGGGCAGGGAGCAGGCGAAAAAAACCGGAGTTTTTTTGAAAAAAGAATACGGCAATTTTGATCTCATTTTTATTTCTCCATTTAAGCGAGCTTATGAAACAGGAGAAATTATCGCCAAAAATTTTCCAAAAGCGCGATTGATAATCGAAGAAAGGATTCGCGAAAAAGAATTTGGCATAGCGGATGGAATGACGCCGGATGAAATAAAAAAACATTTTCCCTACGAGTACGAGAGAAGATTAAAAGAAAAAAAATATTATTTCAGGCCGATCGGAGGCGAATCTTACCCCGATGTTAATTTGAGAATTTGGTCTTTTCTTTCAACAATTGTCCGCGAATACGCGAAAATGAATATTTTGGTCGTTTCCCATTCCGCGGCGATGTTTTCTTTTAGAAAGCTTCTTGAAAAATTCACGGAAGAAAAACTTCTTGAAGTTGATAAAACCGATGATATTAAAAATTGCGGGATTATTTCTTATATTTATGATTCGGGTTTAAAGCCAAAACCAAAGTTAAGATTGGAGTTTTACAATAAAAAAACTTGGTGATTTTTTGTTTTTTTTAGAAACACAAAAAGTCTTATATCAAAATTTGACTATCTTCTTTTTTTATATTATTATAAAAATGCCTTTGAGGGCATTTTTTTTATGGAAATTCGCAACACCCTCCTTCGCTAAAAGCTTCGGCGGGCAAATCGCTTATATGGAAATAAGAAACATCGCTATTATCGCTCACGTTGATCACGGCAAGACAACCTTGACCGACGCCTTGATGCGCCAAACCGGCGCGTTTAAAGAAGGAGTTTCAATGGATTCAAACGCCTTGGAGCTTGAGCGCGGCATTACAATTTATTCAAAAAACGCGGCGATTATTTATCGCGGCGTTAAAATAAATATCGTTGATACGCCGGGACATGCCGATTTTGGGTCGGAAGTGGAACGGGTTCTTCGTTCTATCGATTCTGTTCTTCTTGTCGTGGACGCGCAGGAAGGGCCAATGCCCCAGACCCGTTTCGTTTTAAAAAAATCTTTGGAATTGGGACTAAAACCAATCGTCGTCATAAATAAAATAGACAAATCAGCGGCCGACCCTGGCCGAACGGAAGAACAAGTGCTGGAACTTTTTTTGGAACTGGGCGCCAATGACGAACAAGCTAATTTTCCCATTATTTACGCGATCGGCCGCCAAGGAATCGCCAAGTTCAAATTGACTGACGAATCAAATGATCTCACTCCTCTTCTGGATTTGATTCTTTCGCGCGTTCCTTGCGCGTCCTCGGAATCGCTTGAGCGTCAACCGTTGCGATTCCAGCCTTTTAATCTCGCCTACGATAATTTTTTGGGACGGATGGCGGTGGGGCGCGTTTATGAGGGAAGGCTTCAGGCCGGCGCGAATGTCTTTGTGAAAAAACAGAATGGCGAAATTCGCTCCGGCAAAATCACCAAAATTTTTACTTTTAACGGATTGGAAAGAATAGACTCGAAAGAAACAAGCGCCGGCGATATCGCGCTTATTGCCGGATTGCCCGATATAGATATCGGCGAAACCGTCACGACTGACGCGAACGCTTTGTCGCTTCCCGTCATCGCGATTGATGAGCCGACCATCACTCTTAATTTTTTAGTCAATAATTCTCCCTTTATGGGGCGGGAAGGAAAATACGTGACATCCCGCGAATTGCGCGAGTATTTGGAGCGAGAATTGGAAGTCAATGTCGGTTTGCAAATTGATTTTAAGGCGATGGACGTGTTTCAGGTTTGCGGCCGCGGCGAATTGCATATCGCGATACTGCTCGAAAATATGAGGCGCGCCGGATATGAAGCGCAGGTTTCCCAGCCCAAAGTTATTATCCGCGAAGAAAAAGGCGTCCAGCTGGAACCGTTCGAGGAAGTCATTATAGATACGCCAAAAGAACATCAAGGCGCGATTATTGAACACCTTGGCGCTCGCGCGTTCATTTTAAAAAATATTATTCAGCATGGCGAAATTATGAGGCTTGCGTTTGAAGGACCCACGCGGGGACTTTTGGGATATAAAAATCAGTTTGTCATTCAGACAAAAGGAGAAGGAATTCTTTCTTCGCGCGTTTTGGGTTTCAGGCCGGCCGCGGGAGAGATTCGAAAAAGGAAAGTCGGTTCAATGATTTCCATGGCCAATGGAAAATCTTCCGGTTATTCCTTGTGGGGACTTCAGGAACGAGGGACTCTTTATATAGGACCGGGAACGGAAGTGTATATTGGGATGGTAATCGGCAATACGTCAAAAGGAAATGATATGAACGTAAATCCCACTAAAGGAAAACAGCTGACAAATATGCGTTCTAAAAGCTCCGACGAGGCGATTGAGCTTATTCCTCCGTTTAAGCTGACTATTGAAAACGGTCTGGAAATAATGGGCGAGGACGAATATTTGGAAATTACTCCCATCAGCGTTCGTCTTCGAAAACAGAATCTTGGACTTCCTCATATCTTAACGTAATTGTAGTTTAGTAAAGATATCTCATTGAGAATTATAAATAACAACAAATCAGCGTATAGCCTTGACAGCGAATTTTGCATCTGTATAATGGATTTTGCGAATGCGATTTATGTTTAATTTATTAAACCATTACCAAAAGACAGGCGGGCAACTTGGCGATTAGTTTTTGTTTAGTGATGAAAGTGAAGCCCCCGCCTCTGACGGGGGTTTTTAAATTAAATATAAATATAGACGGAAAGAAATTTAACAATTTAACTCGCCTGAATTTTTATTTGTTATCTCAAATTTAGGCGAGAATAATCCTTTGAAATTCGGAGAAATTTCAAAGGGTGATATTAAGCAAGTCTAGGTGGGTATTTTAAGAGCGTATGGTGGATGCCTTGGCACCAAGAGGCGAAGAAGGACGTGGCGTGACTGCGATAAGCGCCGGGGAGGTGTCTAGCGACCTTCGATCCGGCGATGTCCGAATGGGGAAACCCAATCTCGCAAACCGAGATTGTCCTTGACGTAAAGTCGAGGAAGCGAACCCGCTGAAGTGAAACATCTCAGTAAGCGGAGGAAAAGAGAAAGAATTTTATTCCCCCAGTAGCGGCGAGCGAAAAGGGAGAAGCCCAAACCCACGCGTGTTTTGTTTTTAACAGGACGCGTTTGGGGGTAGTAAGAAAACAGCGTCCAGGCGCGAGCTTGGAGGGAGTTTAAAAAAATGAAACTTCGTTAGTCGAATGGCCCTGGAAAGGCCAATCAAAGAGGGTAATAGTCCCGTAGACGAAAACGGTTTCATGTTCCTTGTTGTTTATCTTGAGTAACCCGGGGAAAGACTGCCCTGGGCGAAGCATCCCTGACTACAGGGAAAGGCTAAATACTACTTGGTGACCGATAGTGAACAAGTACCGTGAGGGAAAGGTGAAAAGCAGCCCGGTGAGGGCGGTGAAATAGTACCTGAAACCATATGCTTACATAGAGCGGGAGCCTTTGACGCAAGTTGAGGGTGACCGCGTGCCTATTGAAGAATGAGCCAACGACTTTGAATGCATAGCAGTCTAAGTCCTTATAAGGGACGGAGGCAAAGCGAAAGCGAGTGCGAAAAGCGCGCCTGTTCCGCTTTCAGCGGAACAAATGCTGTGTGTTTAAGACCCGAAGCCAGGCGAGCTTACCATGGTCAGGACGAAGGTCGCCGAAAGGCGACTGGAGGTCCGAACTCATACGCTGTGCAATACGTTGGGATGAACTGTGGTAAGAAGTGAAAAGCTAATCGAGCCTGGGAATAGCTGGTTCTCTCCGAAACAGTTTTAGGACTGGCGTCCTTTATTAATTTCGCGGGGGTAGAGCACTGGATGGTAATCATTGGGAGAAATCTCGGATAACCAATCAAACTCCGAATACCGTGAATGAGAAGGATAGTTAGACCATGGGGGCGAAGCTCCATCGGTCAAAAGGGAAACAGCCCAGCCCAAAATTTAAGGTCCCTAAATTAAAGCTAAGTGCAAGCAAGGAAGTGGAATTTCTTAAACATCTAGGAGGTTGGCTTAGAAGCAGCCATCCTTTAAAGAGTGCGTAACAGCTCACTAGTCGAGAGATTCCGCGCCGAAAATTTATCGGGGCTAAGCTTTATACCGAAAATTTGGATGAGCGTTCAATACGTTGAGCGCTCGTGGTAGGAGAGCATTCTTTACGCAGCGAAGTTGAGGGCGCGAGCCCCAATGGAGCGTAAGGAAGAGAGAATGTTGGCATGAGTAACCGCAAGTCCGACGAGAACTCGGACCACCGAAAACCTAAGGTTTCCTTGGCAATGTCAATCATCCAAGGGTTAGTCGGTCCTAAGGCAATGGCGAAAGCCGCAGCTGATGGACAGCCGGTTAATATTCCGGCACTTCTTTGTTTTTTCAAGAGAATGACGAAAAGTACTAAATCGAGCGTATTATTGGATTTATGTTTCTTCGCCCGCGAGGGCGCGGGAAAATTATTCCTTCGGGAATGAAATTCGATGAAAATTTTTCCGAGAAAAGTTCTTAAGAGCTAAAAACAAAGAAACCGTACCGTAAACCGACACAGGTAGGTAAGGCGAGAAGCCTAAGGTGAACAGGTGATTCCTCGTTAAGGAACTCGGCAAAAAAGCTACCCGTAAGTTCGCAAGATGGGTTCCCAGCATATAACTTGTTATGTGCTGGGCGCAGTTAAAGTGTCTCTAGCGACTGTTTATCAAAAACACAAGTCCCTGCTAACTCGCAAGAGGATGTATAGGGGCTGACACCTGTCCAGTGTTGGAACGTTAACGGCGAAGGTCTTGGATTTTAAGATTATATCAAAAGATTTAAGGCTCGAGCCCGAAGCGCCAATGAACGACCGCGATAACTATAATCGTGTTAAAGTAGCGTAACCCCTTGCCAGGTAAGTTCTGGCCCGCATGAAAGGTGTAACGACTGGAGAACTGTCTCAACGAGGAGCCTGGTGAAAATGCAATTCCGGTGAAGACGCCGGGTACCTGCGACTAGACGAAAAGACCCCGGGAGCTTTACTGTAGCTTGGTATTGGCTTTTTGTTTTGAATGCGTAGCATAGGAGGGAGACTTTGAAGTTCCGTTTTCGGACGGAATGGAGTCGTCAGTGAAATACCTCTCTTTCAAGGCTTTAAGTCTAACCTTTGACGCCAAACGTCAGAGAGACAGTGCCTGGTGGGCAGTTTAAGTGGGGCACTTTCCTCCCAAAAAGTAATGGAGGAGTTTATTAAGGTCGGCTAACTCCGGATGGAAATCGGAGTGATAGGGCAAACCCATAAGCCGGCTTAACTGCGAGGCGCGCATGCCGAGCAGGTGCGAAAGCAGAAGTTAGTGAACCGACCGTACTTCGTAGGAAGGCGGAAGATCATCGGCCAAAAGCTACCCCGGGGATAACAGGCTGGTACCGCCCAAGAGTTCATATCGACGGCGGTGTTCGGCACCTCGATGTCGGCTCCGCGCATCCTGGCGGTGGAGAAGCCGCCAAGGGTTGGGCTGTTCGCCCATTAAAGCGCGACGCGAGCTGGGTTCAAACCGTCGTGAGACAGGTTGGACTCCTATCTGTCGCAGGCGTCGATACTTGAGGGGAGCTGCTCCTAGTAAGAAATTGCTACTTTCGCCAGTAATGGCGATTGATAATTCGGCTAATAACGGTGGAATCTTAATAAATTTGGTCTGTTGATAACTATAGTTGTTGCGGTCCAATAATTATAGTACAATTAATTGAGGACCAAAGTAATTAATTAAGACAATACCGTGGGAAGTCGATCTAAAATTAATTTAGCATATATTGCTGGTTTTCTTGATGGCGACGGCAGTTTAATGATGCAAATTAAGAAACGTAAAGACGGAAATAAATCTGGAAAACGTTTCATGTTGACTATTTGTTTTTATCAAGATTCACGTCATGACAAAACTTTGTCGTGGATCCGAAATTTACTTGGCATAGGTTATATTTCAAAACGAAATGATGGCATAACTGAACTGCGAATTAACGGATTTAAACAAATAGAAAAAATACTAAAGAATTTACTGCCATTTATTAAATTTAAGAAAATACAAGCAAATCTTCTTTTCGAATCTTCAAAAATTCTTCAAAAAAAGCATAGTTTAAAAAATACTGATTTAAGAAAATTGGTAAATAATATTTATCGAATTCAATCAGAAAATTATGCAACGAAGAAAAAGAAAACAAAAGAAGAATTGTTTAAAATTTTAGATTTGACCCCGTAACGACTGGATTCTTTAAGTAAGACTTTTTACTTAAAGATGAAGATAATATCAATAATTTGATATTATAATACGCCGACCCCCGCTAAAAGCAGGGTGAAGATATAGTCTACACTTCTAGCGATAGAAGAATTATGTGACGAGAGGACCGGAGTGGACCAACCTCTGGTGTGCCAGTTGACCCGCCAGGGTCATTGCTGGGTAGCTATGTTGGGACGGGATAAGCGCTGAAAGCATATAAGCGCGAAGCCCACCTCAAGATCAGGTATCTTAGATTCGTGGAAGATGACCACGTTGATAGGCTGCAGGTGTAAGCGTCGTAAGGCGTTTAGCCGAGCAGTACTAATAAATCATTTATGCCCACCTTGACTTGCTTAATATCACCCGCCAAAATTTTTATTTACTCGCCAAAAATTTTTAAAATTTAGGCGGGTGAAAAATTTAGGCGGGTAAATTGCCTCCGCGACCATAGCGGGCGGGACCAACCTCTTCCCATTCCGAACAGAGTCGTTAAACCGCCTGACGCCGATGATACCCGCAAGGGGAAAGTAGGTATTGCGGGGGCATTTTTTATTTGTTACGATTTTTTAAGACCTCCTGCATAATAATTTTTCGTAGCGAAATGCAGGAATTTTGAGCGAAAATAATGAAGAACGAGGCGGCATATTTGACTTAAAATACGCCAACGAGTTCTGAATTATTTGCAGCCAAAATTACAAATTGCAGCAGAAAAAATTATTTTGCAGGAGGTCTTTGATATGGATTCGCGATTTAAAAAACAAATTTTAATAGCTTTGATTTTTTTGGCAATAATAGCTGTCTTTGTTTTTTTGATTTACTTGATTTTTAAAAAGCCCGTTTTAACGCCAAAAATTATTGAAAAACCCCAACTTCCCGAAATTCTTTTTTCCAGGTTTTTTCTTGTTTCCGGTTCCAGTTATGACGTTTTGTTTCGGCTCAAAAATCCGAACGTAAATTTTGGCGCCTCCTCGGTTGTTTATAAAATAGAATTTTTAAATTCGGCCAATGATTTAATTGTTGAGAAAATTGGAGAAACTTATCTTTGGCCATTAGATGAGCGATGGGTGGCAGTTCCTCAAATTTCCGTTCCTTCTTTGCCGGCTAAATTGAAAGTGATTGTCGTTTCCGCCAACTGGGAAAAATTATCCGATTTTATTCCGCCGCGTATTTCAGTTTTTTCCGGAAAATACGAAGAGATAAAAAATAACGGCGTTTTTGCCAAAGCGACCGGTCGGATTAAAAATGGCGAAGTTTTCACTTTTGAAGATATTGATATTTTCGCGGTGGCCAAAGACGGCTTAGGAAACGCGCTTTCGGTTAATTTTACCAGAATCGGCAAAATCGAGGCCGGCCAAGAAATTCCGTTTGAAATCAGCTGGTTTCGGTCTTTTGAAGGCAAAGTAGCCAAGCTCGATCTGGAAGCGAGAACGGATATATTTCAAAATGAACTTTTTTTATCTTCATTTAAAAAAGATTGATTGGATTCTTTTGGGAGCGATTTCGGCCCTGTGTTTAATCAGTTTGGCTGTTATTTTCAATCTTTCCTCAATTAATTTCCATAAGCAATTAATTTGGTTTGGACTGGGAATTTTTATTTTAATTTTAATCAGTTTAGCCGATTATCGGATTTTAAAAACTTATCCCGCCCCTCTTTTATTTATTTATTTTTTAAGCTCGATTCTTCTTTTAGGCGTTATTTTTTTTGGTCAAAGAGTCAGAGGGTCGCTTTCTTGGTTTAATTTAGGCCTAGCGACTTTTCAGCCCACGGAGATTGCCAAGCCTATTCTTGTTTTACTATTGGCCAAATATTTTTCTCTTCGGCATATTGAGATGTATCGGATTCGGCATTTAGTCGTTTCCGGTATTTACGCTTTTTTGCCCATAGCGCTTTTATTGGCTCAACCGGATTTGGGATCGGCCGTGATTTTCGGCTTGATCTGGCTGGGAATGGTTTTGCTTTCCGGCATTAAATCGCGTCATCTTTTAGCTGTAATATTGATTTTTGGAATTATTTCCGTTTTGGCGTGGAATTTTTTTCTGGCCGATTATCAAAAAGGGAGGATTATGACATTTTTACGGCCGGAAACGGATTTTCGCGGCCGGGGCTATCAAGCCCGGCAAACCTTAGTCGCGGCCGGATCCGGTGGATTTTTCGGCCTCGGGCTCGGTCAGGGCTATCAGGCGCGTTTGGGATTTTTGCCGGAGCCGACGACTGATTTTATTTTTTCAGCTATTTCCGAAGAGTTGGGACTGGCGGCCGGAATATTTATTTTTTTTCTCTACGGTATTATTTTTTGGAGGATTATGAAAATCGGTCTGGCCGCGGACAATAATTTCGCTCGGCTTTATTCTCTGGGTTTGGGCGTTATGCTGGCAGCCAATTTGGCTATCAGTATTGGGATGAATCTTGGTCTTTTGCCGATCACCGGAATTCCGACTCCGTTTTTAAGTTATGGCGGCTCTTATCTTATTTCTCTTTTTTTGGCTTTCGGCATTCTTCAGGGCATTCACGTCAGAAATAGAAGCGACAGCCTATTGACTTTATATTATAGAGATATAGGATTCCAATAGAGGTCTTTGAAAATTTAAAAAAGGAGGGAAGGGAATCGATGGAAATCCAAAAAGGAGCAAAAATCGGTTTAATATCGCGAATTGATTACGGCTCCCAGGGATTTAGGCAATCTTTAGTTGATAATGGCTTTAATATATTTAGAAAAATAGAAGGCACGCATTTCAATATTCTTGTCGGAGGATTAGTTTCAGAACAAGATATGAAGCAGAATATGAAAAAATATGTAAAAACGAAAATTGACGCGGAAAAAAATAAAAAAAAGACAGGCGAAAAAAGGGACGATTTTTATGAAAATCTTACTCGAGAACAGCTTTTGTCTAAAAAATTCACGCTTGAAGAAGAATTTTTAAAAGATGTCGCTGAAAAACTGTCTAAAGTTTTTCCGGTTATAAAAGTTGTTGATCCTGAAGATCCGAATAAGGAAAAAGTCATTGATTTATTTATCGTCACCAGTCCCGCTTTTGACGGTGAAATTGGAGAAAAAATCGCCCAATTTCTTTCAGAAATCAGAAGCGATATTAGAATTTGGAATTCCGGAGGCGATAAGTTTGTTGTAAAATATGTCGATAAAACGGTTTGGGTATTAACTCCGACAAAAGCTGTCTGGATGCGAGGAGATTATTACAGCACGCCTATTGAAAGAGTGATTAAAGATAAAATCAAACAAACTTCGCAGCAAGGATCGCCAGATTTTTATATTGTCGGATGTTTTGGTTCAAGCGTTCATAAACAAAAAGGAGAATTAAAATATCAGTATGTTTCTGTCCCTGTTTGCCATCGGCTGGAAAAGACAAGAGTTAATGAAAATCAAATTGGAGTCAGCGTTTTTGATGTTATTGATGATAGCGGAAAATATCTTTTTCGAACTTATAACCTGAAGGATATTGTCAGCCAGGAGTTAAGTTTCGTGATTCCCCCTCAAGGAGCTTCTTCTATTCAGAAAAAAATTATAGAAAATATAAAAAGCCGAGGTTGGACGACTCCCGGTATATTAAAACACAACCTTGGTTTTACAGAGAAAGTAATAAATAACGAGCTTGAGGGTCTGAAAAAAAAGAAAACGTTTAGAAGAAACGGTGAAAACTGGCCCGGTATTTTCTATCAAGAAAAAAGTAAAAAATATTATTTTAATCTTGATTATGTTCAGCATCGCTTAAAATACGCTATGCCAGCCCCGCCTTTTGACGAAGATAGAATTATAAGTTTTGCTTGTTTTCACGCCGGATCAGTTGAAACGGATTATAATTTTTTTCTTGTGGATCTTCCAAAAATTATTTTGAACCGCGGAGTAAAAATTTTAATTGACGCCGGCGACACAAAAGAGGGAATGAAGCATAATCTCGACAGAAAGGGCGAACTTATTGCCGGAATAAACAACACAAAGCAGGAAAAATTCGCCGCTAATTCAATCGGCATTGTTATTTTTAAAGTTTTTGTTGAAAGGTTTTCTTCGCTTTACGCCAAGGCGGATATCAATAAATTGACGCAGGAAAAAATCGATAATTTAATTTCCGATTCCTTGTTATTGTTTATCTACATTCTTGGCAATCACGATCTTTGGGAGACGGAAGACGGCCATGATCCGTTGGAACTTTTTCACGTCCTTCTAGCAAGATTTTTAACTGATCATATTTGGCAATATCTTAATTCAAAGCAGATTAAAACTTCTTACGAGAGTATATTAAAAATTACGGAAAAAAAGATTATGCGAAAAGAAATTTTTGAATTGCCGTCAGGCCTTAAAATGTCAATTCAGCATCCTCATATGGCTAGAGCCAAAACAACTTCTCTTCGTCCTCAAGAGATGCTGGAATTTGGGAAACGTCAAAATTGCCAGATAACCATCGGCGCCAATTTTCATGTCAGCGAAAGCTTGAATGAATGGGATATGGATTTGGGCCAATGCCATTCGCAGGAAATAGGCACAATCAAACACGGATCAAATTTTGAAAGACGCAAAATGAAAATAGTCGATCAGGGAGTCGGCTATTTAAGAGTGTTATCTAAAGATAAAAAAATTTATATGACCGAAAGCGCTTTTGACGGAGCGCCGCGCAAACAGCCGATTGATAATATAGATATTATCAATTCTTATATCACGAAAGAATTTCAAATTGAGCCCTTAAATAAAATTGAATAGGCCGATTTCCTCGGCCTTTTTTTCTTGACCCCGTAAGACAACTTCGAATGTTCCAAATCACACGCGACCGCATTTTTTTTCGAAGTTGCTCTACGGGGTTGACATTTATTTTTTCTTCGATTACTATTAAGTTAATCAAGCCAAAGACAGCGGGTTTATCCGCCTAAATTTTTCTAAGAAAAATTTAGGCGGATAAATAAATCCCGTCGAGGTTAAGTCAAGAAATTTCTCGCAAAGTCTTTGGTTTTACCAAAGTTTTTTATTTTTATGGCCATTACAAAAGAAAAAAAATCAAATATTATCGCCGATTTAACTAAGCAATTTTCTGAAGCCAAGTTTTTAGTTTTTGCCGATTTTACCGGCCTTTCCGCGGTCCAAATGAGGCTTTTTAAAAAAGCGCTACTGGATTCAGGCGCTAAAAATAAAGTTGCCAAAAAAACTTTAATCATTATCGCTCTTGAAAAGGCCGGTTTTAAAGGAAAAATTTCCGAAGAGGCGCTTGAAGGCCAAGTTACTGTTACTTTAAATGACGGAGATTTGTTAAAAGTTTCGAAAGTGAACCGCGATTTTGCCAAAGAATATCCGACTTTTAAAATTTTAGGAGGAATTTTCAAGGGGGAATTTGTTTTAGCCGAAGATATCAAGAAATTAGGCGCTATTCCTTCTCAAAGCGCCCTTTACGCTCAACTGGCCGGTTTATTAAATAATATTATTGGTCGATTTGTTTTCACGTTAAAACAATTAGAAATAAAAAAATCATAAAAATATATGACAGAAGATAAAAAATTACAGGATATAATTGAAAAAGTTGAAGCGCTTAACGTTCTCGAGCTTTCCCAATTAGTCAAGGCCTTAGAGGAAAAATTCGGAGTTTCGGCCGCCATGCTCATGGCCGCTGGCGGGGGTGGAGCGGGAGAGGCCGCGAAGGCCGAGGAAAAATCAACTTTTGACCTTGAATTAAAGAACGCGGGAGAAGCGAAAATTCAGGTGATTAAAGCGGTGCGCGAAATTTCCGGACTTGGCCTCAAAGAAGCCAAAGATCTTGTGGACGCAGCTCCGAAAGTCGTTAAGACCGGAATGTCCAAGGACGAAGCCGAAGAAGCCAAGAAAAAATTGGAAGAAGCCGGCGCAATGGCGGAATTGAAATAAAGGATTTTGAACCTTTAAGACGATGCTGGTTTTGAGTTCGTAATTTAGATAATTTTGTTATGCCTTCTAATATTTTAGAACAGTTATTTTCTTCCGTAACAAGACCGCGTCTTTTAAAATTGTTTTTGAGGCATAAAAACGATTACTTCACGTCTAAAGAAATTATTCGGAAGATTAAGGCCAGCAAGGAATCGGTTAAAAAAGAAATTAATTTTTTTATAAAAATCGGGCTTATCCAATCTCGGATGATAAAACATCCTCTTTCTAAGAAAAAGGAAAGAATGATGTTTTTGAGGCCCGATTTTTATTTTTTGAAAGAATTAGGCGACTTAATTTTAAAACCGTCGATTATTTCCCGAAAAAATCTTATTAAAAAAATAATTAGCCTCGGCAACATCAAATTAGCCGTTCTTTCCGGAATTTTCATTAACGAAGAGAATACTCGAGCCGATCTTTTGCTGGTGGGAAGCAGGATTAAACAACGGAATCTTTCTAATTTTTTGGCCGGTCTTGAGGCGGAATTAGGCAAAGAAATCAATTATGTTTTGCTTTCCGAAGAGGAATTCCGATATCGAATGAATATGTTTGACCGTTTTTTACGGGATTTATTGGAAGGTCCTCATGAAATATTGATTGAAAAAATAAAGATTGAATAGCTTAAGGTGTGGGCGGCTAGCTCAATGGCAGCCCGGCCCTACGGGCCGTAGGCCCGGAGGGAGCGGTTTATTTTAAGGAGACGATTCAGGAAGGATTTGACTCCGCTTACAAATATGCGCCCTTAGCTCAATGGTAGAGCGTTGCATTCACATTGCAAAGGCTGTTGGTTCGATCCCAACAGGGCGCACAGGAAGATTTATAACGAAGTAAGTTTACAGGGGATTATAGTTTCGAATCCTGTGCCTCCGCTAAGATACTGAAGAAGCGCGCGTTTTCCTTGCTAGCGCGAGGACGAGCTTGCTTCTCGTTTTCGTTTTTCTTCAGTCGCGTCCGAGCGAAATGGCGGTTATTTATTTTTATTTCTGAACGGAAAATCTCAAAATCCTTCCGGAGAATTTAAACTCACCCACCCAAAGAAAGGAGCCGTCGAAAGCGAGGGACGCCGGCCAGAAAACCTTGTTTTTGCCTATTTCCGGTCTAGTGTCTTGGGCGCTGGATTCGCCCAATATTGTATCGTAAGTTTTGCCGGCTAAGGCATCCTCAATATTACGCCAAGCATAAACTGTGTTACCGGCGGTATTGGCGATAAAGAAGCTACCGCCTGCCGCTAGCGCGTCTTCGGGGAGGTTGGTGGGCGCAATATCTCTGTTAAGAGTTTTCGGTTTTGCGCCATTAGACAGATTGGCGATAGTGAAAATTTTAATGTGTCCCGTTTGGTTATCCAGTGTAGTGGCCACAACTAAATATTTTCCATCGCTAGAAAGGCGTCGGGGTTGATCGATTGAAAGCGTGAATTTGGGTTCGCTGTTTTTGCCAGGAACGCCTTCAAACGCATAAACTTTGTCGGCTTGGCTATCGGCAAGATAAAAGTACTTATTATCCATTGCTACTCCGTGCAGTTCTTGGAATTGAACCGAACCAACGCGATCCGTCAAAATATCATTTGGAAGTTCTCCATTCAAAGGCGGATTTCTCCAAATATACACGGTCTTTCTGCCGGCAAGCGCAAGAGTATTGCCAAACAACACATTGTCCCAAGGCGCGTCCGGAAGGGAGTAAACAAAATCCGGATAAGCGTTATTTTGATCCGGCAGGTTTTTCCAGACATACAGTTTATGAAAGTCGGAAGATACAAATAAGCTCTTGCCATCAGTCGCCAGCACCGGATTAGTAATGAAGAAATTTGTGGCCAGAGTATTCACGTCAATGTCGGGACTGCCAATCGCAAAATCCGGTTTTTGTTCGGACTCCGTTGGAATTTTACGATATCCGATTATTTTGTTTTCATTCCCCCGTAAAATGTAGAGTATTTCTCCCGCGCTGGCAATATTATTTCCATCATCCGGTCCGCCGGGTATTGGCCGGATCGTAAGATCGGCGGCAATATTCGCATCGGAGGGAAAGGCATTATAGATACTTAGTCCAACGCCATCAGAGCCGGTTAATACAAGTTTGCCCTCGGCCGTGAACGCGCCGACTGCCTGGCTGGGATAATAAAAATCAAAAGGCTGATCGGGAGATGTCGGCCAAGATTTCCAAACGAAAGTCGCGGCTCCGCCGAACTCTTGAAGATTTCTGCCGGTTGGTACTTTGGCATTGTGATCCCAGATAAGCAGACGATTACCGTCGCTCGTAATGTAACGAGGCGTGCCCATCTTTCCTTTGCCGGTTAAGACCAGATTCGGCTCTTGATTATTTTGCTGAGGGAACTTGTTCCATATCAGCGCTTTGCCACCAGACGTAGCCGCGATTATAAGTTTTGTTCCGTCAGTCCAAACTCCCCAAGGCCATTCAAGATTATGCTGTGAGCCTATGTTCTTCGCCAGTGTAGGCACGTCCATAACAATATCCGCGGACTGGCCGTTTTTTGTAGGAAAGGTGAGCCAAATAAGGACTCGATTATTATAAGAATCCGCTACTATAACTTTTCCTTTTGCCGCGCTCACCGCGCTCGGCCAGTTTAACTGATGCAATCCCGTACCGGGATTGTTTTTTACAAAATCGGGCTGTCCTAAAACTAAATCCGGAGGCGTATTTCCGGTTGGCAATGTATTCCAAATTAAGACGCGGTTGTTGTTGCGGTCGGATAGAAGCAAGCGCTTGCCGTCAGTCGCGATTCCGGCAGGATGATTAAAAAGAAGCGGCCCGCCGGTATTGTTGAAATCAATCCCTGAAAGCATGATGTCCGCGTCCTGTCCGGTCTTGAACCAGCTTGCCCCGACAGCGCCGTTGGGGTCGGCTGCTGGTTTCGTAGAAACTGATTTGTATTTCGCGTCGGTGGATTTTACAGAAATCTTGTTTGACTGAGAGGGTTGAAATTGGGGTTGCTGAGACCGAGATTGTTGTTCTTGAAAACTGGGCGCTTCATTCTCTTTTTCTTGAGGCGTTGTTTTTTGAGAAATAGGCGCCTTATTTTCCCGAAATACCAAAAATCCGCCGCTAACGGCGATTAGAACTCCAATTATGATTACAAGCAAAACTATCAAAGAGAATCCTTTTTGTTGAAAATTATTTTTCATAGCATGTATTTGCATTCATTGTACTATTTCGTATAGAAAAATGAAAACAAATAATCGTCATTTCGTTTGGGCGCGGCAGGCCGCGGGACGGAACGACACGTTATTGTTTAGCCGCTATATATTTTTGATAAAGTGAGCTCGAGCGGAGTTGCATTAAAGACTCCAGATCCGAAAAGTGCACAACCTGTGTATAGTTTTTATTAAATTGGCTTTAAAAAGCCAATTTTTAATTTGTTCGTTAAGGGGATTGATTAAAGAACTGTTTGTGGGTTAAAATATAATAAAAGTGGCGAATTGTGGATAAGTATGGGATGAATGTGGATAACTTATGTTAATCGGCGAATATATTCATACAATTGATAATAAAAAACGAATCGCTATTCCGGCGAAATTAAGAGGCGAATTCGGAAGCAAAGGAGTCTTGACGCGCGGTTTGGATAATTGTCTTTTCCTGTATCCACAAAAAGAGTGGGAAGGATTGGTGGAGAGACTCCGAACTTTGCCCTTGGGCCAAGAATCGTCTCGCGGTTTTGTCAGGCTGATGCTGGCCAGCGCTTCAGAGGTTGAGATAGATAATTTGGGCAGAATTTTGGTGCCGGAATATTTAAAAGATTACGCCGGTCTTTCCAAAAAAATAATAATTGCCGGAGTGTTAAACAGAATTGAAGTTTGGGATGAAAATAAATGGATAAACTATAAATCCGGCACGGAAAAAACTTTCGGCGATATCGCCGAAAAACTGGGTGGGTTGGGGATATGACGGATAATCTAATTATTCATCAGTCCGTTCTTGGGAAAGAGATTTTAGAAATTTTTGATCCAAAATCCGGAGAGAATTTTATAGACGCGACCATAGACGGCGGGGGACATGCCAGAATGATTTTAGAAAAAATCGGTTCCGAAGGAAAATTATTGGGTATTGATTGGGATTGTCAGATGATAGATCGATTGGAAAAAAGAGAAAATTTAATTTTGGAATGCGGCAATTTCGCGAATTTAAAATCAATAATTGAGAAAAATAGCTTTTTAAATATCAAAGGAGTTTTATTCGATCTTGGTTTTTCTTCATTGCAGATTGAAAAAAGCGGTCGGGGATTCAGTTTTCAAAAAGACGAGCCGTTGGATATGCGGTTTAATCCCAAAGAAGGAATTTCCGCCAGGGACATTCTCAATAAATATTCGGAGAGAGATTTATCAAATATTCTTTGGGAGTACGGAGAAGAGCGATATTCTCGGCGGATTGCTCGAGCGATTGTCGAGGCCAGGCGTAGGAAAAGAATTGAAAGTACTTTTGATTTAGTTGAAATTATTAAAAAAGCGGCGCCTCGAGTTTATCTTTATTCGCGGATTCACCCCGCCACCAGAACTTTTCAGGCTCTTCGGATCGCGGTTAATCGCGAACTGGAAAATATTTCCAAGGGGCTGGAGGCGGCTTACGAGGTTTTAGATAAAAATGGAAAAATAGCGGTAATATCTTTTCATTCTTTGGAAGACAGGATCGTGAAAAATTTTTTCAGAGACGGGTCTAAAGAAGAAATGATTAAAATTATCACCAAAAAACCGATTCGGCCGAGCGAAGAAGAAATTATAAAAAATCCAAGAGCGCGATCGGCCAAATTAAGAGCAGCCATAAAAAAATGATTATTAATCGAAGCGACAATTTCATAACTCAAAAAAATTCCGGCCTGTTTATTTTAATTAATTTTTTTATTATTTTTGCCATTGTTTCTTTAATTATTTATTATATAATTCAAGTCAACAGTTTGGCCGGGTTCGGTTTTAAAATCAGCTCTCTCAAACGCGAATTTTTAAAAACAGATAAAGAAAATACGATTTTAAATAAAAAAATTTTTGAAGCCGCCAGCCCCGATAAAATAAAAGAAAACGCTTTAAGCTTGGGTTTTCAGCCGGTTAAAAATATAAAATATGTCAGCGAGAGCGGCGGTGTCGCCAAAAAATGAGAAGAAAAAACCAAAATCTTCGCCTTTTAACGCTTGGCGTCTTTTTTTTTATTTTGGGACTGATTATTGTTTGGCGTCTTTGGTCCCTTCAAATTAAACAATTTCAAGTTTATGAAAAAAAGGCGGTCACTCAAAGAAAAGTTGAAGAGGTTTTAAACCCCCAGCGCGGAGAAATTTACATTCAGGATAAATTCGGCAATTTAGAAAAATTGGCGGCCAGATCCGAAAGAAAAATAATATTCGCCGTTCCAAAAGATATCCGCGAATCAAAAAAAACGGCCGGCGAACTGGCTCCGATTCTGGAAATATCCGAAGAAAATCTGGAATTAATGCTCAAATCGGCAATGTCTTCTTATAAAAGACTTAAAGTTGATGTCAGCGACGAAGTAAGCAATAAAATATCAGCGGCTAAAATTTCCGGCATTGGCGTTGAAAAAGAAGAATGGCGATTTTATCCGCTAAAAAATTTAGCGGCGGAAGTGGTCGGCTTTGTCGGTTTTGACAAGGATAAAAGAAAAGGCGTTTATGGCATTGAAGCGTCGTATAACAAGGAATTGGAGGGCTTGCCGGGATTTTTGGAAACGGAAAAGGATTTAAAAGGGCGTCAGATTTTTTTAGCTCAAAAGGAAGGAAAAGCCGTCAAAAACGGATCGGATATTATTTTAACCATTGATCGAAATATTCAGTTTGAATCCGAAGAATTATTGAAAAAATTAATTGAAAAATGGAACGCCGAGGCCGGAACCGTTATCGTGATGGAACCAAGTACCGGAAAAATTTTGGCTTTGGCCGACGAACCGTCTTTTGATCCAAATCAATATAAAGAAGTTAAAAATCCTTCCGTTTTTTTAAATAACGCCGTTCAAAAAGTTTTTGAGCCGGGCTCGATTTTTAAACTGTTCACCATGGCCGCTGGCCTGGACTCGGAATTAATTACGCCGGACACAAAATATAAAGATGAAGGCAGCGTTAAAATCAGCGGTATTACGGTTAAGAATTTTACGTCGGAGGTTTTCGGATGGCAGACAATGACGCAAATTTTGGAAAAATCTTTGAACACCGGCGCTGTTTTTGTCGGAAAAATACTCGGCCGGGAAAATTTTTTAAAATACGTTGAAAAATTCGGCTTTGGCGAAAAAACCGGCTTGGATTTAAACGGCGAGCTTTCCGGCCTTATTTCCAATTTAAAAAGCGGCAAGGATATTGATTTTTTAACCGCGACTTTTGGCCAAGGCGTGGCTGTCACGCCGATCCAGCTTGTTTCAGCCGTCGGCGCTTTGGCCAATCAAGGAAAGTTGATGCGGCCGTATTTAGTTGATAAGATTTTGAGTGAAAACGGAGAGACAATAAAAACAATTCCGCAAGTCAGACTAGAGGCGATTTCGCCGGAAACGGCCCGGAAAATTTCGGAAATGATGGTCAGCGTGGTGGATCATGGTTTTGACAAAGCGAGGATAAACGGTTATTTTATCGCCGGAAAGACCGGCACGGCCCAAGTTGCTTTGGAAAATAAAAAAGGCTACGCTCCGGATCGTTTTATCCATGGTTTTGCCGGTTTTGCTCCGGCTTTTAATCCGAGATTTGTCGCTTTGATCAAGCTGGATAATCCCAAGGGTATTGCTTTTGCCGCCGACTCTCTTTCTCCGTCTTTTCGCGATTTAACCCAATTTATTTTTAATTATTATGAAATTCCGCCGGATTATTAATTTGAAGATAGATAAAGTATAAGAATTACCAGCCTTGTTATATTATCTCGCAAGCAATGAGTTAAGAAAACTGTCTCGCAGGGCGAGCGGGCAGGTGTCTCCCGTAGGGAGACGAGCGAGCCCGAGAGCAAGCGCAAATTCCTCGCTGGGGAATTTGATAGCGTGTTTTCGTGCTCATTGCTTGCGAGATATGATGTGTAAAAATGTAAACAAGGCTCGGAATTTTTACAGATAGAATATATATATGAAATCAATTTTACGATATTGCCTTAAAATTTGTTCACGGATTATTCTTTGGAAATACAAACCAAAGATTATTTCCATTACCGGCTCGGTAGGGAAAACTTCAACCAAAGAGGCGATTTTCGCGGTTTTGAGTTCCGAATACAACGTTCGAAAAAGCGAAAAAAATTATAATAATGAAATTGGTTTGCCGCTGGCCATTTTGGGTTTGGAAAGCCCGGGTAAAAATATTTTCGGCTGGCTGGCCGCGTTTTTTAAGGCTTGGAAGATGATAATTTTTAAGGTTTTATTTCCGGAAATTTTGATTTTGGAAATGGGAGCGGACCGACCGGGAGATATTGGATATTTTACTTCATTTATTAAATCAGACGTCGCGGCGGTGACGGCTCTGGGCGAAATTCCCGTCCATGTTGAATTTTACAGCGGTCCGGAAGAAGTGGCCCGGGAAAAGGCTAAACTGGTTGCCTCTCTTAATGCGAGAGGCGCGGCGATTTTAAATTACGATGATATCGCGGTTTTAGCAATGAAAGAAAAAACTTCGGCTAAAATTATTACTTATGGATTTGGCCAAGGCGCGGATTTGCGGGCTACCGATATCAGGTTTAATGAAGAAAAAAGCGGTAAAATTGAACTTAATTTCAAATTAAATTACGCGGGCAAAGTTGTGCCGATTTGGCTGCCGAATATATTAGCCAAACATCAGATTTACGCCTCTCTGTCCGCGGTCGCGTGCGGAATTATTTTCGGAATGAACTTGGTGAAAATTTCCGAGGCGCTAAAGGAATTTCGGCCGCCTCAAGGCCGGATGAATCTAATCAAAGGCAATAAAAATACTCGGATTATTGATGATACTTACAACGCTTCGCCCGATTCAATGGCCGCGGCTTTGGAAGTTTTAGGCGAGTTAAAGGGGAAAAGAAAAATAGCGGTTTTGAGCGATATGCTGGAATTGGGAAAATACAGTGTTGAAGCGCATCAGGCAATCGGCAATAAAGCCTTGAAAGTTAGCGATATTATTATTACAGTGGGGGAACGGGCGAAATTTATCGCTTATGAGGCAAGGTCGCTAAAACCCGAGATAAAAGTTTTAGAATTTAGCACTTCCGAAGAAGTCGGTAAAGAATTAGAAAAAATTATTGAGTCCGGAGATTTGATTTTAGTCAAAGGCTCGCAGGGAATGAGAATGGAAAAAATAGTTGAGGAAATAATGGCCGAGCCGGAAAAAGCCAAAGATTTGTTGGTTCGACAGGAAGAGTTTTGGAAGATGAAAAATTAGCAAGTAGAAATCTGCCCTTATCGTCTAGTGGCCTAGGACGCGGCGTTCTCAGCGCTGAAACCGGGGTTCGATTCCCCGTAAGGGCGCAAATTATGAAAAAAGTGATTGTATTTATAATAATTATTTTATTTTTTGGCGCTGTGGCGTTATTTTTAAAGCGCGATCGTGTAAATCAACCGACTGATATTTCAATGAATCATCCATCTAATTCAAAACATTTTATAATTTTAAAAACTAATTTTGGAGAAATTCAGTTTATGACTTATGACGCTGACGCGCCGAGAACCGTTCAGAATTTTATTGATTTGGCGAATAAGGGATTTTATAATAATCTTACTTTTCATCGGATTATCAAAGGGTTTATGATTCAGGGAGGCGATCCCGAATGCGGTCTTTTGATAAAAGATTCAGGGCATTGCGGCGCCGGCGGGCCCGGTTATAAATTTGAAGACGAACTGGATCCGCGGACGGAATCTTACAAGGCCGGATATAAAAAAGGAGTGGTCGCTATGGCTAATGCCGGACCGAACACTAACGGCAGCCAGTTTTTTATAATGCTTGAAGATTATCCTTTGCCTAATAATTACACTATTTTTGGAAAAGTGACAAAGGGCCAGGAAGTGGTTGGGGCGATTGGCAATGTTAAAACCGGCCTTAATGATCGTCCGCTGGAACCGGTGATTATAGAATCTATTAAAATCGAAGCTGGACTTTAATTTGCCTTGATCTTTTTTAAAATTTATTTTAATCTTAAATAATGAATTCTTTGATTTTAAGCCTTATTTTCGGCCTTTTAGCCGGCTTTATAGCTTATTTTATTTTTGAAAAATTAACGCGTAAAAAGGAAAAAGGAGAAGATCAAAATCAAGCTTTTTTAATGATTCAGAATCAGATTAATGAAATATCCCGAACCATTGATAACAAATTAGGCGAGTCAGCCCGATTGATTCAGCATCAGTTTGGCGAATCCACTCGGATCATCAGGGATATTACCGCGGAATTGACTAAAGTCGGCGAGGGACAAAAACAAGTAGTTGATATCGCGCGCCAGCTTGAGAATTTGCAAGATGTTTTAAAAAATCCCAAACAAAGGGGAGTTTTGGGCGAGTATTTTTTAAAAACCGTTTTGGAAAATGTTTTGCCGCCTAACGCTTTTCAAATGCAATACGCGTTTCAAGACGGGACAATCGTTGACGCCGCGATTTTTGTCAAAAATCGGGTTATTCCGATAGATTCAAAATTCAGCCTGGAAAATTATAATCGGCTTTTGGAAACTAAAGACGAAACGGAGCGAAAACGGCTGGAAACGGCTTTTCGCGACGATTTAAAAACTCGCATTGATGAAACTTCAAAATACATAAAGCCGGCCGAGGGAACAATGGAATTCGCTTTTATGTTTATTCCGGCCGAGGCGGTTTATTACGATCTTTTGGTTAATAAAATCGGAGCGGTTAAATCCGCCACTCGCGATTTAATTCAATACGCCGCCGGAGAGAAAAAAGTATTAATCGTCTCGCCAACGACATTTTTGGCTTATTTACAAACGGTTTTGCAGGGGCTGAAAGCTCTTCAAATTGAAGAATCGGCCAAAGAAATCAGAAAACGGGTGGATGAGCTTGGCCGGCATTTAGCCAGTTATGAAACTTATATGAGAAAATTAGGCGTTAATTTAGGCACGACTGTCAATATGTATAACAACGCCTATAAAGAACTCGGCAAGATCGACAAGGATGTTTTAAGAATTTCCGAGAAATCAATTGAAATCAAGCCTTTGGTGGTAGAATCGCCGATTAAAGAATTGGAAGTTGAAGAAAAAGTTTAGTTTCGTTGCTTTAAGGGTTTAAATTTGTTAAAATAAAAATAATTAACGAATTCTAGTGAAATTTATTTTACAAATTCTTTTTAACGCCGGCGCGATTTTTATCGCCAACCGATTTATTCCCGGTTTTGAATTTAGCGGCGATATAATTCGGCTTTTGGTGGCGGGTTTGGCCATGGGAGTAATAAATCTTTTTTTGCGGCCAATTTTAAAATTATTAACCTTTCCGCTGGCGATTTTAGCGTCCAGCCTTGTCAGTCTTGCAATTAACGCCGCTTTATTGTATATTGGCACTTTAGTCATTCCCGGTCTTGTCATCATGGGCTGGATAGCTTATTTGGGGGGCGCTTTTCTTTTTGCCGTTATTAATTTTATTTTTCATTTGTAGGTCTTATTTCCTTGGCTTATAATGATTAAAGAAGTTATTCTAAAAATTTTTAAGGTCGAGGCGCTTTAATTAAATTATATAATCCGCCGAGGGTACCTAAAAAATTTTAGAATAACTTCTTGCTATTATTCCGAAAAATTATTTTGAAAAAAGTTTTATGCATTTAAATATAAATATTTTATTTACCGCTGAAATTATTATTTCAATATTTTTAATTGTCGCTATTTTGCTTCAGCAAAGAGGCACGGGGCTTTCGGCGACTTTTGGCGGCGAGGGCAATGTTTTCAGCGCTAAAAGGGGACTGGAAAAAATTATTTACGCTTCAACAATCGTTCTTGGCGGCTTGTTTTTAATTCTCGCTGCCATTTCCATTGCTGTTAAATGAACTCATGCGCTTTAAGCTTGCTTTTAAATTACTTAAACCTTTTGAAATTTGGCTGCTCATTTTCTTTTTCATTATTTTTATTTTAAGCGGCTCTATTTACGGAATAAGACTTTGGAATAAATTTTCGATTCCCGCGCCCGCCAGAGGAGGAGAAGTTCGGGAAGGCGTTACGGGGGAACCTCGGTTTTTAAATCCGCTTTTTTCTCTTTTAAACGACGCGGATCAGGACGCGGTGGAATTTATTTACGACGGACTTTATGAATACAATAACAAGGCGGAACTTGTTCCGAGTTTAGCTTCCGGCATTGAAACGGAAAACGAAGGGAAAACCGTTATTCTTAATTTAAGATCGGACATTTTCTGGCATGACGGAGAAAAATTAAGCCCCGCGGACGTTATTTTCACGATCGAGACCATTAAAAATCCTAAAACCCGGAGCCCGTTGAGATCTCTTTGGCAGGACGTTAAAGTTTTTCAATCGGACGGCGGAAAAATAAAATTCGAATTTAACGAACCCCAAGGGAATTTTCTGGAAAAATTGACTTTGAAAATTTTACCCGAGCATATCTGGAAAGACGTTTTGCCGGAAAATATTCTTTCGGTTGACATTAAAACGCATTTAATCGGCACTGGTCCGTATAAATTTATTGCTTTAAAAAACGATGACCAGGGGCGGATTACGAATTTGGATTTGGAAATTAATCGGCGTTATCATAAAAACGGACCGTTTATAAATAAAGTCATTTTTTATTTTTACAAAAATGAGAACGAGCTTTTGGACGCGTATTCGAAAAATATCATTGACAGTTTCGGCGGAGTTTTTTCCGAGAACGTGGATTTTGAAAAAATTGGTTCGGCCAATATTCGTTTTCTGAAAATGCCCCGCTATTACGCTGTTTTTTTAAATCCGAACGAATCTAAGGTTTTGAATATAAAAGAAATTAGGGAAGCGCTTGAATTGGCCATTGATAAGACCGCTCTTTCGAGAAAAGTTTTTAATGGCAAGGCGGAAGCGATTAACAGCGTGATTCCGGAGAATTTTTTTAAGGATGCTCAAACGCCGAAAGCGGATTTTGACGCTGAAAAAGCCAATCAAATTCTGGAAAAAGCCGGCTGGAAATTAAATGAAAAGACAAAAATTCGAGAGAAAAAATTGGGTAAGGATAAAGAACTGACAGTTTTGTCATTTCGCTTGATGACCAGCGATTGGCCGCCTCTTCGGGAAACCGCTCGGTTTTTAGAGGAGTTCTGGAAAAAAATTGGCGCTAAAATTGAAATTCAGAATTTTCCCGACGCCCAAATTCAAAAAGATTTTATAAAACCGAGAAAATATGACGCTTTGATTTTTGGCGAAGTTTTGGGAACTATTCCGGATTTTTATAATTTTTGGCATTCTTCCGAGAGAAAAGACCCCGGCCTTAATTTATCGTTTTACGTCAGCAAAGAAGCGGATAAGATTCTTGAAGAATTAAGAAAAATAATCGATAACGATTTGAGAATTAAAAAATTAAACGAACTGGCTCAAATTATTAATAAAGATAAGCCGGCCATATTTCTTTTTTCGCCAGATTACGTCTATGTTCAGAGAAAAAATATTTTAGGTTTTGAAACGGAAAAAATTGTTGTCCCGTCAAAAAGATTTAGCGATATTGAAAATTGGCATCTGAAAACTAAACGAGTGTTGAAAAAATAATGGAAAGCGATAAATTTAAAATGAGGCAAATGATTTTGGATTTTCCCAAACAGTTTCAATTCGGCCTTAAAATTGGGAGTGAAATTAAATTCAAGGACAATTTTGACAGTTTAATCATTTGCGGCATGGGTGGCTCGGTCTTGGCCGGCGATTTGTTAAAATTTTTAATTTCGCATTTAGGATTTAAAAAATCCGTTCATATTCATCGAACGTACGGCTTGCCTTATCAAACTTCGTCCCAAAGTCTTATTGTGCCGATTTCTTACTCCGGCAACACTGAAGAAACTATTTCATCGCTTTCCGAGGCTCTAAAAAGAAAATTAAAAATTGTTGTTATTACTCAAGGCGGCGAACTTGAAAAATTAGCTTTAAAAAATAATATCCCGCTTATTAAAATCCCTCAAGATTTTATTCCGCCCCGTCTGGCCTTAGGTTATATTTTTTCCGGTTTGTTGACGATTTTAGCCAGGGTCGGTTTAATTAAAGATCAAAGCGATTATTTTCTAAAAATCGTTAAAAATTTCAAGCCGCAAAAACTCGAAGAACGCGGGAAAAAATTGGCCAAAAGAGTTTTTAAAAAATTTCCTTTAATTTATATCTCCCAAAATAATAAAGCGCTGGCTCATATTTGGAAAATCAAATTTAACGAAAATTCCAAAACTCACGCTTTTGATAATTATTTGCCGGAAATGTCTCATAATGAAATAGTTGGTTTTTCAGAAGATAAGGACGCTCGATTTTTCCATACTTTCTTTTTAACTTCTAAAAACGATCATCCGCGGATAATTAAAAAAACAAGGCTTATTAAAAACCTGTTTAAAAATAAAGGATTTACTTTTGACGAAATTAAAATCGAAGGCGAGAATATTTATTTTAAAATTTTTTCCACTATTATTTTAGGAGATTGGATTTCTTATTATCTGGCCCTAGAGTATGGCCTTGATCCCGTTTCTAATCCCATTATTGACGAATTAAAATTAAAAATGAAAAAATAAATGCGGCGCTCTCTACTAAATTTTTCTGTGCCGAAGGTGGGATTTGAACCCACAAGCCCTTACGGGCATAGCGTCCTGAACGCTACGTGTATACCATTCCACCACTTCGGCGTGTCTGCCTGCCGGCAAGACAGGTCTGCTAATTTCACTACTTGAGCCTTTTAATATCTATAAATATTTAAACATGATTATGATAAAAAAACAACCGATTCGACCAAGTCATTTAGGCGGTCTTAATTACCCTATTCGCATTATTCCTCTTGGCGGTTTTGAAGAAATTGGCTTGAATATGATGATTATAGAATATAACGGCAAGATGATTATAGTGGATATGGGTTTGGGGTTTCCGGAAGAAGATATGCCGGGAATTGATTTTATTATTCCCAATATCGCTTATCTTAAGGGCAAAGAGAAAAATATTCTTGGAGTTTTTATTACTCACGGCCATTACGATCATATCGGCGCGATTCCTTATCTTATTGAAAAACTCGGCAATCCGCCGATTTTCACGATGCCGTTAACCGCCGGTTTTATTTTAAAACGCCAGGAAGATTTTCCCGGCGTGCCTAAACTTGAAATTCATCGTTTAAAAAAAGATGAAGTCGTGCATTTAGGTTCTTTTAAGGTCGGTTATTTTCGGGTTAATCATAATATTCCCGACGGAATTGGATTAGTCATTAATACGCCGGTCGGAAAAATCGTTCATTCCTGCGATTTTAAATTTGATTACACTCCGATTAACGATGAGCCGATTGACGAGAAAAAACTCAAAGCCATAGGCGAGAGCAATGTTTTGGCGCTTCTTTCCGACAGCACTAACGCTGAAAATCCCGGCCATTCTCTTTCCGAGTCCGTGGTTTTGGAAAATATGGATCAAATGTTTCAAAAAGCCAAAGGCAGAATTATTACCGCGACTTTCGCTTCTTTGATCAGCCGAATTCAGATAATTTTTATGCTGGCGGAAAAATACGGCCGCAAAGTGGCCATTGACGGATATTCTATGAAAGCTAACGTGGCGATCGCCCGGGAACTTAAATATTTGAAGTTTTCTTCGGAGACGCTTATTAAACCGGAAGAAGTTGATAAATTTTCCGATAATAAAATCGTGGTCCTGGGAACCGGAGCCCAGGGAGAGGGCAACGCGGTTTTGATGCGGATCGCTTCGGGCGAGCATCGCTTTATTCAAATTAAAAAGGGCGATACGGTGATATTTTCTTCTTCAGTAGTTCCCGGCAATGAGAGGACGGTCCAACGTTTAAAAGACACTCTTTATCGCCGGGGAGCGAAAGTTTATCACTATAAAATGATGGATTTGCACGCCGGCGGGCACGGCCAGCAGGAAGATCTTAGGCAAATGCTGGAACTTATTCGCCCGAAATATTTTATTCCCATTCACGGCAATTATTATATGCTGAAATTGCACGGAGAAATTGCCGAATCAGTCGGCATTAAACCGGAGAATATAATTATTGCCGGCGACGGAGACGCGATTGAGCTTTTATCCGGTAAAGTTGAAGTTGTGAAAGAAAAAGCGCCGGCCGGCTATGTTATGGTTGACGGACTGGGCGTTGGCGATGTCGGTGAAGTGGTGCTTCGCGACCGCCAGGTTATGGCTCAAGATGGAATGTTCGTGGTCATCGTGATCGTTGACAGCAAAACCGGAAAAATCAGGGGCGATCCGGATGTTATTTCTCGCGGTTTTGTTTATTTAAAAGAATCAAGGGCTTTAATCGGCGAGGCTAAAAGCAAAGTTAAAAAAATTGTCAGTAAAGCGGCTTCGCCCGAGCACACGATGAACTGGGCCTATGTTCGGGATCAGATCAGGGAACGGTTGGGCCAATTTCTTTTTTCTAAAACTGAACGCCGGCCGATGATTTTACCGGTCGTTATTGAGATTTAAAGGGCTTTCTCTAAATTTTCAAGCGCAAAGCGCGCAGAAAATTTAGTTAGAAAACCTTTACCCAGCACATAACTTTATGTATTATGTAATAGTCTTACATAAAGTTATCTGCTGGGTGCTCAATGTGATAGTAAAATTTATTTCGCATTGAGGCTCGTAAATTTTAATCACATTAGCATGACCAGAGTTTTTAGCGGAGTTCGGTCTTCGGGCCGGCTTCACATCGGAAATTATTTTGGAGCGATAAAATCGTGGATTGATTTGCAAAATAAACACGAGTCTATTTTTGCCGTGGTGGATTATCATGCCATCACTACTCCCTATAATCCGAAGGGAATGAAACGTATGGTTTGGGATACGATTTTAGATTTTTTAGCCGCCGGGCTTAATCCGAAAAAAACTTCCATTATCATTCAATCTCAAATTCCGGAGCACACGGAATTGGCTTGGATTTTTAACACCTTAACGCCGGTCTCATGGCTGGATCGTTTGCCGACTTATCGGGAAAAGATTGAAGCTCATCCCCAAAATGCGAATATGGGCTTGTTAGATTATCCCGTTTTAATGGCTGCCGACATCCTGATTTATAAAGCTGATATTGTTCCGGTTGGCGAGGATCAGATCGCTCATATTGATTTGGCCAATGAAATTGTTAAAAGATTCAATTATCTTTACGGCCCGACTTTTTCGAGAATAAAGCCGTTTTTTTCCAAAGGCGCTCGGATTATGTCTTTGTCCGATCCGACTAAAAAAATGTCAAAAACCGGCGGGGAAGGAATCGGTCTTTATGACGAGCCGGAAGAAATCCGCGATAAAATAAAAAAAGCCGTCACCGATTCCGGTCGGGAAATTATTATGAGGGAAGACAAACCGGCCATTTCCAATCTTCTTTTGATCTATCATCTTTTTTCCGGAAAATCGATCAAGGCGATTGAAAAAAAATATCAAGACAAAGGCTATGCCGATTTTAAAAAAGATTTAGCCGAGATTATCGTTAAAGGCTTGGAGCCTTTTCGCCAAAAAAGAAAAGAATTAGAAAAAAAGCCGCGATACGTCAAGAAAGTCGTGGCCAGCGGCGTTGATAGGGCGCGAAAAATCGCCTCAAAAAATCTTTTAGAAATTAAAAGAAAAATAGGATTAATTTAAAATTAAATCCAATATTTCTTTTATTTTTTCTCTCATTAAGTAATCGGTTTTTGCTTCCAGATTAAGACGAAGCAGAGATTCGGTATTGGACGGCCTGACATTAAACCACCAGCCGCCGGTTAAATTTTGCCAATCAAATTCCATCGTTAATCCGTCGATTTTATCAATTTTCTCGGCCTTATTTTCATAATTTTTTTCAATTCTTTTAATTGCTTCTTCTCTGTTTTTTATCTCGAAATTAATTTCGCCGGACTGAAAATATTTTTTAAAAGGCTGAATAAGATCTTCAAGGCTTTTTTTGTTTTCGGAAATAATTGACAGAATTTTTAACATCGCGAAAATTCCCGAATCGGCGTTAAAAAAATCTTTAAAATAATAGTGGCCGGAGAGCTCGCCGCCGAAGACGGCTTCTTCTTGGCGAAGCCGGCGTTTGAAAAAAGCGTGGCCGACCTGGCTGATAATCGGTTTTCCGTTATTTTTTTCTATTGTTTCGCCAACGATTTTGGAAGAGCGGGGATCGTAGATAATTTTGGCGCCGGGATTTTTTTTCAAATAATCTTCCGCGACTAACGCCGTAATTAAATCAGCCGGGATTCTTTGGCTGAAAGAAGTGAGAAAAAAGACTCGATCCCCGTCGCCGTCAAAAGCGATTCCTAAATCCGCTTTTTCTATTTTAATCGTGTTTTTAAGCATCGTTAAAGTTTCTTCTTTGAGCGGATTGGCTTCGTGGTTGGGAAAAGCGCCGTTGGGTTCAAAATATAAAGGAATTATTTTTATCATTGGAAATTCTTTGAAGAGTTCCGTCAAAATCAATCCGGCCATGCCGTTTCCGTTATCAATGGCGATTTTCATCGGCAGCAGTTTAAGATTATTAGTCAGGAAGTGGACATATTCTTTTAAATAATTTTGGTCATAAATAAAAAAGTTTTCGCTTCCGCTATTTTCAAAACTCTTTTTTTCCATAATATTTTTTATTTCTTTTAGCCCCGAATCAAATCCCATGGGAATGGCCGTCTCTTTTGATATTTTAAAACCGTTGAATTTTTTGGGATTATGCGAGGCCGTCACCATAACGCCGGCGTCAGCCAGTTCTTTATTGATTATCCAATAATGCATCGGCGTTGAAGTAAGGCCGGTTCTGATAATTTTTACGTTTTCCGAAACTAATCCTTTAATCAGATTATTTTCCAAAGCTAAAGAAGAAGGTCTTGCGTCCCGGGAGATAATTATTTTAATATGGGAAGGCATTTGTCTGTTGATTTTAAGATACGTGATAAAGGCGCGGCCAATTAAAAAAGCCGTCTCTTCGTTTATTTCATCGGAATAAACTCCTCGAATATCGTAAGCTTTAAAAATAGAGGGATTTATTGGCATATCATTATAATCCCGTTAGAAGCCGCGATCGCTTTTTTATGGGGAATTAAAGTAGTATATGTGCATACATAGATTAAAAAAAAACTAAAATTATAGCAAATCGTTTAATCGCGATCTGCTTCTAAAGGGATGAAACTTTCTATCGGAATTGTCGGTTTGCCAAATGTCGGCAAATCAACTCTTTTTAAAATTTTAACCAAACAAGAAGTTCATATTGCCAATTATCCTTTTGCCACGATCGATCCCAATGTCGGCGTGGTTTCCGTGCCGGACGAGCGGCTTCAAGCGTTAGCCGAACTTCATCGTTCAAAAAAAATTATTCCGGCCATTGTCGAATTTTACGATATTGCCGGATTAGTTAAGGGGGCGGCCGGAGGCGAAGGATTAGGGAATCAATTTTTGTCTCATATCAGGGAAGTCGAGATTATCATTGAGGTGGTTCGGGTTTTTGCCTCGGAAGAAATTATTCATGTTGAAAATAAAATTGATCCGATAAAAGATATAGAGGCGATAAACACGGAATTAATTTTAAAAGACATTGAAACCGTTCAAAAAAGATTGGAAAAACTCGAGAAAGAGGCAAAGACCGGGGATAAGAGTAAAATTAAAGATTGGGAGACGATGAAAAAAACTTTAGACGGCTTGAATAAAAATATTCTGGCTCGAAATATCGGCCAAGAATTATTAGATGAGCCGTCCGTAAAAGAGTTGAATCTTTTAACCGCCAAACCTCAAATTTATCTTTTCAACGGAAAAGAAGAAGAAGTCAACGCCGATTTAAAAAATAAAATTTCCGCCTTTGGCGGAAAATCGCTTGACGCCGATTATCTTATTGCCGATTTATCAAAAGAAACAAGCGTCAGCAATCTTATCAGAAAGGCTTATGAAATTTTAGGGCTAATTAGTTTTTTTACCACCGGCGAAGACGAGACTCGGGCTTGGGCCATAAAAAAGGGCCAAAAAGCGCCCCAAGCCGCCGGCGTTATTCACAGCGATTTTGAAAAAAAATTTATCAGAGCGGAAATTATTTCCTCGGATAAATTATTGGAAGCGGGAGATTGGCAGCGAGCCAAACAAAAAGGTTTAATTCGTCTTGAGGGTAAAGATTATGTTATGCGAGATGGCGACGTAATGATAGTCAGGCACGGCTAAAATATTTTTTCAAATACCGGCCGGTGTAAGATTTTTTGCGATTGGCGATTTGGTTGGGTGTTCCTTCGGCGACAATATAGCCGCCCAGCTCGCCGCCTTCCGGACCAAGATCAATTATCCAATCAGCCGATTTTAAAACATCCAAATTATGTTCAATTACCAATATTGTGTTTCCTTTGTCTGCCAGTTCGTTTAAAACTCCAAGCAATTTTCGAATGTCTTCAAAATGGAGACCGGTGGTCGGTTCGTCTAAAATATAAAGAGTTTGGCCGGTGTCGCGGCGAGAGAGCTCGGTGGCAAGCTTTATTCTTTGGGCTTCTCCGCCGGAGAGAGTCGTGGCCGCCTGCCCCAGCTTGATATATCCAAGGCCGACTCGATTTAAGGTTTCCAGTTTATCTTTGAGCCCCGGAATATTTTTAAAAAATTTCAACGCTTCCTCAACCGGCATATCCAAAACCTCGGCGATATTTTTTCCGTCATACTCCACTTTTAACGCTTCTTGATTATAACGTTTGCCTTGGCATTCGGAGCATTCAACGAAAACGTCCGGCAAAAAATACATTTCGATTTTTTTCCAACCGTGGCCTTCGCAAGTCTCGCATCTCCCGCCTTTGACGTTAAAACTGAACCGTCCCGGACCATAGCCCCTGATTTTCGCTTCCATCGTCTTGGCAAAGAGGTCTCGAATATGAGTAAAAATTCCGGTGTAAGTGGCCGGATTGGAACGCGGCGTTCGGCCAATGGGAGATTGGTCAATATTAATCGCTTTATCAATATTTTGGACGCCTTCTATTTTTTCGTGATTTCCCGGCTCCGCGGTAGCCTTGTAAAATTGTTTAAGAAGCGAACGGGCGAGAATGTTATTGACGAGCGTGCTTTTACCCGATCCGGAGACGCCGGAGACAGCCACAAATTTTCCCAGCGGAATTTTAAGGTTAATTTTTTTGAGATTATTAGCCGAAGCCTTTTTGATCATTAAATAATTCCCGTTTCCATCGCGCGGTTTTTCGCGGATCGGAATTTGATTTTTTCCCGCCAGATAAAGGCCGGTCGGAGTCTTGGTTTTCATTATTTTTTTAATTGATCCTTCGGCCATTACATAGCCTCCTTTATTTCCGGCTCCGGGCCCGAGATCAATAATCCAATCCGCTTCTCTCATTGTTTGTTCGTCATGTTCCACGACCAGGACGGTATTGCCGAGGTCTCGAAGAGATTTTAAGGTTTTGATTAATTTCGAATGGTCCCGGGCGTGAAGGCCGATTGAGGGCTCGTCTAAAATATAGAGAACGCCGGTCAGACGGGATCCGATCTGGGTGGCGAGCCTGATTCTTTGCGCTTCCCCTCCCGATAGAGTTTGCGATTCCCGTTTGAGCGTCAAATAATCAAGTCCGACATCGGAGAGAAAATTAAGGCGGTTTAGAATCTCTTTGACAATCGGTTCGGCTATTTTTTTATTTATTTTTTCTTGGCTGTTTTTTTTCAAAAGTTTTTCAAAAAATTTTTTGGCTTCTAAAATACTCATTGCCGCGATATCAGCGATGGATTTTTTTTCTATTTTAACCGCTAAAGATTCTTTTTTTAGGCGTTGGCCAAGACAGGCGGCGCAATTTTTAATTTTCATATATTTTTCAATTTCTTTTCTCATCCATTCCGATTCAGTTTCTTTCCAGCGATTTTCTAGATAGGGGACGACGAATTCAAAGACGGTGTTTTTTATTTTATTCGGCAGGTCTTTCCACGGAGTATTTTCCCAATTTTGCCAAGGTGAATTATTTTGCCAAGTAAAATTCATTAAGGAATAGAAAGGTTTTAAAGCGCCTTCGGCAAGAGTTAAATTTGGATTAACAATTAAAAGATTCGGATTGATTTCCAGTTTTGATCCCAGTCCGGTGCAGGAAGCGCAGGCGCCATACGGGCTGTTAAACGAAAAAAATCTCGGCTCGATTTCCGGAAAACTGAAAGCGCAATCAACGCAGGAAAGATTTTGAGAAAAACTTTTTTCTTCCTCGTTGTTTTTTAAAATTAAAATTCCCTTTCCGATTTTTAAAGCGGTTTCAATCGAGTCGGCGACTCGGGCGCGATCCAAATTCTTATCAATTAAAATCCTATCTACAACCGTTTCTATTGTTTGTTTTTTCTTGGCGTCCAATTTCATCTCCATTGCCTCCTCAATCATCATAATATTTTGATTGATTCTTAGTCGGCGAAAACCGGAATTTTTTATTTCTTCCAAGACTGCCCGATGCTCTCCTTTTTTGCCTCTAATCACTGGCGCTAAAATCATAATATTGCTCCCGTTTTTTAAATCAAAAACAGCTTGAGTTATTTGATCAACGGTTTGGCGGCCGACTGATTGGCCGCAGATCGGGCAAAACGGTTTGCCGATTCTGGCGAAAAGAATTCGAAGATAATCGTAAATTTCAGTGATGGTGCCGACGGTTGATCTGGGATTTTTGGAGACGCTTTTTTGATCAATCGAAATCGCCGGGGAAAGGCCGTCTATTTTATCAACTTCGGGTTTGTTGATCATTCCCAAAAATTGGCGGGCGTAGCTGGAAAGACTTTCGATATATCGGCGTTGCCCTTCGGCAAATATCGTGTCAAAGGCCAGCGATGATTTGCCCGATCCGGAAAGGCCGGTGATGACGACCAATTTATCTCTCGGAATATCAAGATTGATATTTTTTAAATTGTGAACCCGGGCGCCCCGGATAATTATTTTTTTCATTTCCACCTTTTTTAAAGGTGAGGGATTATAACAAAAAAGAGGCTATTTTTCAAGCCTCTTTATTTAGGAAGATAGGATTTCAGAATTTCTTTTTGTTCATTATTTAATTTTTGCCAGATAATGTCTTCAAAGGCGCGAATAGAATTTTCGTCAGTGTCCGGAAATAAAACATGCAGTAATTCATGAACTAATGTTTTTGTCATATCGTCGCGATTTAAATGTTGGGTTTTGGCGGGGTTAATAAAGATAAAATTTTCTTCCGGAAAAAGCAGCCCTTTAAGCAATGATGTCGGATTATCCGGATCTTTTAATCTTTTTTAAATAAAATTTTTAAAGCGGGTTTGTTTTTATTAAGAATAAAAACAAGATGGCGGAATATCCAATCGCAAAGAGAATCGCCGGTTCGCGGCATTTTTTTCTTTTTCACCCTGTTCATAAAATACCTCTTTTTAAAGGAACATATTATTAAATTAGCCTTTTTTTTGAAAAAAAACAAATCGTATGCCCCGTAGTAGAATTTCCAATTAATTATGTTCTATAATTACACATTGCAAAGTTTCAGAAATAAGAATATCTATATTGGTTATACGTCTGATTCGCGAAAAAGATTAAAAGAACATAATCAAAAATAAAAATAATTGGAAATTTCACTACGGGGTATGCTAATTTTTCATTGATGCGAAATCTTAAATTACAAGCTAAAAAAGCGCCGAAAAAAACCGGAGTTTATTTTTTTAAAAATAAACAGGGCAAAACGCTTTATGTGGGCAAAGCGGCCAATCTTAAAAATCGGCTCTCTTCTTATTTTAATCAAGAGTTGGAACCGTTCAGGCGGGAATTAATTTTTCAAGCTAAAAAAATCGATTGGCAAGAAGAAGATTCGGAAATCGAAGCTTTGATTAAAGAAGTTAAGCTTATCAAAAAATTAAAACCTCTCTTTAACGTTGCTTTGCGGGATGACAAAAATTATTTTTTTATCGCCATTACCAAAGAAAATTTTTCTCGAATTTTTATTACTCACCGGCCTCGCGGGGATGCCAGCGCGCGCTATATCGGTCCTTTTACCGAAGGCCGGCCGTTGAAAATCGCTTTAAATGTTTTGCGGCGAATTTTTCCTTTTCGGACCTGCAAAAATAAATTTATCAAATTCTGTTTTCATTATCATCTCGGACTTTGTCCTGCCCATGGTCAAAAAGAAAATGAAAATATTGTTAAAAAACTTTATAAAGAAAATGTTAAAAATCTTACGTTGATTTTTCAAGGCAAAAAGAAGCAAGTATTAAAAAATTTAAAAAATGATTTAAAAAACGAAATTAAAAAAGAAGAGTTTGAAAAAGCGGCAGAAATTCGCGATAGAATAAACGCGCTGGAATCGGTTTTGGCTCACAAAAAAGTTATTGAAGATTTTAAAATTAATAATAATTTAAGGATCTTCAAAGCGGAAAATGAATTTAAAAAAATATTTGGCGAGGCGGTCGGAAAATTTTTCCGAATCGAGGGCTACGATATCGCTCATTTTCAAGGCGAGGCCAGTTGCGGGGCAATGGTTGTTTTTGAAAATGGCCAACCGAAAAAATCAGACTATCGGATTTTTAAATTGAAAAGAACCGCCAAAGCCGATGACCCGGGAGGAATTAAGGAAATTTTGGAAAGAAGGTTTCGGCATAGCGAGTGGCCTTATCCGGATTTAATTTTAATTGACGGCGGCCAGACCCAGCTTGCCGCGGCATTGGTGGTGAGCTTGCGAATGTTTAACGCGAAAATTCCGATTATTGCTCTGTCTAAAAATCCTCGGCATAGGAACAGGAGAGGGGGCGAGATTTATTTCTCTGATTTTCGAAAACCGATAAAAATCGAGAATTTATCCGCGCCTCTGGCTGATTTATTTTTGTGCGTTCGCGACGAAGCGCATCGTTTCGTAAATTCTTATCACAGAAAATTACGGGGAAAAGAATTTTTTAAAAATGATATCCGAAGCGTTCTGTAAAAATTTTTTATATATACCAATATACTGGTATATTGGTATATTAAAATAAAATGAATATCTAATTTTTTTTCATTCTTCATCATTATCATTAAAAAAAACGAGAAATCATTTTTGCGGGAGGTTTGTAATAGGGCTATAATTAAAGTATGAAAAAACTGATTTTGAAAACGTTTTTTTTCTTTTTATTTTTAATTCCGGTCCAAGTTTTTGCCGGAGTTTTGGGAGAAACCGCGGTTTTCAATATTGAAGCCACTCACGATCTCCAAAAAAGAAATCAGGTTTCGGCTGAAATTACTTTGATATCCGGGAACGCGGAATTTTTTGTTGATCAAAATTATCTTTTAAGCTTAGGAAGCCAACGGCAATCATTTGAAAATAATTTAAAGGCTTTGGCTGACGAATTTGACAATAATATTTATCCGAAATTAACGGATTTTTTTGGGAAGGAGTGGAGTCCGGGCATTGATAATAATCCTCGGATTAGCATGCTTTTAATTGAGATGGTTCCTTTAACCGGCGGATATTTTCGAACTCAAGACGAGTTTCCAAAAACACAAGCGCCGGAATCAAACGAACGAGAGCTAATTTATTTAAACACGCTTAATATTGAAAAAAACAACGCTAAGAGTTTTTTGGCTCATGAATTTCAGCATTTGATCAGTTTTAATCAGCTTGAAAAAAGGCTTCAAAAAAACGACGACGTTTGGGCCAATGAACTTCGTTCCGAATACGTTTCAACGATCTTGAATTACGACGATCCGTTCGCGACAAGTATTTTAAAACAAAGATTGGAAGATTTTAAGCAAAACCCGGCTGATTCTTTAACCGAATGGAAAAACGAACTTTCCGATTACGGATCGGTCAGTCTTTTTAGTTATTATTTGGCGGATCAATACGGCGCCGCCATTTTATCCGATCTTTTAAAAAGCGATTCTATCGGCATTGAGGCGATTGAAGCAATTTTGAAATCAAAAAATATTTCGGATACTTTTTCCGATATTTTTATCAATTGGTCCTTGGCGAATTTTTTTAACAATACGTTGAATAATCCCGCCTGGGGATACAAATATCCGAGTCTGGCTGGCAAATTCAATATTCCGGCGACAATGTCATTTAATCAATATCCGCTTTTAGTCCGCTTGTCTCTTAAAGATTGGCAGCCAGAGTTGATCAAATTCGAAAAAGGCTGGCCGCCGACAGCTTCAAATTTAAAATTGGAATTTGAAAGGCCTGATTTTGATGGATTATTTGAAATCGCTTATTTAACTTTTGAAGAAAACGGAGCGGCAGTTTTTAATAAATTTGAAATGCGCGGAAAAAATGAATCAATTTTCGTTAAAGATTTTGGAGGAAAAATTAAATCAGTTTTAGTTTTGCCTCTGAGCGAAAAAAAAAAAACAAAATTTTCAGAAAACGAACCGGTTTCGAATTTAACGATAAAAGTTGATTTTGCTAAAAGCATTCAACCCATCATAAGCGAAGTTTTTCCTAATTCCGGATTATTCAGAGGGGGCGTCTCGGTCGGCGTTAAAGGAGAAAATTTTTCTCCCGATATGAAAATTTATTTATTTTCTCAAAAAACAAAAAAATATAAATTAATCAAAAAATTTAATTTTATAGATTCCAGAGAGATTAAATTTAAAACGCCAAGATGGCAAGCGGGCGTTTATGATTTGGTTTTAGCGACGCCCGGCGGAGAAATCGTCAGCCAAAAATCGGCATTTACTTATTTTAAAAAATAATTTATTATGTATTCGTATGAAGATTACCATTAAAACAACCAACGTAGTTCTAAATCAGGCGCTGGAGGATTACATTGAAAAGAAAATCGCGGTTTTGGATAAATATGTTCCCAAAGTCGGTTATATTGAGGCTTGGGTTGAAATAGGCAAGCCATCAAAACATCACAAAAAAGGCGATGTGTTTTACGCCGAGGCCGATATTCGTTTGCCGGGGAAGATATTGAGATCCGAGGCAAAAAGTTGGGATCTGAAATTGGCGATTGACGCGGTTAAAGATGAATTGCAAATTGAATTAAAAAAATACAAGGAAGTGAAAATCGCTAAAGAAAGGGGCGGAGGTCGCAAAGCGAAAGAGTGGCCGAATATTTAATTTTTGAGAGCGACCGCCAGATATCTCGGCAGATATTTCAATTCTTTTGGAAAATTTACTGAAATGCCCCGCTCAACGGTTTTTGAATCTATTTTTTTTACCTTAAATATTTTTTTAATCGCCGATTCTATTTTTTTTTCGTCAAAATTCCGGCAACTGAATAAATCCAAAGAAAAATAATTGTTTTCCGGCCAGGTATGGATTGAAATATGCGATTCCGATAAAATTCCGAAAGCGGTGATGCCGCCGGGGATATTTCGCGAATAAGACGCAGAAGGAAATTGATGGGCTTGAACCGGCTCAACCAAAGTCATTTCGCTAATTTTTATAAGATCCGATAAGATTTTTTTTATTTCGTTTTCATTGGCGAGTCGTAAAGAATCTTCCTCGTCGTTTAAAATTACATCCTGCATTAAATGTTTTCCGTATCTCATTTGTTTTTTTATTTAATTTTAATTTTTTAAAAAAATATTTTAATTTAAATTTAAAGTATGAGAAATTTTTGTCAAGTGTGGATAACCGTATGTCATTAATCACTAAAATTTTTGGCGACCCCAACGCGCGTTTCATCAAAAAAATTCAGCCGCTTATTGAGCGTGCCAACAGTTTTGAGCCGGAATTGGAAAAATTAAAAGATGATGAATTTCCAAAAAAGACTTTGGAATTTAAAACGCGTCTTGAAAAAGGAGAAACCCTGGACGATTTTTTGCCGGAAGCGTTCGCCTTGGTTCGGGAAGCGTCCAAACGCACTTTGGGCCAGCGCCATTTCGACGTTCAGATGATGGGCGGCGTTGTTTTGCATCAGGGAAAAATCGCCGAAATGAGAACCGGGGAAGGGAAGACATTAGTCGCGACTTTGCCGGCTTATTTGAACGCGCTTAGTCAAAAAGGAGTTCACGTTGTTACCGTCAATGATTATTTGGCCCGAAGAGACGCCGTTTGGATGGGGCAGATTTATCATTTTTTAGGTTTAACCACTGCCTGCTTGAATCATGAACAATCTTTTTTATACGATCCGGCGTGGCAGTCTGAAAAAAAAGATGAAGCTGACAAGACCAGAGATATTATTGGAGGATTCAAGGTGGTCGAAAGTTTTTTGCGGCCGGTCCAGCGCCGCGAGGCCTATCTGGCCGATATCACTTACGGCACCAATTCCGAATTCGGTTTTGATTATTTAAGGGATAATTTAGTCGTCAGTCCCGACGAGCTGGTTCAGCGGCCGTTTCATTTCGCCATTGTTGACGAAGTGGACAGCATTTTAATCGACGAGGCCCGAACGCCTTTGATTATTTCCGCTCCGGCCGAGGACGCGGCCGCTCTTTATAAAAGATTTGCCAGAATTATTCCGACTCTAAAAGAGAATATTGATTATAACATTGACGAGAAAATGAAAGCCGCGGCTTTAACCGAAGAAGGAATCAATAAAATTGAACGGGCCCTGGGAATGGAAAATATTTATGAGGCCGAAACGATCCGTTATGTCCATCACCTTGAACAAGCTCTTCGGGCGCACACTCTTTTTAAGCGCGATCGCGATTATGTCATTAAAGACGGCGAGATTTTTATTGTTGATGAATTTACCGGCCGTTTAATGCCGGGCCGGCGTTATTCCGAAGGCTTGCATCAGGCCATTGAAGCCAAAGAGGGAGTTGAAGTTCAAAAGGAAAGTTTGACTTTGGCGACCATCACCATTCAAAATTATTTTCGAATGTATCAAAAATTGGCCGGAATGACCGGCACGGCCGCCACTTCAGCCGAAGAATTTCATAAAGTTTATAAAATAGAAGTGGTGATCATTCCCACGGCCAGTCCAATGATCAGAGTCGATCGGTCAGATAAAGTTTTTCAGACCGAAAACGGAAAATTCAAAGCGATTGTCCAAGAAATTAAAGAACGGCACGAGAAAGGCCAGCCGGTTTTGGTTGGCACCGTTTCCATTGGAAAAAACGAAAAATTAAGCGCGCTTTTGAGCCGAGAGGGAATACCTTTTCAGGTTTTAAACGCTAAAAATCACGAAAAAGAAGGCATGATTATCTCTCAAGCCGGCAAATTGGGAGCTGTCACCGTGGCGACGAATATGGCCGGCCGGGGCGTTGATATTATTTTAGGAGGCAATCCGCCAAATAAAGAAGAGGCGGAAAAAGTTAAATCAATCGGCGGGCTTTATGTTATTGGCACGGAAAGACACGAAGCCCGACGAATTGACAATCAGCTGCGCGGCCGTTCCGGCCGGCAAGGCGATCCGGGCGAATCAACTTTTTTCGTTTCTTTTGAAGACGATTTGATGCGGATATTCGCGCCGGATCGGATAAAAAATATGATGGCGAGTTTCGGCATTCCCGAAGATCAGCCGATTGAAAATCGCTTGGTTTCAAAAGCCATTGAATCGGCGCAAGGGAAAATCGAGGGCTTGAATTTTGACATTAGAAAACACGTTTTGGAATTTGACGATGTGATGAATAAACATCGAGAATCAATATATCGAAGACGCAAAGAGGTATTAGCCTCCGACAATCTCAAAGAAAAAATTTCAGAAATGATTGAAAAAACTTTGAGGCGGCTTTTGGACGCCCATTTTCAAAATAGAGACGCCGATGATTGGGACACGGAAGAAATTTTTGAAAATATTAAAACTTTATTTTTACCGCCGGATAATTTTCACGGCGATTTGATAAATTTAAAAGAAAAAGGCCACCGGGAAGAAATTTATGATTCAATCATCGCTTTGGCGAAAAAAAGTTACGAAGAGAAGGAACAAAACATGGATTTGGCGACTCTCCGCCAATTTGAAAAAATGGTGAGTTTAAGAATGACTGACGAGCTGTGGGTGGATCATTTGGAAAATATGGAGCATCTTCGGGATTCGGTGCGTCTCCGCGCTTACGGCCAGCGGGATCCGTTGGTGGAATATAAAAACGAAGGCCGAAGATTGTATCTTCAGCTTGAGGCGCGGATTGAAGCCGCGATTGTTGAAGCTTTATTTAAATTGAATATTGAAAAAAGAAGCGGCGGTCCGCGGATTTCAGCTGTTGCCGCGACTAATCAGCCAAAAGTTGAGTTTTCCACGGATAAATCAAAACCGAATCGAAACGATCCTTGTCCGTGCGGATCGGGAAAGAAGTATAAGAAGTGTCATGGGGCGTAGGAGAAAGAAAAGCCTAGCGCGACGGCTAGGCTTCCTGCCGGGTGGATTTTGAGAGCGTGGAGAAAGCGATTGAGATTGTCGGCGCGAACCTTTGCTGGTTCAATCCAGAAACGGCCG
>JACPHC010000006.1 GCA_016188775.1 Parcubacteria group bacterium
ACCAAATTCAAGATCAATTATTCGCTTTCAATCAAATCGCTTACGCTCAAGGAGCGCCCAGTTCCGGACAAGTCGCTTTTTTCACTGATTCCACTCATTTAAACGGCGATAATGGATTATTTTGGGATAATACGAATAAAAAATTAACTGCAGAGAATATACAAATAGGAAGCAGCGTGGAAGATATAAATTTATTAAGAGATGCGGCAGGTATTTTAGCGCAGCGATCTGGAATCATAGCGCAAGGATTTAAAATATATCATACTTTTACGAATAGTTCTAACTACACCAATATGGAAGAAAGATGGACGACTAAATTTTCAACTAGGGTTTTTGAGATCGCTACTAATTTTGCAGGCACAGGAGAAGCAGCGGACGTGAATATTTATCCGTCTACGGGTAAATTATCAGTTGATCCAGGCACAATTAGAGCAGTAATTGAGGCTCGAACAAGCAATACGCTTGGCGCCGCTTTGGTCATAAAACAGTTTATGACCGCTTCTACCGATAGAGTTATTGGATCATTATATTTTGTGGAAACTGGCGGTACCGCAGTAGCGAGTATAGTTGCCAGACATCCTAGCGCTACAGCAGGGCAAGCCTATTTGCAATTTTTGACGAGTCAAACTGAACGTATTCGCGTAGATGCTTCCGGCAACGTCGGCATCGGGACCACGACGCCTCAAAGTCTTTTGCAGGTAGCCAGCAACTACATTCAGTTTCCTGCGATATCTGGAGCTGCGCCGGCGGCCGTGGACTGCGATGCGACTGCTGAAGCCGGCCGGATGGTGGTTCGAACCGATGGAGCAGCCAATCTCTATATTTGCGCGGGCGTGGGCGGCTGGATTAGTAAATAAAGCCTCTAATCAAAAATGCGCTATAATATCGCGCGACTATTTATAGCAAGTAAAGTCGAGCTATGCCCAATATTCAAACATTATTTAAAGACTATCTTGACTATTTAGAAATTGAAAAAAACCGCTCTATTAAAACGCGGGAAAATTACGAACATTATTTAAATCGTTTTTCAGAATTCACCAAAATCCAAAATCCGGAAAATATCACTGACGAGGAGGTCAGAAAATACCGAATAGAATTAAATCGCCTTTCTCCGCCGCTTTCCAAAATCACTCAAAATTATCATATTATCGCTTTAAGAAATTTTCTCAAATATCTCGCCAAGCGAGAAATCAAAACTTTAAGTCCGGAAAAAATCGAGCTGGCGCGAATTCCGCAAAGAGAAATAGATATTTTGGGCTACGCGGATTTGGAGCGATTGCTCAAGACGCCACAAAGCGGCGATCTTTTTGCTCTCCGAGACAAAGCGATTTTGGAAACTTTATTCTCCACCGGTCTTCGCGTCTCAGAGCTAGTGCGTTTAAACAGAGATTCAATCGATTTAAAAAGAAAAGAATTTAGCGTCCGGGGAAAAGGCGGAAAAATCCGAGTGGTATTTCTATCGCCTCAGGCCGTTTCCGCCATTAAAAATTATCTGGAAAAAAGAGGGGATATCGAAGAATCTCTTTTTGTCAGCGCCAATGAAAAAAATAAAACGCCGAGCCGACTGACCAGCCGCACGATTGAAAGACTGATTAAAAAATACGCGACTCAGGCCGGCATTGCCAAGAAAGTCACGCCTCACTCCCTGCGCCACCTTTTCGCCACTGATCTTTTGCAAAACGGCGCGGATTTAAGGTCGGTCCAATCCCTTTTGGGCCACGCCAATGTTTCCACTACCCAAATTTACACTCATTTTACCGATCGAGAACTCAAAGAAATCCATCAAGCTTTTCACGGAAAAAAAAGATAAGAATATACAAAATTCAATCATTTGTCATTGCGAGAAGCGAAGCGACGAAGCAATCTTATTTGTCATTGCGAGAAGCGAATCGACGAAGCAATCTTATTTGTCATTGCGAGAAACTGAAAGGAGCGTGGCAACCTCATTTGTCGTTGCGAGAAACTGAAAGGAGCGTGGCAATCTCATAATTTGAACTAAATATTTATTAGATTGCTTCGGCGATTTCATCGCCTCACAATGACGATTGGTTCGCAATATTTCAAAAATCCATTTTCTTCGCTTTTTAAAAACAAAATTATTTTACAAACAAAAACCTGCTATTCGCGCAGGTTTTTTAAAATTAAATCTTTGAGAATTAAGCCTTGAAGACTATCGTAAACAATATCGCCGATTTCCGGCCCGACGGAAACTCTCATTTGATAAGGATATTTTTTTGCTTGCCAATCGTTTTTGAAAATTATATAACCCAACTCGTCATTGACCAACCCTAAAATAAATCGGCGTTTAACTTTATGGATAGCGAGAACTTGGCGCAATGCTTGGCCGATATTCGGCATGGCTTCGCCGGGAATTGTCAAAAATACGGCTTGGCCAATTCTGATAGAATTTACCTCGGTCTCAATTTTTCCTTCATTGTCCCTCCTTTCTTCAATCACGCCCAAAAAAATCATCATTTTAAATTTCCAGTCTTCCATCGGAACTTTAATTAATTTCTGCCGAACGACAATTTCCGGATTTTTTTCTTCTTCTTTATTCTTTAAAGCGGAAAAAATTTTTTCCGATAAAAGCTGGCCGTTAATTTCAACCGTGCCCCAATCGTTACGATTGCCTTCGTGATGATTGACTATAGCCCCGACTCCACCTTGGGCGCCGTTGATAAAAACAGGCGTTCCGCCTAATTCTTTTTCCAATCTCTCATAAACCGGCCAAAGAATATCCGCGCTGACGTAATTGCCATAAATCAAATTGGGATGCATGGCGTAATTAAATAATAAAGCGATATTTTTGCCGCCGGCATCGTCGAGCGACATAATTTCCAGAGGAGCGTTGTTTAATATTTCGGACCCGAAAGAGATTTTAGCTTTTTTAAAATTATCCCAGGAAGAACGAATACAAGATGCGGCCCGCTTTTTCACGCTCGCGATGTAATTATTATCTTTGCCGGAGATAAAAAATATCGGCCCCCAAAGACCCATTGTGTCCGGGGCCGCATGAGTATGCGTAAAAGCTAAAAACAAATGAGAAGGGGGGATAATGTCAGCAACGCTTTTTTTAATTTCATTGATATCACCTCGGCCCATACCGATTAAATCAAAGGAGGCGAAAACTAATCCGTTTTGGCCGTCGTGTATTGATAAACACCGAACCCAAATATCGTCATGAATGTCTTCGGCCACCCGAAAATTGATTCCAAATCCGTAGCCGGCCAAATAAAATCTGTTCGCCTTGATGTCCGGCGTAATTTTTTCTTTAGCCGCGCCGGCCAAAACTTCGTTGTTGCCAAGCCGGCCGGATAAAATCGGCGGATCGTAATGATTGGGATTGAATTCCGGCCTGTTGAAAAAATCATTTTTAATGGCCATTTCTTTGGCGCAGCCGAAACAAAATAAAATCATGAAAAAACCGATTATTCGTTTCACTTTATCCTCCAAAACAAGTTTTTAAAGTGCTTCTAATTTGAAGATAATACTTAAAAATAAAATTGGCAAATAAAAATAAATATTATACATTGCATTTTAATTTATCACGATAATTGGCCATGGCTTAATAGCTCAATAGCTTAATAGCTTAATAAAACTTAAGCGCTTGATGTAATTACTAAAAATTAAATAAAGAATAATAAAAAATCAAAAAATCTTTATCAAAAAATCTTTATCAAAAAATCTTTCTACATACTTTCAAACGATCGTTTGAAAGTATGTAGAATATAACATAATTAAAAATAATTAAAACATAAAAGACCTGAAAAATTTTTCAGGTCTTTTAATAAAATTTTACTGCGTAAAATTTTTATCGTTTTCTTTCCGCTTCTCTCGCGGCATCATACATATTTTTTTGACTCAGCCACAACTGACAGCTTGGCCAGCCTGGCTTTTCCCAACAATGCGAAGGCATTGGGCCGGGGTGAGGCACTGAAAATTCCAAATAGTACCGTTTCTCAACCCGGGCGCAATCCGTATGGGGATAGGGATTGCGATTATAATCGCATTTATACTCCCAAGTTCGCCACATTGGCCACCAGCCGGCAATCGCGCGCTGTCTGGCATTATAATCGTCCTTTTGAACCTCAACCGGTATCGGTTGATAATAGCCAATACAGCCGCTGAGAAAAATCGCCATTAGCAATACGGTAAAAATATTCAATCCGAATCCTATCGCGTCGTCTATTTTCTGATAATTCATTTCTCCTCCTTTTAAAAGTGAAAAAACAATTTTTCCAATAATCCAATGAATTTAAAATTTTTAAACACCTAATATATAATATATCAAAAAATATAATATTGAGTAATGAAGAGTAAAAACACAATTTATTTTAAAATAACTGATAATACAATAACTCTAAAATAGGTTTTTGTCAAATTTTTTTCATTATTACGTCTCCATGCAGGCATAACGCAATAAAGGATATTTTTTTGTCTTACTAAACTTAATTGGACGGCCGTTTAATTAGTTTAGTATGAATATCAATTGCTTAAGTTTAGAAAAGTTTATAAATTAAAGAATTTACACCTTTAGCGACGATCGTAAATAAAAGTGTAAATTTCAAAAAATAAACGCATATAGAGCAATCAATGGGGAGTTGAACTCTCATAAATTACTCTAAAAATTATCCACAATTTGTTTCTTGTTTAATTAAAATATTGTATAATACTGACACAACCGTGAATAATAATTTTTTCAACTCAAAAAAGAGGGTTATTTTGGGAATGGTTTTTGTTATTTTATTTTTGGCGCTGATTGTTCCTTTAAAAACCGAGGCTTCTATATGGAATCCACTTGACAATCTTTTAGACGCTATCATAACTGCTATTGTTCAAATATCTAATTTTCTAGTTGGATGGATTCTCTATATTATTCTTACCCCATTAGGCATATTCGCCGGCTGGCTTCTTGATCCGACACTGATCCCGATTATTAACAGCGATGTTGTGACAACCGGTTATAAAATCACTTTGGATTTAGCCAATATGTTTTTTGTTTTGATTATTATAGTTATCGCGTTCGCGACAATTTTTCGAATTAAAAGTTATGGCGCGGAGAGTCTTTTACCGAACTTAATTATCACCGCGGTCCTAATTAATTTCAGTAAAGTGATTGCCGGAGTGGTCATTGATTTTTCCAATGTTTTAACCTCTTTTTTCCTCGAGAGAATATCAAGCAATTCCAGCGGCGTCTCGGCATCAATCGCCAACGCTCTTAAAGCGGCGGCTCTTTTTCCCACAAATCTTCCATCGGGCACCGGATCAAGTTTAGCGGGCTGGTTGAATGTTCTGGGCGGAATAATAGTCACTTGGATTTTCGCTTTAGTAACCATCGCCGTCTTTGCTTCTTTTGTAGTTTTATTATTTTCCAGGGTTTTTGCCTTATGGATGCTTCTGATCGGAGCGCCTTTGGCTTGGCTTTTTCGAATCTTGCCTAAAACCCAAAAATATTGGAATGATTGGTGGGAAAAATTAATCAGCTGGTCTTTTGTCGCTCCTGTTTTTTCTTTTTTTCTTTATTTAGCCCTTAAAACCAATCAAACCATGAAAGATGCGCTTGGAAATCCACTTACGGACAACACTGGAGCGGGCGCTGAATTATCAAAAACTAATCCTATGCTTGAGCCGACTTTTTTGCTCAATTACATAGTTTTAATAGGCCTTCTATTGTATGGCGTTAAAACTTCCAAAAAAATGGCCGATTATATGCCTCAAGCCTTGTCAGCCGGCTGGCAAAGCGCCAAGGGCGGTTTTAAAAAAGCCGCTGGCATAAAAAGCCTTCAAGAACGAGCTAAAGAATTTGGGGGGAAAGTTGGCGAAAAAACCTCGCAAATCGCTTCTCGTTTACCCGGGGCCGGTCTTGTTTTACCCAAAGCCGGGGAAATAAGAACTGCCAGAAAAATAGAAAAAGGAGCCAAAAAAACGGGAGAACAGGCCAAACAAGAAATGGATGTTATTAAAAAACGAGCTCGAGGAGCAGTGTTAACCAAGGAAGAACAAAAAATAGCCGATAATCCTCAATATTTAGCAAAAACGGAACAAACAGCGTTAGAAAAACAAGCTCGAGGAGCAGTGATGACTCCGGAAGAACAAAAAACAGCTGCAAGGCTTGATGCTGCTTACGCTACCAGCGATCTTGATTTTGGCCGTAATGTTATTGAACAAAAAGCAAAAAATATCGCCCAACGCAGCACTATTGGTCAAAGATTAAAAATAAGAGCCAAAAGCGTAATACGCCCGTCGGGAATCCTTACACCCACTCCCACCGCTGATGAGGCCGCGCTTCTTTTAGCCACTTCGCATAAAACTTATAAAAAAGAGTTTGAAAAACGCAAAAAAATAAATCAATGGCCTTATTCTGAAGGACAAAAAACTGCAAAAGAAAAAGCTTTGGAATCACTGGAAGAGTATTTTAAACCGCCGCCAACTTCGCCATAACAAAAATTATTAAAACTAACTACTAAATATGCCAATACCAAACACAATTTACGGCTTAAGTCATTTTTCCAGCGACCAAATTAAAGCTTTGGCCCATGCCTTGGAGGCCGAGGAATTAAATCCGTACACTATTTACAAACAAAGACCGGACGCTCTGCCGGAACGGGAACTGGAAGATGTTATAAAAAAAATGAGTCCGGAAGAAGCCTCGGACATTGTGCCGGACAGTTTTAGCGGAGAGAAAGGGATAGAAATAGTTTCTTCCCTGTCTCTGCGCCAACTTGAAAAAATAGGCTCGGATGGCGACCCGATTCTAAAAGAAACGATTAAAATCAGTCTGGAAAAAGCTATTGAAAAAAAACCGGGCGATTTCAATCTTCAAAAAATTTTAAATTATATTAATAACAGCCCAGCCTGGCAATAAAACTATGCCTATCCAAAAACTCAACCAACTGTCATTGCGAGGAGCGGAGCGACGAAACAATCTAATAAATATTAGTTCAAATTATGGGATTGCCACGCTCCTTTCAGTCTCTCGCGATGACAAAAAAGTTTTCGAACGGACTAAATAAAACTATGGAAGAATTAAAAAAATCCAATCCTTTAATAGCCGAGGAAGAAGAAATGGTTCCCAAACCATCCAAGGATCAAATTGTCTTATGGGAAGAATTGGAAAAAAGAGTGCCGGAGGAAAATGTCATTGTCTGGACCGAAGGATTCTACCAACTGCCCCAAAATATCCGCGATTATTTAGCTCGCGAAGATACGAGTTTAAAAATAAAAAATCTCGCCATAAATTTTAATTTCAATCAAGCCGAAACCCAATATTTAAACCGCCTGATTAACGGCTTTTTTATCGGCGCTATTAATCCCTCCAATTTCTTTGATTATCTCAAAAAGGGCTTTAAAAATTTAAAGGACGAGGAAGTCAAAAAATTAGCGGAAAATATCCGCGAGGCCATATTTCTGCCTCAAAGAGATTTTCTCCGTCAAAAACATAATTTGGAAGAAACTAAAACTTCTCAACCGGCTCCGGCGCCAAAACAATTGCCAATTGATCAAGATATTTATCGGGAACCGGCCGACGAAGAGCCAAAAATCCCGCCTCAAGCCAACGGCGTGGTTTTTCTCTCCGATGACATAAAAATCAAACTGGATGATCCTCAACGTCTGAAAAAATTAGGCAAATTTTTAATTGATCTGGGTGAAAAAACTATTGAAAAAAAGAGGAAAAAAGACGCGGAAAACGAGATTTTTAAAATTTAATTTTTTATAAATATGGCGCATTCTCCAATAGACAAGGCGGCATTAGCGATTGCCCAGCGGATAGCTAATAAATTAAATAATTTAATTGAACAAGGCCATGATACAATAGCTTTTTTATTAGCTATTCTTTTAGCTTTTTTGAAAGACGGAATGGATGTGATTCTAGATTTGATGCTGATAGGAGAAATTCCAATTATTGGTCAAATGCCAGGAATTCTAATTTCCGCGATTTTAATGTATTTTTTATGGGGGAAAGGATGGTTTAATACGACAAAAGTAAAAATAATATTATGGGGACTTGGGGTTTTTGCTGATAATCTGCCTTTTTTGATAAATGATTTACCATTAACTGTCTTGACAGTTTTGATGGCTTGGCATGTTGTGCGTAAAAGAGCCAAAAAAGCCAAAAAAGATTTAGACAAATTAAGTAAAAAAACAATAAAAGAATTAGAACAAATTGATAAAGAATTAGAAACAGCTTAATAAATATAGAGCGATTAATAAAAAAATGATATAATAAAAAATACTAATCAATGAGATTAGCTTTAAATCCAAAAATAAATTCAATGATTTTACCGGCGGTTAGCCTGCTGACCGTTTTAGGTATTGGTTTAATCGGTTTTGGTGTTTTTAAATCCGGCAATAAATTGGAAATAGAATTTAAAAACGGCCGGCTGACTCCTCAAAGCACCCAAAATATCAGCGAAATTTTTTCTCAAAATCTCAAAAAGGCGATTTCCCAAAACGTCGCTCCGGAAAAAATTTTTGAAAACACAAAGTTGAATTTCAAAAGCGACGAAACTTTAACCGCGCTTTTATCTCAAAATTTTCTTTCCGAAATAACCAAAAAAAATCCGGCCCAAATTCAAGATCCGTCTTTTATAGAAGCTCTTAAAGATTCATCTGATCCGGCAAGTTTTCTGGGAATCAGCGATTTAAATCCGGCTTTTGCCGATAAATCAAAAGAAATTATGAATTCATTGATTTACAACCCGCCGAGCTTTACTACCAAAAATAACGCCAGTTTGAAAGATAAAGTAAATTATTTCTCCGCTCTTAAAAATTTAATCTTGCCGTTTCAAAAAACAAACCCTTTAATTATCCAGGCAGCGCTGCAAACAAAAAATTACGCCGAACTGGATAGACGGATTGAAAAATTAAAAACCTCTCTCTTGAGCTTTGAAAAATTAGAAGCGCCGAAAGAATACATCGATCTTCATAAAAAAATAATCAGTTTTAACGGCTATCAAATCAACGTTTTTGAAGAAATAAAAAAAGCCGGGGAAAATAACGATCCTTTAAAGCAATATCTGATTATAATTTCTTACGATGAAATTTTAAATAATAATTATAAAACAACTATTTTAGAAACAATAAACGAAGCTAAAAAAATGATTAGCGAGATTAAGAAACTAAAATGAAAAAACTCCTCACAATTATATTAATTTTTTCTCTCATCGTTTCTTCTTTTATTTTCAGCTTTCAAAAAACTTACGCTGGAGAACCTGTGACCGATCCCCTCACTGAATTTATGACAGGTCTCACGTCTTTTGTAACAACTGTCTCGTCAATATATGACCAGATAGCTAACGAAGATAGCATTTTTGCCACAGCGGCTAAATACGCATTATTGGTAGCTGGAACGCTTATTATGAACCAGATAACTAATGATATGATAAATTGGATTAACAACGGATTTGACGGCAAGCCGGGTTTTGTTCAAAATCCTGAAGGATTAATTAAAAAAGTCGGAGACCAAGCGGCCGGTTCTATTTTAACGACTCTGGCCGGCAATCAACTCTGCGAGCCGTTCAAATTAAATATTCAGATACCGTTGCAGGAAGTCTCGTCTTTTAACGATGAAGTTCAATGCACCCTCACGAAAATAGTTGAAAATATTGATTCTTTTTATGACGATTTTTCAACCGGCGGCTGGCTCGCTTGGGTTCATTTAACCAAACCGCAAAATAACGCCATTAGCTCTTATTTAATGATCCAAGATGAATCGGCGCGCCAAGAGAGCAAATCCACAAAAAATACTTTTGACGAAATAAACCGCAATCAAGGATATTATTCCGTCAAAGAATGCAGCGCGAGCTTTGATTCTATAGATGTCCCCACCGGAGAAAAAAACGGAGTCAGAACGTTAACCGGTAAAACCCAAGAGAATATCTGGGATCAAGTCGCTAAAGCTGTCACTGATAGCGGCGGTGAAACGGTTTATCGCATAAAAGGTGAAATTCAATGTTCAACTAAAACTCCGGCGCAAGTTGTTTCAGGCACCTTAAATGAAACTATTACCGGAGGAAATAAAATAATGCAACAATCAATATCCGATTTAACCGCGTCTTTAGGACTGCAAGGCAGTTTTTTTCAACCATTTATTACAGCGATGTTGAACGCCTTAATTAATAAAGGCGTTATGGAAGGATTGGCCGCGGCCCAAACAGCTTTAACCAACACGGAATCTTCGCCAATTAACTCTGTTCCCTCCGACGAAGCGGTTGATGACTCTACTTTAGTAGACACAACCAGATCCGATATAGCCCAAGTTGAAAGCATTAAAAGATCCCTTAATCCGGGTTTAAAACAACAACTTTCATTAGTCTCTGACGCTTTAATTCCCGCAATTGATGTGGCCGGCCAAATTCAACAAACCGAAATTAATATATTAGAAACTGAAGGAAAAATGGCCGCTATAAACGAGGCTTTAGTTAAAGGCGGTCGAGCCGCGTCCTGCGTTTTTCCAACTGATACTACTGACAGAACAATTACCACTATTATAACTTCTACCAATGCCACTTATCCCAATGCCACTGCTCTTGATGATAAAATGGCAAGAACTATAGACGTTAATGTTACTGACAGTAAATATGGAAAAGGAACGCCAGCTACAACTTTGCGTATTATCACCGCCACTGCTCAAACAACCGATCTCTTCGGCAATACTTTTGTTAATGTAGGCGTCAATTCAGTGACAGCAATTTCGTCTCCTCAATATCAAACTCCTATTGACGCTGCGCTTAGCAATTATACCACTGAAAAAACCAGCGCTGATAACGCTTTAAATAATATTGATCCGACAATGACTAGTCTTCAAATTTATTTAGACAACGCTGATTCATTTATTGAAATTGGCAACGCCAATGTTCAAGCCGGGACCACAATTGCCCAATCTGACAAAGATACGCTCCAGCAAAATAAAGATAATGCCCTTAATAGTCTAGCGCCGATTATAAGCCCAGAAACTGCCAATGATTTTTCCAGTTATAATTCAAAAATTTCCGATTTAAACGTGGAGACGTTTGACCGCGCCGACAATATTAATCGCGAAGTCGGCTCATCCAGTTCAACCGATCCCCTAACTCTTTACGGACAATTAAACGACGCCAGCGGCGCTCTCGCTTCAATTCAATCTTCTTACGCCGCTTGCGCCGCCTTTTAAATTAGAAAATTAATCCCGTTAAAAATCGCGGATACGTAATTAAAATATGATATATATAAAAAATAAAATTTATAAATAATAAAATAGAGCCTCGGATGCTTTTTGCGCCCGCATTCTATTTTTAACGGGATGAAAAAATTTTTTCTTACAATTTTCATTTCTTTGTTAATGCCTTTTTTAACATTGGCTATCGTAGCTAAATCAAAACCTCAACTTAATCAGCCGCTTCAAATCATTCTTTCTTGGACGGTTCCCTCTTCAATACCTTCTCTTTACAAAGGCCGAGCCTTGCCGACTTTAAATTCATTTGTCCAAGTCAATGCCGATGCAATAAATGGAACGGATAAAAAAGAAAATCTCATCTTTAAATGGTTTGTTGATAACGACTATCAGCCTTTAGTTTCGGGCCGAAATAAAAATAATTTTAAATTTCAAATTAAAAAAGGGGTGGACGACCTTTATAATATCAAGCTGGAACTTCGCAAAACCGACTCCAGTCAAACGCTCTTGGCGACCAAAAATATTTTTATTCCCATCACCAATCCGGAAATTATCTTTTATAAATTAAATAATGAAACGGCGATTAATAAAGAAATAAATATGTCCATTGGCCAATCTATTGATATAACAGCTGAACCTTATTTTTTCAACTCGCCGAAAGGAAATTTAAAATATGAATGGACGATAAACGGAGGAAAAGCGAAAACGGAAAAACCGGATATTTTGAATTTAACGGCTCCGGAAGGAAAACTGCTCTCTCCGGTCTTAAAATCCATTGGGCTTAAAATCAGCAAAACCTTTTTTCCGGCCCAGCAAACGGAAGAATCTTTTAATTTAAAAATTTCCCAATGAAAAAAATCATTATTGTTGTTATATTTTTAGTTTTTTTCGTTAATTTAGCTCAAGCGGTTGAATTGACCTATCCGTCCGTTGGGCAAGGCATAACCACTCCCGCCGGCGCCACCAGCGATTTAGGAAATTATCTCGCATATGTTTACACTCTCGGCTTAGGCGCTTCCGGCATTGCCGCTTTGGCAATGATTGTCTGGAGCGGCATCAAATATATGACTTCGGAAATTGTCACTTCCAAAGAAGAAGCGCGCAAAGATATTCAAGCCGCTCTTTTTGGACTGGCTTTGCTTCTGGGCGCTTATTTGATCTTAAACACCATTAATCCTAATTTAGTCAGCTTAACTAATCCTGAGCTTGAAAGGCCGGCTGCGGTTCAAGGATATTGCGGCACGTCCGGACAAAAACAATCTGAATTTACTCCGCCAAGTTGTTGCTCTGGCTATCAATCTGATAATGAAGGTATATGTAGATACGTCGGTCTAACTGAAGGCAGCGCTTGCCCTGCCACGATAACAAACGGCGTTAACTGCTCAAGCGACCAGGTTTGCTCTAATAACAAATGCAAAGTTAAAGCATCATTCAATGAAACCTGCAGCGATGTGAAAAATAGTTCAGATTGCCTTTCAGGCCTCACCTGCATATCAACAGGGATAATTGGCGGTAATTGTCATAAGCCAACGGGCCAAAGAGTCGAAAGCGAATATTGCGGAGATAATATTAATAGTTGCGGTTCCGGATTAAAATGTTCTGCCGGTATTTGCGTGGTCAGTACTTCTACCACAGCAAAAACAACTAACGAAGCCTGCACCAGTGGTCCTGAATGCCAAAGCAATCGATGCGAATACCCTGATAGCAGATCAACTAGTAGAACGTGCCAACCTTAATAGACTATGCAATTTCAAGTCCCCCAATTCATTGAAGTGGAAGATAAAATCATCGGCCCTCTCACGCTCAAACAATTTCTTTATATCGCCGCTCCCGTAGGCTTTACTTTTCTTTTAAAATTTTTCTTAAGTCTGCCGTTTATGATTCTTTTAGGCGGGCCGACCGTGCTTTTCGGTTTCGCTCTGGCGTTTTACAAACCCGGCGGCCGGCCTTTTATCGTAATGATAAAATCTTTTTTTAATTTTCTGTCCAAGCCCCGTCTTTATATGTGGCAGCATCCGCGAACAAAAGAAATCACTCTGGAAAAAGAACTTATTCCCCAAACTAAAAGATTAAAAGAGCAAAAATGGAAATTGAACATATTTTCCGCCAAAGGCGGATCCGCCTCTGGCGGGAAAAAATAAATTTTGACAATTTGTTATTTAAATTAAAATTAAAGTATGGCACCCGCCTTCGCTAAAAGCTTCGGCGGATGCTCATAATTGTAGCGAAATTTATTTCGCTATAATTATAAATTTCGACAATTATGGCAAAACCTGAAGCGTCGACTCAACAATTTGTTATAATAGATCAAATCCGCGATAACGTGGTGTTTTTAAAAGACGGACAAATGCGCGGAATTTTAGCCGCCTCTTCTCAAAATTTCGCCCTAAAAACCGAAGAAGAACAGCAAGCGACTCTTTATCAATTCCAAAATTTTCTAAACACTTTGGATTTTTCTTTGCAAATTGTCGTTCATTCCCGCAAATTGGATATCGCTCCTTATCTTTCCTATTTGGAAGAGGCGACCAGAAAAGAAGACAACGAACTGATGAAAATTCAAACACAAGAATACACGGAATTTATCCGTTCTTTTGTCCAAGGCTCAACGATTATGACTAAAAGTTTTTATGTTGTGGTGCCATTCGCTTTACTGGCCGGCGCGAAAAAAACCGGCGGAATTTTGAGCCTTTTCAAAACCGCGGCTGCTCCGGCCAAAACCTTGGCTAAAATGTCCGAAAAAGAATTCCAGGCTTATAAAAACCAGCTGGATCAAAGAATGGATCAGGTGGCGGCCGGGCTGACCAGGACCGGCACTCGGACCATTTCGCTCGACGCCGACAGCCTGACGGAACTTTTTTATGAAATTTATAATCCCGGCGAAGTCAAACAAAAACCGAGAGAAATACCGGAGTAATGAATGGACATATAATAAAAATATTCTACAATCGAAGTCATTGCGAGGCGATTAAATCGCCGAAGCAATCTCTCGACAATTGAGATTACTTCGTCGGCTTATGCCTCCTCATAATGACAAACAAATTATTTATTTGATTTGAGAATAGTAATAGTTACTTATAGGATATTTGGCGAATGCATAATAATGCTATCAAATCTCACAATTAAAATTTGAACCATGACTAATAATACTGAAACAATCCTAACTGAAGGAACGGTTTCAATCAAAGATATTATCGCCCCTTCGGCTCTGGAAGTTAACGCCAATTTTATAAAAATCGGCGGCAAAATCGCCCGCACTTTTTTTGTTATTTCCTACCCAAAATTTTTAACCACGAATTGGCTTTCGCCGATTATAAATCTGGATAAAATTTTGGATGTTTCTTTATTTTTTCACCCGGTTGACACCGCTATAGTTTTAAAAAACCTCCGCAAAAAAGCCGCCCAAGTCGAATCCCAATTAATGGCTCGGGAAGAAAAAGGCCAAACCCGGGATCCGGTGCTGGAAGCCGCCATTGCCAACATTGAAGAATTAAGGGATCGGTTGTCGCAGGCCACGGAAAAACTTTTTAAATTTGGACTTTATTTTACTTTATGGGGAGAATCTTTGGAAGAATTGGAAAAAACAGAAAATGAAATTCGGACAATGCTGGAAGGCCGACTGATAATGACCAAAACAGCCACTTATCAGCAGGAAGAAGGATTTAATTCAGCTCTGCCAACCAATGACGACCAACTCCAAATCACTATGCCTATGAACACCGACACCATTTCCAGCGCTTTTCCTTTTGTTTCTTTTGACCTAACTTCCAATAAAGGCATACTTTACGGCATCAACCGGCACAATAACAGCCTGATAATTTTTGACCGGTTTTCTTTGCCTAATTACAACTCTCTGATTTTTGCCACCTCGGGCGCGGGCAAATCTTACACCACCAAACTAGAAGTTTTGCGAGCAATGATGCTGGGCTCGGACGTGATGATTTTAGATCCGGAAAATGAATACGAATATCTATCCCAGACAGTCGGAGGAAGTTTTTTTCGCATATCTCTGACGTCTAAACATCATATTAATCCTTTTGATCTGCCAAGACCGCGATCGGACGAAAATCCGGCTGATGTTTTAAGATCCAATATTATTAATCTGGTCGGCCTGCTTCGCATTATGCTGGGCGGCCTGAGCCCGGAAGAAGACGGCTTGATTGACCGGGCCATCACTGAAACTTACGCCGCGCGAAACATTACCGTGGAAAGCGATTTTTCCAACGCCGAGCCGCCTTTGATGTCCGATCTTCAAACAGTTTTAGAAAGCCTGGAAGGCGGAAAAAATTTAGCCACGAGACTGGAAAAATACACCCGAGGCAGTTACGCCGGATTTCTTAATCAGCCGTCCAATGTTGATATCGGCAACCGCCTGGTTGTTTTTTCTATTCGGGATATGGAAGACGAGCTCCGTCCAATCGCGATGTATATTATTCTCCATTTCATCTGGAACGAAATCCGTCGGGAAATTAAAAAACGAATTTTAATAGTGGATGAAGCCTGGGTTTTAATGAAACATGAAGACGGCGCTTCTTTCCTTTTTGGGATTGCCAAAAGAGGAAGGAAGTATTATTTGGGACTTACCATTATCACGCAAGACGTGGCGGATCTTATGAATAGCCCTTACGGTAAGCCCATTGTCACCAATTCCTCTATGCAACTTTTGTTAAAACAATCGCCGGCCACGATTGAAACGGTTGTTAAAACATTTAATCTGACGGATGAAGAAAAATTCCTGCTGCTGGAATCAAACGTCGGGGAAGGAATATTTTTTGCCGGACTCAAGCACGCGGCTATAAAAGTAATCGCCTCCTACGCCGAAGATCAAATTATCACATCGGATCCTTCTCAACTACTGGCGATTCAAAAAGCCAAAGAGCAATTAGTCCAAGCTGAAGAAAAAGTGATTTAAAAAAATAATTTATGTCTAGACGCAATCTAATAATTTTAATATCGGCGGTGATTTTGATAATAATAACTATTATTTTAATCCTGACAGTTTTTTTGCGCCGGCCCGGCCCATTACCAACGCCCGCGCCTTCAGGAGGGGGGTTTATTATCCCCGAAGAACCGACTCTTCCAACGGTTTCTAAAGAAAAGGTTCGCGCTTTGAGCGAAAATCCGGCCGGCGCTTTGCATATAGTCAATGATCGGCCGCGATTCTGGGATAAAGAAACCGGCTTCATTTTCGAAACCAGCCCTGACGGCGCCGAACCAAAAAGAATTTCTCGCGATCAACTGGCCGATGTTGTCAATATCCTGCCGCTTTCCGACAATGAAAAAATTGTTTTGGCGGAGAAAGAAAATAACCAAATAAAATATTCAATCTACAACCTTGTTTCTGGGACAAAAAATCTTCTGCCAAACGGGATTAAATCAATCGCCGTTTCACCAGACGGGAAAAAAATCGCTCTCTATTTAACTGACGGCCAAAAAAATAAACTGGTTATTACCGACGCGGACGCCATAAACGCTAAAACAGTCGCGGAACTTAACCTGGATAAAATAAATCTCTCCTGGACCAACGCCAATATGATTTTAATGGCTGAACCGGCCTCAGGTCTGGCCTCAAGCAGTATTTTAAGTTTTAACGCGGAAAAAAAGCAACCGGATTTGATTGTTGATAATTTATTCGGACTGGAAGCTATTACCTCTTCTGATTTCTCAAAAATGATTTATTCAAAAACTAATCAAGCCGGCGGCGGCCTTTCTCTTAATCTTCTGGATTTAAGCACAAGAGAAGCGAAAAGCCTGGCTATCGGCACTTTCGCTTCCAAATGCGTTTTTTCGAAATCTAATCGAGAAATTTTTTGCGCCGTTCCGTCTGAACTGAAATCTTCAATATTGCCGGATGATTACTATAAAGGAATATTGAGAACCAATGATTCTTTATTTAAAATCAACCTGGAAACAGCGGAATTTAGCGAAATAATAAACGGCTTTGAACGTCCGTCTTTCGATATTGTCAAACCTCTTTTAAATTCGTCAGAAGACTTTTTATTCTTTATAAATAATTTGGACGACAAGCCTTACTCAATTAAACTTTAATCACGGGTTTAATAATAACATAACGCTCCGGCTCATTTCCTTCGCTTTCGGTTGTCAAATCAACTTCTCCGGCCAGCGCCAAATGAGCCGTTCTTCTCTCATAAGCGGACATTGAAGGCAAAGCAACGACTTTTTTAAAAAAGCGCGCTTCTTTCGCTTTTTCCAAAACCATTTCTTTAATCTCTTTCTCTCTGAATTCGCGCCAATTATTCACGTCAATTATAAATGAAGGAGCTTCGCCCATCCGTTTCCGAATCACCAGATAAATCAGGTGATTAAAAGCCGCCAAAACTTCCGGCTTATTATTTGTCCAGCGATCGAGATCGCCGATAAAAATATTATATTTATTTTTATCGGCGTCTTGAGATAATTCAATCGTATGCTCAAAGCCCAAAACATTGATAAATTCTCTGATTAAATTTTTTAATTGGTCTTCGTTCATCTCGCACGATGCAGATCGCGATCGAAAGACGCAATCCGCTTGTATTAATTTTTTATAATTTCAAATTTATAATATTCGCGTATATCCCGAGAAGAAGCGATCGCGACTTCGTACGGGATAAAACTAAATTCAATTCTTCTGTATTTTAGATTCTAGATTCTGATTATTGACGTGTTTTTCTTTATAAGGAAACCGTAAGGACAGATACTGCTGTAAAATAGCAAAGAGATTAAAAGTTGTCCAGTAAAGAGCAATAGCCGCTGGCCAAGATAAAGAAATAAAGCCGATCAGGGCCGGAAAAACATAGACCATCTGTTTGTTTAATATATTGGAAAGATCGCCGGGGCTGGTGGTTTTTTGATCTTTCGGCAACATCATTTTTGACTGCCAAAATTGAGAAACGCCGGCTAAAGCCGCGAGCGCTATATTGCGAGTCTGACTCAAATCAATAAAGCCGAGAAAAAGGGGATTGATTTGACCCGGATTTTTCACGAAATCGTACAAAAAATTTAAAGAAGACTGATCAAGTCCGACGCGAAAAACCTTCAAAAGAGCGAATAAAACCGGAATTTGAATCAAAATAGTTAAAAAACCGGAAAAAGGATTAACTCGATGTTCTCGATAAAGATTGAGCAATGCCCGGCTTTGTTCTTCTTTGCTTTCTTTAAAATTTTTTTGAATTTCCTTAATTTTCGGCTGCAGCAAAGTCATTTCTCTTTGTGACTTTAACGCTTTTTGAGAAAGAGGATAAAGAATCAAACGGACAAAAATTGTCAGTAAAATAATTGCCACGCCAATATCGGGAACAAGGTCGTAAAAAAATATTAATAAATTAAATAGCGGCAGAAAAAGAAAATTATTGAATAATGAAGACATTTTTATTATTAATTAATGATGTTATTTTGTTTTAAAATTAATTCAAAAGTTTTTTGAATATCTTTAAAATTTGCTTTGGCCGCTTCCGGAGTCAAGCTAATCACAATATCGAAACTTTTTGAAAATGCGGATGATTTAAGAATCGCCCGAGCCGCTTCTCTCATCTTTCTTTTTAAGCGATTCCTTAAAGTTGATTTTTTAGACACTTTGGTTGAAATAATAAAACCAAATCGGCTTTCCGGCAGATAATTCGGCGAATATCTTAAAATTAAAAAGCCGCTCTTAAAAATCCGACCGCGCTGAAAAACATTATCAAAATCTTTTTTTTCAGTTATCCGATTGCGTCGAGCTAACATTTAAACCGTGATATTCCAGCGCCCTTTTTTCTGGCGGCGTTTTAAAACTTTTTTACCCCCGGCCCGGCTTTTTCTTTTTAAAAATCCGTGCGTCTTTTTACGTTTTTTCTTTTTAGGCTGATAAGTAATGGACATATTTTAATTATTTAATTAAGATTAGCCTAGCATTAAATTCATCAACAATCAATCCACACTTTATTCACTAAATTTATTCTTGACTATATATATTCACAGCTTATTATAAAAATATGGGGGACGAAAAAATATTTTCAAAAGAAGAATTATGGCAAGCGGCCCTTGGCGAAATAGAGCTTAATATTTCAAAAGCGAATTTTTTAACTTGGCTTAAAAATACTTCCATTGATTCCATTAAAGAAGGAGTAGTGGTGATTAGCGTGCCTAATCATTTTTCAAAAGAATGGCTGGAAAATAAATATCATAAATTTATTTTCCAAGCTTTAAAAAAATTAATTTCGGAAATCAATAAAATTGATTATATTATCAACGCCAATGCGGAAAATAAAAATACCGCCGCTCCGGAAAAAGAAAAAACTAAAAAAATCAATGAAACAGCCTTATTAAAAGAGCAACTTAGTCTCGCTGAAATTGAAATCAATCCAGAAACAAATCTTAATCAACGCTATATGTTTGATACTTTTATTGTCGGATCTTCCAACGAACTGGCGCACGCGGCGGCCTTAAGCGTGGCTAAAAATCCCGGTCAGACCTACAATCCTTTGTTTATTTATGGAGGAGTGGGGCTTGGCAAAACTCATCTTTTGCAGGCAATCGGCAATGAAGCCCAAAAAAAAGAGAAATTAAGAGTAAAATACGTCACTTCGGAAAAATTTACCGAAGAAGTGGTAACCGCTATTCAAAACCACACAATGAATCAATTAAAAAATAACTATCGTAAAACCGATATTTTAATTGTCGATGATATTCAATTTTTAGTCGGTAGAGAAAAAACTCAAGAAGAATTTTTTCATCTTTTTAATACTTTATACGAAAAAAATAAACAAATTATTCTTTCCTCGGATCGACCTCCTAAATCTATTGCCACGCTCGAAGACCGTCTGCGGTCGCGTTTTTCCGGTGGAATGATCGCGGATATCGGATATCCGGATTTTGAAACGCGTCTCGCTATTTTAAAAACGAAAGTCGCGGCTCATAATTTTAAAATAAATGAAAATATTTTAATTTATATCGCCAACGCTATTACTCAAAATATTAGAGAAATTGAAGGCTGCCTAACACGACTAATCGCTTTTACTCGTCTAACTAAAAAAGAACCCACCGAAGAAGAAGCTATTAGAATACTTAATGAAGTGATAAAAACTCCTAAAAAAATTTTTAACATTAAGCAAATAATAAAAACAGTGGCTAATTTTTATGATATTGAGGAAAAAGATTTAATAGCTAAAAACCGACAAAAAGAAATTGTTAAACCCCGGCAAGTCGCGATGTATCTTTTAAGAGAAGATTTAAAGTCTTCTTTCCCGTATATCGGAAAAAAATTTGGCAATCGCGATCACACGACAGTTATTTACGCTTGCGAAAAAATTAATGATTTAATTAAAACAAATGAAACAATAAAACAGGAAATTGGGATAATTCGCGAACGTTTAAATAACTAGGAATAAATTGTGGAAAAAATATTGAATAAATAGTTGAAAATTATTTTTAAAAAATTATTTTTAAAAATATCCACAATTAAAATATATATTATTCACTGAATAACATATTAAAAATTAGCTAATAAAAAGCATTTTTGGAAAAAAATAAATAAAAAGTCATCTTAATAATAATAAATTTAATTAATAATAATAATAAAATTTAATTATAATGGAAATAATTTGTTTGCGAGAAAATTTATTAAAAGCGATAAATCAAACGGAAAAAATTATTGGAAAAAATTTTTCTCTTCCGATTTTAAATAATCTTTATTTTAAAACCGAAAAAGGAAGATTGAAGATTACCGCTACTAATCTCGAAATCGCTATTTCCAGCTGGGTGCCGGGAAAAATAAATGAGGAAGGAGAAACGACTATTCCGGCGAAAATTATTTCCGGTATTATTTCCGGTCTGTCCGATGATAAAATAAACCTTAGATTTAAAGATAATTTATTAATAGTTAAAACAGATAATTATCAGGCTCAAATTAATACTATTAACCCGAAAGAATTTCCTTTAATTCCTAAAATAAAAAGTGAAAATAAAATAAAAATTAATCAAAAAATTTTAAAAAAACATCTTTCGCGGGTTATAAAAGTCGTTAGTGAAAGCACTATTAATTCCGTTCTTTCGGGAATTTTAGTGGATAATAAAAAAAAGGAAATTAAATTTGTGGCTACGGATAGTTTTCGTCTGGCCGTCAGTATTGAAAAAAAAGAGAATGAAAATGAAGAAATTTCTTTCATTATTCCTTTTAGAACCGCGCTGGAAATTATTAGATTAAGTTCTGACAAAGATTTTGACGTTGAAATTAATATAGGAGAAAATCAGGCGGTATTTATTTTTGAACAGTCGGAAATTATTTCCAGACTAATTGAAGGGAAATTTCCCGATTACGAAAAAATAATTCCCAATAATTTTGAAACAAAAATATTTCTTGATAAAAACGATTTTTTAAAAAATATTAAATTAGTCGGTCTATTTTCCGCCCGTCTTGGTGAAATAAAAATTAATCCTTTAAATGATAAAGAAAATCTAGAAATAAAAGCTGAAGAAAATAATTTAGGAACAAATAAATCCGTTATTTCAGCTCAAATTCAAGGAAAAACAGAAGAAGTTGTTTTTAATTATCGTTATCTTTTAGATGGTCTTGATAATTTAGAAGAAAATAAAATTATTTTTTCTTTAAATGGAAATTCCGGCCCGTCTTATTTGAATTCATTAAATAAAGCCGATTATTTTTATCTTTTGATGCCAATTAGGAATCAATAAATAAAGTTAAAGATGCTTCCGCTTGATTGCCGAATTTATCAAATATTCTGATTTGAATTAAATATTGGCCGGCCGGTCCTTGAAAATTTGCCTGCCAAGGCGAATTTTTTAATGACTCGAAAATTTCTCCGTTGGCGAAAAAATCAATTTTAGAAATTTCAAATAGAGATTCAACCGCGACCGAGATTGGAATGTTTATTCCGCCAAAAAAGCGAGAATTTGAAAAAGGAGAAACTGAAATAATTTTAGGCCTATTTTCTTCCGTGTGAATATTATCGAAGTCTTGAGGAGGAAGATTAATAATAAATCCTCCTCGAGAAGCCAGCCATTTTTTAATTCCCGCTTCCCAATTCTCAAATTGCGAATCTTGTGATGGATTTTCCTGAACTGGGCCTAAAATATCATCTTTATTTATAAAATAAAGAATTGAATGAGGTTCGTCTTGATAGGCGCGTTCTTCTATAAATTCCGGAGGAGTTAAGGATGTTGCTATAAGTCCGGAAATAGTATCGATGGATATTTTTTTGATGTTTTGATAGGAGCCGGAAAGAATTGGCTTTTGAATTTCTTTTTCCATTGGCTTAGGTAAAAAAGTGGTTTGCTTGTCTTTTAAGACTTCTTTTAAAAAATTATGCCAAATTGGAGCGGCGGCCATAGCTCCTCCTCCGCTTTTAACCAAGGGACTGTTGTCATTATTTCCAACCCAAACTCCGACAACTATTTCCGGCGTGTAGCCGACAGTCCAAGCGTCGCGGTAGTCTTGGGAGGTGCCGGTTTTAGCCGCCACTTGGCGGTCTTCGAAATAAAGAGGGCTAGCCGGTCCAAAAATAGGCGTTCGGGCGTTGTTGTCGGAAAGGATATCGGAGATGGTTCGAGCAATTTCCGGATCAATTATTTGAAAAGAATTATTTTTATATTCTTCTATGATATTTCCGTTTTTATCTTCTATTTTTAAAATAGCGGTTTTAGGATGTTTGGAGCCGTCATTGGCAAAAACGCCGTAAGCGGCCACCAAATCAATCAGTTTTACTTCTCCGCCTCCTAAAACTAAAGATAGGCCGTAGCGGTCCCGATTTTTTAAAGTGGTAATCCCCATATCTTGAGCCAGATTAATGGTTTTATTAATGCCGGCGATGTAGAGAGTTTTGACCGCTGGAACGTTGATTGATTGAGCTAGGGCTTCTCGGAGAGAAATAGGTCCCCGATATTTTTCATCGTAATTTTGAGGATGATAACATTTTTCTTGGCTAATTAAAACTCCTTCTTTTGGTTTACCGTCCGAGTCGCAGAGGGGATTAAATTCGGTAAAAACATCAAAAAGAGTTGTTTCCGGCCTTAATCCTTTTTTAAAAGCCAGAGTGTAAGCGAACGGCTTGAAGGCCGAACCGGGCTGACGGTTAGCAGTGGCCACATTAAAATTTCCTTCATTTTTTAAATCAAAATAATCACGAGAGCCGACCATAGCCAAAATTTGGCCGGTTTTTGGATCGATGGCCGTCAAGGCGGCGTTTTTAGCTTTAAATAATTTTTCGTTCTGAGCCGCCCCTTCTTTGATTGTTTTTTCGGCTATTTTTTGAAGGTCAGTATCAATGGTCGTGTGAACTTTAAGACCGCCTTGTTCAAGAAAATTTTCGCCGTAACGCTCGGTCAAATAATCGCGCACATACATAATAAAATGAGGGGCCTGAATTTTTTCTCTTTGAGGCAAAAAATTTATTTTGATCGCGCTGTTTTTTCGGTAATCCTCCTCATTGATATATCCGAATTCTTTCATCCTTTCCAAAATAAATTCCTGCCGATTTTTTAGTTCCTTAAAATTAGAGCCGTAAGGCGAATAGTAAGTTGGCGCTTTTGGCAGGCTTGCCAGTAAAGCCGCTTCTGAAACAGAAAGAGATTCGGTCTTTTTCCCGAAAAAAGTTTCAGCCGCCGCTTCAATGCCGTAGGCGTTGGATCCGTAAGATATTTGATTCAAATAAAGTTCCAGTATTTCTTCTTTGGAAAAATTTTTTTCAATTTCGTAAGCAAGCATTACTTCTTTGATTTTTCTGGCGATGGTTTTCTGCCGTCCCAAAAAAGCGTTTTTAACCAGTTGCTGGGTGATAGTCGATCCTCCCTGGGTAAATTTACCTTCCAAAATATTAACTACTAAAGCCCGCAAAATGGATTTGACGGAAAAACCGGAATGATTCCAGAAATTCGCGTCTTCGGCGACTACCGTCGCCGCTTTGACATAGGAAGGAATTTCATCCCGCGAAATAACGGTTCGCTTTTCTTCGCCGTGGATTTCATAAAGAATTTGCTCGCCGGAGCGATCATAAATTTTTGTGGATTCATGAAGCGCTATTTTGCTTATTTGGGTCGGATCGGGAAGATCGCGGCGAAAATACAAAAAGACCCCCGCCAAGGAGACTGCTGAGGTAAAAATAAAAAACAAAAAGAAAACAAAAATAAATTTTAATATCGATTTCATTGAAAAAATAATTCCCCTCATTTTGCCCTTTTAAATTTTTTCACCCGCTAAAAATGGGCGGATAAAAATTCTGGGCGCGTCAATGAGGGGAATATCTATATTCTATATCTTAATATCCTTCTTCTTCCTCTTCTTCTTCAAAATTTTCTTCTGTTTCTTCCGGCGTTTTTTTTTCGTCTATATCGGCGTCAGGGTCCAGTTCGGTTTTATCATCGCTGGGATATCCCGTAGCGTCGTCGTTTTGAAGACGGTAGCGATTGTAAGAACCTATTGATTCTTCAAGCATTATAAATTAGAGATGACCTCGTTCTTATTTTTTTTAAGACACATATTCGACCTTTGGGTTTTAAAGATTATTTTTAAGATTGTCTCAGGGGAGCGGGATTTGAATCCTGCTCCCCTGATTATATTTTTATTGTTTTTGTCTTGTCAAGCCCCGTAGAGCAACTTCGAAAAAATTTCTTGCTGTCGTTATTTTAAATGTTTAAAAAATTATTAAAACTGAATAATTAGAGCAGATTTAATATCTAAAAGATGAAATTTTAGACAGCATTCGAAGTTGTCTTACGGGGTCAAGCCCAAGCCGCGATGGCTATGGCTAAAGCGTCGGCGGCGTCATCCGGCTTTGGGATTTTTTTTAAATTCAGTAATTTTTGAACCATAAGGCTAACTTGTTTTTTATCGGCTCGGCCGTAAGAAGTCAAGGATTGCTTGACTTGAATCGGCGTCACTTCTTTTATTTTTAAATTCATTTTTTGGGCCAAAAGTAAAATAACTCCTCTGATTTCGGCGATATTCAAAGCGGTTTTTGCGTTTTTGGCAAAAAAAAGCCGCTCAATGGCCAAAAAATTTGGATTTTGTTTTTGAATAATTTTTGAAAGGGAATCATGGAGAATCATTAGCCGCTCCGATTGCGCGAGCGTTTTGGCGGTTTCCAAACAGCCATAATCCAGGCAGGAGATTCGACTGTTATTTTTTAATATAATGCCGTATCCCAACCGGGCGATTCCTGGATCAATTCCTAAAATAATCATAAAACTTTTTTACGAAATAATTTTTCGGAATAATAACAAGAAGTCATTCTAAAATTTTTTAGGCACCCTCGGCGGATTATATAATTTGATTAAAGAGCCTCGACCTTAAAAATTTTTAGAATAACTTCTTTAATTATTATAAGCGAAAGAAAGGGGTTTTTGAAAATCGTCTTTAAAAATCCCTTTCGCTTATTTTAAAAAAATATTTCGCAAGAGGCCTATAATATTATTCAATTTTTTATGTTTGAATATATTTCCTGAACGTCTTCCTGATCGTCTAAGGCTTCAAAAAGCTCTTCAATTTTCTTTTTTGCCGCCTGATTAGTTATTTGAACGGGATTTTTAGCCACCAAATCAATCGAAGCCGAGATTATTTCAACCCCTTTTTTAATAAGCCTGTTTTTTATATTTTCAAGATTTTCCGGTTTCGCGTAAACGTCAATTTTTTCTTCGTGCGATTCTAAATCTTCGGCTCCGGCCTCGATAATATCCAATTCCTTGTTTTCGTCAATTTTATTTTTTTTAATTTCAATAACGGCCCTTTTTTCAAACATCCAGGAAACCGATCCCGGCTCGGCCAACTTGCCTTCGTATTGGGAAAGAATGTGTTTGATTTCTGCCACGGTTCTATTGCGGTTATCCGTGATCGCTTCCAGCATTAGAGCCGTTCCTCCCGGTCCGTAAGCTTCATAGATTACTTCTTCAAAATTAGACGTTTCTTTTTCGCCCACTCCCTGCCTTGTCGGCAGGGAGGCTTTTTTAATCGCCCGGTCAATCGAATCATTGGGCATATTGAAGGTTTTGGCTTTTTCAATCGCCAATTTCAGCTGATAGTTAATGTTTGGGTTATCTCCTTTTTCTTTGACCGCCAGAATGATGTTTTTTGAAAGTTTGGAAAATAGCTGACCTCTTTTTTGATCAGCTATGCCTTTTTTATGTTTAATTTGAGACCACTTAGAATGCCCGGACATTTTTTAGTGTTTAGTTTTTAGCGCCTCTTCCCACCAATAATTGATAATTTTTTTGACTTCATTTGGATGAGGAATTGAATTGAAAATAAAAGGCTCTTTTTCAGCGGCAGTATAAATTTTTAAATCGCCAAAGTCAAGCCAGGTGGCGATAAAACCGTTAATCTCGATATTGATATTCTGAATAGTTGAAAGGCGAAATTCGTGAGTTTCTTGATTAAAATATCCTTTTTGCTCAACTTCTAAAATTCTTTCATTAGTAAGAACCAGGTAATCTAAAAGATAATCAAAGATAATAAAAAAAGCTGTTCCAATCAAAAAAAGAGCATAAAGAGATGAAGACAAGAAAAAAAATTTGAGAAATATCCCCCCTGTTTCAAGAGGAAGGGATTTAATTATCAGCCAGATAAAAATCGGCATAAAAATTAAAACAACTAAAACGGCCAGTTTTGCGTATATCGTGAAATAATGCCGTCTGGAGATCAAAAGTATTTTTTCATCGGAAGGAATATCTATCATAAAAAATTTTAATTTTCAATTTCTAATTTCTAAATAGTTTTAAAATTACGCGTTGAAAATTTCACTCCAAGGGATATTTAAAAAAGCAAAAATTGATATCAAGATAGAGACAATAGAGATAATTGAGAAAATAAAAATTACTTTATTGACGATGGAATCGCCTTTGACGGCGAATTTTTTTAAATGCCAGACATTAAGAGAGAAAAAAACCGCGTAAATTCCGAGAATAAAAATATAGATTAAAAGTGGCAGCAGCATATTTATTACAGCAATTTATTTTGTCTTTCTTGATCAGTGAGAGAATTTAGTCCCAGATGTTTGTAGGCCATTGTGGTAGCTAATCGGCCCTTGGGAGTTCTTTCAATAAAACCGCGCTGAAGTAAAAAAGGTTCGTAGATATCGGCGATCGTGTCTTCTTCTTCAGCCGTGGCCGCGGCCAGGGCTCTTAAGCCGACCGGCCCGCCTTTGAAACGGTGAATTATAGTTTCCAAAAGTTTTCGGTCCGTCGGCTCAAGCCCTTTTTCGTCAATTTCCAGCATTTTTAAGGCTTCTTGAGCGACGTTTTCATCAATAATATTTAAATTTTTTACTTGCGCGAAATCGCGAGATCGTTTGAGCAGGCGGTTGGCGGTTCTGGGGGTGGCGCGGCTGGATTTGGCAATGATATTCTTCGCTTCTTTTGAGACATTGACGTTTAAAATTTTAGCCGATCGGGCGATAATATTTTCAATATCTTCTATTTCATAAAAACCAAGGCGAAAAGTGACGCCGAAGCGCGATCTTAAAGGGCCGGATAAAAGATCGATTCGGGTCGTTGCCGCCACTAATGTAAAAGGAGGAAGGTCGAGTTGGATACTTCGGGCGCCCGGGCCTTTGCCGATAATGATATTTAAATGACGGCTTTCCATGGCCGGATAAAGAATTTCTTCAACCAGTTTATTTAAACGATGAGCCTCGTCAATAAAAAGAATTTCATTGGGTTCCAGATTGGTTAAAATAGCGGCCAGATCCCCGCCGCGTTCAATAGCCGGACCGGAAGTCACTCGGCAGAGAGCGGACATTTCTTTGGCGATTAAATGAGCCAAAGTTGTTTTGCCCAACCCGGGCGGGCCGTATAAAAGCACGTGCTCAATGGTTTCATTCCTTTTTTTGGCCGCCTCGGTCAGAATTTTGACGTTTTCTTTTATTTTTTTTTGGCCAATAAAATCGTTCCAGCTTTTGGGCCGTAAAGCCAGATCTATTTCTTTATCTTTAACCTCTTTTTCTTTAGGTCTTGACAAATCTTCGTCTTTCATATACAATATATAAGCATCAATTATGCTCTCATCAACCTCTAGGCAATTAAGGCATTACCATGACTTAAAGGGATTTTTCTTAGTTTTGGGTAATTGGGCCGCGGCGCGATTATTCCTCGGGAAAATCTTTAACTCCGAGAGACTTCGGAGTCTTGCCTAGAGATTGATGGGATCATAATTCAACCGACCACGCTTTCTACTTCATTGATTGAAGTTAATCCTTGAAGTATTTTCAAAAATCCGTCTTGTTTTAAAGTGATCATTCCTTTTTTGATGGCCAAATCTTGAATGGCGAATTGGGAAGGGGAAGAGAGAATCAAATTTTTCATTTTCTCGTTCATTTCCAGAATTTCCACTATGGCTACTCGGCCCTTATATCCCGTGTTATTGCATTCCGGGCAGCCAGTCTCCCGGAATATTTTTGTTTGGGCGTTTAAAGGTTGGGAGAGAAAATTAGCCGGAACGTTTTTGAGAATCGTTTTGATTTTTTTTAATTCTTCTTGAGTCAATTTATCTTCTTTTTTGCATTCTTGGCAGAGTTTGCGGACCAGACGTTGGGCAACGGCAAGATTGAAAGCCGCGGCAATAATGGCCGGATTCATGTCCATTTCAATCAAGCGGGGAATGGTGCCGGCCGCGTCATTGGTATGCAGAGTGGAAAAAACCAGATGGCCAGTCAGGGCGGATTGCAGAGCGATTTCAGCCGTTTCTTTATCCCGCATTTCGCCGATTAAAATCACGTCCGGGTCTTGGCGTAAAATTGAGCGCAGAGCCGTGGCGAAAGTGTAACCTTTGTCCGGCGCGACTTGAGTTTGAGTGATGCCGGCCAAATGGTATTCCACCGGATCTTCAACTGTGATGATTTTCATTTCCGGCGAATAGACTCTTTTTAAAAAAGCGTAGAGCGTGGTGGTTTTTCCCGAACCGGTCGGCCCGGTCATAACAATCATGCCGTTGGGTTTGACTATTTCTCTCTCAAATGTTTTCAAGGCGTCGGGACGAAAACCCAGTTCGTTTAATTCGACATTTATCGCTTTGGGATTTAAAATTCTCAAGACGATGTTTTCGCCCCAGGCGCCCGGAGCTAGCGCGACTCTGACTTCCACGGATTCGTCAGCCAGCAAAATGGTGAAACGGCCGTCTTGAGCCCGGTCCCGAATATTGATTTTTAAACCGGCCAAAAGCTTTATTCTGGAAAGGATTTGATTGTAAATTTTGGGATTAAAAAAGAAAATATCCTGCAAAGAGCCGTCGATGCGAAGCCTTAACCGCACTTCTTTTTCCTGGGCTTCAAAATGGATATCCGAAGCGTTTAAAGTGACCGCGCCGGCGAAAGCGAATTCCAGTATTTTAACGAGTTGAAATCCCTCGAGAGTTTTAAATTTTTTTTCTAAAACTTCAAGATTATTGATTTTTGTTTTGAATTCTTCCAGTTCTTCTTTATGAATGATAATTTTTCCGGTGATGCTTTCAACGGGTTTTCTGATTCTTTCGTAAACCCGCCAAGCTTTATTGAGACTGGTCAAAGAAACGACTAAAAGTTGAATGGCGTATCCTTGATTTTTAAGTTCGGAAATAATTATTTTTGTTTCGGCGTTTTCCGGATCAAAAACGGCTATTTTTAAATTTTTGGCAGTTTTGCCGATGACGGCCAGATAGCCTCGCCGCGATTTATCTTCAGGAATAAGACCGATGGCCTCGGGGCCCGGGGCCAATATTGCGAGATTGGCGTAATTGGCGCCGCTTTTAGCGGCTTTTCTTTCAGCTTCTCTTTCCTCGGCTCCCAGGCGCAAGGTCGCCAGTTTTTCTTGTTGTGTTTTGTCGGAAAAAGTAACCATAAATCCTGATTGGATTATTAGACTTTTTTCTAAAGACCTTTTGCAAAATAATTTTTCGTAACGAAATTCGCAAATTTCGAGCGAAAATTATGAAGAGCGACGAAGCGTATTTTAATTAAAATACGTTGAGGAGCTCTGAATAATTTGTAGCCGAAATTTGAAGATTGCAGTAGAAAGAATTATTTTACAAAAGGTCTTATAATTATTTTACTTTAAAGGCGCTACTTTAACAAGCTAAAAAGCCTGATCGCGGTTTCTTTTAAATCGCCGGTTCGGCTTTGAAAAAAAGCCGTTTCCCTGCTTTCAGTTTTTATTTCGTCCAAGCGGCTGATTTTTCCGATTTTCAAAAATTGATCAACAATATTTTTATTTTCAGCTTGAATAAATCCTCTGGGTTCTTTTTTGGCGGTTTCGTAGACAACCAGCTGAGTCTTGGCCGGGATAACGTTGGAAAATTTTTTAAAAATTTCAACCAGATGAGAGGGTCCGGTGTTGGTTTTTTGAAAATCTTCGTTTTTTAAAATTGAAAAAAAGAATTTTTTTTGCGGGTGATAGGAAGCGCGGGAGGCGATTCGGCCGAAAAGACGAAGTAAAGGTTGAGAAATTAAAGAGTTTTCTTCTTGATCGAGATAAAGCATCAGGCACTCGCCTTCTTTTTCATAGCGGACTTTATCAATTATCGGCATATTGGCGCCTAATTTGATAATGAGTTTTTCTTGAGTTTCCATCTTTGCGTCCTACACTAACGCCGGATTTTTAAGCCGTCAAGTGGATAAGCGATACGCTTACTAAACTAATTGGACGGCCGTCAAATCAGTTCAGTAAAGTTTGAAATTGATTATCCCTTTTTTTATTATAAATAAATCTGATAAAATTAATTATGCGTTTAAAAATTATTTCCCAAAACGCGAAAGAGACTCAAAAAATCGCTTTTATTTTAGGCCAAGCAATACGCAAAGAAAAAGGCCGCCGAACTGCTCGGGTAATCGCCCTGGAGGGCAATTTAGGCAGCGGTAAAACTATTTTTACGCAAGGGTTGGCCAAGGGGTTAAAAGTGAAAGGGCGAGTTCTTTCTCCGACTTTTATTTTGATGAGGCCGCACCAGTTAGGGAAATTTCAAGGCTGTTTTTATCACATTGACAGTTATCGCTTAAAAGGAGAAACTGATCTTTTAAATTTGGATTTTGAAACTATTTTCAAAGAGCCGAAAAATATTATTGTTATTGAATGGCCGGGCCGGGTCAAAAAAATTCTGCCCCAAGACGCGATTTGGATTAAATTTAAAATAATTGGAAAATTAAAGAGAGAGATTTCTTTTTTAATAAAATAAAATCGCTATGCCTAAATTAATTCTAATTGATTCTCACGCCCTGATTCATCGGGCCTATCACGCCTTGCCGCCTTTGATTACTAAAAAAGGCGAAGTGGTCGGCGCGGTTTACGGTTTTTCCAGTCTTTTGATTAAAATTATTAAAGAGATGAGACCGGATTATCTGGTCGCGGCTTTTGACAGGCCGGAGCCGACTTTTCGGCACGAAGAATATAAAGAATACAAAGCTCAAAGACCCCCTACGCCATCGGATTTGGAATCCCAGTTCGTCGTCGTGAAAGATGTTTTAAGGGCTTTTTCTATTCCGGTTTTGGAAAAATCCGGCTATGAGGCTGACGACATTATCGGCGCGATTGCCCAGAAAATAAAAAAAGAGAAACCGAATATTGAAATAATTATTTTAAGCGGCGATTTGGATTTGCTTCAATTGGTTGATTCCAACGTTTCGGTTTTGGCTTTAAAAAAAGGAATTTCCGAGACAATTCTTTACGATCTCAAGGCTATTAAATTAAGATACGACCTTTTACCCGAAGAGTTGGTGGATTATAAAGCGTTGGTCGGCGATCCATCCGATAATATTCCCGGGGTTCGAGGCATTGGCCCTAAAAGAGCGACGGAACTCGTTAAAAAATACGGCCCAGTTGAAAATATGAAAGATTTTTTGAAAGAGGAAGAATACAAAATAGCTCTTTTTTCAAAAAAATTAACCAAGATAAATCGAGACGTTCCGATGGAATTTGACTTGGAAAAAGCGCGTTTTTCTTTGACGGTCACAACCAAAATTAAAGAAATTTTTCACGAATTAGGCTTTAAAACATTAATGGCGCGCCTGGAGCCTCAAAAAACGCTTTTTGAGATAAATCAAGAAAAAATGGCTGGTCAAAAAAATAACGGGCTAAAAAATGAATTTAGACCGCTGGGAAGTGAAAATATCCAGGATTTCGCAAACACGGCTAAAAAACGGGGGAATTTACTAATTATTTACGATGAAAAGGAGGCGGAATTTTTTGTTTCAGCGGATAATCAAAATTTTTTCCAGTTGGATAAAAATAATGCCACTTTTGATAAAAGAGTTTTAGAAATTATTTGGCCATTATTAAAAGATGAAAAAATCGAAAAATGGGGCTGGGATTTAAAGCCGTTTTTGAAGATAATAATGAAGCCAAACGAGCCAAGCAACGATTTTTTGTCATGGTTGGACAAGAATCGGTTTATTGATCTTAAAATCGTTGCCTGGCTTTTAGATTCGGGCCGGAGATCTTACAATTTAAAAGAAATTTTATCGTTTGAAACCGGCCAAGAAACTTATGAAGGACTTTTGATTTTGAAAAATATTTTTTTGGCCAATATCAAAAAATTGGGATTGGAAAAAGTTTTTTTTGAAATTGAGACGCCTCTTATTCCGATTTTAGCTAAAATGGAAAACCGGGGGATTTCAGTCAATCAAAAGCAACTGGCCCAAATGGCTCAAAAATTTGAAAAAGAAACAGCTGATTTAAAAAATAAAATTTTTTATCTGGCCGGCGGCAATTTTAATCCCAATTCCGGCCGGGAACTCAAAGAGGTTCTTTTTGAACGTTTAAAAATTTCAAAAGCCGGACTTAAAAAGACTCCCAAAGGAGAAATTTCCGTCGCGGCCGATGAACTTTTAAAACTGGAACAGGCGCATCCGATTGTTCCTTTGATGTTAAAATTGCGGGAGTTGACGAAATTAAAATCCACCTATATCGACCCTTTGCCTGATTTAATAGATAAAAAAGATAATCGGATCCATACCGCATTTTTTCAGACAGGCACCGCCACCGGTCGGTTGAGTTCGGCCAGTCCCAATTTGCAGAATTTGCCGGCTCGTTCGGAATTTTCAAAAGATATCAGGAGTATTTTTGAAGCCAGTCCGGGTTTTGAGTTCGCGGCTTTTGATTATTCCCAGCTTGAACTTCGCATTATCGCTTCTTTGGCCAATGATGAAAAAATGATCGCCGCTTTTAAAAAAAACGAAGATATTCATGTCCGAGTGGCGGCGGAAATTAATAATGTTCCCGTTGAGAAAGTGAGCGGCCAGATGCGTCAGGCGGCCAAAGCCCTGAATTTCGGCTTGATTTACGGCATGGGGATTTTAGGCTTTGCCAAAAGCGCCGGCATTTCCCGGGAGGAAGCCGAGTCTTTTATGGCCGAATATTTCGCTGATTTTGCCGGCCTCGCCCATTATATTGAATTTTTTAAAGAAGAAGCGCGTAAAAACGGATTGGCCAGAACCGTTTTTGGGCGGGTTCGATTTTTGCCGGAGATTAATTCGCCTCGGGAAAATTTACGGAAAGAAGCGGAGCGAATGGCCGTGAATATGTCGGTGCAGGGACTGGCCGCGGATATAATGAAGCTCGGCATGAATAAAATCGAACAACAATTGGGCGGATCCGAGGAAGTATTTTTGATTCTTCAAATTCACGACGAATTGGTGTTTGAAATAAAATCTGATAAAATAAAAGAAAATGTCGCCATTATCAAAAATATAATGGAGAATATCTATGATTTGAAATCCGGTCTTAAGGTTGATATCGAATCCGGCAATAATTTAGGAAATTTAAAAAGCGTAAATATATGACAAAAAACATTATTTTAATTTTAGCGATTATTTTGGTTGTCGGCGGTTTGGGTTATTACAGTTTTTACGGCTCATCGTCTTCGCCGTCTTCTTCCGCGACGACTCCTTTGACAAGCCCGGAATCCTCCGCTAAAGAATGGAATGTTATTTACGAGAATAATAAATTTAATCCCGATTCTCTGAAAATTAAATTCGGAGATATTGTTATTTTTGAAAATCTCGGCGATTTTCCAATGTGGCCGGCTTCCAATCCTCATCCGGCTCACAGCGATTTGGCCGGCTTTGACGCTCTTCGAGGCTATATTCAAAACGAATCTTATAAATTTGTTTTTACTCAAAAAGGCGCTTGGAGCTATCACAATCATTTAAATCCCGAAGCCGGCGGTAAAATCATCGTGGAATAATGCGTAAGAATTAACAGCGTTATTTACATCATAATATCGTCTTTGATAATTCGCCAAGAAAACCCTTCGCGGGCCGAGCGGGCATGGTTTCGCCAAAGGCGAAGAGCGAGGCCGAGATGGAGCGCAATTTCCCGCCGGGGAAATTGATAGCGTGTTTTCGAGCGAATCGTCAAAAGCGATAGAATATTTAAAAATGAAAACAGCGCTATGAAATTTTACAAATAATGCAAATTCTTTTAACCATCGCTCCTCTGATTTTAGGGGCGGCTATTATATTTTCCGGCATTCTTTTTTTGGTTTTTCTGCTTTTATTTTTTCGCAGCGTCAATAAGCGTGAACGGGTTATTAAAACCGAGAGAGATTTTTTTGAAAATTTGATTGACAGCCTTGAAGACGGCGCGATTTTTATTAATCGGGAGAATAAAATGACGGTTATTAACAAAACCTCGGAATCGCTTTTAGAAATTCAAAGAGCCGATACTTTAGGCCTGGATATTGAAGCCGAAATTTTGGAAAGAGAGAAATTTCGCACGCTTCGCCAAGTTTTAACTCCGGCCTTGGCTTCTTCTTTTCGAATCCTTTCAAAATCGGAAGATAGAGAGGAGATAGTTGAAATTTTAATCAAAGAGCCCCGGGAAAAAACTTTTTTAGTCACGAGTTTGCCGATTTACGCGGCTGGGACAGCTGATCGGATCGGATACTTAAAAATTATTAGAGACATATCTCGGGAAAAAGCCCTGGAGCGGGTGCGTTCGGAATTCATTACTATCGCCGCTCATCAGCTTCGGACGCCTCTCGCGGCCATTAAATGGTCTTTAAAAATGCTTCTTGATGAAGATTTGGGAGGTATAAGCGGCGAGCAAAAAGACATTCTTCAAAAAGGCTATGATTCCAATGATCGAATGATTCAACTGGTTTCCGAGCTTTTAGACGCGGCCAGAATCGAGGAGGGCCGGTTCGGCTACGAATTCATCGAAACTGATTTTATTTCTTTTATGGAAGATGTTGTTAATAATTTAAAAAAACAAGCCGAAGAAGCCGGCGTAAAACTTTTTTTGCGTAAACCTAAAGAATCAATTCGGCCGATTAAATTTGATCCGAATAAATTAAGACTGGTGGTGGAAAATTTGATCGATAACGCGATTCGTTACACCTTGTCGGGCGGCCAGATTGATGTTATGATTGAAAAAGACCCCTCTTTTATTAAAGTTAAAATCGAAGATACGGGAGTGGGTATTCCGGCTCATCAATTAAGCCGCCTTTTTACGAAATTTTTCCGCGGCGAAAATGTTATGCGGCTTCAGACTGAAGGCAGCGGCCTTGGGCTTTTCATTTCCAAAAATATTATCGAAGGACATAACGGAGAAATTTGGGCCGAATCTCAGGAAGGCAAAGGCAGCAGTTTTTATTTCACGATTCCAATCGAATCCCAGATGACTTCCAAAAAGGGCGTTTCTTTTGGTAAAATTGTGTAGTGGAAAAATATATGATATAATTTCAAATATGCCGAAACGGATACTTATTATAGAAGACGAGGAAATACTTCTCGACCTTTTGCAAAATAAATTGGAAAAGTCCGGCTACGAAGTAATGGCCGCGCGAGACGGAATGGAGGGCCTTTCGGCCATGGAAAAAGAAAAACCGGATTTGATTCTGCTCGATATCCTGATGCCGGTAATGAACGGAATGGAGGTTTTGAAAATAATGCATCGGAATAAAATTTTGTCCGAGATTCCCGTCATCATTCTTTCCAATTCGGGACAGGAAGTGGAAGTGGATGAAGCCGTCAAATTAGGCGCGAAAGATTATTTAATCAAGGCGGAATTTGACCCCGACGAAGTTTTGGAAAAAGTTAAAAAACAATTAAGCGAAGATCCAATGCCCAACGAAGAAAAATTGCCAACCGAATCAACGCGTATTTTGCTCGTTGAAGACGACAAGTTTTTGCGCGATTTAATTTCGCAAAAATTAATTAAAGAGGGATTTAATTTGTCCGTGGCCATTGACGGCGAAGAAGGATTGAAAAAAACCTTGGAAGAAAAGCCTCAATTGGTTCTGCTGGATATTATTTTGCCCGGCATAGACGGTTTTGAAGTTTTAAGCAAAATTCGCGCCAACGCCGAAACGGCCAAAACGCCGGTGATTCTTTTGTCTAATCTCGGAGCCAAAGATGATGTTGAGAGGGGATTGCAGTTGGGCGCGGACGATTATATGATCAAGGCTCATTTCACGCCCGGGGAAATTATCGCCAAAGTGAAAAATATCATCCAATTGAAGCATTCGTAAAAAGTTTTATGCCCGAGTTGCCAGAAGTGGAAACAATCGTTCGGGATTTAAAGAAAAAAATCATCGGCCGGAAAATTATCGACGCTTGGGTCGATACGCCGAAATTGATCAAAAATCCGAAAAATTTTTCCGATTTTAAAGAAAAAATAAAAAACAGAAAAATTCTGGACGCTTGGCGAAGAGGCAAGAATATTATTTTAAGTTTATCGGGCGGAAAAACTTTATTGATTCATCAGAAAATGACCGGCCATCTTTTGGTGGGTCAATGGAAATGGCAAAAAAATAATTGGCAGCCAATTGGCGACGGCTATCTTAAAGAAAAGGTGAACAATTATATTCATCTTTTATTTTTTTTAGATGACAACCGGATGTTCGCGTTGTCGGACGTAAGAAAATTTGCCAAAGCGATTTTAATTGATTCGGAAAACTTAAATCAACTTTCGGATATAAAAAATCTCGGTCCGGAGCCGCTGGATAAAAAATTTACTTTTGCTAAATTCAAAGAAAGATTAAAAAATAAAAAAGGAAAAATTAAACAAATTTTATTGAATCAGGAAATTATCGCCGGATTGGGCAATATTTACGCCGACGAAACTTTGTTCTTGGCTCGCCTTCATCCAACGCGGCGACTGGAGAGCCTAAATAACGCAGAGCTGGCGCGGATTTATAAATCCAGCCGATTGGTTTTAAAAAAAGCCATCCGTTTGAGGGGAACTTCCATCAGCGATTACCGCGATACCGCGGGCAAACCCGGCGGCTATGATAAAGTCCGCTTGGTTTATCGCAGAGAAGGCGAAAAATGCCCCAGGCCTTGCCAAGGTCTGGTTCAACGGATTAAAATCGGAAACAGATCCGCTCATTTTTGCCCAAAATGCCAGAAATAAATAATTTACGAGGCTTAGCCTCGTAAATTAATATTTTTTCAAACTTATCTCATCATCTTTAATTTAAATGCTTTATTTTCTTTACGGCGAGGACTCGTACCGGGCTCGCCAAAAATTAAACGAAATTATCAACGAATATCAAAAGAAAAATTCCGGCCTTTTGAATTTTTCCCGTTTTGATCTCGAAGAAGATCTTATAAATAAAATTTTTGATGAGTCGCGGAATGCCAATTTATTGGGTAAAAAATTAACGGTTGTTGAAAATATTTCTTTTTTACCGAAAAATTTCGAGGAAAAATTTATCAAAACTTTGGATTTTTTAAAAAACGATAAAGAAATAATTATTGTTTTATTTGAGCCTGGGAAACTGGACGCTAAAAAGAAAATCTTTAAAGAGCTGAAAGAAATCGCTAAAAATCAGGAATTTAAAAAAATAACCGGCCGAGAATTGGCGGTTTGGACCAAAAAAGAAATTAAAGCCGAAGGAGGCGAGATTGACAGCCAAGTCCTTGATCTACTGATCGGACTTTTTCAGAACTCATGGGAAATCGCTTCGGAGATTAAAAAACTTGTCAATTATTCGCCGAAAATCAGCGAAGAGAGTATTTTAACTTTGTCGCAGAATCGAGCGGAGGTCAGCGTTTTTAAATTCATTGATTCGATACTGGCAAAACAAAAATATCAGTCTTTAATTTTATTGGAAAAAATTTTAAAAAATGGAGAATCGGAGCTTAATGTTTTGGGTCTTTTGGCTTATTATTTTCGCAATCTTTTAAGATTAAATTCTTTAAATCAAAAAGGATTGAGCGGGCGAGAAGCGGCGGCCGCGGCCGGTCTTCATCCCTACGCCGCTTCCAAAATGACCGCGGCTTTTAGATTTTTCGGCCTTCAAGAATTAAAAAAATTCTATTCTCAAATTTTGAAAATAGAATTTTTGATTAAAAGCGGTCAAATCGATCCTCGCGACGGTCTTTGGCAGTTCTTGCTTGATGTTTAAAAATTTACTTTATTATGTGCTCGTTTAATATTTTATGACTGACGATGCTGTTAAAATGTCATTGCGAGCGACCGAAGGAAGCGAAGCAATCTCAAAAACTCGCATAAATATAAGATTGCCACGGCGTCTTCGACGCCTCGCAATGACAAAAAGCGAATTCTCTAATGGTTTGCGGAATAAGTCTATTTGACTGATTTATTCAAAGAAAGCGAGAGACGGGACTTTAAACGGCTGGCTCGGTTTTTTTTAATGAGATTAATTTTGGCGGATTTATCCAAGATTTTAAAAACCGCTGGTAAATTTTTTTTAGCCTCGGCTATTTTTTTGCCTTTAACGAAAGAGCGAAAAATCTTGATCGCGTCTTTAAGGGCGTTTAATTTCTTTAAATTTTTTATTCTGTTTCTTTGGCTTTTTCTTAAAGCTTTTTTGGCTGATTTTGTGATTGGCATATTTGTTAAAATAATGATAAATAAGTATCCTTAGAAATTTTTGAGGTCGAGGCGCTTTAATGAAATTATATAATCCGCCGAGGGTACCTAAAAATTTTTAGGATACTTATTGAAAATATCATATTCCAAAATAGGAAGTCAAATCAATCAAATTCGTAAATTTTGTTTGCAAAATAAAATTATGGTATAATTTTTATATGGAACAAAATCCAATGCCCCAAAACTTAACTAATCAAACCGAAGCCAGATGGCGCTATTTGTTTGTTATTTTGGCTATTTTGCTTTTTCTTATTTTTATAGGTGGCCTTTTTTGGATTTTTACGGTTTTCAAGGGTTCGCCCATAGGTTTGGGCTGGTTTTTATTCAGTTTTGCCGCCGGGCTTTCAATGATCGTTCTTCCTTGCACTTTGCCTTTGGCCTTTGTGATCGTGCCTCTTTCAATGGGCAAGGGCTACGTCAAGGGATTTTTAATCGCCTTGAGTTTTGGTTTGGGCGTGGCCATTACTTTAAGTTTTTACGGGGTTTTGGCCGCGATTTTAGGCAAGGCGATTTTGGGAGCGGCGGCTGGAATCGAGGTGGTTAAAAATATTTTTTACGTTATTGCCGGTATTTTCGCCATTATTTTTTCTTTGGGCGAGCTGGGATTTTTAAAAATTCGTCTGCCGAGCTACACGGGCGCGGCCCCGGGGTTTATTCAAAGAAAAAATGATATTTTGAAAGCTTTGCTTTTGGGGCTGTTTTTGGGTAATATCGGCATTGGCTGTCCGCATCCGGCCACCCCGATTATTTTGGGGCAAATTGGCATCGTGGGCAATGTTTTTTACGGCTGGCTTTTATTTTTTATTCACGCTATTGGCCGAATCATTCCGCTTTTACTGCTCGCGGTTTTAGGAATTTTGGGCATTAACGCGACCAAGGGCTTGCTCAAGCATAAAGACGCGATTGGCCGAGCCACGGCTTGGGGAATGGTTTTTGTCGGCGCTTTTCTTTTCACTTTGGGATTTTTTTCTCACGATTGGTGGGTCGCCTCCGGCACTCATTCGCTTTTGGAAGTTGTGACACAAGAAGAGCGGATTATTGATATTTTAGGCCAACGCTTAGGAGCCGGCCGCGGTCATGCCCACGGTTTTGAAGAAATCATTGGCAAGGCCGGATTTTTCGGATTGCCGTTATGGCTGGGCAACTGGGTTTTTGTAGCTTTGATGGTTATTCCTATCTGGTGGCATTGGCGGCGGGAAAAAAAACGAGTGGCGATTTTGCCGGAGCCGGAAAAAATCAATGAGAACAAGGTATTATTATGGAAAAAATGGTTTTTTATCGCTCTGACCATTCTTTTAGCCGTCTTATTTATTTGGGCGATTCCTCTTTGGTTCCGGCATCAGGCTGACGAACATAAGGAGATGATTGATAATCACGTTGGCCGGATTGAAAATAAATAATTTTTAGTTTTTTAATTTAATAAGTATTCTAAAAAATTTTTGAGGTCGAGGCGCTTTAATGAAATTATATAATCCGCCGAGGGTACCTAAAAATTTTTAGGATACTTATTGAACATTATTTTATCAAAAAGTTTATGATTCTTTTAGAAGAAGTGGTGGCGCCGGGCTGCCACATTTGCAAAGAATTTGAAAAATTTTGGGAAACGATCAAGGGAGATTTTCCCAATGTTGAGTTTAAAAAAATTGACGTTACCGCGCCTGAAGGAATGGCCATAGCCCAAAAATATATGATTTTCGCTTCCCCGGGAATTATTATCAATAATGAACTTTTTTCCACCGGCGGGTTTGACAAAGAAAAAATCGTGAAAAAATTGAAAGAGCTGTCGTAAGAATTGTTATCATTTTAAATATGTTTACCTTTTCCGAAAATTCAAAAAAATACGCCCCGCTTATTTTAAGAATGGGATTGGCTATTGTTTTTTTGCTTTTTGGCTACCACAAATTGGTTCAGCCCGGACAAGCGCAGGCCGAAGTTCAGCTTTTGCTTGATATTGGACTCGGAACGGCCGCGGCTTTGAATTATTATCTTGGCATTATGGAGATTCTTATTGGTCTTTCGCTGCTTTTGGGCTGGCAGATTAAATATTTCGCGCCAGTCTCGGGGTTTTTAGTGATAATCATTTTTGGCTCAATTTTATGGAAATATGGCTTTACTCTTAGTCCGGAGCGCGTTGATCCGACGCTTTTTCGGGACGCGGGATTGATTGGCGCCTGTTTTGCTTTATGGATTTTGGGAGCCGGAGCTTGGAGTATAGATGAATGGCTAGAGGAAAGAAAAAAGCGCTAGATATTATTCCGTGACGATGAATTCGCCGGTTTGTTGGTAATGACCTTGGCCGCAGGGAACCGAGCAGTAAAAATTAAAAGTTCCGATTTTGGAAGCGATAAAATCAATTGTCGTTTCCCTTTTAGGAAAAAGACGTTTGTTGATGCCAAAAGTTTCCATGGCAAAGCCGTGATCGTAAGCGTCTTCGTTGAAAATTTTTAAAATCACCCGGTCGCCGATTTTAGCTTGAATGACGCGAGGATCCCATTTCCATTGATTTTCTAAAACCCTCATTTTGATTTCCAGAATTTTGCCCGAAGCCTGAACCGGCGCTATTTCCGGCGGCCGATAATATTTTTGATAAATTACGCCGGTGACGATTAAAAATCCGGCAAAAAGAAGTATTGTGACAAATTTATTTTGCATAATTATACATAATAATCCGAATATTATTTACATTATTTAAAGAAATGGATACCTATTCGCGGAACCGCTGTCGGCTCGCTCCTGCGGCTCGCCGCAGCTTAACTCTCGGCGTCAAAACTTTTGCTTCGCAAAAGACCAATCTTTTGACGCCTCCGAGATATTCCGCTTGATAGGCATCCATTTCTTTGGATTAATTTTTAAAAATTAATTTCTATAAATATGGAAAACGGTAAATTAGAAAGAAAAATTTTTAAAGTCAGGGGCATGCATTGCGCCGCCTGCAAAAATTTGATTGAAAAAATTATTTCCAAACAGCCGGGCGTGAAACAGGCCGAGGCGAATTTCGGTTCGGAATCGTTGAACATCGCTTACGATCCGACTCAATCGACGCCGGAAAAAATGAACGCGCTTTTATCAAAAGCCGGCTATTCTTTAATTATAGCAGACGAAGAAGCGAAAAGCGAAGAGCTTTTTGAAAAGGAGCATGAGGCGGAAATTCAAAGCCTGAAAAAACGGACCATTATCAGTTTTATTTTAGCCTCGCCGATCATTCTCTATTATATGTATGTTCATATGTTCAATGTCGAACATATCCACGCTTTTTGCTGGGGAGGCGGAGGGCTGATTGAGGGATTAAAAACAGGCTGTTTGGGAGGCTCTTTGATTGATCTTAACTGGATTTTCTTTTTGTTGACCACGCCGATTCAGTTGGGCGTGGGCTGGATTTTTTATCGGAATTCCTGGACCGCCATTCGGGTTGGATCGGCTTCAATGGATGTTTTGGTGGCGCTGGGCACCAGCGCGGCTTACGCGATTTCCGCTGTCGGATTTCTTTTTTCCGATATTGCTTTTTTGAATCAATATTGGCAGGGATTGGATCATCCGTTTTGGGAGTCGTCAGCCGCTCTTCTTTCTTTTATCATTTTAGGCCGGTATTTTGAGGCTCGGTCAAAAGGCCAAGTGACTTCGGCGATCAGAAAATTGATGAATTTGGCGCCAAAAACAGCGATTGTCGTCAGGGACGGGAAAGAGATTGAAATTCCGATTAAAGATATTCAAATAGGCGATGTGTTTTTAGTAAAACCCGGGGCCAATGTGCCGACCGATGGCGTTATTATGGAAGGCGAGTCGTCCATTGACGAGAAAGTCGTTACCGGCGAATCAATGCCGGTTGGAAAAAAAGCCGGCGATCAAGTCATCGGCGCGACTAATAACACTTACGGATTTTTGAAATGCAGAGCCGTTAAGGTCGGCCAAGACACGCTTCTTTTTCAAATTATTAAAATGGTGCGCGAGGCCCAATCTTCAAAAGCCGAGATTCAGGACGTGGCCGATCAAGTTTCGGAAAGATTTGTGCCGATCGCCATTATTATTTCTCTTTTAGCTTTTTCATTTTGGTATTTTGTTATGGGATTGGAAGTAATCCCGTCGCTTTTATTTATGATCGCGGTTTTAGTGATTTCTTGTCCTTGCGCTTTGGGGCTGGCCACGCCCACGGCTTTAATGGTCGGCACGGCTCGGGGCGCCCAGTTCGGCATTTTAATCAAAGGAGCGCAGGCCTTAGAAAATTCTTATAAAATTAACGCCGTGGCTTTTGATAAAACCGGAACCTTGACCAAAGGTAAACCGGCGGTCACCGATGTTATTCCAATTGGCAATATGACGCGCGAAGAAGTTTTAAGAATCGCCGCCATTGCCGAGCGGGGCTCGGAGCATCCATTGGCCAAAACCATCGTGGCAGCGGCTGAAAATCCTCCTGAGCCGAAAAAGCTTGTCGCTTTGGGCGGCCGAGGGATAGAAGCGGAATATGAAGGCAAACAGATTTTGGTTGGCAATGAAGTTTTAATGGATGAGCGCGGCATTAATATTTCGTCTTATCAAAAAGATTATGAAAAACTTCAAGACGAAGCTAAAACCGTTGTTTTCGCGGTTTATGACGGTCGGCCGATTGGCATTATCGCTTTGGCCGACACTTTGAAAGATTATGTTAAAGAGGCGATCACTGAACTTAAAAAAATGAAAAAAGAGGTAATGATGATCACCGGCGATAATGAAAAAACCGCCAAAGCCATCGCCGCCAGTCTTGGCATTGACGCGTATTTTGCCAAAGTTTTGCCGGAGAAAAAAGAGGAGCTGATTGCCAATCTTCAGCAAAAAGGGAAAATTGTGGCTATGGTCGGCGACGGTATCAATGACGCGCCGGCTTTGGCTAAAGCCAATCTTGGCATCGCGGTCGGGTCCGGCACGGATGTGGCGATTGAAACCGGCGATATAATTTTGATTAAAGACGATCTTCGGGACGTGGTGACGGCCATTGATCTTTCCCGCCGAACTATTGTAAAAATCTGGCAAAATTTTTTCTGGGCCTTTGTTTACAATATCGTGGCCATTCCGATCGCGGCCGGGTTTCATCTTTTAATAACCCAAACCGCGGGTCAAGCCTCGCCTTGGGTGGTCGGCTTTGCTCAAACTCTTCATTCTTTCCTGGGGCCGACAGTCTCGCAGATATTTTTAAATCTTTCCCAATCGTCTTTGAGGCCGGAAATCGCCGGTTTTGCCATGGCCTTTTCATCGGTTTCAGTCGTCACTAATTCGCTTTTATTAAATCGCTACAAAGAGCCGAAATTCGCGAGAGTGGAAAATAAATAGCATATGCTTCATCAACTCTCAGATAAAAAACTTTATCTCGCTAGCGTTTTAGCCACTAGCGTTATCTCCGCCACGGTTTTATTTTCTCAATCTCCTTCATCTAAACCTTTTCGCAATATCGAAGATTTTATTCTCTTTGGCAAAGAAGGTATTCACTTGGCTGAAGATGTCCAGAGTTTAAGCGGTAATATTGGTTCAGACAAAATTATAGAAATTCAAGAAAGATCAAAGATAATCGGCCATCTTTTTTCTCAAGAGATTAAATTAGCTGAAAATACGGAAATAGATGGCAATATCATCACTCAACAATTAGAACAAACTCCAACAACTAAAATACTTGGCACCACATCAAAAGAAATAACTTTTCCCGTAGCTAAGATTCCAGATATTCCTGATTTTCAAATAGGCGTCCAAGATATTGAAATAACTCAAAAAGATTTTATTCTCCCAGCCGGATTGTTTCGCGATATCAAAGTCAAAGAAAATGCCAGCCTGATTATGGCTGGCATTTATAATTTTCGCTCTCTTCGCGCTGATGACAACAGCGCTATTCTTTTTGATGGTCCAATTACAATCAATATTCAATCCTCGTTTAGATTGGGTCAAGGTACCATTGTTACTCCTAAACTTTCTAACCTTTCTGTAAAAGAAATTAAAATCAATTTTACCGGCACTGAAACAATTCAGATTGGTAATCGTTTTATTTTAGGTTTTCGACTTGTGGCTCCCAATACAAGCGTAGATGTTGGCGAAGAAGCGCTTTGGCGAGGCTCAATTTGGGCAAGGGAGGTGAGGGTAGGAGAAAATTCTTTGATAAGCAAAGAAGATAGTTTTGAGAAAGAAAGCGATTTAACAAAAGTTATTGAGGATCAAGGATTGAAATTTATTAGTAATGAAATTTTGATTCTTTTTAAAAACGAAGCAACACAATTTGATATTCAACAAGTTGTTAATTTAATAAACGGTAAAGTAGTTGGATTTATTCCTAATCCGCTCATTGTTAAAATAGAGGTACCAATTCTTACTATTCAAGACTTAAATGATAAAATTCAACTAATTAAAAATTCAAATAATCCGTTGATTGTGGAAGTTATACAAAATTTAATTGGTAGATAAATTTATGGAGAAGAAATACCTTTTAATGTCGATTATTATTAATATTTTCTATTGGCTTATTATTTTATTTGATATTATTGGAGATAAATACAATATTAGTAATATTTCAACTTTTGTCTCTATTTTTATAGTCTGGATTATATTTGTATTATTTATATTAATACCATTACTAATAATTGTTGGTTTCATCTACATTTTTTTTTCTAAAAACAAAAAAATTGTTTTGTTGGGATTATTAATTAATTTAATTACCGTTAGTTTTTTAATTTTTTCATTATTCACTCTCCAGGTTCGAAGATAAAAATATGAAAAGATATTTTCAAAAATTGATATTTCCAATTATTATAATGCAATTATTAACTGCTTATCCTATTTTTGCTCAACAATTTATTTTAACAAAAGATTTTTTAAATCTTGAAAAAATCAATCCTAATTTATTCAGTTCTTACAAGAATATAAAAATAAGTGAAGCGTGGAATATAGTAGAAAGCATAAACCCAATTTTTATTCGGCCAATCAAAATTGGAATTATTGATTCGGGTATTGATGATAAGCATCCAGAATTTCATAATGTGAATTTAGGAAATACACCCTTAAGCGCTAAATTTGATCATGATCTACTTGGTCATGGGACTCAAATTTCTGGTATTATCGGCGCGAATAATATTTCGATAATATCTTCTCAAAATTATATAACTCCACAGATGAATGGTATTGTCAGTGGAATTAAAAATCTAGATTACGTTATCGAACATCGTTATGACGGCGGTCTTAATCTATTTAAAATTCTATTTAATATTTTTGAATTAGCAGCAATTGAGAATGTAGATGTTATTAATATTAGTTCGGCGGCTAGCCATTCTATATGTAATGCCATTTTATTAAATTCTGCGGAGGGCATATTTTTTGCAGCCATTGCCCCTTATATTCATACTTTATTTATTACAAGCGCCGGTGAAACCTTGCCTAACGTTTCTGACGCAGAATGTTTTCTTCCCGGCGCTTTAGGCGGTGGTTTATTATCATTATCCAATGTAATCAATGTTGGCGGTTTAGATTCCACGGTAAATAATCGTTGGCCTAATTCGCCGTTTGGTTCAGCGGTTAATATATCTGCTCCGGCAGTTAATGTTTACGCTCCTCGTCCGCCACAAATAAGAGAATTAGAGGGGCAATATGATCAAAATTTCAGCGGCACCTCTGCTTCCGCTCCTATGGTCGCCGGTGTCGCTGCCATCCTTAAAGCTATTAAACCCGAATTAACTCCGAGTGAAATTAAAGATATTCTTCAAAAATCTGCCGATCCGATTATTACTGATAAACCTTTAGGCAGTGGCTGTTTTGATCCTAATAATAACCCTCAAGGATTTAATGGCTGCAGATTGAACGCTTTAGAGGCGGTTTGTCATTTTAAAGTTTTAAACTGTCTTCGAGCTGGCAGCCCTTTAATTAGAAATTTGCCGTTAGGCTATATTACCACAGTGGCTGGAAGCGGTGGTTTTGGTCTTAGTTTAGAAGGGTTTAGTGGAGATGGAGGTCCAGCGATTGCCGCTCGTTTTTTTCAGCCAGTCGCTGTAGTTTTGGATAAATCAGGTAATCTTTTTGTCGCTGATTGGATAAATCATCGAATACGAAAAGTCGATGCTAAAACAGGCATAATTACCACAGTGGCTGGAAGCGGGAATACCGGTCAAAAAGGCGATAATGGTCCGGCCATAGAAGCGGAATTAGCAGGTCCTTTTGGAGTAGCTATTGATTCAGCGGGTAATCTTTTTATTGCGGATACATTCAACCATCGTGTTCGTGCTGTCCGTTTAGTTCCATAAATATGAAAATTATATTCAACAATTTTTATTCTCAATCACTTTTTCGGGCTTTATCGGCTCTAATCATAGCTATTCTTTTTATGCCTTTGGTATTTTTTCTCGGAGCAAGAAATGATCTTTTATTTCCAAAAGCGATTTATTTTGAAATTTTAGTCGAAGTCGCTTTAGCTGTTTTTATTAGTCTTATTTTAATTGATCGGCGTTTTTTTCCAAAAGCTAGTCATCTTACGGTTACGCTTTTTATTTTTTTTATTTTTTTAACCTTATCGGCTATTTTTGGCGTTGATCCTTATCGAAGTTTTTTTGGCGATATTTTTCGGATGGAGGGTTTGATTACTCTTTATCATTTTTTTATTTTTTTCTTAATTGTAAGTTCTCTTTTTAAAGTTAAACCCGATTTTATTTGGACATTATTAAAAATATCTTTTGGGGTTGGAATTTTGGCTGGATTGAGCGCGATAATTGAGCTAATGAGAAGAAAAGTGGAAATCAGCAGCTTTCGGGGCGGAGGATTGATTGGTAATCCAGCAGTTTTAAGCAGTTATCTTATTTTTATAATTTTTTTTGGAGGAATTTTAGCGTTTAAATCGAGAAATATCGCGGCGCGCTATTTCTTCGTCGTCGGTTCTCTTTTTTTGACCGCTATTTTATTTTTAACTCAAACTAGAGGCGCTTTCGTCGGATTTATTTCTGGAATAATCGCTACTCTCTTTTTTATTTTTTTATTTGAACCGCGAAAAAAGTTCGGTTTAATTGCCGGCGGAATTTTAATTGTTTTTTTTCTTGTCGGATTTTTGATTTTTATTAATCCCGATTCATTATTTGTTCAAAAAATTCCTCTAATTAATCGCCTGACCAAGATTAATCGGGAGGATCCGACCACTAAAACGCGTCTTTTATCAATTAAAACTTCCTGGAACGCCATTAAAGAAAGGCCAATTTTGGGTTTTGGCCAAGAGCACTATGATTTTGCATATTTCCGACACTTTAATCTCGGTTTTACTTCTATTAGCGAATATTTTAATTTTGATCGATCGCACAATAAACTTTTAGATATTGCGGTCATGAACGGCGTTCCGGCTTTGATTATTTATTTGACGCTTTTCTTCTTTATTTTTAAAATTATTTTTTCCGAGCGGTTCAAAAAAGAGGAATCGCCGGTTACGAGAAGTTTTTTTTCGGATTACCCATTGCTTATTTTGTTCAAAATTTATTTCTTTTTGACTCTCTGGTTGTTTATTTAATGTTTTTTTTATTTTTAGCTATTTTGGATAATTTTTATACGCCAAAAGCGGTCTCAAAAATAACCTCGATTAATTTATCTTTCGTCAGTTTTAAAACTTCCGCTATTTTTATTTTCATTTTTTTAATTATTACCGGCTTATTTATTTACAAATTTCACTGGCAACCTTTTTTAGCTTCTCTGGAAGCAGGCGGAAAAGCGCAGGGAGTAAAATATGTTAGTAAAGAAATGTTAGATTGGTATAAAAAAGCTTATGAGCGAAACACATATTTAAGCAGTCAAATTGCCGAAGATGTGGCTCAAAACACGATGAGTTTAGCCGAAGCCGGAATTTATGATGAACAGTTTTTTAAAGAATCCAGTCGAATTATCGAAGAAGCTTTTTTGAAAGAACCAAGCTATATTCGTTTAGGTATTCGAATTGAGAGAATTTATCTGTTATTATTTAATTACGACAAGAGTTATTTAGATCGAGCAGAAAAAATTTTAAATATTCTTATAGCTGAAGCGCCGGCCTTTCCTTATCTTAAAAATGATTTAGGCAGGGTAAAACTCGCTAAAGGCGAAAACAAAGAGGCATTTGAATTTTTTCGCCAGTCAGCTGAACAGGCGCCGAATATTAATCTGGACTTAAAAATCCAGTGAGGGTATAATTTAAAAATGGTCAAAAAATTATTCACAATCGAAGGGATGCATTGCGGCGCTTGCGCCGCCGGCATTGAACTGATTCTTTCTAACACCGAAGGAATCAAATCCGTTAAAGCTGATTACGAAGGCAAAAAAGCCGAGGTGGAATACGATGAGGCGAAATTGAGCGCGGATGATGTAATCAACGCCATCGCGGACGCCGGCTTTGGAGCGAAAGCCGTATCGTAAAAAACTTTTCCAGCCACTCACTAAACTTATTTGACAGCCGTCTCAATAGCTTAGTAAGTTAATTATTATTTTTTTTCTTAATTTCATCTCTTAAAACAGCGGCTTGTTCGAAATTAAGATCAATAATAGCTTTTTTCAATTCTCGTTTGAGCGTTTTCAGATTATGATTTTCAAAAGCGTCCGTTAAGATCGTTTTTTCTTGTTTTGATTTATGAGCTTTGGAAAATAAATCTTCACTGATTATTTTGCTGATTGTTTGAGGAATAACGCCGAATTTTTTATTGTGCGCCTCTTGATACTGACGACGCCTTTTTGTTTCCTCGATCGCTTTTCGCATTGAGCCAGTGATATTGTCCGCGTACATTATGACTTGGCCGGCCGAATGCCGAGCCGTCCGGCCGATAATTTGAATTAAAGAAGTTTCGCCCCTCAAAAATCCTTCTTTATCCGCGTCCAAAATGATAACTAAAGAAACCTCGGGCAAATCCAACCCTTCCCGCAAAAGATTGACGCCGACAATGGCGTCGTATTTTCCCCGTCTTAAATCATTGAGAATTTTTGGCCGTTCCAAGGTTTTTATTTCCGAATGAATATAATTGACGTTAATATCGCGTTCTTTTAAAAATTCGTTTAAATCTTCAGCCAAGCGTTTGGTGATGGTTAAAATTAAAACCCGCTCATTATTATTTTTTCTTTTTTTGACTTCTTCAATCAGATTTTCAACTTGATTTTTAGTCGGCCGGATTTCTATTTTTGGATCAAGCAGTCCCTGCGGTCTTATCAACTGCTCCGCGATATTTTCGCTTTTTTTGAGCTCATAAGGCCCGGGGGTGGCCGAGACATAAATCGCCTGACTGACTTTTTTTTCAAATTCATCAAATTTAAGCGGGCGATTGTCCAGGGCCGAAGGCAGGCGAAAGCCGTAGTCAACCAAAATTTGTTTTCTTTGGCGATCTCCTTCATGCATTCCTCGAATTTGCGGGATTGATAAATGCGATTCGTCAATGACGGTTAAAAAATTTTCGGGAAAATAATCCAGCAGGGTAAAAGGCGGTTCGCCCGGGGCGCGGAAAGAAAGATGCCGGGAATAATTTTCAATTCCGTGAGCGTAGCCGATTTTTTCCAAAAGTTCCAAGTCGTATTTTGTTTTTTGTTCCAATCTTTGAGCTTCCAGAAATTTTTTTTCACTTTTAAATTGTTCAAGACGTTTTTTTAATTCTTTTTTAATGTTTAAAATCGCGATTTTTATTTTTTTTTGCGGAGTGACGAAATGTTTGGCCGGAAATATCCTAATCTTGATTTTATTCGTTCTTTTTTCGTTTTCTTTCGAGGTAATTCTAACGATTTGATTTTTATTAATTTCAATTAAAATAATATTTTGGCCGGTCGGCGAACCGATTTCGATTTCATCGCCATAAGCCCGAACCAGCCCCGGTCCGATTAAAAGCGAACGTTCGTATTGCAATATGGCCAGCTGTTTTAAAAGAGAGCGCTGCGAGATTTTTTCCCCGACTTTTAAATTTAGAGAAATTTTTTCATATTCGGCCGGATCGCCGATGCCGTAAATGCAAGAGACCGAAGCGATAATAATCGTGTCCGGCCGCTCAAACAAAGAAGCGGTGGCAGCGTGCCGAAGATGATCGATAAATTCGTTTATTTTGGCGTCTTTTTCAATATAAGTGTCGGTGGGCGGCAAATAAGCCTCGGGCTGGTAATAATCATAGTAACTGACAAAATAATGGACTGCGTTGGCGGGGAAAAATGATTTTAATTCCTGAAAAAGTTGGGCCGCCAGAGTTTTGTTGGGCGAAATTATCAAGGCCGGCCTTTGTTCTGCTTCAATAATTTTAGCCATCGTGAATGTTTTACCCGAGCCGGTGACGCCCAAAAGAGTTTGGTGTTTTCGGCCGGCTTTTAATCCTTCAATCAATTTTCGGCCGGCTTTTTCTTGATCAATAGTCGGTTTAAATTTTGAGACGATTTGAAATCGCATAAAATAAGAATTAAAAGCGAAGGAAATGGATTTTTAAAATCGCAGGCGTGGTCGGCTAAATTTGCGAAGCAAATTTAGGGCTACGGCGATTTTAAAAAATCCGTTTCCGAAGAGTTATAATTTTGCGTTGCGTTTTATTTTTTAAGATTATATGATTAAATGTAATGTTGGAAATCGAACAAATTACAAGCGATGATTTTAAAAATCAATGGAATGAGTTTGCGTTGAGCCAACAAACTAAAGAGTCTTTTGGATCGTTTGCCGGCTCTTTTTTTCAGTCTTGGGAATGGGGCGAATTCCAGGTCCTTTTAGGCCGGCCGATTTTACGTTTGGCTGTCAGAGACGAGGATAAAAAAATAATCGCTCTGGCGTCATTTATACATTATTCATTGCCATTTGGCAAGGCCCAGATTTACGCTCCCAGAGGCCCGATTTTGCGTCAGGATTTATGGAATACGAAAAAGAGCCAAGAAATTTTTTTAGCGATTTTAGAGGCAATTAAGACTGCCAGGGTTGAAAATAACAGCATTTTTTTAAGGACTGAACCGAGCCTAACTGCCCAGCCCGATTTTTTTAAAAAAGCCGGTTTTCAACCTTTTGCCGACGACGTCCAGCCGCGGGAAAACCAAATTTTGGATTTAAAGAAATCCGAAGAAGAACTTTTATCCGAAATGCATCCGTCCGCCCGGCATAATATTCGTCTGGCCAAAAAGAGAGGCGTTATTATCAGGGAATTAACTCAAAAAAGCGAAAACGATCAAAAGATTTTTTTCGATTTAATGAAGAAAACCTTGCAAAGGCAGCGATTTCGATCGCAGCCAAAACAATATTACAATTTGATGCTGGATTTTTTTCAAAGAAGGGGAGAAAATCAAAATCGCCAGAGCGTGAAAATCGCTTTTTTTGAAGCGATCTGGAATGGAAAAACCGTCGCGGCCAATATCGTTTTTCTTTTCGGCTCTCACGCGACTTATCTTTTCGGCGGCTCGGATTTGGCTTTTAGCGGCATTAAAGCCCCGATTTTGCTTCATTGGGAATCAATGCTTCGTTTGAAAAAAGACGGCTATTTAAGTTATGATCTGGGCGGGATTTCCCGTCAAAAATGGCCCGGCCTGACTGATTTTAAAACTCGGTTCGGCGGTCAGACTATTAAACTCATTGGCTCATACGATTTTGTTTTTAGCCCGTTTTGGTATTATATTTATAAATACGGGAGAAGACTTAAAAGATCGCTATGATTTCTACTATTGAAGGACAACTCAAAGAAAAGAATGGCAAGTCCGTTATTTTGGAAACGGGCGGCATTGGTTACGAAATTTTTGTTTCAAGTCGGACGCTCAAAGAATTAAACGAATTTAACCATTCGATCAAGCTTTGGACATTTTTAAGCATTCGGGAGGATCGCATGGAACTTTATGGATTTTTAAACAAGGAAGAACTGGATTTTTTTCATCTTTTGGATTCAGTGGCTGGCGTCGGGCCAAAAGGAGCTCTGGCTATTTTGGGGTTATCCGACTTGACCCGTTTGAAAGCCGCTGTTTTTCAGGAAGACAGCAAATTTTTGACCAAAGTCGCCGGCATCGGGAAAAAAACGGCGGAACGGATTATTCTGGAACTCAAAAATAAAATTAAAGATATTGAAAATCTGCCGGCCCTTGAATCCGATCACGAAATTCTTGACGCTTTGGTTGAGTTGGGATATAGCGCCAGAGAAGCCAAGGCCGCGATTGAAAAAATCCCCGACGAGGCCCAGGGGCTTGAACCAAGATTAAAATCCGCCTTAAAATCGCTGTCGAAAAAATGATACCAAACATCCTTATTAATTTATCCCGTTTAGGTTTTTTGATTTTTTTGATTTTTCAGGCGCTAAACTTAAAAGGTATTTTGAATTTCCAGCCGACTTTCAGTTGGGAAGGATTAATCACTACTTCGCTTTTTATCTGGTTTAGCGTTGAGTTCATCCATTATTATTTAAAAAATCGGAATTTGCGGTCTTTAAGCTCGTTTGTTTTTGTTTTAGGTTTTATTCCCACTTCCGTTGATTTTTTCGGCGATATCCTGCATTTTTACGATCGTTTTTATTGGTATGATCGGGCCGCTCATTTTTCCGCCGCTTCCAGTTTGGCCATCCTGGCTTTGATAATTTTATCAAATCTTAGAAAAAAAAATTATTTCAATTGGAGTTTGGTCATGCTTCTTTTTATAGTTTTTTCCGTCACCCTCATCGGCGGCGTTTTTTATGAAATTGAAGAATATTTGGAAGATCGATTGTACTGGAGCCGTCAGCTTCGTTTGGGAGACGGTCCGGACACGGTCGAAGATATTATGTTTGACGCTTTCGGCGGCTTGTTCGTGACTTGGACGGCGTTTATTTATCAGAAAGTGAAAAATGCTCGAAAAAATTCTTCGGCTTCTTAAAACTTATATTATTCCGAAATCTATTTTTAATCTGGCTCGGCCGAGCTATCATTATTTTCTGGCGGGTTTGTCCGCTTTTTTTTACGGCTTCCCGTCAAAAAAATTAAAAGTTATCGGCGTCACCGGCACTAAAGGAAAATCTTCCACGGTTTATCTTTTAAGCCGGATTTTTGACGCGGCTCGTCTCAAAAATGCCGTTTTATCTTCAATTGAAATAAAAATCAACGGTGAAATTCAGCCCAATTTTCAAAAAATGACTATGCCGGGCCGGTTTTTTATTCAGAAATTTTTAGCCGAAGCGGTTTCTTCTGGATGCGAGTTTGCGATTTTAGAAACGACTTCGGAAGGCATTAAACAGTTTCGGCATAAATTTATTGATTTTGAAGCCGCGGTTTTCACGAATTTGAGTCCGGAGCATATTGAATCGCACGGCTCTTTTGAAAAATACCGCCAGGCGAAATTGGAACTTTTTCAAGCCGTTAAAAAAATTCATATTATTAACGCGGACGATCCGTCAGCGAAATATTTTTTGGAAATCCCGGCGGCTAAAAAAATTCAATACGGAAAAAATAATAATTCTTTCGGCTCTTTGGATTTAAAATTGGAAGGAGAGTTTAATTATTACAACGCTTTGGCCGCCGGTGAAACCGCGCTTGCTTTGGATGTTGATAAAGAAATCATTAAAAAAGCCCTCGCAAGCGTGGAAACTATTTCCGGCAGATTTGAATATATTAACGCCGGGCAAGATTTTAAAGTAGTTGTTGATTATGCTCATACGCCGGATTCTTTGGAAAAAGTTTATCAGACGATTAAGGTAAAAGATAAAGACGCGAGGTTGATCTGCGTTTTGGGCGCGGCTGGCGGCGGCCGAGATAAATGGAAAAGACCGGTGATGGGAGAAATTGCCGCAAAATATTGCGATAAGATTATTTTGACCAATGAAGACCCGTATGACGAAAATCCAAGCCGGATTTTATCGGAGATAAAATCCGGAATTTCCAATTCCCCCGCCAGTCGGACAGGCAGGCAATTTCTATTTTCCAATTTATTTGAAATTTTAGATCGGAAAAAAGCGATTCAAAAAGCTTTGGGATTGGCGAAAAAAGACGATTTTGTTATTATTATTGGTAAAGGTTCGGAAAAATGGATGATGCTGGAAAATGGCAAAAAAATTCCTTGGGATGAACGGGAGACGGTTAAAGAAATTTTAAAAGGTCGAAAAATATGAAAATTAAACAGCTCAAAATATAATACCTTGAATTGCAAAATGTCATCGCGAGCGAGCCCTAAGGCGAGCGCGGCGATCTCGCGTTTATATACAGAAGCGTAGGATTGCCGCGTCGCTCGCTTTGTTCGCTCCTCGCAATGACATCTTTTTGAGAATTTCGTAATTCATAGATAATATATGGATAACTATCTTCACAATTTAATTCATCAGCTTTCCGAGGACTTGGACAGTCTTTGGAGATACGATACGTACAAAGACGATTCTAAAAATTTTTGCGACCATTGCCACGGACTTTGGGATAAAATGAGAAAAATGGACGAAGACAAAGCCCAGCTTTTGATTGACGAACTTTTAATGCACGTTAAGGAAGGCAAGGTTAAAATTAAATAAATCCCGTTAAAGTGAAATTAAAGTTTTTAAAAATTCCTTTATTTTTAGAGGAAGCCGCTTTTTTTGGTCTGGCTCAAGTTTTGGGAATTTTATCCGCCTGGAAAACCTCTATTTTTTTAAATGAATCGGTTCCTCAAATTAAAACGGAAGAATCTTTTTCCGGACTCCAATTTATTATTTATTTTTTGATCGGCACGCTAGTTATTTTCATTTTTTTGCGTTTTTTTAAATCAAACATTCCTTTTAAATTTTTCTTTTATCTGACGGTTTTTAGCGGAATGAATTTAATTTTTTCTTCTTTTTTTAGCGCCAATCTAGCTCTGATTTTATCCTTTGCTTTGGTTGTTTTTTTGTTTATCCATCCCCGAGTCTGGCTTCACAATTTGGTTTTTACTTTGGGAGTCGGCGGTCTGGGCGGGCTGTTGGGTATTAGCTTAACGCCTTGGACCGCTGTTTTGATTTTAATCGTTTTATCTATTTACGATTGGATCGCGGTTTATAAAACCAAGCATATGGTTAAACTCGCCAAGGAGATGATTCAACGGGGAGCGATTTTCGCCCTGATTCTGCCGGAAAAAATTCGGGATTTATTTATACTTCCCAATTATGAAGTTAAGCCCGGAGAAGGGAGGGCTTTTTTTCTGGGCGGCGGAGACGTGGCTTTGCCTCTGCTTCTTTCCGCCTCGGTTTTAACTTTTTATGGATTAAAAATCAGCGCTCTGACCGCGGTTTTTTCTTTATTCGGTCTTTTGGCCACTCATTTATTGTTTATTCTTCAGGAGAGGAAAAAACCTATGCCGGCTTTGCCGCCAATCGCCCTTTTTACGATTGCGGGATTTTTGATTGGCAGATTGATTTTCTAATTTTTTACTACAATGCGATTACGATCGTGAGCTCATTGTAGTGAGAAAATAGAAAAGAAAGAAAAAAACGAAAAGATTGATTTTCCAAAAAAGTTTTGATAAAGTCATTTGAATAAAAAATCGATCTTTAAAAAGGAGGAAAAATGCCTGTTTGCTGTCAAGAATTAGAAGAGAAAAAAAGTTTTTTAAAAATGGAATTTGTGAATGTTTGTCCTTTTTGTGGAACTGTTTTAAGCCCGGAAAGGTTTAAAACAATAATAAAAGAAATTGAAAAGGAGAAAAAAGATGCAATGCAAGGATAAGAAATGCGGAGGTGAAGTAGATTTTAAATTGATGAATGGAATAATGGTGAGACTTGGGCCTAGCGAATTGGATCAAGGTTTTCCTTGCAAAAAGTGCGGCCAATTATACAAAAATCACGGCGGATTGGTTTCTAGGGAAATCAAGGGGAAAATTAAATTTCTGTATTTAAATAAAAAAACTCTTGAAATAGAGCTTAGATGAAGACTTGTCCCCATTATGGGGACTTTTTCTTTTTTAAAAAAATTGCTAATTTATTTATAGTATTAGCCCTCGTAGCTCAACGGATAGAGCGTAGGCCTCCGGAGCCTAAGACAGGGGTTCAATTCCTCTCGAGGGCACCAAAATAAAAAACCCGCGCCCGGGTTTTTTATTTTGGTGTATATTTACGACCGCGCTCGAACTTGCTTTAACCCCACACCTAAATTTTAGGTATGGGGGTTTATCAAAAATTCCTGAACTAAGGAAGTCCGCCGCCAGCCGCCGCTCTGAACGAGTAGGCAGCGGGGCTTCACTTGCGGCTCGTGGGGAAAATTCTTGACATGACACAAATTTATTTAGGTGATATAATCAAAATCATGAATAAAAAAGTTTTATTTTTTGTTGTTATAATAATCGCTGTTATTTCAATCAGTGCATATTTTTGGCTACAGAAGGCAGATGTTCTTATTTCTACTCCTGCTTCACGAAAAACATCGCCTACACCAACTTCAAATGAGCTGACTACAAAAGTAAAGAACCCCACTATTGCTAATTCGGCAAACGATCTTGTCGGCAACAACAACCTTGAAAGTATCGGCTTAATTTGGGATAGAGAAGAAGGCGCGGTAGAATATGTTATTTTCCGCTCCGATTTCATAAGCGGCCCCTTTGTGGAATTTAGACGTATTCGTGCAGGTATTGAGATACGCGCAAACACCGAGGATATTACACCGGATGCTAGGACAAAAACGCTTTGCTATAAAATTGAAGCAAGAGACATTGCCGGAAAGATCATTAGAATTTATGAACCGATATGCGTGCCAAAGTGGCAAGAATAAATCATCAGAATAAATTTAATTATGGACAGTACCGAAGTTAATCAGACAAAAATTTCAGTTAAGCACGTTGCTACTGCAATTGTGGGCTTAGTTTTTATTGTTTTTGCCAGCCAGATTCCACAACCTACGAGCAGTTCAACAGTAATTCCGCCTGGAGGAATTGCTTTTGGGCCGGAAACATTTATCCGTTCAACGGATAAACCGGCAACAATAATTAGAAACTTTAGTGTTGCAAATCCAGATGCAAATTATTTCATCCAGATTCAAAATGGGGAAAATAGCACAAATCGAGTAAGTAGCGCAATTATAAAACTGAATGATCAAACCATTGTACCGCCCAACGAGTTTAACCAAAATGTTCCAGGATTAAGCAAGGGCATTGTTTTACAACAAACCAATACTCTTGAAGTAGAACTCAGAAGTATGCCAAATAGCAGATTAACAGTTACGATCCGGCGAGAGATGATTAATACGACGATACAAAATAAAAGAAACGATCTTGTCGGCAACAACAACCTTGAAAGTATCGGCTTAGTTTGGGATAGAGAAGAAGGCGCGGTAGAATATGTTATTTTCCGCTCTGATTTCATAAGCGGCCCCTTTGTGGAGATCGGGCGAGCACCAACTGGCCTGGATAGAAGAACTAATGCAGAAGATATAACGGCCGACGCTAGAAAAAAGACACTCTGTTATAAAGTTGAGGCGAGAGATATCGCCGGGAAAACAATACGAACCTACGAGCCAGTGTGCGTTTCCTCGCATGTTGCCAATCCTCATGAACTGGATGATTTAAGCAAAAGAATTTCCCCGGAGACTTTTTGCTTGAACGAACAACAACTCACTGATACATCCACAATGTCTCTAAGCGATATAGGGGTCTTTTTGCAAAAATGGGACAGCTTCTTGATCCGCCAAGATAAAGATGTCGATGGCGTTCCGATTGACCCAGCCACAATTATTGCCAGTTCATCGGCGTCATTCGGGATTAATCCGCAAGCTATTCTTGGAACCCTCGAAAGAGAATCTGCAGCGATTACGAGGACATCTCCTCCACCGGAAACAACATTGAGGTTAATTATGGGTTTTGATTTAGCGCACCCAACTACAATCAGGCAACAAATTCAAGACGGAACAGCGCAATATCGTAGAGACTTTGATAGGTTAACGGGAGGCGAACCAACTGCCGGCGGTTGGCAGTTAGGTATTTCTAAAACTACTCTTGATGGTGTTGCTGTTGTGCCGCGCACAAAAGTATCTGCTGGAATGTTTTCGTACGATCCAGAAGTGGGTATCGGTTGGGGTGGTAATACTGGCGCGGGAGGAAATTTTTTCCTTTGTCGAAGATGGGCCTCATTCAATTTTCCCATCCCACCCCAAGCGGTTACTCTGGACCAACCCGCTGATGTCACTGCGACTTCATTAAAACTTTCTTGGGCGTTGCCCGCCTTCCCCGACCCCGACTTTTTACACTATAAAATTTTCCGCTCCACCAGCCCCAATGTTACCGAGAATGACACATTGGTAGCTACCATCACCAACCAATCCCAAACAGTACTTGCTAATACCGGACTTACACCAAACACCACTTTTTTCTATCGCGTCTTTGCGGTTGATCAAGATAATCTTTCCACCGGCAGCAATGAAGTATCTGCAAAAACGTCATTAGCTGTCGGATTAGCTAATACTCCCTGGCCAATGCTTAGGCATGACATGCAGCACTCAGGAAAATCTGTCTTTGTTGGCATAGATACTCCGGTATCAAAGTGGTTTCTCAATCTTCCAGATTTTGTATTTTTTGAACTCGCTATTGGCAACGAGGGTGTTCTTTTCGGAAAAACAAGAAGCGATCAACTCCTTGCTATCAATCCAGACGGAACATTAAAATGGCAATTGCAGTTAGAGCCGTCTCCTATTTTTACGCTTGGTTCAACTCCTGCCATTGCGGCTGATGGTGCCATTATTATAGGGGCTAAAAAGATCTACGCGGTGAACCCGGATGGTTCAATTCGATGGTCTTTTGAATCTCCAGCTGATGAATTTTCACGTTCTTCCCCGGCGATCGGTTCCGATGGCACCATTTATATTGCCTCGACCAATCTTTCGGTAGCAAAACTTTTCGCAATTAACCCGGATGGTACATTAAAGTGGCAGCAACCAGTCGGCTTTTTAAGTTTTGACTCTCCGGCGGTTGCTAATGACGGCACAATCTATATTCGAGCCCGAGGGAGTTCAAGCGCTTTTGATGCGCAGCTTTTAGCTTTTAATTCTGACGGATCACTTCGCTGGAGTTTCTTGCTTCCAGACGGAGAATCTAATCCATTGGTCGCTCAGGATGACACTGTATACCACATTGGCTACGACAACTTCTTGTACGCGATTAGTTCCAACGGCAATCTAAAATGGAAACAACGGATTAGCCCGGGATCAACTTCAGTATTTTCTAAAATTGGCTTAGACAATGATAGCAATGTTTATGTGGGGGCACACAGAGAAGGGAAAATTGTTTCCTATAATTCCTCTGGCAATCTCCGCTGGACATTGTCAATTGGTTTTCCGGTCAATTGCATCGGAGTAATGGACGCAAGTGAAACTTTATATATAGGCACTAATAGTCACGGAGGAGTCTTTGCTGTTACGAAAGATGGTACTATAAAATGGCATTTTGTTTCCCCAGATAACCCTTTAGATATCGTTGGTTGTCCAATACTTGATCAAAACAGAACGCTTTATGTTGCCACTAATTCTCCGACACGAGTTTATGCGATCACGCAGTAGTAAAGCAGGGATATAAGAAGGAATTCTTCCAAATCAAAATTGTTGGGGATGAATAAAGCAATGTATTAAAGAGAATTTTCTCCACGAGCCGCAAGTGAAGCCCCGCTGCCTACTCGTTCAGAGCGGCGGCTGGCGGCGGACTTCCTTAGTTCAGGAATTTTTGATAAACCCCCATGCCTAAAATTTAGGTGTGGGGTTAAAGCAAGTTCGAGCGCGGTCGTAAATATACACCAAAATAAAAAACCCGGGCGCGGGTTTTTTAAAATTATTTGTGGTATAATTTCTTTGATGTCTCATCTTTCTTTTTTCGGCGGAGTTGAAGAAGTGACCGGTTCAAATTATCTTTTGGAACATAAAGATAAAAAGATTTTGATTGATTGCGGAATGTTTCAGGGTTCGCGTTTTGCCGAAGAAAAAAATTTCGAACCTTTTCCTTATAATCCTAAAAAAATCGATTTTTTAGCCATTACTCATTCGCACATTGATCATATCGGCCGCATTCCAAAACTTTATCGGGAAGGTTTTCGAGGCAAAATTTTTTCCACCCGGCCGATCAAAGATTTCGCGGAACTTTTTTTATCCGACAGTCTTAAACAGTTGGAAGATATAGCGAGAGATTTTAAAAAAGAACCCTTTTTTGACGAAAAAGATTTAATCGGCGCGATGAATCTTTTTGAAACCTACGACTACGGAGAAAAAATCGATCTGGGAGAAAATTTTTATTTGATTTTTCGCGATGCCGGCCATATTTTGGGCTCCAGTATTATTGAAGTTTTTATAAACGGACAAAAATTGGCCTTTACCGGCGATTTAGGCAATCCGCCAACGCCGATTTTGAAACCAACCGAACGAATTTCTAACGCCGATTGGCTGATTATGGAGGCGACTTACGGCAATCGTTTGCACGAGGATAAATTAAAAAGAAAGACGTTGTTGGAACGGGCCATTGAAGACACGGTGACCCAGGGCGGAGTTTTAATGATTCCGGCTTTTGCCATGGAAAGAACGCAGGAGATACTTTACGAATTGGACGAGCTGGTGAAAAATCATCGAATTCCCCGGATTCCCATTTTTATTGACAGTCCCTTGGCTATTAAAGCCACGAATATTTATAAAAAATACACCGATTATTATAATCAGGAGGCGATTAGCCTGATTCGTTCCGGCGAAGATTTTTTCCGTTTTTCCGGACTTAAATTCACCGAAACAAAAGAAGAATCAAAAAAAATCAACGATGTTCCGGCGCCAAAGATTATTATTGCCGGTTCCGGCATGTCCAACGGCGGCCGGATTTTGCATCATGAGCGCCGATACCTGGCCGATCCCAAAAGCCTTCTTTTGATTATCGGCTATCAAGCTTTTGGTTCGCTTGGCCGGAGATTGCTTGACGGAGAGAAAGAGGTCCGGCTGTTTGGCGAAACTATTCCGGTTCGGGCTCGGGTTCGGGCGATTGGCGGCTATTCGGCTCACGCGGACCAAGAAGGGCTTTTGGAATTCGTTTCCAATATGCGCGAAACTTTAAAAAAAGTTTTTTTGGTGCACGGTGAATTCGGAGCCGCGGAAACTCTGGCTTTAAAAATCAAAGACGAAATGGCAATTGAGGCGATTATACCAAAATTTGGAGAAAAATTTGAAATTTGATACAATATTTATACAACTGTCATTGCGAGTCCCGCTTTAGCGGGGCGTGGCAATCTCTTCTTTTGACTAATTTTAGAGATTGCTTCGCTTTCAGCTCGCAATGACAAAATATGCTTTTATATAAATTCTATTAATGAAGTTAAAATTATTTTTATGTCTAAATTATCGAACGCTCAAAAATATCATTTAAAATATAAAATCGCGGTTTCCGGCGCGGCCGAATCCGGCAATTGTTCGGATTACGCCTTGGAAAAAGCTAGGGAAATCGGCAAAGAAATCGTCAAACAAGGCGCGGTTTTAGTCACTGGCGCCACTACCGGCATTCCTTATTGGGCCGCGAAAGGAACTAAAGAAGAAGGAGGTATTAGCATCGGTGTTTCGCCGGCGGCCTCGGAAAGGGATCATGTTAAAAAATATCGGCTGCCTATAGATTATTTTGACATTATGATTTATACCGGCTTTGAATATTCCGGCCGGAATTTATTGATGACTCGGGCGGCCGATGCCGTGATTGTCATCTGCGGCCGGATGGGCACGTTAAACGAGTTCACTATCGCCTTTGAAGATCATAAAGCCATCGGCGTGCTTTTGGGCACCGGCGGGACCGCCGATATGCTTCGGGAAATCGTGGCCAGAGCTCATCGGGGTCCGGGGAAAATTGTCTACGACGACAATCCTAAAAAATTAGTGGAGCGGCTTTTGAAAATTATTAAAAAAGAAAAAATGGCCGATGTTGTCAAGCAAAGAATTTTGGCTCGACAAGGGAAAATTTAAAGGTCCGAATAATTTATTAATAAAATAAAATAATGGAAGCCGAAGAAAAATTAGTCGGTGTCATTACCCATTATTATCCGAAAATAAAAGTGGGCGTCATTGAATTGGCGGATAATTTGAGCGTTGGCGACAAAATTCGGATCAAGGGCAATTCAACCGATTTTGAGCAAATCGTTAGTTCAATTCAGGTTGAACATAGAGACATTCAGCAGGCGAAAAAAAGCGAAGTAGTGGGGATCGGACTGGATCAGCCGGCGAGCGAAAATTACAAAGTTTATAAAGCCCAGTAAAATGATTTTCACCGATTTTAGTTATGAAATTTTAATTCAGCTTATTTTAGCCGTGATTCTTGGAGCGGTTATTGGTTTTGAGCGAACCGTTTCTGGCAAGGCCGCCGGTCTTCGAACTTACGCTTTAGTGACTTTAGGGTCAACGATTTTCACTATTCTTTCCCGTTTGGCTTTTCGGCCCGATGTTTTAAACAACCAATTTGACCCGACCAGAATCGCCGCTCAAATCGTTGTGGGTATCGGTTTTATTGGCGCCGGCTTAATCGTCATCAAAGAACAAAAACTTCAGGGACTGACAACCGCGGCCGGTCTTTGGACAGCCGCGGCCGTGGGAATGGCTATCGGCGCCAAGTTTTATTTTACCGCCCTGTCCAGCGTTTTTTTAATCGTTTTAATTTTAGCCATTTTAAGATGGGCGAGAATTGAGGAACGATTTTCTAAATGACCATCAGTCGTTTTTATTTGGCCATAAGCATTTTAGTCGGCGCGATTGTCGGAGTAGGAATTTTTAGCTTGCCCTATTTGGCTTCCCAGGCGGGTTTTTTTGTTTCTCTTTTTTGGCTGACTCTTTTGGCTTTAGTTTCTGCTTATCTTCACTTGATGTATGGCGAAATTATTTTACGGACTGGCCAAGAACATCGTTTCCCCGGTTACGTCCGTTATTATCTCGGAAAAATTTGGGGCCTTCTTTCGTCTTTTTCCACGATTTTTGGCCTTTGGCTGTCCCAACTTGTTTATATTATAGTCGGCGCGGGATTTTTAGAGCTGATTTTTAAAAATTTCGTGAAGCCTCCTCCCGGTTTTTGGGCTTTTTCTTTGTTTATTTTGGGCGCTTTTTTTATTTATCTTGATATTACTCGGTTAGCCAAAGGAGAATTATTTTTTAATTTTTTTTTAATTTTAATTTTTTTTTTGATATTTTTAGCCAGTTGGTCGTTGATTCGTTTTGAAAATTTTTACGGTTTTTCTCGGCAAAATTTTTTCCTTCCTTACGGCGCCACTCTTTTCACTCTCACCGGCCTGATGAGTATCGCGGAAGTCAAAGAAGTGTTGGCGCCGGATTTTTCGCTTTTCAAAAAAGCGATTAAGGCGGGTATTTTTATTTCGGCGTTAATTTCTTTGATTTTTTTAATAACCGTTTTGGGAGTCAGCGGCAACTTAACCAGCGAAAATTCTATTGCCGGTCTGGAAAAATTTTTGCCAAGATCAATTATCGCGCTTCTGTCTGGGTTTGGCTTTCTAGCTGTTTTTACTTCATTTTTAACCACAGGATTTAGTTTGAAAAAAGTTTTTTGGTATGACTGGGCCGTTCCGAAAAATTTATCTTTTTTTTTCGCGGTCTTACCGCCGATTATTTTTTATTTTTCCAGCTTTAAAAATTTTATTGAGATTATCAGTTTTAGCGGAACTATTTTTTTAGGCTTCGATGCTCTTCTTTTGCTTTTTATTTATCGAAAATCAAAAACCAAAGGAGATAGAAGTCCGGAATATAGCTTGCGATCTTCAATTCTCCCTCTTTTTATTGGTATAATATTGGTATTGGGAGTTTTAGCTTATTTTTTTAAAAATCCTATATAATAATTAAAGAAGTTATTCTAAAAATTCTAGAATGACTTCTTGTATTATTTTATGTCCAAAAAGTCTTATTCAAAATTATGGGGAGCGGTCCAGCACACGCCCTGTTCAAAAAAAGAAGAGCGGGAATTTGGCAAAGCCAAAAAAGAGTTTGTGATGTGCCCGGAAGGCGGAGAAGTTTATTATGATAAATCGTGGCATCGCGGCTTGGAAGACTGGGAGCATTTAAAAGAAGATAAAAAAATCAAATTCAAGATTTGTCCGGCTCATCAAATGATTAAGGATAAAAAATGGGAAGGCGAAGTGATAATTGAGTCGATTCCGGAGAAAAAGAAAAACGAGATGATAACATTGATTCGCAATATCGGTAAACGGGCATACGAGCGAGATCCAATGGATCGAGTGATAAAAATCGAAGAGAAGCGAATCAAAGAAAAAGGAAAAATCAATTTGCGGATAACAACAACGGAAAATCAGTTAGCTTTAAGCCTGGCCAAAGAAATTATCAGCGCTTTTCGCGATTTAAAATTTAAAAAGAAAATTTCCTGGTCTCACGAAGAAGATGTTGTTAGAATTATCTTGCGAAGTTGAACTTCGTAAGCATACCAATGCTATCTTTTCTCAAAAAATTTATCTCTCGCCATCAAAAAGCTTTTACTTTTGTCGAGCTTTTGATTGTCACCGCTATCATCGCTATTTTAGCGACGGTTGTCATTGTTATTCTCAATCCGGTTGAGTTGTTAAAA
>JACPHC010000007.1 GCA_016188775.1 Parcubacteria group bacterium
ATTCCCCCCAACCCCCTTTCTTTTTGCCCGTCCGAGCGTTCAGTTTGGCGCGCGCCAGCCCGCCGAAGCCTCGGCGCAGGCGGGAAGCGCGCTGTCAGTTCCGTTCAAAAAAGGTTCGGATTTCGTCAAACAAACGCACCACAATCAAACTTTCAGGAATTTTGCCGACCGATTCAGCCGCGCGAAGCGCGGCAAAGAACGGAAACACTGGCTCGCCACGCACGGCGCGGCTCGCCAAGCGCAGGTTCGAAATCCCTTGCGATTTTAAGTATTTGCTCTGCCCGATTAAAAACTAACAACATAAATTTATGAACAACAAATTTTTTCTCTACGCCCGCAAATCAACAGATGTTGAGGATAAACAAGTTTTAAGTATTGAAGCCCAGATCGCAGAATTGCGCGCCTTTGCCAAGCAGAACAATCTTAATGTTGTTGATACTTTTATTGAAAAACAATCAGCCAAAATTCCGGGCCGTCCGATATTCGGCGAAATGCTGAAAAGAATTGAACATGGAGAAGCGGACGGAATTTTGGCTTGGCATCCCGACAGATTGGCGCGCAATTCTGTGGATGGTGGACAAATAATCTATCTGATTGATTGCGGGCGTATTACGGCGTTGAAGTTTCCGCAGTTTTGGTTTGAGCCAACGCCGCAAGGAAAATTTATGTTAAACATTGCTTTTGGGCAGAGCAAATACTATGTGGATTCTCTTTCTGAAAACACGAAGCGTGGTTTGCGCCAAAAAGTCCGTAGGGGTGAATATCCGAGCGTTGCGCCGATTGGCTACATAAACGATGTGAGAAATAAAAGTATTATTATTGACCGCAAGAAAGCAAAAATTATCAAAGCCGCTTTTGAGTATTACGCCACTGGCAACGCTCGGCTTGAAGATGTAAGCGACTTTTTGGCGCAACGCGGGATTATGTCTCGCGGTGGAAAGAGAATCCACAAGACGAGGGCGACTTTTATCCTTTCAAATCCATTTTACACCGGATTATTCAAATATAGCGGTGAACTCCATGAAGGAAAGTACGAGCCGATCATCGCAAAGAAAATTTTTGATAAAGTCCAAGAAGTTTTGAAGCAGAGAGGAAGACCGCATCACAAAACCAAGTATGAGCCGCAAGATTTTTGCGGACTTTTGCGTTGCGGCTCTTGCGGAATGTCCATAACTGGCGAATACAGGGTTAAAAAACAGAAAAATGGAAATATCCACGACTATATTTATTACCACTGCACGAAAAAGAACAAATCAATCAAATGTCCCGAACCCTGTATTCGCCAAGAGGAACTGGACAAACAAATTTCCTCTCTGCTTCAAAAATTTTCTTTGCGTTCGGATTGGGCGGAAAAACTGCTTGCTATGGCAGAAACCGACAAAGAAAAATCCGCCCAATCCGTTTCTGCTTTTGTTTTTGAAAGCCAAAATAAAATCCGTGTCATACAAATGAAGCTCCAGCGACTTCTTGATGGATATTTAGAACAGGATATTGAAAGAGAAATATATCGTGAACAAAAAGCCATTTTACTTTCGGAAAAGAAGTTGCTGGACGAGAAAATGGCGCGGATTGAACAAAAGCAGAATGATTGGCTCGAACCGATGAAAGAATGGATAAAAGTCGTTTCAACCCTCGTCAAAATCGCAAGAAATAGCAACCTTCAAGAGAAGAAGGTTGCCGCCAAAGAAATCTTCGGCTCGAACCTGCGCTTGGCGAGCCGCGCCGTGCGTGGCGAGCCAGTGTTTCCGTTCTTTGCCGCGCTTCGCGCGGCTGAATCGGTCGGCAAAATTCCTGAAAGTTTGATTGTGGTGGGCGGTATAGGACTCGAACCTATGGCCTCATACACGTCAAGTATGCGCTCTAGCCAACTGAGCTAACCGCCCTATTTTTAACTCTAACTATGGAATCTGCGCTCCCTCCGGGCCTACGACCCGTAGGGCCGGAGGCTAGCCAACTGCTTGCCCGCCGAAGCTTTCGCGAAGGCAGGAGCTAGCCGCCCTCGCTTGAGGCAGGTGTGGGCATGGATGGACTCGAACCATCGACCCCAGCTTTATAAGAGCTGTGCTCTAACCAACTGAGCTACATGCCCAGCCTTATTGACTTTATCAGAATTTATAAAAAAAATAAAGGGCATTACGCCCTTTAAAAATTTTTTTGAAAATGATGAACAATTTTATAGTCGGCCCAAGGCAGCCATAATAACGCGCTATAATGGCCGCTTAAAATAAAATATTGTTCGGGATTGCCCAGGCTGGACCAAAGACTAATTTGAGAATGGTCGGGAATTACCTCGTCATAAAGACCGTTGATCATTAATATTTTTTCCGCGGAAGCCTGATTTGGATAATTAATCGGATCAGCCGGCGCCAGAATTGGGTTTAAAAATGATTTTAGTTTTTCTTGGTTCCAGTTTAAAGAAGACAATATTTTTTCGCGAACTTTTATTATCCCTTTTTCCTTCGAGTAAGCGAGCAGATGACCAATATCTCCGCCAGCCAAAAGTACCACGCCCGTTTTGACTCGCGGATCAATTTCTAAAATTAAACTGGCCGTAATTCCGCCCAGACTGACGCCGGCGATGCCAAGGCGATTTTTATCAACCTCGGGCTTGGCGCTTATCCAGTCAATCAGTTGCCTTATTTTTATAATACGGGAAACGGCGATAGTTTTGATTTTAACCGCGGCTTTTTTCAAATCTTCTTCGCTCTTTATTTCTTTCATTTCTTGAGGCAATAAACTTTCTTCCCATTGCAGGGTAAAAGCATTGAAATTATTTTCCGAGAGCGTTTTGCCAATATGGCGAGTGAGAATTTCTCCGCCTTTAAGAATCGGGAGAACGATAATCGCCGGGGCGAAATTTTTATTCCGGCTTTGAAAATATTCGCCTTTAATTGGAGGATTTTGGCCGCGGTAAACAGGATAATCAAAATAGGGAATTTGGTTTTCCGGAAAAATAATTTTAACGGATTCGGTTTTTGGAAAATGAACGCATCCTTCCAAAAGAAATAAAGAAACTAAACATAATATTATTATGTATTCGCCGAATACTCCGTCTCCCGTAGGGAGACGGAAATTAAGGCGACGAGCGAAGCGAGTTTGAATCGAGCGAGGCGAGTTGGTCGAGCCGAGCGAGAACTTTTCATAACAAAGCATCATATCCATACCGCGCCGCTTACGGCGCGGATGCTTTATTTTTTTCAAAGTGCCCTCCTTTACTTTACAAGTTTTTCAAATTCTTCTCTTTCAATCGTTTCTTTTTCAATTAAAATTTTGGCGATTTTTTCCAGCAATTTTTCTTTTTCTTTTAAGATTTTTTCCGTTTTTTTCTGAGCTTCTTTTATAAAACGAGAAACTTCTTGGTCAATTATAGCTGAAATTTCTTCGGAATAATGCCTTTCCATTCCCAATTCCCGGCCCAGAAAAACAAGATCGCCATGTCCTGCAAAAGCGACTGGGCCGATTTTTTCCGACATTCCGTATTGCGTGACTAAGGCCCGAGCCAGTTCCGAGGCTTTTTGAAGATCGTTTGAGGCGCCGGTGGTGATGTCTTTGAAAATTTGTTTTTCCGCGACATAGCCGCCAAGGGCGATGGCCAGTTCCGTGAGAAAATAAGTTTTTGAATGCAAATGCCGATCTTCTATTGGCAATTTTAAGGTATAGCCGGCGGCTCGGCCTCGGGAAATTATTGAAACTTTATGAACCGGATCCGCTTCCGGAAGCGACGCGGCGGTCAGAGCGTGGCCGGCTTCGTGATAGGCCGCGATTTTTTTCTCGGCCACGGTCAAAATATGACTTTTTCGTTCCGGTCCCAGCATTACTTTTTCTATTGATTCAATCAATTCTTCCTGAGTGATTATTTTTTTACTTCGGCGCGCCGCCAAAATCGCCCCTTCATTGATAAGGTTGGCCAAATCGGCGCCGGAAAAGCCCGGGGTGCGCTCGGCAATCGTTCTAAGATTAACATTCGGCGCGAACGGTTTATTTCGGGCGTGAATTTTTAATATTTCTTCACGGTCTTTAATATCCGGCTCGTCCAAGATTACCCGTCGGTCAAATCGGCCCGGACGCAGAAGCGCCGGATCCAAAACATCGGGCCGATTAGTGGCGGCAATGACAATCACCGCTTCATCGGTTTCAAATCCGTCCATTTCCACCAAAATTTGATTTAAAGTTTGTTCGCGCTCGTCATGGCCTCCGCCCAAGCCCGTGCCCCGCTGACGGCCGACCGCGTCAATTTCATCTATAAAAACAATAGTCGGGGATTGTTTTTTAGCCATTTGAAAAAGATCCCGGACCCGACCCGCGCCAACGCCGACAAAAAGCTCCACGAATTCCGAGCCGGAAATATGAAAAAATGGCACGTTGGCTTCGCCGGCCACGGCTTTGGCCATCAAGGTTTTGCCCGTTCCCGGACTGCCCATTAAAAGAACGCCTTTGGGAATTCGAGCGCCGATTTGAATGAATTTTTTCGGGCTTTTTAAAAACTCGACGATTTCCTGAAGTTCCTCTTTGGCTTCTTTGTTGCCGGCCACATCCTTAAAAGTCGTTTTCTCCCTTTTGTCATTGGGCATTATCACCCGCGCCTTGGATCGGGAAAAAGTAAAAGCCTGCATTGATCCTTTTTGAACTTGGCGCATCATAAACCAGATAATAAGACCGATTAAAATAACCGGCAGAAGAAACGGTAAAATCGTTCCAAACAAAAATCCGGCATTGCCTTCTTCTTTGACGTTGATCTTTATTTTTTCTAATTTTTCATTTTGGACGCCATAATTTTTTAGAGTTTCCGAGAGTCCGGCTTCAGTTTCTTTGACGGCTGTTTTCTTTGTTTCGTCATTGAGAATAATGTCCAGTTTATTTCCTTGGACTGTTATTTCTTTGACCTTTTCGTTATTGATTTCGGAAATCAAATTGGAAAGGGGAATTTCTTCTATCTTCTTAAAAGGGGATTTAATGGCGGCAAAAAGAGCCGAAATTAAAATAAAAATCAAAAACGCGATAATGAGATTTTTAACAATATTGCGCATAAAAAGCATTTTACATTAATTTTTAAAAAAAGAAAAGCCCCAGAGAATAACTTTTTTAAAATCGTCTTCTGGGGCAGGGATAAGGGATAGATCTTGGGTTTGTTATATTCTTTTTCCTTTGGCGAATTTTACGACTTCGCCAAAGTCCTCCGTTTCCTCCGCCTTTTTTAACAGAGAGTGATTCTCTTCTTTGAGGAGAATGACCTCCGCTCTTGTCGGAAGGGGAATGACCGAATTATTTTCAGCAACCTCCCACATTCGCATGAGTATTTCGAGGTGATTTTCCACGCTTTTATTTTGAGCTTCAGCAAGGACAATTTCCTTGCTGTCGTGGAAAGGTAAGCGGCCGGAGAATATTACCAACGGGTGATAATATGTACCCGTTGCTTGTTTATGGAAAACCAAATCTCGGATTTCCACAAACCCTCCGCGCGAGACCTTGAGGATCCGGCAATGAGGAATATTATAACATTCCTCATATTCCAGGTCTTGCAGATTGATTTTTCTTTTTTCAACCTGCTTTAGTCCGGAGTAATAAGGATATACTCTTTTTCCTCCGGACAAAATCCGAATCGCCACACGGGGCCTGACCGTGATGGTCAGGTTTACATAGGGAGTCACAGTCCCCATGTTTTGATATATCTTCGTTTCGATACTGCTATTCACGGGTTTTAAAAGCCCGTGATTTTCTTTGTCCGCGTAACAGCGTATCTGCGTTACGCGGTTTTTGAAATCTACTCGCGCTCCATGAGTGGATTTCAAATGATCCAGGGCTTGAGGAATTCTAACGTACAATCCCTCATGTGAGTAAAATTTTTTTCCTTCCATTTAAACCCTCCTTCCTCCTTATAGGAGATTATAGATCTATCCCTTAATAAAAAACAAAGATTTTTTTCGTATAAAACTTTTTTCTTTCTATTTTAAATCCTCCCTCCTCTCATCGGGAGATTATAGATCTATCCCTAAATAAAAAACATTGTAAAGCAACTGAAATGATAATATAAAATTTATCTAAATTTGTCAAGTTTTTCGGTTTTTCGTTTTTTTAGCAAACGTTTTTTTATTTTTACATATTTTCAAACGATCGTTTGAAAATATGTAAAATTTTTAAAATACAAAAACACCAATCAAAATTGATTGGTGTTTTTGATAGGATTATCGCTATTTTTTGGCCAATTCAGTTCTTCTTTATGAATTGGGCAAGATTGGTCTATATAGAAAAAAATTTCTTTACCAATAAACCAAGCGCCCGCTCCATAACGATTGTCTAATACCGGACAGGCGCAGCCTTGTTGAATCGCCTCATTGCTTCCCGGGTTTGGTTTTCCTTGAAGCATTGTCAATCCTCCTTTTTAAAAGATTGTTATTTCTTTATTTTTTTTCGATTATATTTCTTTTTAGATGGGATAATTTTAGTCGCCGGCGTAAGTGGTTTTCTGGATTTTTTAATTATTTTAATTATGTTTTTTAAAAGAACGTCGTATTCTTTGTCTTTTTTCATTTATCCTCCTTTATTATTAAACTTAAAGTCAGGCGATGATCTTGCGGTTCGATGCCGGTGATTTTAAATTTGTAGTTTTTGCCGATCTCAAGAGTTTTTTTCATATTTTCTTCGTTTTGAAATTCCGAAATATGAATCAGGCCGTAGATTTCCGGCGCCAGTTGGGCAAAAGCGCCGTAAGGGCTGAATCGGATTACTTGAGCCTCGATCATATCCTCTTTTTTATATTTGTTTTCAATGCCGGCCCAGGGATCGGGTTTTAAGGCTTTCAGCGAAAGAGCGACCCGATTATTTTCCATTGAGATTATTTTGGCTTTGACTTTCTCTCCGACCTTGACGACATTGGCCGGATTCTCGACTAACTGCCAGGAAAGCTCGGAAATATGAATGAGGCCCTCAAGGGTTTCATCGAAACGGATAAAAGCGCCGAAGTCGGCAATGCCGGTGACTTCGCCTTCGACATCATCGCCGATGCTGTATTTGGAAAGCGCCTTTTTGATTTTTTCGGAAAAGCCGGCTTTTTCGGAAAGAATGACCCGCTCTTCTTTTTGATTAAGGTCGATTATTTTCACCAAAAGAGATTGACCCGAGAATTTTCCGAGTTCTTCAAATATTTTTTCTTTAAGGCCGCCTTCGACTCTCGGATAATGCTCCAAAGACAATTGGGATACCGGCAAAAATCCTTTGATGCCGGAAATATCCAAGATTAAGCCGCCGCGGTTGGCTTCAAGAACTTTTCCTTCAAAAACTTCGCCCGTCTCGCGGAGTTTCTTCAGTTCGTCCCATTTTATTTTTTCTCCGGCTTCCTTGAGCGAAAGCTCGATGTAGCCGTTTTCATTTTCCAAATCGATCAATTTAGCCGTGATTTTATCGCCCGGCTTGAAAGTTTTCATTATCGGGCCGGCTTCAATATATTCCCGGCCGTAAATGATGCCGGTGCCTAAAAAACCAAGGTCGAGAAATAATTCCCGCGTCTTGCTTTCCAAAACCGTGCCGTTGATAATATCGCCGATTTTAGGAAAAGTTTGCGTCGCTTCTTTAATTGTTTCCAAAAGCTCTTCTTTTTCCATAAAAGATAATTATAAAGGACAATATAATGGAAGATTTTATAAATTGTCTCCCTACGGGAGATTCCCCGCAGGGGGACAAGAATAAATTGAATATAACTTATAAGTTTTTAAATTGCAAGGAGATTAATTTTTTGCTAACATTTAATTATGGTAATCACTCGTTTAAACGAGATTGGTTTTAAAATTGAGTCTCGCGGCTTGATTATTTTAATCAATCCGGGAAAATCAAAAACAAAACCGGATATTGTTTTATATTCGGAAATTCAAAAAGAAACGGGATATACCGATTCTTTTGTCATTGGGAACCCGGGAGAATATGAAGTGAAAGGAGTTTTCATTCAAGGACTTTCTTTGAATAACGAATCCAGTTCTTTTTTGATGAATGTTGAAGAGATAAATGTTTTTTATCTGCCTCGATTCGACAAAAATTTATCAAGCGATACCCTGGAAGAAATCGGGCAAGTGGATATTTTATTGACTGACGCGGCCAATGTTAAAAATATTCGCGAGATCGAACCGCGCTTGGTTATTCCGATCAATTACAAAAAAATAGACGAATTTTTGAAAGAATCGGGTCTGTCCAAAAAAGAGCCGCAGGATAAATTGGCGATTAAGAAAAAAGATTTAGCTGAAAAAGGAACCGAAGCTGTAATTTTAAAAAATTAATTATAAATAAATATCCTAAAAAATTTTTGAGGTCGAGGCGCTTTAATGAAATTGTATAATCCGCCGAGGGGACCTAAAAATTTTTAGGATATTTATTAAAATAGAAAATATGCCTAATTTCATTAAAAAAATTCAAGATCAGCCCAGAAACGTTCGTCTTCAGATGTTTTGGGCCAGCGTTGTTTTGGCCGTTCTTTTGGTTGGCGTTTTTTGGGTCATTTCTTTAAAACATCAAATTACCAGAATCGGTAAATCGGAGGAATTGGCAAAAGAAAAATCTTTTTTTCAAGATCTCAAAGCCAGCTTTAAATCAGGCTCGGACGCTTTTAAAAAACAAAACGAAGAACTGAACAAAGCTTTGTATAATCAAGAAAATCAATAATATGGAAATCGGAAAAATACAACCTAGGGAAATCACCAAAGAACTTCAAGAATCATACCTTGATTACGCGATGTCGGTGATTGTCGCTCGGGCATTGCCTGATGTCCGGGATGGCCTGAAGCCGGTTCAGCGCCGGATTTTATGGTCAATGTGGCAGGAAGGATTGACGAGTGGGGCCAAATTCAGAAAATCCGCCACCATCATTGGCGCGGTTTTGGGCCGTTACCATCCGCATGGCGATATTTCCGTCTATGACGCTTTGGTCAGGATGGCGCAAGATTTTTCTTTGAGGTATCCCTTGATTGACGGACAGGGCAACTTTGGCAGTATTGACGGAGATTCGGCCGCGGCCTATCGCTATACCGAAGCCCGTCTTTCAAAAATTGCCGAAGAATTGCTTAAAGACATAGAAAAAGAAACTGTTCCTTTTGTTGATAATTACGACGGCGTCTGGAAAGAGCCGCGGGTTTTGCCGGCCGGCTTACCCAATCTTCTTTTAGCCGGATCCTCCGGCATTGCCGTTGGCATGGCCACCAATATCCCGCCTCATAATTTATCCGAGGTTTTGGAAGCGGCGATAAAACTTTTGGAAAAACCGAATTTGGATCATTTAGAGCTGATGAATATAATTCAGGGCCCGGATTTTCCGACCGGCGGGGCGATTTATAACGCCAAAGAAATTTCTCAGGCCTATGCTTCCGGCCGAGGCCCGATTTTAATGAGAGGCGAAGCGGAAATAGAAGAGACGGAAAAAGGGGGAAATCGGATCGTTATTAGAAGCGTTCCTTATCAAGTCAATAAAGCCGTTCTCGTTGAAAAAATCGCGGATTTGGTCAGAGAAAAAAAAATTGAAGGCATTCGGGATTTAAGAGACGAGTCGGACAAAGAAGGGATGCGGGTCGTGGCGGAATTGAAATCCGACGCCCAACCGCGCCATATTTTAAATCAGTTTTATAAATATACCGAGCTGGAAAAAACTTTTTATCTCAATATGCTCGCTTTGGTTGACGGAATTCAGCCGCAAATTTTGCCTTTAAAATCCATCTTGGAAGAATATATTAAATGGCGGGAAGTCGTTGTTCGGCGCCGAGTCGAGTTTGACCTTCAAAAAGCCAAAGACCGGGGCCATATTCTGGAAGGGTTTAAAAAGGCCCTTTCCCATATTGACGCGATTATTGAGACGATTAAAAAATCGGCTGATCGGGAAAAAGCTCGCGAAGCTTTGATGAAAAAATTTAAATTTTCCGAAGTTCAAACCGAAGCGATTTTGGAAATGAGATTGGCCATGCTGGCTGGCCTGGAACGGAAAAAGATTGAAGACGAACTGGCCGAGAAAAAAAGAATTATTAAAGAATTGACTGAAATTTTGGAAAGCAAAACCGGCGTTCGGGGCGTTATTAAAAAAGAATTAGTTTTTTTGAAAGAAAAATACGGCGATGTCAGAAAAACCAAAGTCGTCAAAGGAGCGGTGAAAGAACTTTCCGAGGAAGAATTAGTGGCTAAGGAAGAGGCGATTATCGTTGTTACTAGAGGCGGCTATATTAAACGAATTAAACCCGATGCTTGGCGGACGCAAAAAAGAGGCGGCAAAGGCGTTTTGGGAATGAGCACGAAAGAAGAAGACGCGACAATGCGTTTTTTGGTCGCTAATACCCATGATAATCTTTTGTTTTTCACTTCCCGCGGCAAAGTATATCAGACAAGAGTTTGGGAGATTCCCGAAGGGACGCGTCAGGCCAAAGGCAAGCTTTTAGTCAATTTTTTGAATTTGTCGCCGGATGAAAAAGTGACATCGATTTTAAATTATTCAGTTGATGAAGATTTAAAAGTGAAATATTTGGTTATGGCGACTGAACTGGGCCAAATCAAAAAAACTTCTTTGGATGAATTTTCCGGAGCCAGACGGTCCGGCCTGATCGCCATTAAATTAAGAAAGGACGATTCTCTTTCTTGGGTGAAAACCAGTACCGGCAAAGACGATTTGATTTTAGTGACGAAATTCGGCCAATCCGTTCGTTTTCCCGAAAAAGCGGTCAGAGAAATGGGAAGAACCGCTTCCGGCGTGCGAGGCATTAGATTAAAAGGAGAGGACAGAGTGGTTGGCTTGGAAGTCATTGATCCGGCCGAGAATAAAGCCCAGCTTTTGATAATCACCCAAAATGGTTTTGGCAAAAAAACTTTGCTTAAAGAATATCGGAGGCAGGGTCGGGGCGGATCGGGCATTAAAACCGCCAAAATCACAAAAAAGAACGGTTTCATAACTTCAGCCGAGATTCTTGATCCGGCCGCCGAAGACCTGATCGCTATTTCCAACAAAGGGCAGGTGATCCGGATTAAACTTTCTTCGATTCCGACGCTTTCCCGAGCCACTCAAGGGGTGAGAATTATGAAACCTCATGAAGGAGATGAAGTCGCTTCCGCGACTGTGATATAATAGATATATAGAAATATGCCCAATATTATTCGGCCAGAATTAGTTTTGCCTCAATTGGATTTGAAACCCGGAATGTTTATCGCGGATTTCGGTTCCGGCGCCGGCGATTTTGCCTTGTTTTTTGCCAAAAGAATACTTCCCGAGGGCCGAGTTTACGCGATTGACGTTCAGTCAAGCGCGATTGAATCGGTTAAATCCCGGGCGAAATTAGAAAGTATTTTCAACATTGAACCGCTTTTGCGAAATTTGGAAGCGCCGGGCGGGTCAAAATTGCCCGATGATTTCGTTGATCTGGTTTTTATCGCCAATATTTTGTTTCAGGCGCCGGATAAGGCCGTTATCTTAAAAGAGGCCAGGCGAATTTTAAAACCCGGCGGAAAAGTTATGATTATTGAGTGGAAACCCGAGGCCGCGGGGTTGGGTCCGCCAAAAAATTTCAGAATTTTTCCCGAAACCATTTCCGCTTTGGCGAAAAACGAAGGGTTAAGTCCCGCAAAAGAATTTGATTTTATTACTCATTACGGAATAGAATTTATAAAATAAAGGGCTTTCTCTAAATTTTCAAGCGCAAAGCGCGCAGAAAATTTAGTTAGAAAACCTTTACCCAGCGCATAACTTTATGTAAGATTATATTGAAGCTGCCTTTTTATTTTTCGTGTAGATTTTATTTTTTAAAATATCGCATGGTATAAAATTATGCGCTGGGTGCTCAATGTTGCAGTGAAATTTATTTCGCTCGGCATTGGCCTCGCTTATAAATTTCAACAACATTGGCAATGCCTAAAGGAAGATTAATGTTAATAGTCGGCGCGGCAGTTGTTTTAATCATTGTCGGTATTATTTTTTATGTTGGCCGCAAGCCTTCCATCGGTCCCGGGGCCCGGCTGGTATTTTGGGACGCCGTTGACAGCAATATTGTCTGGAAGCCGATGATTGAAGAATTTAATAAAACTTTTTCCAATATCCAGATTAGTTATGTTAAAAAAGACCCCAAAACATTTGAAGATGAATTTATCAAAGCTTTAGCCAGAGGCGAAGGGCCGGATATTTTTAGTTTTTACAATACTTGGCTGCCAAAATATGTTGATTTGGTCCGACCGTTATCTTTGGATTTTCAAAATCAATGGGGTTTTGAGCCGCGCCAATTTTCAAGTATTTATCCCAAAGTGGTTAGCGATGATTTTTTAAGCAGTCAGGGTATTTACGCTCTGCCTCTTTATGTTGACACTTTAGCCCTTTATTATAACCGCGATTTTTTTGATTCCCGGGGCATTCCGAATCCGCCGACCACTTGGGATGAATTTGTCAAAACAGCTCAAACATTCACTAAAAAAGACGAGCGAGGCAATATTATTCGTTCCGGAGCGGCTCTGGGAAAAGCCAATAATATCGATAAAGCCACGGATATTTTGTCGATTTTAATGATTCAAAAAGGCAATAATATCATCGATCGCTCAACTAAATCGGTCTTAATCGGCAAAGACGAAAAAGCAAAGGAAGCGCTAAATTTCTATGTTTCTTTTGCCAATCCCCAAAGTTTAAATTATTCCTGGGATTTGCCCGGCGTCAATTCCATTGACGCTTTTTCCCAAGGCAAAAGCGTGATGATGATTAATTACGCCGAAGCCAGGTCTTTAATTAGAAGCAAATCTCCAACTCTGAATTTTTTAATTTCGACTTTGCCTCAATTTGATCCGGATTTAAGAAAAGATTACGCCGATTATTACGGTCTTTCAGTCACTCGCCGTTCTCGAGCGCCGGATCAGGCTTGGAATTTTATCACTTTCGCGGCTTCTCAGGCCGGCGCTAATGCGTATCTGTCTTTGTCCGGCCGGCCGCCGGCAAGAAGAGATTTTTTAAGTTTAAAATTTGACGAAGAACTGGCGGTTTTCGCTAGGCAAGTTCTTTCGGCCAAGAGCTGGTATCAGCCGGATCAGGCTAAAATTGTTAAAATTTTCACGGATATGATAGAATCAGTGGTAGGCCGCAGATCAACGGCTGACAAAGCGATTGATTTAGCGGCTCAAGAGTTGGAAGAAATCACGGCCTCGCGTTAAAATGATCAAAAATCATAAATCTTTATTTTTTATTTTAATAATCAGTTTTTTGTTGGTCGTTGTTTTTCCCGTTTTCGCTCGCGATCCTCTGGTGCCGTGCGGTCCGGGTAGCATCTCGGGAGCGGATTGCCAACTTTGCGATTTTTTCGTTCTGGCTAAAAATATAATTGATTTTTTGATTTATGACATTACGCCGGCGGCCGCTGTTTTGTTTTTTGTCTGGGGCGCGGTTTTGCTGATTATTTCCGGAACATCGGAGCAAGCAAGTTTAAGAGGACAAGGAAAAAAAATTATGACTAACACGGCTTTTGGCATATTAATCGTTTTTTCCGCCTGGTTGATTGTCAACACTTTTTTGAATATCCTGATTGGCAATAGCGCCGATATCGGAGCGACGGCTCGACCAACGGGTTTTCCTTGGGCTTGGGCCGATTACACGTGTTCATAAATTTTATGAAAAAAAGAGCCGGCTTTATTTTTAAAAGTTTATTTGTTATTATTTTAATAACTGGTTTTTTGGGATTATTTGTTTATGCCGATGATGATTCTGGCACTTGCGCCGGAGACGAGATTCCGAATCCTCTTGGAGTTTGCACTTTTTCAGAGCTAGCTTACAGCATTGCCGAGCTTTCCTCGGCCTTGGGTTCGGCCGTAGCCGTGATTGTGATGATCTACGGCGCTTGGCAATATACCACTTCCGGTGGAAATCCTGAACAGATAAAAGCCGCTAAAAGCACGATGTTCTGGGCCGCGGTCGGGCTGGGGCTCTTGATTTTAGCCGGCGGCATTATCGCTTATATTCAGACATTTTTAACGACTACTTGAAAAAGGTCGAAAATAAAATTTATGAATGATTTATATACAATGTTTAAAAATTTATCAAAATTAATTACCGTATTTTTTTCCGTTTTGCCTTTGACCGCGTTAGCGGCGGTTACTACCACATTTACTACGCCAACAGCCGCTGATCCTTTTGCTATTATTAAAAATATCAGCAATGTACTTATCGCGTTTATTTTTGCTATTTCGGTAATAGTAATTTTATACGCGGCTTTTTTGTATGTCACAGCCGGCGGAGATCCGGAAGCGACTAATAAAGCCAGAACGATTCTTATTTATGGCATTGTCGGTATTGCTGTTGCCGCTCTGTCCTTTGGTTTAAGTTCTTATGTTATTCAGTTTTTCGGTGCGCCAGCAGGAACAACTCAGTAATTTTGATTAGAAACATTATTTTCAAAACTTCCTTCAATATTTTTGAAGGAAGTTTTTATTTAATCCATCAAAAATTTGTGCGTTAAAATCATATTGTGTTATAATAAATAAAATGAAAAATTTATTTATTATATTTATTGTTATTCTACTGCCATTGATCGGACTGGCCGCGGAAGAGGCGATTGATCCTTTTAAAATTCTTGATAATATAGCCAAACTTTTTTCCCAACTAGTTTTAGCCGTTTCGGTTATTATGTTTATTTACGCCGGCTATATTTACGTGGTTCACGGCGGAGAATCGGAAGAGGTGGAGACGGCTAAAAAAATTATGCTTTACGCCACAGTCGGCATTGGAATAGCGATTTTAACTTTTGGGCTTGTTGGTTATATTATTGGATTTTTTAGTTAATTCAATTAAATAAAACATAAAGATAGTTTTTGAAAAAAAGCCCCTTACTTGATGTAAGGGTTTTTTTGTACGATAATTTCGGTTCTTTTTCCGTTTAAACCATTATTGGAAAAAGAACTTTTAAAATCGTGATAGTAAAGAAATAGGGGCAAATTTTTTCGCGAGCTATTTTCCATATAAATTTTGGTTTCGTTGCGTTTTGGATAAGCGATTGATGCCGGATTATAAACTCCGCCAAGAATCGCTATAATAGCGTGAGCCGGAACTTTGTATTTGTAAAACCTGAATTGCTTTTTATATTCAGATAATACAGTGCTGGCCGGCGTGCCCCAGAAAGGAAAGGCGCGTTTGTCTTTATCAAAACTGGGGCCGTCTCTATTGCAGCCGCTAAGGCAATCAATAACGGCTGCTTCACCGGAATCTAGCGTCAATGTTTCCACGCCGTTTTCTTCCCGGCCATTCATCCAAACAATGCAGGAAGTTTTATTGCTATTGCATTTAACTTCCGTTGGCAGGTAAGCAAGGGGTTTTGGCGCCGGAATTGAATCGGCTTTTTGACAGCATTTTATCGCCGGTTTCGGCCAGGATTCCAGAACATCATAAGTCCGGTTTAATCCGAAAATTATCCATTGAGCCGAAAACAAAATCAAGAAGCCAATGATAATGCACCACCACTGCCATTTCAGGCTTTTCATTTTTTATCTCCTTTTAGACTTTGGATTAATTCTCCAATTATGTTATCGCTTAGCGATTTTTGAAGTCTTTTTCCAATTTCGTATTCCTGAATATTTTTTGGGATTTTTCCTCTTTCAATTTGAACGATTTCGTAAGCTTCAGCTTCAGTTATTCGGCCCTCGGATTCAATCACAATTTCTTTCGCCCTTTCTTTCATATGATCGATCGAAATCTTTTCAGCGTCTCTAATTTCTTCTCTGATTCTTTTTTCCCGCATCGCGTTTTTGAAATTTTCATCTACGTCGATATCCTCAACGTAAATTTTTTCAACGTCGATGCCAAAACTTTTTTCTTCAGCGTCGATTTTTTCCTGCAATTCGTCTTGCAGATCACTGTTTGATTGTTTGCATTCACGGGCAGTTCGTTCTTTAATCGAGGTTCTGATGCTATTTTTCATTATACTTTTAAGCGCGTCTTCAATATCATCCTCGCCTTGTTTAATAAAGACGAAGATATTTTTTACTCGCCAGACAATTTTGCTTTTTGCCGTTACCTCGATATCGTCTTTGCTAAAAGAAGTAATATCATCATTTGTTGTCCTTTTTTGGACATTGGCTTTGATAACGCTGATTAGAGGATAAGGAAGCGTTGTGTGATGCCAGCCGCTGCTTAAAACTATATGAGGCATTTCCTTGCCCAGAACGCTTAAAATGCCTTCATATTTTTCTTTCGTGCTGACCGGCAATTCGTTAAATCCCAAAAAGAACGAGCCAATAAGAATGGCGGCAAGCCCCGCAAATTGGATAAATGACAAGCTCTGATATCCCCAAAATAAACCCAAACTATATAGAAAGATTGCTATGGGTATAGAAATCCAGGGATAAACTTTCATTTTTCCTCCTTTTCATTTAAAAGTTAGATTGATTAATAATCCTATGGCCGTCAAAATAGCCAATATTTGGATTAATGTCCATATGCATTGCCCTAAAACTTCAATAAGAAGTAAAGCCGCTTTTACGATATCTTTCACGTTGCCACTCCTTCCTGTTTTTAAATTGATATATTTTCAAAAAACTGTTCCGCCTATCTATAAAATAACATTAATAAATAAAAAAGTCAAGGTTGTGTTATGATTCAATGGCTTGTGATCACAAGGCCTCATATGGGAATTAAAATGAAAACACCGATGCAAATGGTCAGAAGCTATTGATTAGAAAACAGGTTGATATCTGTTCGGAAATTATATTTCTACGCGTCGTCATTGCGAGCATAGCGAAGCAATCCCGTGAATTCTTGAGATTGCCACGCTCCCTGCGGTCGCTCGCAATGACCCAAAAATTATAGTTTCCGAACAGTGCTAGTTTTTTTATTTGGCTTTTATGCATTTGAATGAAAAAATAATTTTTGGTACCGTTTAAGTATAGAGGTCTTATGTCGGAGTGGCGGAATTGGCAGACGCGCAGGGCTTAGGACCCTGTGGGGAAACCCGTGAGAGTTCGAGTCTCTCCTCCGACACCAGCAGATTTTTACTAAACTTATTTCACGGCCGTATTTTAGGTTTAGTAAGATAAATGTTCGAATAATTATTCCAGCGGGTTTCTGGCAATCGGGAAAAGTTTTGGCGAAAAGTAATTTGAAAGGAAATAATTTTCAGCGATCAGTTCGTCGCCTCGCCAAACTTCATAGAAAAGCTCGGCTTTGAGCGATTCGTCTTTTTGTTTATTGGATTCTTGGGGGCCTTTTATTTTAACCGATCGGCCGTCTTTGGTTCCGTAAAATTCAATAATTAATTTGTTTCCCGCGATTTTAGTTTGAATTAAAATATATCGCTCGGTATTATTGATGAATTTTAAATCCGGCCCGCCCGGATAAACCGTGGCATCGAAGCCTTGTGGATTGTAATATTTGACGGCGTAAGAATGAGGGTATCGTTCAATAATATCCAGGCCGGAAAAAATAGCGGCTCGAAAAACCGTGGTTGAGACTTGGCAAATGCCGCCGCCGTATTCGGGAATTGTTTGATGATCTTTAATTACCAGAGCCGCCCGATAACCCTCTTCCGGCGTCACTTCGCCCAAGATTTTATTAAAAGAAAATTTTTCTCCGGGTTTGATTAAAATTCCGTTAAATTTTGCCGCCGCGGTTTTAATGTTATGAACTCGGCTTTCGGGCGAGCCGGTAAAATCCGTTGTTCCGCGGCCCAAAAGGTCCACTACGCCGAGATTGTTGGCTCCGGCCGTGGTAATATCCGGCTGGATTTTACTGACGGCCAGTTCCGTTTCTTTTTTCTTGGCCAGGATGCTTTGTTTGAGGAGAAAGCTGGAAGCGTCGATATTCAGCCGCAGGCCTTCAAACGATTGACGGAAGGTCGTGACCTTGCCGTTTTCGGCAACGAACTGGGCGTTGTTCGACTCTCTATTGATTCCTTGAGAGAACAGAGTCAATAAATCTTTTGTTTTTTCTAGGCTGACGTTAAATCCTAAAATTTTATTGGATTCATTGCCGGGCTGATTGATAACGGGAAATTCAAAAAGATCAGCCAACCTTTCTTTTGAAATGGGAATGGAGTTATCTTCGTATTTTAAAATTAAAGGCGCGATTTTCAAATAATCTTTGGCCAGTTCCAGGGCAAACTCGGTTTCCCGCTCCGCCACTTCGGGGACGTCTTTAACGAGAGCGATGTTTAATTTTTGAATTTTTAAATCGCGGCTCATTGAGATCACTTGATTTTCCACTTCTTTTTGAGGAATAATGACGCCCTCTTTTTCTGGTTGGATGACAAAATCATTTTTTTCAAAAACAATCGCCGCGTTTCGGGCCGGTTCGCCCCGCGGTTTCAAATATTTTTCAATATATTTTTCCAGACGAGGCCCGTAAAGAGTAAAGACCGGATCTATTTTTCGCCCCCTAAAAAAGGTTTCCAGATGAGTTTTGAGATTTTCAAAAACATTTTGACTCCGACCCAGGGCAAAAACATTGTTTATTGTCGTTTCAATATCAAATTCCACGCCGATTTCTTTAACGCCGCCGGCCATAATTTCCTTTTTTGTTTCATCAGGCGTCCTGTATTCAATAAAAATTTTTTCATCTAAAAATTTTTGAATTTCATCATTTATTTTATTTTTAGCCTTTGTTTTATCCAATCTTCCGATGTCAATGTCGGCGATTGCCGCGCCGGCAATAATTTTATTTCGGTTGGCCAAAACTAATCCCAAAGAAAAAAATAAAAAAAGAACGACAGAGATAAAGATAAAAGAGGCCGAGTAGAATAAAACTCTATAATTTTTTTTAATTATCGCCATTTTCTATTTTTAGCGCTCTTAAATGTTTAAAGGCAATGGCCGCGCCCACGCTCATTAAGGAAAGCAAAGCGGCTTCGTAAATAAATAAGTACGGGTCGCCGTTTTTTTCGCTTACCATTATAATTTGATTAAAAAGCCAATGCAACGGCACGGCGATGAAAAATCCGGCGGCAAAAAAATGCGCCCATCTTTTGGGCCTATACAGACCAAGGGCGAGAAAATAGCCGATGATGCCGGAGGCGAGAGCGTGCAATAAAGTGGCTCCTGAAAATCGAAGAAAAGTTTGTCCCAGCCCTTGAAGAAAAGTTTTAGCTAAAGTCGGAACAAGAAAACTGATATTTTCCACGGCGGCAAAACCCAAAGCGGCGACGATCATATAAATCATCAAATCCGTCGGCTCGTCGAATTGGCGCGCGTATTTTCGTTTCATTATTTTAACCGCGCCGTATTTGGCGTATTCTTCGACTAAGGCGATGCCAAAAAACATAAACAAAAAGCTTTCCGCGGCGAAATTTAAATTAAAAATATAGTCGGCTAGGCTCACCAAGATATTGGCGGCAAATTCCGCGACAATAACCAATGGCGCGACCAGACCCCCGGCTAAAAAAGTCAAAATAATCATCCGTTTTGGTTCCGGATGAGCGTCTTCGCGCAGATAAAAAAGCAGCCAGACAACGGAAGGCAAAAGAGCGATGGCGATGTAGAAAAAAATCATTTGTTTATAAAAGGTTATTAGTATTTTGCGATGAGTAAAGAGGCAGGCAAGGCGGTATTTTGACGGAATCCTCATGGGGAGCAGTGAGGTGGCAAGATATCGCCTTGCTTGCCTCAATGGCGCTTGGGGGTGAAAATTATTCAGGCCATTTTTCCACTATTAATAATTTTGAATCCCGATTTTTTATATTTTGCCAAACCGCTTCGGTGACAAACGGCATAAAAGGATGAAGCATCTTTAACGTTATTTTTAAAGTCTCCAAAAGAAGATATTGAGCGGCTATTTTTTCTTTTTTATTTTCGTGGCGAAGCCGCGGTTTGTTTTCTTCTATTATTTTATCGGCAAAAACGTGCCAAAAATAATGATAAAGTTTTTCCGAGGCTTTATGAAATTTGAAAGTCTCCATTAATTTCGTTATTTCTTTTTTGAAGCGATTTAATTCTCGCAGTCTTTTTTTATCCCGTTGATTTAATTTTGGTTTTGTTTTTAATTTAAAATCTTCAGTGTTCATTAGAACGAATCGGGAAGCTTGCCAAATTTTATTGGCGAAATTTCGATAGCCCCGGATTTTTTCTTCGTAAATAATCGGATCGTTGCCTGGCGCGTTGCCGACCACCAAAGCCATCCTCAAGGCGTCGGCGCCATAGATGTCAATAATACCCAAAGGATCAATGACATTGCCTCGGGACTTGGACATTTTTTGCCTCTCTTTGTCTCGCACCAAGCCGTGGAGGTAAACGTAGCGAAAAGGCGGCTGAGCGGTCGCGTACAGTCCCATTATAATCATCCGGGCCACCCAGAAAAATAAAATATCCCAGCCGGTTTCCATCACATCCGTCGGGTAGAATTTTTTAAAATCGTTTTTTTTGTTGGCCATTAAAGAAGCGAAAGGCCATTGAGCCGAGGAAAACCAAGTGTCAAAAACATCTTCGGTGCCGGAGTCGGGGATTTTAATGCCCCAGGGGATTTGTCGGGAAATATTCCAGTCTTTTAAATTTTTCATCCAGTGGAAAAATATTTTTTCAAATCGTTTCGTGGCGAATTTTACTTTTCCCGATTTTACGGCTTTGACGGCCAAATCGCGCAGAGAAAGCCGGCCGTTTTTGGGGCGCATGGTCATTTTGATAAACCATTGATGGTCCAGTATCATTGGCTCGATTGTCGTTCCGCATTTATAACAGGTCGCGACATTGTGTTTATAATTGGGATCGGTTTTGGCCGGATCAAGCAATTTTTTTTGAATCATATCCTGGACGATTTTTTCCCGCGCCTCTTTGACTTTGAGGCCCTGATAAGGGCCGGCCAGCGCGTTCATTTTTCCATATTTATCTATCACTTGTTTCGGTTCAGGAATTTCATTTTTGTGCCTTTGCCAGATTTCAAAGTCGTCCGGATCGTGAGCCGGCGTGACTTTAATGGCGCCGGTGCCGAAATTCATATCCACGTGCTCGTCAGCGATTACTTTTATTTTCGCTTGGCCTAAAACCGTTTCAATTTCGATTTCTTGGCCGACATATTGCTGGTAACGTTTGTCTTTGGGATTGACAGCCACGGCCGTGTCGCCGAATTTTGTCTCCGGCCGAACCGTGGCCAGTTCCAGCGGCCCGTACTTGATGTAATAAAGAGGGTCGGTTTTTTCAATATATTTGATTTCCAGTTCCGACAGGGAAGTTTGATGTTTCGGGCACCAATTAACGATTCTTTTTCCTTTATATAAAAGCTCGTCTTTTTTAAGTTTTTCAAAAGTCCGGTAGACGATTTTCACAATATTTCCGTCCAGAGTGAATTTTTCGCGAGACCAGTCGCAGGAAGCGCCGAGTTTTTTCAGTTGTCCTTCCATTATTTTTTTATTGGCCAGAGTGAATTCCAGCATTTCTTTGTAAAGCTCGGCTCGGGGAATTTGAAATCGGCTTCGGCCTTCTTTTTCCAATTTTTTATCAAAGACCACCTGCGTTTCAAATCCGGCGTGATCCGCGCCCGGCAGCCAGAGAGTTTTTTTACCTTTCATTCGCTGGTAGCGGATGATAATATCCTGAAGCGCGACAAAAACCGCGTGGCCGATGTGGAGAGAGCCATTGGCATTGGGCGGAGGCATAATAATCGTAAAAGATTTTTTATGTCTTTGGGGAAGTTTGTCCGGATTAAAATAGCCGGATTTTTCCCAGATTTGATAAATTCGATTTTCAACTTCTTGAGGATTGTACGGTTGCCCGTTCAATAAATTTGGCATTTTTTTTATTCCAATCTTAAATTAGCGTCAGGTTCAAGCTTTAAAACATCATCGCTTTTTTTCTTTTTTAGCCAATTAAAATATCCGGCCGCCGCGATCATCGCTCCGTTGTCAGTGGTTAATTTCGGCTCCGGAAACAGCCAGACTGTTTTTGGCAATTCTTTTTCAATTTTTGATTTGAGCGTTTCCCTGAGTTTTTGATTGGCAGCCACTCCGCCGCCGATTAAAATTGTTTTAACTTTGAAAGACAGGCCGGCCCGGATTGTTTTTGAAACCAAAACATCCACAACCGCTTGTTCAAAAGAAGCCGCTAAATTCGGATAAATGGTATGGGGGGTAGGGTTTATGTCGCGCGACATTGGTTTGATTTTAAGGTTTTGCAGCAAATATAAAACAGCGGTTTTTAAGCCGGAAAAACTAAAGTCGTAATTTTTTGATTTTATCATGGGACGAGGGAGTTCAAAAGCGGTCGGATCGCCGATTTTGGCGAGTTTGGCGATTTCCGGACCGCCGGGAAAACCCAATCCCAACATCCGAGCCGTTTTATCAAAAGCTTCGCCGGCCGCGTCGTCCCGAGTTTGGCCGATAATTTTATATTGGCCGTGGTTTTTCATCAGTATCAATTCCGTGTGGCCGCCGGAGACGATTAAGACGAGCGCGGGAAATTTTAATTCTTTATGTTTACGAGGCTTAGCCTCGTAAACCTCGTAAAGAAAATTTGCCCAGATATGCCCTTCTAAATGATTGATTCCCAAAATAGGTTTTTTAAAAATAAAAGAAAGCAGGCGGCCGGTGTTGAGCCCGGAGACGAGCGAAGGGGGCAGTCCCGGCCCTTTAGTCACGCTAATTAAGTTTATATCTTGGAATTTTTTTTTCGCTTTTTTAAAAGTTTGATCCATGACCGGGATGATGTTTTTCCAGTGGGTCCGGGCCGCCAAAGACGGCACGATGCCGCCGAATTTTTCGTGGATTTTTATTTGCGATGAGACGACATTGGCCAAAATTTTGAATTTCGGATTTTTAATTTGGCCCGAGGCTTGGATGATGGCGCAAGCGGTGTCGTCGCAAGATGTTTCAATGCCGAGAATTATCATACCCAGTAGTAGAATTTCGATTCTGTCATTAAGATTTCTTAAGACAAGAAGTCGGAATTGTTAATAATAAATATATTTTGCCGAGTAGAAAGTAATAATCAGGTGACAGAAAAGAAATCTATCGAAATTTCACTACTGGGCATGTTCCAATATTATCTTTTTTCTTGCCCTTTTTCAATTGGAATGTTATTTTACTAGACGATAGGCCCTATCGTCTAGTTTGGTCCAGGACGCCACGCTTTCAATGTGGAAACACGGGTCCGAATCCCGTTGGGGCCACCGAATTTAAAAAAAATTAGATCTATACACTTATCAGCGATCACTTGTAAGCGTAGTAAAGTGAAAGTGAAAAAGTTACTCTACGATTTATTGACTAATTCAATTTGAGAGACTATTATCTGATTTATCTGAAAGTTTTTGGTCTTTGATAATTCATAAATAACATTCACCCTCCGAAATTTTTCACCCGCCGCAAATTTTAAAAAATTTTAGCGGGTAAAGAAAAATTTAGGCGGGTAAAGGAGGATTGAGATATGACGGAGAACGAAGAAACTCAGCCATCGATTTTAATTCGTTATTGTTTTTATCCCGATAAATTATCAGCGAGATTGCGCGAGCGGATTAGAAAACACGTTGAGATTGAAAATTGCGAGAAATGTCGAATTCAAATTTCATTGATAAAAAAATTTATGAAAGAAAGGGGGGAGTCAAATGAGCGGAGTGGATGTTAATAAATTACTCGAAGAAAGAAAAAAATTGCTGCGACGCATCGAGGAACTGATAAAAGAATTAAGGGAGGCGCATGCTTATCAGCTGTACGTTGAGAAAAAAGATCAGCAGCTTAAAGAATTGAGAGAACAATTAGCAAAATTACGGGAGGAAGTTGAGAAATTATTGACTCCTCCGAATCTGGACGCCGTTTTTCTTGAATCAGAAAATGACAAGGCTTGGGTGGCTATTAACGGAAAGCGCCATCTTGTTGCGATAGACGTTGTAAAAGTTGAACTAAAGTCTCTGAAAAAAGGGGACGCCGTAGCTCTCAATGAAAGTTTGGTGATTATCGGCAAGGCGCCTCAAAGCTTGGAAGGCAAGGTGGCCGTTGTTAAAAATATTTTAGAGGATCGTCGCGTCATCGCGAATCAAGAAGGTGGAACCGGCGAGGCGATTGTTCTTTCATTGGCCGCGGGCCTTGATATTTTTATAGGCGATAGAGTCAGGTATGACGAGTCTTGCTCTTTGGTTTACGAGAAAATGCCGAAGACAGACGTCAAAGAATATGAATTGGAAGAGGTCTCGAATATTCATTATAATTATATTGGAGGTTTGGACAGGCAAATTAAAGAGATTCGCGACGCGATTGAAATGCCAATGATCCATCGCGAAATTTTTAAAGAGTTTGTTTCCAAACTTCCCAAAGGAGTTCTTTTGTATGGCCCGCCGGGTTGCGGTAAAACCTTGATTGCCAAAGCTCTGCTGCATTCGATGCTTGAAGGTTTAAAAAAAGAGCATCCGGAAAAAGACATTAAATGCTTTTTTTTAAACATCAAAGGGCCGGAACTTCTCAATAAATATGTCGGTGAAACTGAAAGATTGATTCGGGAAATTTTTAAAAAAGCCCGAGAAAAAGCCCAGGAAGGCTGCATCGTAATGATCTTTTTCGACGAAATGGACGCGCTTTTTCCCATCAGGGGAAGCGGAATTTCCTCTGATATTGAAAAGACCAATGTCACCCAATTTTTGGTCGAGATGGACGGACTGGTGGATATTCAAAATGTGGTTGTCATCGGCGCTTCCAATAGATACGATCTAATTGATCCGGCCGTGTTAAGGCCGGGTCGAATGGATATTAAAATCGAAATTCCCCAGCCCGACAGAAAAGGGGCTGAAGATATTTTTAAAATTCATCTGACTAAGCCCCGCATTCCGCCAATCGCTCCGAAATATTTGGATAAAACGCATAAGCTCTATAAGAAAGAATATGATCTTTTTTCAGATTCAGCCGAGACCGTGATTTTTAAAAAAATGATACCGGAAGCGATTCGGCATATTTTTTCGGACCAGTGGGAATTTCATAACGCCAAAGGGGAAAAAGAAACTGTTTCTAATGAATTGGCAGACGCCATTACGGCCCAGGGATCGGAGAAAATATTTTTTTCCTATTTTTTAAGCGGCGCCAATATTGAATCAATAGTCGCGGAAGCGAAAAGAACCGCGGCCATCAGGCATATAGAAAGCGCTGACAAATCGGAAAAAGGATTGATGATGCTCGACATTCATCGAGCCATCGAAAAGGAAGCCGGAAAAACCATTGAATTTTTGAGAAACATTTCCAAGGATCCGAACCAGACTTCAAAGTTCACTCATGCAAAATCCGGAGAGCGAATAGTCTCCATCAAAATTATTGAAAATCAAAAAAGGAAAATTGAGAATGTTTCAACGGGACATTATCTATAATCAATTTAAAAGCCCCTGATCAATCGGGGGCTTTTTATTAATTTTAAAAATTTTAAATTTATACACTTATCAGCGATCGCTTATAAGCGTACATAAATTTGACTTATTAATATAGCGGCGTTATTTTAAAATCAGCTGTTTTAAAATTTAAACTTTAATTAGAAAGGAGATAAAATGCCGCAAGAAAAAAGGCCTAAAAAAGATAAATCAAAAGAGACGAAAAAAGAGGAAAAGCAGCGCGAAAAACCAAAAATGGAAAAAGGAAAAAAAATAAAAGAAGAACTTGATAAGCTGGTTGATAAGATTGACGATGTGCTGGAAGAAAACGCCGAAGAATTCGTGAAGAATTACGTTCAAAAAGGCGGGGAGTGAAGTGAATTATGAAAAAAATGATAATAGGAACGGAATCGGAATATAGTTTTTATTTTAAAGCCGAACCGCGTTCTCGCTTTAAAGTCAATCGCGAGAATTTTATAGATTTCAGCAATCTTTTTAGCGGTATTTGCGACAGCGTTTGCAGGGCTTTTTGTTATGGCGGGTCATTTTATGAAAACGGAGGGCGATTGTACGTTGACACCGGCGCTCATCCGGAATTCGCCACCCCTGAATGTTTGGGGCCCAGAGAAGTTGTTAAATATTTAAGAGCCGGCGATTTACTAATGGAATTTATTAAGGGAAAGATCGAGGCCATGTTGGCGGAGCGTGGATATATTGGTAAGATTATTTTTTGCCGAGACACGACTGCTTATAACGCCGAATCGAAAAATAAAAATTCGCGAGTTACCTATTCCGCTCATGAGAATTATTTAACCTCTCGCGATTTATTTGATCTTATAGAGATTAACGCTAGGTGCTTGGCTGATATACTGGCTTCTTTTTTCGTTACCCGCCAGATTATCACCGGCGCGGGCTGTATTTTTCAAGAAGAGGCGTTTTTTGATAATTATCAAAACATTTACCATGGTTATGTCCTGTCGCCCCGTTTGTTTTTTCTGGAACTTTTAATAAGCTCTAGAACTACAACTGACCGAGCTTTAATCAGTATTCGCGATGAACCTCTTGCTAATATTAAAAAATACGGCCGATTGCATATTTTAGCCGGCGACGCTAATCGAAGCGATTGGTCAAATTGGCTGAAATTCGGCATCACCGGCCTTATTATTTCTATCCTCAATGAAAACCCCGACTCTTTTATGAGCGCTCCGCGGATTCAAGATCCGCTTTCGAAAATGCGAGAATTAGCTTCTTATTTTAATTTGAATCAAAAAATTTTTCAATGCTATAACTACCAGGGATTTTTTTCAGCTATTGAAATTCAGCGCTGGTTTTTGGAAAGAGTTGACGCTTGTTTGGTCGAAAGGGATGACGAGGATAATAATATCATCGCGGCCTGGGCCGAGGCTTTGGATATTTTGGAAGAAAATGATCCAGATGACGAGACATTAGACCGGCGGTTGGATTGGCGGATTAAACTCCGTCTTTTCAAACATTATAAAGAGAAAAAAAATCTGAGCATAAACGGTTTTTGTCATCCGGAATTGGCCCAGCGCGACATCGAGTATCACAATATCGCGTCAGACAGCCTTTTTTCTATTTTAGAAAATGAGGGCTTGATTGAACGGTTGATCTCAAAAGAAGAAATAGAAAAAGCCGTGTTAGAGCCGCCTTTAACCCGCGCGTTTTTGCGAAGCCTTGTTTTACAGGTCAGAAAAAATTTAATTATTCTTCCTTCGGAGTTCAGCGTTGATTGGACTGCCATAAAAGCGTCCGAAGATGATATTTTTTTTATAGATGATCCGTTCGCGACTAGTTATCTCAAACTGGAGAAATGGGTTAATAAGTATAAATATATAACATAATGCCCCTGGATTTTTTTCAGGGGTTTTGTTTGCGCGGATGCTTTATTTTTGCATCAATTCCGCTTACAATTTAATTAATGCCGGATTATTATTTAAATATTTCAAGAGCTTCGGATTTAGCTGATAAAAAAGAACGAACGATTTACCGCTTTTTGGAGATTTTGCCCGGTTTTTTGGCTTGGGCCACTGTTATTTTGGCGGTTTTTTTTTCTTGGGCCAGACCCGTTTGGGCGGCTTTTTTTATTATTATCTTTGACTCTTACTGGCTTTTTAAGGTGGTTTTCTTGTCTTTGCATCTTCGGTCCAGTTTTTGGAAAATGAAAAAAAATTTAAGCGCTGATTGGTTAAATATTTTAAAAAAAGACCCAAAAACAGCCGGCTGGGAAAATATTTACCATTTGGTAATTTTTCCGACGTATAAAGAATCGGAGACGGTGGTCGATTTAAGCCTCGAGGCTGTTAAAAATTCAAATTATCCCAAAGATAAAATAATTGTTGTTTTGGGGTTGGAAGAAAGAGCGGGCCAGGCGGCTCAAAAAATCGGAGAAAAAATGCGGGAAAAATACGACGGAGTTTTTTATCAATTTTTATTGACCCGGCATCCGGCTAATTTGGAAGGCGAAATTGCCGGTAAAGGATCAAACGAAACTTGGGCCGCCCAAGAGGCGAAAAAACGAATTGTTGATCCGTTTAGAATTCCTTATGAAAATATTTTGGTTTCATCATTTGACGCCGATACTCAAATTTTCCCGGATTATTTTGGCATTTTAACCTATAGATACTTGAAGAATGCAAAAACCGAACGTGTTTCTTATCAGCCGATTCCGATTTATAACAACAATATTTGGGACGCTCCCAATTTTTCCCGGGTGGTTGCCACCTCCGGCACTTTTTGGCAAATGATGCAACAGGAGCGGCCGGAGCGGCTTTCCAGCTTTTCGTCTCACGCCATTCCTTTTATTTCGCTCGTTAAAATGGATTTTTGGCAAACTAATATCGTTTCGGAAGATTCGCGAATTTTTTGGCGGGCTCTGTTTTTCTACGATGGGAATTTTTCGGTCGAACCTCTCCATTATCCGGTTTCAATGGACGCGCCGCTGGCTGATAAATTTTATCAAACCGCGGTTAATGTTTATAAACAGCAAAGAAGGTGGGGTTGGGGCGTTGAAAACGCGCCTTATATTATTTTTGGTTTTTTCAAAAATAAAAAAATTCCTTTTTTGACCAAGCTTTATTTCAGTTTTAATCAATTGGAGGGCTTTTGGTCTTGGAGCACCAACGCTCTAATAATTTATTTTTTAGGCTGGCTGCCTTTATTTTTGGGCGGATTAAAATTTAATCAGACGATTTTGGCCAAAAGTTTACCACAAATCACGAAAATTTTAATGACTTTGGCTCTCGTCGGCGCGCTCAGTTCCGCGATTTACAGCACCCGGCTTCTGCCGGAAAAAAAAGATAAAAGTATTTGGCAATATTTTTCAGTTTTTCTTCAATGGATTTTACTGCCCCTGACGATTATGATTTTTGGAGCCATTCCCGGCCTGGAAGCTCAAACCCGATTAATGCTCGGCCGATATATGGGATTTTGGGTCACGCCGAAAATTCGGAAAAATGAAAATTATTCCAAATAATTATTCCAAATGAAGAATTTTTTGGAATCGTTCCGTCCCTTTCTGAAGCAGGGGATAGTTTTTTAAAACGGGATCGGATTTTAATATTTTTAAGGCCGATTCTCTGGCCATTTTTATCAAATCAATATCTTTTAGCGAAGCCATGGCCAGATCCGGCAGGCCGGATTGGCGAACGCCGGCCAAATCGCCCGGTCCCCGCAAAACTAGATCTCTTTCCGCCAGATCAAAACCGGAGTCAAATTTTTCCAGAGCTTTTAGCCGTTCCATCGAGTTTTTGGCCGGCGATTCGGTCAGTAAAAAACAATAAGACTGGTGAGGGCCTCGGCCGACCCGGCCCCGGAATTGATGAAGCTGGGCCAGGCCGAAATGTTCCGCGCCTTCGATCATCATTATTGAAGCGTTCGGGATGTCAATACCGACTTCAACCACTGAAGTGGAAACCAAAATTTGAATTTCGCCTCGAGTAAATTTTTTCATAATGGCCTCTTTTTCTTTTGATTTTAATTGGCCGTGGAGCATTGCTATTTTTAAATCCGGAAAAATTTCGCCTGATAATTTTTTGTATTCATTTTTGACCGCTTTAACCTCGGACATTAAAAGATCATCCCAAGAAGCCTGCCTCGGCATAAAATCTTCAAAATTTTCTTTTATTTTTTCTTCTATCCGCGGACAGATGACGAAAACCTGCCGGTTCGCTTCAATTTCTTTTCGGATAAAATCGTAGGCGGCTTTTCTTTTTTCCGGCGGCACGATTTTGGTAATGATTTTTTTTCTGGCTTTGGGCATTTCTTTAATAAGTGAAATATCCAGATCGCCCCAGACGGCCAAAGCCACGGTGCGGGGAATCGGGGTGGCGCTCATTGAAAGAAAATGAGGGACGAGTTTTTGGCTTTTGATCAGAGCGTGCCGTTGCGAGACGCCAAAGCGATGCTGTTCGTCAATAATGACCAGTCCGATATTTTTTAAATTAACGCTTTGGCTGATTAAGGCGTGAGTGCCGATTAAAAGTTCGGCGTCAAGATTTTCTTTTTTGGAAGAGGTAGCAATGCCGACGCTGTATTTTTTTTCTTGTCTGGCCATTATTTCTTTGGCGGTTTTGAAATGCTGTTGGGCCAGTATTTCCGTCGGGCTCATTAAAACCGCCCGATAATTTTGATTCAGGACGGCCATAGCCGCGGCCAAAGCCACGATAGTTTTGCCGGAGCCGACATCGCCTTGAAGCAGCCGGTTCATCGGATAGGGCTTGTTTAAATCTTGAATGATTTCCCAGAGACTGTTTTTCTGATCCGGGGTCAGTTCAAAAGGCAGAGTTTTTAAAAATTTTTTTATTAGTTCAATATTAATTGGGATTTGGGGCGATTTTTCTTGGGCCAGTTTGTGTTTATTTTTTAAAAAAGCCAGCTGAATAAAAAATAATTCTTCAAAAGCGAATCGGCGTTTGGCAATTTCGGCCTCTTGGAAATTTTTCGGGAAGTGGATTTGATTTAAAGCCCGCGGCAAATCAATGATTTTTGTCTTTTGTTTTAATTCGTTGGGCAAGGGATCGGGAATGGATTTTATCATTGGAAGCAAGGAACGAATATAAGTTCTTAGCCATCGGGAAGAGAGTCCCTGCGTTTCCGGGTAGATCGGCGCCAGCCGGGCCGTGTGTGTATTATTCAAGGCGTTTTCATAGGCCGGATTGGAAAGATAAAGCTCTTCGTCGCGGAAAGCGGTTTTTCCGGAGAGGCTTAAAATCAAGCCGGGTAAAAATGTTTTGGCCAGGTAGGGCTGGTTAAACCAGATGGCTTTGATTTGTCCGGTTTGGTCTTCCAGTAAAGCCTCGGTTAGAATCATTCGTTTTTTCCAAGTTCTGACGGTGTTAATTTGTATTATTTTCGCTTTAATCGAAGCCGTCTCGCCTAAAACTAAATCAGCGATGTTTTTTTGATTGGAAAAATCTTCGTAGCGGTGAGGAAAATGCCACAAAAGATCGCGGATAGTTTTAATTCCCAAGCGGTTAAGCCGTTTTTCAACAGCCGGCCCAATCTTGGTTAAAGTTTTGATGGAAGATTCAAGATTCATTTATCCTGAAACTAACAAAAAATAGCTGGAAAATCCAGCTATTTTGTTTCAATTTATTTCTTTTAATTTATTTTAGCACTTAATTGCTATCGCTTATAAATGCTAAATAAATTATTGGAAATTATACATATATGCCCCTGCGAGGAATCGGACCTCGATCTCGGGCTCCGCAAACCCACACTCTATCCATTGAGCTACAGGGGCAAAATTAAAGTTTTAATTTTTTAACGATAATATCAGTTAAACCTTCTTCCTGCTCTTTTTCCAACAGAAATTTTAAAAGGAATTCCCGAACTTGAAGCGGTTCTTGGTTCCCTAGCGGAATTTTAATATAAGGAGTTAACGTGTTTTTGCTTTCCAGGCTTAAAGTCGGCGGTTCGTTAAAAATCCAAAAAGACTCCAACTCGTTAAATTTGTAATGCCGGCTGCCTATCGCAATGCCGTTTGGGGATATTTGGAAATTATAAATTTTTGGCTGTTTTTTATTTTCAAAATAAAAAATCGCGGTAAAAAGAAAAAAAACCAGAGCGCCCAAATAATTTTTGAAAATAATGGAAATAATAATTAAAGTGGCCGCGCTAATGCCGGCGATCCAATACCAATTTTTCCCCCGCTCTTTTTTTTCAAAATCCGGGCCTTGCCATTCAAACATTTGATCCGACGAGGCGGCAATTTCAGTTGCTATCTCGGGGGTAGATTGATTTTTCTCAGTTTCAATATCCATAATGCTAATTTATCACGAGAGGTCTAAAAAATCAATTTTAAAGACCCTACGAGGCATAGGGTCTTATTTTATTTAACATAAATTGGATTGGAAATTATCCAGGGATACCAAGAGCCGGCGATTTGCCGTTCCACTTCAACACGGTAAACGCCCGGCATTCCAATATGGGTTGTCAACGAAGCTGTTATGTTTTCGTCAATCACTTGGCCGTTTCGGAAGAAACGAATTTTCCCTTTTTGGGTAAGCCGAGTTTCAAAACGTATCATAAAGGCCGTGTCTTCGAGATTCGCCGTGCCTCCCATCATAAATATTTTGTCCTCTCCCTTTTTAGAAAGAAATTCCGCGTAGAAATTTAACTCATTAAAATTTCCGCCATTAACAATATCGAATGAAATATAAGTTCGGCCATTTTTCAGAGCTTCCAGCACCGCGGCTTCTCTTAATTCCGGAGCCTGAACATGAACGCTGACCATATTGAAACTTAACCAATACGGATCCAGTTGCTTTCCCCAAATTTTTACATTTTGATGAGTGTCGTTTCCGGCAATGGCCGTGACGTGGCGGTTTTTTAGATTTTCATCCCATTTTTTTAAGGCGTTATCAGGCCGATCAAGGATTTGAAGAAAAATTTCTTTTTGATAATTTTTCCAGCAACATAAAATTCTGAAAATATGCCCGGGCCATTTCCAAAAAGGTTCGGTTAGCGCGTCATCAAAAATGTCGTAAATCTCAATAGCATCATAATCGGCAATTTCAAAATTTTTGTAAAGATAATCCGGATGGGCGATAGCGATTAAAGAATTTTGACCGCGAAGCTCTTCGGTTATTTCTTCCCAAGTCAATTTGCTTTTATCTATAAATTTTTTGGGCGCGATGGCGAGGATATCGGTTTTATCTTTGATAATTTCCGTCCCACGAATGAAAAGAATTCCGTCAATCAGTCCTTGAGGCTGGTCTCGAAATATTTTTTGATCGTTGTGATCGTTTAAAATGACAAAATCCAAATTATTTTGATGAGCCGCGGCGATTATTTCATCAATTTTCCCTTCGCTGTCATGAGAAATGGAAGTATGGACATGAATAACGCCTTTATAATCATTGAGTTTAATAGGGTATAATGATCTATTCCTTATGCTAAAATTTTCTAAATCTTTTTTAATCGCTTCTAAATTTCCAGCGCAACCAAAAATCAAAAATATGTTAATCAGGCTTAAAGCCGAAATGATAAATTTTTTAAAGAACATTCATTCCTCCTTGCCCTTCCGTAGTGAGGGCTTTTATTTCGCTTCGTTATAATATTTAATAACTTTTTCAATTATCGTGTCAATTCTGGCGTTGGCTTTGATTAAAAAATCCGCTATTCCCAGAGCTTTAATTTTATCCACGTCGGCCATTTGGCTTAAATTAGAAATAACGATCACAGGGACGCTTTTCCAGCTTTCAATTTTTTTTATTTCCGAAAGTATTTCAAACCCGGACGCTCCGGGAAGCATCAAATCAAGGATAATCACGGTCGGCGGATTGCTTTTCGGGTCTTTTATGTAATTAAGCGCTTCTTTGCCGTTAATCAAAGGTTTTACCATCGCGTTTTGCTTGGCAAATTTAAGTTGGTAAGCCCTTTGGACCGATTGGTCGTCTTCAATTATGAGAATGTATTTTTCCATTACGCTTTTCCTTTATCCATTAACATTGAAACTTCATTTATAAGGTTATCAAGTTTCCATTCGCTTTTGACAAAATATTCCAGGACCGAGAGTTTTTTAACTTCGTCTTTGGTGTCAAAGGTGCCGGAGACCGAGACAACCACCACTTTTTTGTCTTTTAATTCCGGTTCCCCCCTTAATTTTTTCAAAAAATCAAAGCCGGACATTTTGGGCAGCCGTAAATCAAGCCAAATAAGATCGATTTTTTCCGTTTTAAGCGAATTCATCGCTTCTTCGGCGGTGAAAGCGGAAAATGTTTTAAAGCCTTTTTCTTTAAGTCTTTCCACGATAATTGAATTTAAGGCTTTTTCATCTTCAACAACAAGAATTGTTTTCACGTTTTCCATAAAAATTTATTTTTTTCGTTTTATTAAATCAAGCTAAAGAGATAGTAAAATAAAAAGTCGCGCCTTTGCCTTCTTCGGATTCAAACCAAATTTTTCCTTCCCATAATTCCACCAATTTTTTGATCAAAGCCAGACCCAAGCCGTTGCCTTCGGGTATTTCAGTTACGGCGTTGTCGGCTCTGAAAAATTTTTCAAAAATATTTTTTTGCTGTTCTTTCGGTATTCCGATCCCGTTATCTTTAACCGAATAAATCAAAGTGTTTTCCGTTGCCGGGTCTTTTTCTATTTTTATTTCTATCGCGCCGTCTGTCCGCGTGTAATTTATCGCGTTTGAAAGAAGATTAGTTATGACTTGCTCAAGCATAGTCAGGTCGGCCAGGGCATTTGCCAATTCTTTCGGGGGTTCGATAAAATTAACTTTGTGGTTTTTATTTTTAATAAGAGGGGAAAGATTTTTGACGATGTTATTCGTAACGTCCGAGAGATTAAGGCTAGTCATTTCATTTTTAATTCTGCCGCCTTCTATTCGCGCCAGAGACAAAAGCATATTAATGGTTTCGTTAAGCTTTAAAATTCCGGCATAAATTTGGCCAACGAAGTTTTTTTGGTCTTCATTAAGGGGCCCGGCATCTTCGCTTTCTATCATTTCGGTGTACCACCTCATGGTTGTCAGAGGAGTGCGCAACTGGTGGGAAGCGACGGAAATAAAACTGCTTTTCGTTTCGTCAATCTTTTTTTCTTCTTCGTTGTCCCTGAAAACGATTATGGCTCCGGTTATTCGCCCGGCCTCGTCTTTAAACGGAGCGGCTGTCAGAACAACGGGGAGTCTTTTTCCGGCCTTAGTTTCAAAATAATAATCGTCTTTTAACGATATTTCCATCGGTTTTCCGGTTTTTAACACGATTGCCGCGGGTCTTTTTTCTTCTTCTATTTTTTTTGATCCCTGATAAACAAAAAAAACATCGCTGATTTTTTTTTCAACCGCGTCCGCTGTTTTAATTTCAAGAAGTTTTTCGCCTTTTTGATTGATGAGCGCGATTTTGAAAGACGAATCAATCAAAAGAACGCCGTCATCCATTGAAGAAATTAAAGTTTTAAACCGTTCGTATTCGTTTCTTATGTTTAACAGAGAGGTTTTTAGCTTAAGGCGCATATTGTCAAAATCGCCGATAAATTTTCCAAGCTCGTCATTTGATTTGTACGCGATTTTAAAATCAAAATTCTCTTTGCCGATGGCTTCGGAGCCTTTTTCAAGGATTTTTATCGGATTTTTAATGAATATTTGGAAAATAATGAAAATAGCGATAAAAATAAAAGCCCCGCCGATTCCAAGCGCTAAAATAATGTTGTTAATTTGCGTCGTTATCGGGTTTAAAACGGCGTCAAGGACATCGTGAATTTCCACAACGCCCATAATTTGGCCGTTAATATTTATCGGGATATAAATATCGAGAAAATCTCCGATTTCTGTTTCTTTAGGCTCGTTTTCATCTTCTTTTTTTTCTTCAAAAAACGATTTTTTTTCTTCCAGCGCGCGGCTGACATCCCGATGTTTCGGAAAATTTAGTCCGATCAAAGACTTGATGCTGGAAAATAATATTTTTTTATCGGCGCTCCAAATAGAAAAGCGGACTGTCCCCGGCGTCTTGATGTCTTCGCTGAAAATTTTGAATTTTTCCCGACTGGCCAGATCTTCCGGGTTAGAAAAATTTTCAGACAGAAGTTTTTCTTTTACCTTTTTATTTACCGTTTCGTTAATTCTTAAAAATTCCTCCTTGATAAATGAATTTTTTAATTGCTGGCGGATAAAAAAACCGATAATGGCAATAATGAAAATTAAAATTGCGATAACCGGTATCGTTATTTTATAGATAAGTTTCATCCAAAAAATTTATTAAATTTTTTTGAGAATCATTTTAATTACTAAAATCGAAACGATAAATCCGGCGGCGAGTTCAACAATGATTTTAGCGCCATTTTTAATGAAAGCGTTATTGATGTCTTTTTTTGTTTGGTTAAATGTTTGATAAATTTCCATAACGCCCAAAACATTTTTCTGGCTATCAAGAATTGGGACGTAAGTTTCGGTAAATTCCGTATATTGTCGTTCGCTGGTTCTTTCAGCTTTAGAAAGCGATTTAAATTCAAACGCCGTTTCTCCGTCCAGGGCCTCTTTTACTTCATCGTTATCCGCGGCTTTCTCGCCGATAATTTCCGTAAGATTTGACCAGATTATTTTTGGTTCGCGGTCGTAAATTTTTATCCGAAAAAGCCTTGACGATTGGATTTTATCGAAGAAATTTTCAAAGACTCGCGCTTGCTCCTGCGTGGTTTTTTGCCAGACGGATTGGTCAATTAAAACGCTGGCTTGTTCTTGAATGAATTTTTCATTATCTTCTTTTAGATCGTCAATCGCTTCGTTTTTTATATTGTTGTAGCTTTTATAAAGCCAAAATCCGCCGCCTAAAATTGTTATAGCGGCTAAAATTAAAATAATTTTTAAATACTTGCTCATATTTATTTGAATTAATTATATGTAAATTTTTATCGACCCCATAGTCATCTATAATAATAGCGAATATTTTTTATCGTATCAATCAATCCTTCGCTTCGTTATAGTATTTAATAACAAGCTCGATCATTTCGTCAATTCTAGTGTCGGCTTTGATTAAAAATTTTTTAATGCCCAGCGCTTTGACTTTTTCAATATCAGCGGCCTGGCTTAGATTGGAGAGCACCAGAACTGTCGCGTCTTTCCAGCCGTCTCGTTTTTTAATTTCCGAAAGAATTTGGAAACCCGAAGCGCGAGGCAACATCAAGTCAAGTATAATCACGGCCGGCGGTTCGTTTTTTAGGTTTTTGACGAAATCAATCGCTTCTTGTCCGTCCAAAACGGCTTTAAACGGCAAATTGTTTTTAGCGAATTTTAATTGATAGGCTTTTTGAATGACCGGATCGTCTTCAATTATGAAAATGTATTTATTCATTGGCGGAGGGTGCAGGATTTGAACCTGCGAGGAGCTTTCGCCCCAACTGGTTTTCAAGACCAGCGCCATAAACCGCTCGGCCAACCCTCCGTTTAAACCACTTCCGCCCAAGACGAACCAGCCTTGGGCTGACAGGCGCGTCTCCGTAATTTTAAAATTATCATTTATCATCGTTTTAATCAAATAAAGCATCCGCGCCACCCTACGGGTGGCGCGGTATTGCAATAATGCTTTGTTATGAGCGGCTTGATTTTATCGCGCCGCTGATAGTTTAAACCTATTACTTATTTTTTTTCCAATTTTCCGTTGTTTAAATAATAAAGCGTGTCGCCGAGGTTTTTGGCGTCAGTCGGGTCGTGAGTGATAATAATGGCTGGCAGACGCAATTTTTTGATGAGCGCTCTAAGCTCTCGGCCCACCGATTCTTTTGTTTCAATATCAATCGCGGAAAGCGGCTCGTCAAGAAGAAATAATTTGGGCTGTATGGCCAGCGCTCTGGCCAGAGCCACGCGCTGTTTCTCTCCGCCGGAAATTTTTTCAACGTTTCGTTGGCCAAGTTCGTCGGGCAGTTCCGCGATTTTCAAAAGTTCTCTCACTTTTTTTTTTCGCGCCTCGGCGTCTTGTCCGCGGACGGCTAAACCAAAGCCGATGTTGTCTTGGACGGAAAGATGCGGAAAGAGTCCGTAATCTTGCGGGACATAGGCGATCTGTTTTTTTTCTATGGGCAAGGAAATTATATTTTGACCGTCAAAGGAAATTTCTCCCGCTTCAGGAACAATAAACCCCAAAATGCATAAAAGAAGCGTAGTTTTTCCAGAACCGGATTTGCCCATAACCGCGACAATTTCATTTTCATTGACCGCAAGATTAAGCCCGTCAAGAATTTTTTTATCATTATAGGATTTTGTCAGATTTTTTATTGTCAGCATTGGCATAAAAATAATTTATTCCACTTTACGTTTAAAAAGGGAACGGACAATAATAATAGTGAAAAGAGCGAATATCGTTAACAGAGCTGTCGCGGCAAGGGCGAGGAACGGATTCGCGTCTACAACTCGGCTGGCGTATGTCGGCAGAATTTCTGTTTTGTAGGAGATCACTCCGGCAAAAATAAGCGAGCCGCCGAATTCTCCCATGGCTCTAGCCCACGAAAGAGTAAGGCCGGCTGTAATATCGCGGCGAGCTAGGGGGATAAGAACGCGAAAAAGGACATCGCGCGCGCCCGCGCCCAAAGAGCGCGCGACTAAATCCAATTTGGAATTTTTTATTTCCCGAAATTTTCTCAAGGTGTATCCGATCGTGAACGGAGCGGAAACCAAGAGTTTGGCAATGACTACCGCGGTGAAAGTGAACGCGATATTGATTGGCGAAGACGGCCCCAGCATAAAAAGGTAAATGACGCCGACTGCCACCGGCGGAAAAGTTTGGGGGATATCGATCAAGAGCGCTTCCACGAAATTATTATAGCGAAAAGAGCTATAGGTGAGAAAATAGGCTACCGGTATGGCAAAAAAAGCGGTCAGCAACACCACGACAACGGCGGAAGAAAAACTGATGAGGAAAGCGGACCAAAACCTTCCATCTTGAAGAACGGCCGATGCCGCGTCAAACTTTACAAAAAAAACGACAAAAAGAAATAAATACGGGATAATAAACCAGGCAATCCAGCTCCATGACGATATTTTAATAAAGAAATTGGTTTTGTCTTTTTCAGTTCTGTTCATAAAAAATTATTTCAGACGCTTTTTTCACTCTGTATAAATAAAATTGATAAAATTTTTGAAATCATTAATTTAATAATTATTGTTTATTTTCAATAAAAATTGGCGGCGTCTGTTTGAAAATATCTCCGCCAGAGGCGGACAGGCGAACGGAACTGGCTGGGCCCCGCCTGCGTTGAAACTTCGGCGGGCAGGTTGGCGAATTCCTGAACTATCTTTTATAAACGGTTGGAGAATTGAAAATTAAATTTTCGCTACAGCTTATTTCCTGATGTTCTATTTTTAAAGTTTGATTGTTTTGCAACTGCATCAATATTCTTCCGGAAATCGGCTTGGCGGAGCTTACTTGTTGGTGACTGCCGCTTTGATAGCAATATATTTGGCCGTCGGCTTTGACTTCGCTCGGTTCACGATTTACAAGTCCTTTGTATTGCGGCGTGAAATCAATCGAGCCATGATTCGCGATAACTCCCGCCACTCCAATTACGCCGATAGAAGGGTCGGTGTTGTTATGCACGATACCCATAAGGATAAGATCATTCAATGAATCCGGCTGGCCTTGAGCTTTCCAGTTGCCCTGAATAGTGCCGGCTTTGTCCTGCATCACCTCGCCGCAGCGCGGCGGAACCTCGCGGTCAAATTTTTCGTAGAGCTGTTCTTTGAGAGGTGAAGGAAAGTAATCAATCGGGCATGTTGTGTACTGGAGCCGATTATCAAACTGTTCGCCCAGAAATCCAAGCTTGGGTATGCGAAAATCATAGACACCCCAGTCTAAGGTCGCCCCGGGGTAGTCGGGTCCGCCGGCAGTGCCAATGATTTCTCCGGGCTTTGTTATATAATCTATACGATAACTCTTTAGAACGGTTTCTTGATTTCCCTCCATGTCGCTTGCCACAAGCTCTGTGTTTTTGGCATTTTGGACGGCTTGCTTCAGGGCATCGGAAATGGTCCCCATAGCTTCGAAGTAAAAAAGAACTTCCTTGCAGGGCGTGAACCCTATTGAGTAGTATTTGTCGTCAACAATTACGCCGTTTACTTTTTTGATAGTTTGACGTACGCCAATGATATGAACTGCGCCCGGCGCTTTGATGTCGGTTAAGATGGGACGCCCCGCGCCCTCGCCCATTTGTGGCAATAGGTACTCCATGTGATCCATAGGTATCGCATGATGCGGCGTTCCAATATGGCCTAAAGGAATAAGACGGTTTACCATAGAAACATCGATTGGAGAATCGGTGAGAAGAATATTCCCGACGCAGGACGAAAGTTTTTCCGTAACGGGTTGATTATAAGTAAAGTCATTGCCTTTTGTGCCTTGGGTCGCGGGACAATTTGCCATTATCCAATCTTGTTCGTCTTTAGCAAGCGGCCTTGAAATCCCATTTGTAATGGCCAAGGTCTGGAGACCCTCACGCATTCGTATTTCATCGGGACAAGAGAAAGATTTAGACGAGGCTGCGTTCATTTGCTTTGGTGACGACACATTTGATTCGTTGAGTCGAGCTCTCGTTTTCGGGCCGACAACGCCAATTTGCTCGATCCCATATTTTGCTTGTAATTTTTTTACTGCTTTTTCGGTTAACGCGCCGAAATAACCGCTCACCAGCCCTTCTGGATAAATTTCAGGCATCGTTTTTAAAACCTGCTGGAGGCGTGCGACTTCATTGCCGGAAGATCCACGCTTTAAATATGATTGGAAAACTGAACTTTCAGCGTAAACTAGCGGGATTGCCGAAAAGAATAAGAGCAGCAATAAAGTTATGCAAATGAATTTCACGCGCGTTTTATTTCTCATAAAATTATTTTACTAACTCTTTTATTGAAACGCTCAATGCTTTGACAATATTATCGAGCCAATGACTTCGTTTTCCAACTGGCGGGACATTCGGGCTAAGTACCCGTGATATACAAGCAGTATAAGGCTTTTTTGAGCTCTTTTCCAAAACGTGATTTGATGGGGTTCAGTCGTGGTCGAAAACGAAAACTGCTTACGGAACTTTAACGAATTGAGGAAGCGTAGCATTGTCTGAAATTTTTAAATTTTCTCCGGTAAGCGGATCTAACATCCAAAGCTGGGGAAAAGATGGATCGAGTTTTTCTCCCTTCACGAAATCGCGAGGCGCTACGCGGTAATAGAACTTACCGCCATAACTTGAGGCAATCCCCCAAATAAACTGTTCCTCAAGAGGAATTTTAAGACCGCCAATTTTATATTCTTGCAATGTTCTCTTTGAAGTATCAATTACTGTCAGCCAACTTTGTTGTTTTTCATGTTGTACGTCCTTAATTCTATGAATAGCAAGAAAGCGGCCGTCCTTTGACCAGACAAACTCGCCAAATAAGCCGGAATATATACCACCCTTAACTTCAAAAAGGAAATTGCCGTCATCATCAAAAAACAATGCTTTCGGGGTTATATAATTTTCGCTTGCCAAACAACAGCCGCCGTTTACCACAAGTTTTTTGCCATCCGGAGACCACGCTGAAGCAGAAAAGTATTCCGCGCCATTGGCGAGCGACATGGTAAGAATAGTTTTTACTTGAGTTCCATCCATGCTTGCAAGCCTCACCGCGGCGTTCGCCGTGTACGCAAATTGCTTGCCATCGGGCGAGAAAATTGGCGGGGGCATTAATCCCTTCGGAATCCGAGAGAAATCTCCATACGAATCAAATTTCTTAATAGTGTTTTTAACAATATCGAGCTCCCAGAAGAGAATAGTTTGTGTACGCATTTGAGAATCTTCGGTCAGCGTACGCAGCAGCGCCTTTTTACCGTCCGGGTACCACGCTTCAAAATCAGCCTTCTCAAAACCCTCGGGAGTTTTTAATTTAAATAGAGCGGTGCCGTCGGTTTTGACAATATAGAGAGCGGTGGCAATGTCGGTCACCTGCGCTCTCAAGACAGGATCGTATCCTAGCGGTTTTTCTTTCTCGATGTTTTCAAAAACGATATATTCTCCATCAGGAGAAATGCTATAAATACCCGTAGCTTTCGCTCTGCTGGTTATTTTTTCCTGGGGCCTGAAGGCAAGATCTCCCCTCCAGATCTCCCCTTCATTAATGTAGAAAACGCTTGTCGCATTATCTAGAACAGCGAAATCCGCGCTTAGAATGGCCGGCTCCGGAACATTTAAACGTTTTTTCCGAACCTCATCAAAATAAATGAGGGATTGCCCAGCATTCACGTCTCTGATTCCCACGCCGTAGTAGAAAAGCGGGAATTTTGTTTCGGAAGGATATTCTTCGAGGAAGGTCAAAGTTGTTGCGGCGCCTGTTTCTCTCTTGAGTTCGCTTCGCTCAATCACTCCCTCGAAGGATCGCCCGGGGGCGCTAGATTGCCACGTCAACCTCGGCAGTATGAGAAACTTTATCATCATAAAAAGAAGAAATAAAATCGCGGCAATGACGAGCATTGCGACGAGTAATCCGATCAACCATCTCTTTTTACGACGTTTCCGGTCGTCCCCCTTTTGATTGGGAAACTCGTTTTTCTGCATATGTTAAATAATATCTCGAATCGAAAAAGTCAGACACCCCCGCCAAAGGCGGTGGCTTGATGAGTAGAATCGTCTCAAAGACGATCGGCCACGCTTGACGCTAGTGGTTAATGTTTAGAAGGAACCCTCACGGCTCTCCTCTTGATTTTCAATATACTCCCGAACCTGTTCGACTTCAAATTCGGAACGACTTCGCGCTACCTATGCTATGGCTGCGCGCGAAGCAAAAACCTGCACTGTAAGAATGGCTATATAAGGGAAGAGGAATTGATAGACTAACTGGTCAAAGTAATGGATAAAATCGATATCAATGAAATAGGCATGCGGCGCAAATTCGAAGAAGAAGTATCACGGTTCATGAAATTCCAAAAGAGCTTTTTCACGGGCGCGAAGAAGTTGAAGCCGGAGAAGAATATAGACTTGCGGAGCTACGCGAAGTACCTGTTACGAGAAGGCAGTGTGATCGAGAAACGCGAATTGCTATCGTGCATCAAAAATAAACTCATCCTAACGCAGAAAGCTCTGACGATAGAGAAAAAGTAGAAAAAAATAATACAGCAGAAAAATCTGCTGTATTATTTTGTTTTCGCGTTGAGCGTTCCGGTCTCACTAACGCCATCAGCGAGTCGGTTCTCGATAGCGAAAATCGTTGGCGGTGGGCAGAGGATTCGAACCTCTGTGGGATTTTTTAGATCCCGACGGTTTAGCAAACCGTTGCCTTAAGCCACTCGGCCAGCCCACCTTTATTTACCCATCATGTTTCAATTTACCCGATTTTTTATTTTTTGGCAATCGTAAAATCTATGGGAGTTCAACTCCCATAGATTTTTTTTATCGGGCAACAACGATTGCCCAGATTTGTTTGGCTCCGGCGGCTTTTAAAATAATAGCGCATTCTTCCAAAGTCGCGCCGATGGTGGAAATATCATCAACCAAAATTACGATTTTATTTTTGATTATCTCCGGTTTTTTGACAACAAAGGCGTTTTTGATATTTTCTTTTCGTTCTTCAATATTTTTGATTTCCGCTTGCGGGATGGTATTTTTAAAACGGATTAAAACTTCCGTCTCTAAAGGCAGACGAAAATTATGGGCGATAATTTTTGCCAAGAGCTCGCTTTGATTAAATCCGCGCCAGCTGTATCTTTGTTTTGAAAGAGGGACGGGGATAATTAAAAATTTTTCCGGCTCTAAATTTTTTGGAAAATAGTTTTTCAGAAAATTTACAAGAAGATTGCCAAGCGGTTCGGATAAATCCTTAATAAAATTATATTTAAATTTTCGGATCGCTTTTTTGATAAATTCGTTTTCATAATGATAGCCGGCGAAAAATCTTCTTATTTTTGTTTTTCGCGAGCAATTTCGGCAGATTTTTCCCTCCGGCGATCTTTTTTGACAGACAAAACAATTAGGAGCGTTGGTCGGAATTTTGGCCGCGCAGTTTAAACAAAAATAGTTTCCCTCTCGGCCGCAAAAAATACAGGCTGCCGGGAAAAGCAGGTCAAGAATAAATTGATATGTGGATAAAATAGTTTCGCGCACTTTTTATTTATGGTATAATTAAAATAAGCGTTTCGCGCATTTTAAAAAAACGCTGTTTTAAAGTCAATGTTTTTATTCGGCGGAAAAAAAAGTTTTTTAGGCATTGATATTGGCACGACTTCCATCAAGATGGTAGAATTGGAAAAAGATCGAGTTGCCCGTCTCGTTACTTATGGCGAATTGGTTTTCAGGGAAAGCGATTCGATCAAATTGCTTGAGTCGGAAATGGCCGATTTTGTCAGGAAAATTTTGAAAGAATCCGGAGCGGCCAGCAAATCAGCCGTGATGTCTATTCCTCTTTTTTCGAGTTTTTTAACAGTCGTTGAATTGCCGGCCATGAGCCAAGCCGAATTGGTTAAAGCCATTCCTTTTGAAGCCAAGGAATTTATTCCTGTCCCGATTGACGATGTCGTTTTGGATTGGCAGATAATCAGGGAGAAATTTTTGCCCAATCCCCGCGGTCCAAAATTCGAGCCGGTTAAAAAAATCGATGTTCTTTTAATAGTCGTGCCCAAAGAAACTATTTCTCGATATACTCGGATTGCCGAAGAAGCCGGCCTTTCATTGCTGGCATTGGAAGTCGAGCCGTTAAGTTTGGGCCGTTTGATTAAATTGATTCGGGCCGATGAAAAAGATCCGGGACTGTCTCTTGTTTTGGATATGGGCGAGCGGTATACTAATATCAGTATCATTGATAAAGGATTGCCGGTTTTGACTCACAGTATCGAGATCGCCGGCAGGGAGCTGACTAAAGCCTTGGTTCAGTCGGTTGGCATTAGCTGGGAAAGAGCGGAAGAAATCAAGCGCGAGCAGGGCTTGTCCGGCCAAGGAGGGGAGGCGCCGCTTTCCGATCTTTTAATTACGATTACGGATCGTTTAATTGCCGAACTGGAGCGCGTTATTTCCGATTTTAAACAAAAAAATGAAAAGAAAATCGATAAAATATTTGTTGCCGGCGGATCAGCCGCTCTTCCCGGCTTATCGGATTATTTGAATAAAAAATTTTCCCTGGCAGTCGTCGCTTTAAATCCTTTTTCAAAAATTGACCACCCAACGGTTTTGGATTCGGCGCTTGATAAATACGGATCGACTTTAAGCATTGCCTCGGGCCTGGCTTTAAGGCAAATCATCGAATCTTAATTATTTTCATTTTTTTTTGAAATATGGCTATAGATTTATTAAAAAAAACAGAAGAAGGGTCGGGAGTTTTGCGTTTACGCAGGGTTCCGTCGACTTTGTCCACTTTTTTAGTCAGTCTCGTGACTTTAGTTATTATCAGCTTCGTCGGTCTTTTAGGTTTTAATTTTATTTTTGATCTTAAAGTTAAAAGTCTTGAGAAGGATATCAGCGAGACTCAAGTTCCGCTAACGGAGGTGGAGAGAATCAATGAGGTGAAAAATCGTTTGGCCAGTCTTGATTTTTTAATTTCCAATCATCGCCATCCGACTAAATTTTTTAAGTTTATTCAAAAGAATGCCGAGCCTAAAATCAGATTTATCACTGTTAACGTTTCCGAGAACGCGTTGATTCTTTCCGGCGAGGCGGAAAATTATTCAGCGCTGGCCAAACAACTTGTTGTTTTTGAAAATAGGGAAATAAGTCAAGGAGTAAAATCGGTCGAACTCATAAGCCAAGGCTTAGGCGCTCAAGGAAGAATCAATTTCAATTTCCGCCTGGAATTGGAAAAAATTTTTTTTATTGAATAAAAATTATGTTTTTAAGAAATTTTATCATTACGATTTTGAGTCTGGCTATTATCATTGGCGGTCCGGTTTTTTTATTGAAACCGCAATCGGAAAAAGCTTATGAGCTTTGGGTTAGAAATCGGGTTTCGACCGAAGAGTTGAAATTGAAAAGACAAATACAAAATCAAAGCCAGGAATTATCCGGAGCGCTGGATCAGCACAAAGATGAAATAGAAAACCGGCTTAAAATCGCGATTCCGAAAACTCTTGATAAAGCGAGTTTATTGCCTCAATTTGAAACTTTGGCCGCCAGTAACGGTTTAAATCTCGGATCAGTCGGTTTTGGCAAAGAAGAAACGATTAACGCTTCAATGGGCCTTAAAGCAACGAGTATTGATTTGACAGTATCGGGCAATTTGCCTTCTTTTAGGAAATTCTTGGAAAGCCTTGAACAAAATCTTCGGATTTTTGATGTTAATAATTTCAGTTTTACCGCGCCGGCCAAAACCGAAGATTTAATGTCGTTCAATTTAAAAATGTCGGTTTATTTTCAAGGCCGTCCATTAATAAAATAAAAATGGCTATCATTCCCACAACTTTAAAACAGCCTTTGATTAAAAGAGAACAATTATTATTCGTTCTTTTGGGCCTTTTTATCGGCGCCGGCGTTTTGGCTCTTTACATTGGCATTTCAATTTCTAAAAAAGGCGGCGAATTTCTCCGTTTCAGAACCGAAATTCCCCTTGAGGAATTAAAAATTGATTTTTTAATTCTTGAAAATAAAAAATTTAAAGATTTGAAACTTCCGATTAATCTCCCGATAAAACCGGAAGGAGGAGGAAGAACGAATCTAGACGATCCATTTTTACCATTTTAAATTGGCAAAAGAAAAAACATTTTTTGATATTTTAGAGTCCAAAGGTCTTTTAAAAAGAACCGAGATTGATTTTATCGCCAAAGAAGCGAAAGATAAAAATATTGACCCGGAAGAACTGCTGATTGATAAATATCGTTTTTCAGCCATTGAAATCGCTAAAGCCAAAAGCGAGCTTACCGGCGCTCCCTTTAAAGTCATTCGAGCCGAAATTCCATTTGATGTTTTGCAATTGATTTCGGAAGAAGCGGCTCGGCGTTATCGTTTTATCCCTTTGGCGAAAACGGATAATATTCTTGAAGTCGGCATGATTAATCCCGAAGACGTCAAAGCCCAAGAAGCGCTCAAATTTATAATTTTAAGAAGCGGTTTGACCCCCAAAATTTATATTGTCAGCCGTTCCGATTTTGAAGATGTTTTGAAACAATATCGCGGTTTAAAAGGCGAGGTCAAAAAAGCCCTGAAAGAATACACCAAAGAAGCGGCCGAGGAAGAAATAATTTTGCCAAAATCTCCCTTGATTGAGAATTTAGAAAGAATGGCGGTTGAGGCGCCGATAACGAAAATAGTCTCGGTTATTTTAAGGCACGCGGTTGAAGGCAACGCTTCCGATGTTCACGTTGAGCCGACCGATAAACAGCTTCGGGTGCGTTTTCGGGTGGACGGCATTCTTTATACCAGTCTTTTGCTGCCGGTGGAAATTCATTCGGCCGTTGTTTCCCGCATCAAAATTCTTTCTAATCTTCAGATAGACGAGACGCGCAAACCTCAAGACGGCCGTTTTCACACCGTTGTTGAAGATAAAGAGGTTGATTTTCGGGTTTCCACTTTTCCCACCAGTTTCGGCGAAAAAGTGGCGATGAGAATTTTGGATCCAACCGTCGGTCTTAAGAGTTTCAGCGACCTCGGCCTTCTCGGACGCAATGCCGAGGTTTTGTTTGAAGGATTGAAGCGGCCGTTCGGCTTGATTCTTTTGACCGGGCCGACCGGTTCGGGAAAATCCACCACCCTTTACGCGATTTTACAGTTTTTAAACAAAGAGACGGTTAACATTGTCAGTCTTGAAGATCCGATTGAGTATTTTTTGGCCGGAGTCAATCAATCTCAAATTAAACCCGAGATCGGCTACGATTTCGCCACCGGGTTAAGGCATATTTTAAGAGGCGATCCGGATGTTATAATGGTGGGGGAAATCCGCGATCGGGAAACGGCCGCTTTGGCGGTTCACGCCGCCTTGACCGGCCATCTCGTTCTTTCCACTCTTCACACCAATGACGCTTTCGGCGTCATTCCCCGGCTGATTGATTTGGGCGTTGAGCCTTTTTTAATACCCTCGACATTAACCATTGCCATGGCTCAAAGATTGATTCGACGGCTTTGTCCGGAGTCAAGGCAGGAGACTGAGGTTGACCCGGAAAAATCCTTGATGATTGAAAAAACTTTAGCCGATTTACCCAAAGAAATTAAAGAGAGCGTTAAAATTAAAAAAGGCGCCAAAGTTTATCGGCCATTGGTTTCGCCAACGTGCCCGAAAGGCACGAGAGGCCGAATTGGCATTTACGAGGTTTTGCGAATGACGCCGGGGTTGGAAAAAATTATTTTGGAAGAACCGTCGGAAGCTCGGCTGAAAGAAGAAGCTAAAAAACAAGGGATGGTTTCAATGTACGCCGACGGCCTTTTAAAAGCGCTGGAGGGCGTTATCAGTTTTGAAGAACTGCAACAGACTGCCCAAACGCCGGATGCCGAATAAAGCATCCGCGCCGCAAGCGGCGCGGAATTGTGATAATGCTTTGTTATGAAAAGTTCTCGCTCGGCCCTGCCTGCCGGCAAGGCAGGCCGACCAACTCGCCTCGCTCGATTTAAACTCGTTTCGCTCGTTGCCTTCATCCCCGCGACAAGTCGCGTGGTATTCGGCGAATACATAATAAACGCGATAACGATCATGTTTCTTTTAAAAAAACAAAATAAAGGGTTTACCCCGTAAGACAACTTTGAATGCTGTCATTAAATTTTTTGATTAATGACAGTTTCAGGGCAAGATTATATAAATATGTTTGAATCTTTTAAAAAATCATCAATAATGACAGTAAAAAATTTTTTTCAAAGTTGCTCTACGGGGTTTACTTTGATTGAACTTTTGGTGGTAATCGCCATTATCGCTCTTTTAGCCGGCACGGTCCTTTATCTTTTGAGCCAATATCGAGCGCGCTTGCGCGATTCCCAGAGAATCGCCGCGGTTCGCGATATGGAAAAAGCTCTGGCTATTTATTATAATGGTAATTCTCTTTACCCGGCCGGCGGCTCTTGCGACACTACCGGTTGCGTTGTTGAACCTGGTAATATTATACTGGAAGGAACATTGGTGAGCCAATTTTTACTTTCCAGATTACCTAAAGACCCGTTCAACGCGACTCCTTATCAACTGATTTATTTTTCCAGCAGCAACGGCGCCAATTATGTTTTAAATTATTATCTTGAAACCACGTCAGGGGCAGGCAACGCGGGCTTAAACAGCATTCATCCGTAAATTTTAAATTTATTAAAAATTTCACTACCGAGTATGCCAAAAGAAAAAAAATTATTTGTTTTAATAATAGACGATGATCCGTTTCTTTCCGAAATGTATTCCACTCGTTTTAAGCAAGATAAATTTGAAGCTGATGTCGCGGTCAACGGAGAAGAAGGATTTCAAAAAGCCAAGGAAAAAAAGCCGGATTTGATTTTGCTCGACGTGGTAATGCCGAAAATGGACGGTTTTGAAACCCTCAAAGCTCTGAAAGATAACATTGAAACAAAAGGCATTCCCGTTATTTTATTAACTAATTTGGGCCAGCGCGAAGATGTTGAAAAGGGATTGAAATTAGGCGCGGACGATTATGTTATCAAAGCCCATTTCACTCCGACTGAAGTTTTAAAAAGGGCGGAAAAGGTGTTAGAATCAAGAAAAAGTAAAAGTAAATAATAAAATGAGTTATTTTGAAGAACTGGAAAAACTTTTAGAAGCGGTGGTTATTCAAAACGGTTCCGATATTCATATTAGCGTCGGCCGTCATCCCACGCTTCGGGTGGACGGGGCTTTGATCCCTTTGATTAAAAAACCGATTTTAAACGGCGAAGACGCGTTGGGTTTAATTCAGGCTCTTCTTAACGAGGAGCAGTTTAATCGTTTTTTAAAAGAAAAAGAACTGGATTTTTCTTACAGTTTTCGCGACCGGGCGCGTTTTCGGGCTAATGTGTTTTTCCAGCGCGGCTTTGCCGGCGCGGCTTTGCGTTTGATACCGGCTAAAATTAAAACCATTGAAGAGCTTAATCTTCCGCCGGTTTTGCGCGAATTCGCCCGTTACAGTCAGGGATTTTTTTTGGTGGTCGGGCCGACCGGGCACGGCAAAACCACGACCTTGGCTGCCCTAGTCGACGAGATTAATCATCAAAGAGACGAACACATCATTACCATTGAAGATCCGATTGAATATCTTTTTTCCCAATCCCGTTCGATTATTAACCAGAGGGAAGTGGGCATTGACACTGCCAATTTTCATAAAGCTCTTCGTTCGATGTTTCGGGAAGATATTGACGTGGCCATGATAGGAGAGATGCGCGATCCGGAAACGATGTCCGCCGCGGTCACGGCGGCCGAGACCGGCCATTTGGTTTTTTCCACTTTACACACCAACAGCGCCACCCAGACTATTGATCGGATTATTGATTCTTTTCCGTCCTCCCAGCAATCGCAAATTCGCATTCAGCTGGCTTCGTCTTTAATCGGCATTGTTTCCCAGCGTTTGATTCCCCGAATTTCCGGCGGCTTGATTCCGGCCGTGGAGGTGATGATCGCCAATTCCGCCATCAGAAATTTAATTCGGGAAAATAAAACTCATCAATTAGATTTGGTGATTGACACGTCTTTTCAGGAAGGAATGGTATCTCTTAATCGATCTTTGGCTGATTTGACGCGCCGGAAAGAAATCTCCTTAGAAAACGCGATGATTTATTCCACCAATCCGTCGGAATTAAGATTGCTTTTGAAAAAATAAGTAAAATGCTTTTTCATTACGAAGTTTTAACCAAGGAAGGAAAAAGAGAAGAGGGCGAAATTGAAGCGGCCAATCAAGACGTGGCGGTTGACCTTCTCCATCAGCGGGGTTTTGTCATCGCCTCAATAAGCTCAAAGCAAGTTCCTTTTTATCTCCAGCGGCTTAAAATTTTTGAACGCATTTCCCAGAAAGAAGTAATGATTTTTTCCAGGCAGCTGGCCACTCTTTTTGAAGCCAAAGTGCCTTTGGTTCAATCTCTTCATGCTTTGGCCGATCAGACGACTAATTTTTATTTTCGGGAAAGAATTCAAAAAATCGTTTCCGACATTGAAGGCGGGACGACTTTTTCCGAATCTCTTTCTCGCCATCCGGATATTTTCGGCCCTTTGTATTACAATATGATTAAATCCGGCGAGGTGGCCGGCAAACTTCAAGAAGTTCTTTTATATTTAGCCGACAATATTGAGCGCGAATTCGATCTTAAGCGCAAGGTAATCTCCTCGTTAATTTATCCCGCTTTTGTTTTGACCGGTTTTTTCATCGTGGCCGCGATTATGATTGTCGTTATTGTTCCCAAAATCACCGGCGTGCTTTTGGAATCCGGACAAGAGCTACCTTTCTCCACTTCTTTAATTTTGGGCGTTTCCACTTTTTTACGCTACGCCGGCCTTCCGCTTTTGATTCTTTTGATCGGCGGCGTTATTCTGCTTGTCAATTTGATTCAAGTTCCGCGTTTTAGAAAAATTTTTGACGCTTTTTTGATTGATGTTCCGATTTTGGGCGATCTTTTCAGAAAAATTTATTTAGCCCGTTTTGCCAACAGTCTTGGCACTTTAATGACCGGCGGTTTGCCAATTATTCAAGCGATGCAGATTTCGGCGGACGTGGTTGGCAATTCCGTTTACAAAGAAATAATTTTATCGGCAGGGGAAGCGGTCAGGGGAGGCCGGTTTATCAGCGCGGTTTTTGACGTCAGCCCGGAAATCCCGCCGTTGGTGACTCAAATGATCGCGGTGGGAGAAAAAACCGGAAAACTTGATCAAATTTTAACCAGTTTGGCAAAATTTTACCGCCGGGAAGTTGACGCCGCCCTGGACGTTTTAGTCAGCTTGATCGAGCCGGTTTTGATTGTCATTTTGGGCATTGGCGTCGGTTTTCTGGTTGCGGCGGTTTTAGTTCCGGTGTATAATTTAGCTGGGGTTTTTTAAGTCTGTGGATAATTTAATAATTTTTGATTTCGGTAAAAAAGGTCGAGACATAAATTTATATTTGCTTTAAAATGATAAAGAAAAATAAAGGTTTTACTTTAATTGAACTTTTGGTGGTAATCGCCATTATCGGTATTTTAGCCGGCATTGTTTTGGTTTCTCTGTCCACTGTCCGATCTCGAGGGCGGGATGCCAGACGGCAAGGAGACTTGGAATCGGTCAGGACCGCTTTGGAATTATATTTGGACGCCAATAACACGTATCCGGCTGGAAGCGGCACTACGCTCGCTGACACCGCTAACGCGCTTCCCTCCGCTTTATCGCCGACTTATCTTGGCAAAATTCCGGGAAATCCTACGCCCTCCGGTACTCCTATATCCGCCTATCAATATTTTGCGGGAACAGCTACTCCTCTTTCCACTTATCTGCTTAGGGTTAGCTTAGAAAATGGAAATTCTGCCGGTATTAATTCACTTCCTACTGGTTTTACTGCTGGCGGAACAGTAACTTGCGGTGATGGCTCATCAACAGATACAGTGCTTTGTTTCATTCCTTAAACTGATAAAAATTAGACTGCTAGAAAATGTCATTGCGAGCGACCGAAGAAAGCGAAGCAATCTAGCTTTCATAAACGAGATTGCCACGGCGTCTTCGACGTCTCGCGATGACAAAAAATAAGTTTTCGGATAGTTTCTGAAAATTTTAAAATTAAAATCCCCTTGATTAACATCAAAGGGATTTTAATTTTAAATCGTTTGAAAATTTAATTAACTGTCATTGCGAGGAGCGAAGCGACGAAGCAATCTCAATAATATTAGCTAAAATACGAGATTGCCACGCTCCTTTCAGTCTCTCGCAATGACGCATGGGATTGCTTCGGCGATTTTATCGCCTCGCAATGACGATTGGCTTGCGGATTTTAGCCTAAGATATGATATTTTAATTTTAAACTCGTTAAGGTATAATAGAAATATGATTTTTTTTCTTTTTTTTATATTTGGTTTGGCAATCGGCAGTTTTTTAAACGTGGTGATCGCGCGTTTGGATACGAATCAGAGCATTGTGGGAGATCGGTCGCGATGCCCTCATTGCGATAAAATTCTTCGATGGTACGAATTGGCGCCTTTGATTAGTTTCATTGTCCAGAAAGGCCGGTGTCGAAATTGTCAAAAATCAATTTCATGTCATTATCCCGTAGTTGAAATATCCACGGGGTCGCTGTTTCTTTTAATTTTCAATCAATTTTCAATTTCTAATTTTTCAATTATTAATTTATTTTCTTTAATTTATTGGCTGTTTATTGCAAGTATTTTAATAATTATTTTTGTCTACGATTTTAAATATTACATTATTCCGGACAAAATTATCTGGCCCGCGATTTTGATAAGTTCGGGATTTAACGCCTTAAATTTGTTTTTGGTCCCGGATCCAAAATTTCAAATTTTTCATTTGATTTGGCACATTATTTTTTCTCAAATCGGCGCGATTTTCTTTTTGATTTTAATAATTATTTCCAAAGGAGAATGGATGGGTTTGGGTGATGTCAAATTGGCCGTTTTAATGGGGCTTATTTTGGGCTGGCCGAAAATTTTAGCCGCTTTATTTTTCAGTTTTATGATCGGTTCTTTTGTCAGCGTCATTTTAATGATTTTTAAAAGAAAAAACATAAAAGATCGGATTCCCTTCGGCCCGTTTTTAATTTTAGGGACGTTCATCGCCCTGTTTTTAGGGGATCAAGTTTTGAATTGGTATCTAAAATTCATTTTTTAGATATTTAAATAATAAATTTAAATTTTTTACTAAACTTATTCTACGGCCGTTAAATAAGTTTAGTATCAATGATTTTTCCATCACGCTGTTAATTTTATCAAGAGATTTTAATCATTGTTGAATCATTATTTTTTTTGTTATAATTGGCTATGCTTTTTTTTGAGAAAAATGCCTGGTTTGTCCAGCGTTTTATAGAGAAAAAAGAAAGCGCGGGGTTTAGTCTTTTGGAACTTTTAATGTCAGCCGCGATTATTATGATTATTTCCGGCCTTGTGCTGGTTAATTTTAGAGTTGGTTTTGGAGAGCAAGCTCTGAATCGAGCAACGCAAAAATTAGTTTTGGATTTAAGAAAAACGCAAAATATGGCTCTGGCCGGAACAGAGATCTCCGGAACCACGCCTTGCGGTTTTGGCTTGGCAATTCCGGTTTCCGCGTCATTTCCGATTTCGGATTATCAGCTTTTTGCTTATTGGCCGGCTGTTTGTCCCGGTAATAGCCAAAAAAGCGCCGGAGATTCAACGATTGAAAATTTGAAAATTTCGGAATCAGCCATTGAAATATCTTCTGCCGATTTTTCGAACGTGATTTTTTTTCCTCCGGAACCTAGAACAGCAATCAGAAATTTGAGCGACACCGCCACTTTGTCTTCGGCTACTATTACCTTGCGGATAAAAAATAATCCTTCCAAAACTAAAATTATATTTATCAATGAAGCCGGTCAAATTAGCATCCAATAAGGGACTTGCCCGTCTAAATTTTTCTAAAAACTTAGACGGGTTCACGTTGCTTGAAACCATTGTCGCTCTCGGTGTTTTTACCATTGCGATTTCCGCAGCTTTGACCTTGGCTAATCAAAGCATTGAATCTTCCCGGGTGGCTAAAGCGCGGTTTATCGCTTCTTCTTTAGCTGAAGAAGGCATTGAAGGCGTGAGAAACAAACGCGACACGAATTGGTTGGCAAGCCTGACAGGGCCGGATATTGATTGGCGGACCGGCCTATCCGATGGCTCTTACGAACTTAATGTTTCGGAGACTGGAATTAGTTTTGCCTCAAACGCCAATCGATTTTTAAAATTTGATTCCGCCACAGGTTTGTACAATTACGCCGGCTCTGGTTCAACCGCCTATCAGAGAAAAATTGACATTTCAACGGTTAGCGCGGATGAAATGAAAGTCATTTCCACTATCACTTGGCGGTTAAAATCAAAAAATTACAGTTTTGTTGTTGAAGAACATTTATTTAATTGGAAGTAATTTATGATTTTTTTTGAATAAGCGAAGGAAAGCGGATTTTTAAAATAAGCAATATGCTAAGCAGTCTTTATTCAGTTGATGCATAAAAAAATAAATTATGATTGACAATTTAAAATTTAAAAATAAAGAATCAGGATTTTCTTTGATGGAAATGATTGTCGCTATCGGCGTTTTTCTGATCATTTTTTCAATAATTATCGGCATTTTTATTTCCGCGAGCCGCGTTCAGCGCAAGACTTTGGGCTTAATAAGTATTATTAACGATTCGCGTTTTGTTTTCGAGCGAATGGGCAAAGAAATGAGGACCGGAAAAACTTTTCAGTTTCCGACCGGCGCTTTAAACGGCTCAAACAAAATTTGTTTCACTAACGACAAAGGCATTCAAGTTGTTTATCAATTAAACGCGACTTCGATTGCTCGATACGAAGGAGTTTGCGATAGCGTTTTGCCGGCCAATTCGAAAATTACCAGCCAGAACGTTGAAATAACATATTTAAAGTTTTATCTTTCAGGCGAAACTGCCCCGCCGGATACCAATCAGCCTCGGATAACCATAACCGCGGGATTAAAGTCATCTGGCATTCCCGCAACCGAAAGCAGTACTATCAATATTGAAAAAACGATTTCTCCCATTCCATTAAACGCTTAAAATGTATTCGTATATTCGTAAAAATTCGTATTTTCGTAGTGATAATCAATCCGGTATCGCTCTTTTAATGACGATTTTGATTTTGAGCGGCGTTTTAGCTATTGGCATTGGCGTGGCGACTTTAGCCAGGCTTGAACTTGAACCAACCAGAGAAATTGGTAATTCTTCTCAGGCTCTGACCGCGGCCAAATCGGCCATGGAATGCCAATTAAAAGAAGAAAGGTTTAGCGTTGGAGTGTTTGATTGTCCTTTATTAACAAATGGAAATTGGCAACCTTGCCTGACTTTGCCCGCCGGAGTGGAATGCAAGTTATCGGTTATTCCCGATATATCCATTAAAGCGGCCGGAAGATATAAGGGAGTGACTCGTTCTTTAGAGATTACTTTTTAAATATGATTATGATCAAACCTGAAGCTAAAGAACGAATTGAAAAACTCAAAAAAGAAATTAATCATCATCGTTATCTCTATCATGTTTTGGATAGAATTGAAATTTCCGACGCCGCGCTGGATTCTTTAAAAAAAGAACTTTTTGATTTGGAACAAAAATTTCCGGAGTTTATCGCTCCGGATTCGCCGACCCAGAGAGTTGGAGGAGAGCCGCTTAAAGGGTTTAAAAAAATCCGGCATTCCTCGCCGATGCTTTCTTTTAACGACGCCTTTTCCGAAGAAGATATGGGCGATTGGGAAAATAGATTTCGTAAACTGCTTCCTGGAGGCGTTAAAGTAAATTATTTTTGTGAACTTAAAATCGACGGACTAGCCGTGGAGTTTATTTATGAAAATAATATTTTTGTTCGGGGCTCGACTCGAGGCGATGGAATTATCGGCGAAGACGTCACTCAAAATTTAAAAACCATTGAAGCTTTGCCGCTTCGCTTAAGAGATAAAGACGAAGTTATTAAAGATTTAAAAAAACTTGGCTTGGATCGGGTAGCGGAAAAATTTGAAAGATATTCGGGCAAAATAGAAGCGCGAGGCGAGGTTTTCATGAATAAAAAGGATTTTGAAGTTTTAAATAAAGAACAGGCGAAAAAAAATTTGCCTTTTTACGCCAATCCCCGGAATGTCGCGGCCGGCTCCATTCGTCAATTGAATCCTAAAATTGCCGCTAGCCGCAAGCTCGATTCTTACGCTTATTCTTTAGTGAGCGATTTAGGCCAAAAAAATCACGAAGAAGAACACTTGATTTTGAAAACTTTAGGCTTTAAAACCAATCCGCACAATAAGCGAGCGGAAAGCCTTGAAGAAGTTTTCGCTTTTCACGGATATTGGTCAGAGCATCGCGAAAAACTGCCCTATGAAATAGACGGCGTTGTGGTGATTGTTAATAATGAAAAAGATTTTGAGGAATTAGGCGTGGTTGGCAAAGCTCCTCGGGGAGCGGTGGCTTATAAATTTTCACCCAAAGAAGCAACGACAATCGTCGAGGACATCAAGGTATCTATCGGCCGAACAGGAGCTTTAACGCCGATAGCCGTTTTAAAACCGGTGGCTATCGGCGGGGTGACGGTTTCAAGAGCCACGCTTCATAATGAAGATGAAATTAAAAGATTGGATGTCAAAATCGGGGATACGGTAATTGTCGGTCGGGCCGGCGATGTGATTCCGGATATTCGCTTGGTTTTAAAAAATCTAAGGACCGGTAAAGAAAAAAGTTTTTATTTTCCAAAAATTTTTTGCGGCCAACCAGTCGTACGTAAGATTGGAGAAGCGGCTCATCGGATTTTGGCGCCGGAAAAATGCCCTTTAGTCAGACGCGAGCGGCTTTATCATTTTGTTTCCAGGAAGGCTTTTGATGTTCGGGGACTGGGGCCAAAAATTATTGATAAATTGTCGGACGAAGGATTAATTCAGGACGCGGCGGATTTATTTTTGCTTAAAGTCGGCGATTTAATTCCCATTGAAAGATTCGCGGAAAAATCCGCCTTCAATATAGTCGAATCAATTTTCCGTTCAAAAACTATCAAGTTGACGCGTTTTATTTTTGCTTTGGGAATAAAGCGCATCGGCGAAGAATCTTCTTATGCAATCGCTCAAAATTTATCAAAATACGGCCAAATTGACAGGCCTAAAAAATTTTTTGAAATTGGAAAAAAATTAAACCTGCCTGATTGGCAAAACCTGGAAGATATTGGGCCGGTGGTGGCTCAAAGTTTGTTTGATTTTTTTCATAGTAAAGATAATTTTGATTTTTTAGAAAAACTTGATAAAGTAGGGATTAAAATAGAAGCAGGAAAAACCGAGGCCAAAAGTGAAAAATTTAAAGGTTTAAGCTTTGTTTTAACCGGTGGTTTAAAATCAATGTCTCGGGACGAGGCTAAAGAAAAAATTCGCGATTTGGGCGGAGAAATTTCCGATTCGGTTTCTCAAAAAACAAGCTATGTCATAGCCGGAGAGGAACCGGGGGCAAAATACGAGCGGGCCAAAAAATTAAAAGTCAGAATACTTAATGAAAATGAGTTTTTAGAAATGGTTGGTAAATAATTAAAGTAGCGAAGTCCCGTGCCAAGCTTTACTTTGGCGCGTGGATGAAAAAGCCAAGCGGCTTAATGTCAAAATAATCAGAGAAAAAGAATTGCTGAATTTATTAAAAAATTAAATCGTATAAAAAAATTTATGTTTTATGTCAGTCGTGTCGCGAAATTAGTCCGGATCGGATTTTCAAAAGAAGAAGAAAAGCGATTTTCCAAAGAATTGGAAGCGATTTTGGAATTTGTCAGTCAACTTCAGAAAGTTAACACCGATAACATTGAACCGATCAGTCACATTACCGGTTTAGTTAATGTGACGCGCGAAGATTGGCCGAAAGAAAAAGAATTCAGAGAGGAAGACGCGAAAAGAGCGGATAAAATGTTGAAAATAGCGCCGGAAACAAAAAATAATTATGTTAAAGTAAAAGCGATTTTATAATTTTTTAAGAAAACTAATTTTGTTCTATGGCTGGCGGAGGAGGTTTTTGCCACCTCACTGCTCCGCATGAGGATTCCGTCAAAAACCTCCTCCGCCAGCCATAAATGGAATGAATTTTGGATTTTTTTATGGAATTTGATCAATTCACAATTAAGCAATTACATGAAGGACTGGTTAAAAAAGAATTTTCTTCCACTGAATTAACCAGCGATTTTTTAAATCGCATTCGTGAAAAGGACAAGGCAATTCACGCGTTTTTAAGTTTGAATTCCGAAGAAGCGATTGGGCAGGCGGAGAAAGTTGATGAAATGATCTCTCAAGGAGAAAAAATTGACGTTTTATCCGGCATTCCTTGCGCGGTCAAAGACAATATTTTAGTCGAGAATTTGCCGGCCACAGCCGGATCAAAAATTTTGGAAAATTACATAGCGCCTTACGATGCCACGGCGATTAAAAAATTAAAAGAAAAAAAATCGATATTTTTGGGAAAAACGAATTTGGACGAATTTGCCATGGGTTCTTCCACGGAAAATTCCGCTTTTGGGCCTACGAAAAATCCGGTTGATTTGAATCGGGTCCCGGGCGGATCTTCCGGCGGTTCAGCCGCGGCCGTTAAGGCCGGAATGTGCGCGTTTGCTTTGGGGTCGGATACCGGCGGTTCAATCCGCCAGCCGGCTTCGTTTTGCGGCGTAGTGGGGCTTAAGCCGACTTACGGCGCGGTTTCCCGTTACGGTCTTATGGCTATGGCTTCTTCTTTAGATCAAATTGGGCCGATTACCAAAACCGTTGAAGACGCGGAAATAGTTTTTGACGCCATGGCCGGTTATGATCTTCTAGATTCCACCAGCGTTAAATTTCCAATTCCAGATTTAAGGTTTAAGATTCAAGGACTGCGAATCGGCATTCCCAAAGAATATTTTCAAAAAGGATTAGATCCGAAAGTGGACGAGGCCATTAAAAAAGCCATTAAACAATTTGAAGATTTAGGAGCCAGTATCGAAGAAATAAGTTTGCCGCATACGTCCGACGCTCTCGCGTCTTATTATTTAATTATGCCCTCCGAAGTTTCAGCTAATCTTGCCAGGTACGACGGCATTAAATACGGCCTTTCAAAAGAAGGCGATGATTTGATATCGGTTTATTTAAATACCAGAAAAGAAGGTCTTGGCCAAGAAGTCAGAAGGAGAGTGATGTTGGGCGCTTACGCTTTATCGGCCGGCTATTACGACGCTTTTTATCTTAAAGCCCAAAAAGTTCGCGCGCTGATCAAACAAGATTTTGAAAAAGCTTTTTCCAAGGTTGATCTTTTACTGACGCCGACCAGTCCTCAAACCGCTTTTAAATTCGGCGAAAAAACAGCTGATCCGCTGGCAATGTATCTGGCCGATATTTACACCGTGCCGGTTAATTTGGCGGGTCTGCCGGCCATTTCAATTCCAGTTGAGCCGGTTGGCGGTTTACCAATCGGCCTTCAAATCATCGGCCGCTGGTTCGAAGAAAAATTAATTTTAAAAGCGGCTCAAGAGTTAAAATAATATGTCTCCGTTTCAAGCGCAAATGAGCAACGTTGCCTTAGACCTTTTTTTGCAAGTTTGGGACGATTTTTTGTTTTATTTATCGTCTTCGTTGGGAGATCAAATTTTATTTGCTTTTAAACTTATCGCCCTGATTATTTCTTTATTGCTTGGCGCGGCCATAGCTTATTTATTAATTCAGATAAATCCGGTTGGCAAAAAAATTTCCGACCTGAAAGAAATTTTGCGAAGATCGTCTTTGGAAAAAGGCCGGGTTATCAAGGGCTGGAAAAAGATAATGGAAAGAATGAGTCAGCCGAACGAAGCGGATTATAAATTGGCGATCATAGAAGCGGACAAACTTTTTGACAATTTGCTTTTGGAAATCGGATACAAAGGAGAGACAATGGCGGAGAAACTGAAAAAAATAAACAAGGCCCAGCTTGCTTCGCTGGACGATCTTTGGCGGGCGCATAAGATAAGAAACGAGCTTGTCCATAATCCGGATTTTAAATTGGCGCGGCTTGAGGCCGAGGAGGCGATTAATATCTACAAAAAAGCCTTGGAGGAATTTGAAATTTTGTAATAATTTAATACTTGTATAATATATTTATTTAGCACTTACTTGCTATCGCTTATAAGTGCTATATCTGTTTCTATCTCGTAAAATTATCAATGATTCGATCCATTGGTAAAAAATAAAATTGGACTAACTGAACTAACAAAAAATTTGCAAATTATCAAATTTTAAATTATAATTTTTTCGCGGGATAGAGAAGCAGTATCTCGGGAGGCTCATAACCTCCAGACCCCGGTGCAAGTCCGGGTCCCGCAACATTACGATCCTTTCAGCTTGAATTTTTCAGTGACCACGGTGTCATCCCTTCGGGAGATCGCCCGCAGGGCGACAAGTCCGGGTCCCGCAACAAATTTTTATCCAGTAAAATTTACAAGGTCGACACAGTGAAATTAATTTTAATTAAATTATAAAATATGTTTTTACTTTTACTTATTGGCCGAATTATTTTAGGCGGTTATTTTATAATGAACGGCGTTACGCATTTGTCCGGATTTAAAATGATCAAGCAATACGCCGAGTATAAAAAACTCCCGATGCCGGGATTTGGCGTTGTTATTTCCGGCTTGGCTTGGCTTATCGGCGGACTGGCTATTTTGCTTGGCGTTTATATTCAGTTGGGCATTTGGCTTTTGATTATTTTTCTTCTTGGAGCCGCTTTTAAATTCCACGATTTCTGGAACGAGGCTGATTTTAACGTAAAAATGGCTCAACAGGCGCATTTTGCCAAAAATATCGCTTTGGCCGCCAGTCTTTTGGTTATTCTGGGACTATTGAAAATCAGCGGAGATAATTTGGCTATTCGCGGTTCAGGTTTAGTTTGTAAAGTTCGGCCGGGCCTTTGCCAGCCTGTTCCGACCGGTTGGAGAAAGTTTATTTACTAACTTTTTGAATTTTTCTCCTCGGATTCTGGAATTCAAAAACATATCCAAACTCGCTGAAGCGGGCGAAAAAAGAACAATTTCGTCCGTTTTGGCTTTATTTTGAGCTATAAAAACGGCTTTTTCCAAAGTGGCTGTTTTTTCTATATTAATATTTTTTTTGGTTCTTGAAGCCGCTTGGGCGATTAAGGAACCAGTTTGGCCAATAGTAATTAAAAATTTGACTTTTTGAGCTATTTTTTGGCCTAATTTTTTAAAATTGAGATTTTTACTGGCTCCGCCGGCAATTAATATAATCGGCTGTTGAAAAGAATTTAGGGCCGCGATAGTTGAAACGGGTGTTGTTGAGGCCGAGTCGTTAAAAAATTTAACGCCGTTTATTTCCCTGACAAATTCAATCCGATGTTCAACGCCGGGGAAATTTTTTATAGTTTTTTTGATTATAGATTTTGGAATTTTTAGAATTTTCGCGGCTTTAATAACGGCTAAAATATTTTCAAGACTGTGATCGCCGCGAAGAGTTATCGGGATGTTTAAGCTTTTTAAAATTTTTCTCTCCTTTTTTAAATTAAAAAATATTCTTCGCGCTTTAATTTTTTTTGCGACTTCTAAGCTTTTAAAATTACTTTCGTTGATAACGGCGAAATCTTTTTTTGTCTGATTTTGAAAAATTATTTTTTTGGCTTGAATATAATGTCGCAAATTCGGATACCGATCCAAATGGTCTTCGTAGATATTGGTCAGGACCGCGATAAAAGGCTTGAAGTTTTTATTGTTTTTTAAAAGTTCGAGCTGGAAACTGGAAAGCTCCAGCAGGACATAAGTTCGCGAATCAATTTTTTTCAAATCAGAAAGAAGGGATTTTCCCAGATTGCCGCCCAAGATGAATTTTTTATTCGCTGTTTTTAGAAGGCGAGCGATGAGCGAGACAGTGGTAGTTTTGCCTTTGGCGCCGGTAACTGCGATGATTTTGTTTGTTTTCGGGCTAGTTAGATTTATAAAAATTCCAATTTCGCTCTGGATTTTGGTTCCATGTTTTTGAGCGATTTTTAAATAAGGCGAGTTTAACGAAATAGCCGGACTGGCCACGACGATTTCATTTTCTCTGAAAATATTTTTCGGATGTTTGCCCAGATAATATTTAATCGGAAGATTTTTTAATTTTTTCAAACTAGGCTCCAATTCCTTTTTTGTCCGCAAATCGGTTATTGTAATTTTAGCTCTTTGTTTTGCCAAAAATTTGGCGACTGCCATTCCGCCATTCTGAAGCCCCAACCCCATAATCAGTATTTTTTTGTTTTTAAATTCGTTTCGCATAAGTTTTATCATAGCATTGAAAATTTGATTTTTGAATGCTAAATTATTATTGACCTTTTGCGAAATAATTTTTCGTAATGAAATTTGAAGATTTTGAGCGAAAATTGTGAAGAGTGAGGAAGCCGTATTTGGTTAAAAATACGGATACGAGCTCTGAACAATTTGCAGCCAAAATATTAAAATTGAAATAGAAAAGATTATTTCGCAAGAGGTCTATATTCGCCGGCGTAGCTCAGTGGCAGAGCGAGGCTTTCATAAGGCCGAGGTCAGAGGTTCGAATCCTCTCGCCGGCACAAATTGCGTTTTTTGTTTATTTAATTAAAATAATAATATGGAAGAAAACACAGAACATAAATACCATCATATAATGCCTCATCCGCCAAAGGTGATGATTTATTTCGTCAGTTTGTTTTTAATAGTTATTTCGTTCAACTATTTTTTAGATTCTATTAAGATTTTAAAATCAATTAGAGCCGAGAAAAAAACTATCTCCGTCTCGGCCGAAGGCAAGCTTAGCGCGGTTCCGGATATCGCCTCTTTGACCTTATCGGTTATTATCGAAGATAAAGATCCAAAAAAAGTTGAATCGGAAAATTCTAAAAAAGCCAATGGAATTATTGATTTTGTAAAATCGCTTGGAGTCAAAAGCGAAGACATAAAAACTTCCAATTATTCTTTAACGCCAAAGTATTATTATCCCTACGATTACCCGAGAATTCCTTGTCCGCTTGAATCGGAAGTGATTTCGCCCAAGCCTTTTCTCTGTCCGCCGAAATTTTCTTTGATTATCGGCTATGAGTTGAATCAATCCATTAGTTTAAAAATCAGAGATTTTAAAATAATCGGCAGTGTTATTTCCGGTTCAATTGAAGCTGGCGCGAATCAAATTAGCGGCGTCAGTTTTTCCATTGAAGATCCGGATAAATTAAAAAATGAAGCCAAGAAATTAGCCATTGAATCGGCTAAAGAAAAAGCTAAAGAATTGGCTAAGTCCGCTGGCGTCAGATTGGGCCGAGTGGTTTCTTTTTCCGAAGGAGAAATTTTTTCCCCCCAACCCAGATTCTTAGAAGCCGGAACTGTCGGCGCGTTTAAATCCGAAAGCGCGGTTTTGCCCCAGATTGAGCCGGGCTCGGAAGAAGTCAGAGCAACAATGAGCGTTATTTTTGAAATAAAATAAATTTTACCCCTTCTATGTTTTTTAAAAAAACGACTTCGTGAAAACGAAGTCGTTTTGACTTTTTAGATCAATTAATGTATTTTTAGATTAGATTTTTTGAAAATTAATATTTAACAGAAAAAAGGAGAAAAAATGAAAAAATTTCTGTTTATTCTTGTTTTAGCTGTTTTGATTTTTCCAATGGTTTCTTACGCTTATTATGATTTAGGCGTAAATTATTCGTTAAAAGAGAATTATCTTCAAGGAGAAAAATTAGGGGCCAGTTCAGCGTTGTCTGATTATCTGGTAATGTGGGAAAAAGGCCAGCCGGTTATTTATATTAGTTATTCAATTTCGGAAAACTCCGAAGAGAGTAAAAATAATCTTTCGTTAATTAAAAATCGATTTGATTTTGGCGCTTCGATGACGCTTGCTGAAAACTTGAAATTCAAATTCGCCGGCTCCAATCTTTTAGAAGAAAACACGGATAAATTTTCCGCTTACGGAATGTATTTAATCTGGCGGCCGAACCAATTTTTGAAAAAGATGGAATTGGGAGCGGAAATGGATACGGAATTAAAAACGTTTTATTTCGCGGCCAGCCGTTTTAATTTTTTTCACAAAGATGACTTCGATTATAATTGGCTGCTTGGATTTTCCAGTGAAAATACTTCTGATTCTGTTTCACAAAGATTTGGTTTCGGAAGCAATATGGGTCTTGGGGGTTATTCCGCGGTTATTGCTTTGACTCAAAATTTAGACGATGGCGGACAGACGAGACTTTATGGCCTTGCGAAAAATAACAGTTTCATCGCGGTTTTTCGCGATAAGCCTGAAAGCGATTACTGGCTAGGCATCCTGACTTTAAAGGGGCAAGCGTTAAATCTTAGAGCTAATCAAGAAATTTTTGACGCGTTCTTTGCCGGTTCTTTGTCTGGCACAAGAGTCGTTGCTAATCGGAATTTTGATAAAATAGGCCTTTCACCGGCCTATCAAATTCAGGATTATGGAAAATTAGTTTTGAGCGTCAGCGTGTCCAAAATTGATATTGACGGCGCCAATCTTTTAAATGACGCTCAAGAAATTGATTGGACTTTGGGCGATGCTTGGAAGATAAAATCTTTTTATCTTTCCGGCGGCCGAGTGGGGGAGACTAATCTTTTTTATAATTCCTTAAAAATGGGACTGGCCGAAGATTATCAAACAAGTTTGAGTCTCGGTTTTGGCGGCAAGGTTTCAATGTTTGACGTTCCGACGCGCTTCAGTATTACCAATTTTTACAGCTTAAATCAGTCTAATTGGGCTGGAGTTTCAACCCAGCTGATTTTCTCTTTTTAGAAGCGTAAATTTAAAAGCAGACAGAAATGCCTGCTTTTGTTTTTTAATAAAGTCTATATTCTAAGATAACTTGGGCGCTCTCAAAAAAACCAGTAAAAATTTCAAACAACCCTCATTTATATTATTTATTTTTTTAGTATTTTATTTAGCACTTATAAGCGATAGCAAATAAGTGCTAAAATTAAAAGTAAATTTAAATAAGTTAAATAAGTTAAGTAAGTTAATTAGTTTATCAAATCTAAATATAAAGTTTGCTTCGTATGAGATTTGCGTGTTCAAATAAAATTTGGTAGATTATTATGCCTTAATAATTTTTTAAATTTTGCAGCCGTGGTGTAGTCTGGTCTAACATGCCTCCCTGTCACGGAGGAGATCGCCGGTTCAAATCCGGTCGGCTGCGCAAAATTTAACGCGAACCGTAAAACGATATCGCCGGTTTGGCCCGGGAAAGGGGTCGGGAAAACGAGAGTTTTCCCGTGGCGGAAGCAGCGAACGAAGTGAGCGTTGAAACCGCAAGGTTTCAACGCGCAGCGAAGCGAGCAGTGAAAATCCGGTCGGCTGCGCAAAATTAAAAATGCCCGAAAGGGTATTTTTTTGATGGATTTTAAGTTTGCTTTTTATTATTTTTTTGCTAAAATAAAGATATGCCCAGTAGAAGAATTTCGATAGATTTCTTTTTTTATCATCAGATTATTACTTTTTATCTGGGTATATAATTTATTATTAACAATTTCGACTTTCTATCCCAAGAAATCTTAATGATAGAATCGAAATTTCTCTACTGGGTATGTCAGGTCGACGTTATTTCTGGTTTTTTAGCGTTATTCTTATTTTATCCGGGATTAGTTTAGCGGGAATTTTTTATATAACCAATCCCAGGGAAGCGGGACTGATTTTGAAATTATTGATTTACGCGAATATTTTTTTCTTATTTTTCTCTTTTTTTTCGGTTCTATTTCTTAAATTAAGAAGATTTTTTAAACCCGACGGATTGATTTTTGAAGAGGTCAGCGTTTCTTTAAGGCAAGCCGGCCTTTTAGCTTTATTTTTGGCCATTCTCGCGTTTTTTTCTTCCCGAAAATTATTAAAATTTTATTTCATAATTCCTTTAGGTTCTATTTTTTTAATTCCGGAAATATATTTTTACTATAAAATAGTTAAAAGGAAAATATTTGGCGATTAAAATGGAAAAAGTTAATCTCAAAAATTTAAAGTTAAAAGCCGAAGAAGAGATTAAAAAAATATCATCGCTCAAAGAGCTCGATGATTTATATCGTTTTTATCTCGGCCGGAAAGGCGAATTAAATAAAATTTTTGACTCGCTGAAAATTTTGCCGTTGATTCAAAGAAAAAAAATAGCGGCTGACGCCAACGATTTTAAAAATAATTTAAATAAACTTTTTAAGGAGTATAAAGATCTGATAAAAAAGGAAGTGGAAAAAACCGTTTTTAAAATGGAGCGGATCGATGTTTCCAGGCCCGGCCGGGAAGTTAAGATTGGCCATTGGCATCCGATTATCAAAATACAGCGCGAGATTGAAGGCATATTTGAAAGTTTGGGCTTTGAAGTTGTTTTCGGTCCGGAAATTGAAACCGAATACTATAATTTTACGGCTCTAAACGTCGGGCCGGATCATCCGGCGCGCGATATGCAATCAAGTTTTTGGATTGACGAGAAAAAGGGATTGCTTTTAAGGACTCAAACTTCGCCGCTCCAGATTCGCTATATGGAAAAAAATTTTCCTCCCTTTCGAATGATCGCGCCCGGCCGGGTTTTTCGCTATGAAGCCACGGACGCCACTCACGATATTCAGTTTTATCAAGCGGAAGGCCTGATGATTGATAAAGATATTTCCGTGGCGAATTTTAAATCCGTGATTCATGATTTTTTCCGCCGGCTTTTTCATCCGAAAATAGAAATTCGGCTGGTTCCCAGTTATTTTCCTTTTGTCGAACCCGGTTTTGAGATTTATATTCGAGATAAAAACGGCAAATGGCTGGAGGTGATGGGCGCGGGAATGGTTCACTCGGATGTTTTAAAAAGAGTCGGCATCAATTCTGGGGAGTGGCAAGGTTTCGCTTTTGGCTTGGGGCCGGACAGGCTGGCGATGATTAAATACGGCATCAATGATATTCGGCTATTTCATTCAAGCGATTTGAGATTTCTTCATCAATTCTAACAAGGCGGTTTTAAATCGAGATCTGTAGATCCCTTACACGATAATCTTTTCTACTACAATTATGCCTTTTCGGCTGCAAACAATTCATCGCTCGTCAATGAATATTCTGTATTCATCTCCTCGCGCTTCATTGTTTTCGCTCGAAAAAGAAGAATTTCGTGACGAAAAATTATTACGCAAAAGGTCTTATGAAGTTTTCATTTAATTGGTTAAAAGATTTTGTTGATATCAAAATAAGGCCGGAAAAACTGGCCGAGTTTTTGAATTTGCGTTTGGCCGAAACTTTGGCGGAAAAACACGGAAAAGATTATATTTTTGACATTTCTATTTTGCCCAACAGAGCCCATGACGCGCTTTCGCATATTGGCATGGCCAGAGAAATCAGCGCTATCATCAATTCCCAATTTCAAATTCCCAATTCTAAATTCCAGGAAGATAAAAAATTAAAAACAAAAGATTATTTGGATTTAAAAATTGAAAACGCGAAATTTTGTCCTCGTTATATCGGTCGGGTTATTGACAACGTTAAAGTCGGTCCGTCGCCAAAATGGCTTAAAGGAAGAATTGAAGCGGTCGGCTTAAGATCTATTAATAACATTGTTGACGCGACTAATTATGTGATGCTTGAAACCGGCCAACCTCTTCATGTTTTTGATTTTGATAAACTTGAAAAGAATAAAGGACGAGTCGTGATTTTCGTTCGTAATGCCAAAAAAGGAGAAAAAATAACAACTCTTGACAAAGAAAAGTATGAATTGGACGAAAGTGTTTTAATGATTGCCGACGCCCAAGAACCGATCGCCATTGCCGGCATCAAAGGCGGGAAAAAAGCCGAGATAGACGTCAAGACTCGCAGAGTGGTTTTGGAGGCGGCAAATTTTGATCCGGTTTCCATTCGAAGATCGTCAAAGAAATTAAATCTTGGCACTGACGCCTCTTTGCGTTTTGGGCAGGGGATTTCTCCGGAATTGGTTAAAATAGCCGAGGAGCGGGCTTCGGCCTTGATTCAAGAGATTGGCGGCGGGAAGATATTTAAGGGCGTTAAAGATTTTTATCCCAAAAAACAAGCGAAAGTTTTCGTCGGCTTGGAGTTGGATTGGCTGGAAAAATTTTTGGGAGTTAAAATTCCGGAGAGCGACGTAAAGAAAATTTTAAAATCGCTGGGCTTTAAATTAAAGCCTTTGAATAAAAATAAAATTTTGGTTGAAGCGCCGTTTTGGAGAGTTTTTGACACTAAAGAGCCGCCGGATTTGGCCGAAGAAATCGGTCGCGTTTGGGGTTATGAAAAAATTCCGGAAACACCGGCCCGAGCCGCTTTAACTTTGCCTAAAACTAACGAATTTAGAGATTTAGAAAATAGGATTGAAAAAAATCTTTTAGGAATGGGTTTTAGCCAGGTCTTGACTTATTCATTTCATGTTTTTTCAGCGGATAAATTAAGAGAGTTGGGAGAAAATCTTGCCGATCATTTAGCGGTTCAAAATCCGACCAGTCCGGAGAGAACTTGGCTTCGCGATAGTCTTATTTTAAATATAGTCGAGGCGGCTTCCCGGAATTTAAAAAATTTCGATGAAGTTCGTCTTTTTGAAATTGGGAAAATTTATAAATCCAACGGCGAAAAAACCATGCTGACCGGCATTTTAGCTTCTAAAAAAACATCAATCCAAAACAATGAATTTTTTGAGCTCAAAGGCGTTGCTAGCGGCTTGATGGAAAGTTTGGGAGCGGAAGATGTTTGGTATGACGACTCAAGTCCGACGCCCTATGATTCTAATGCCTCGCTTTGGCATCCTTATCGAATGGCTGAAATCAAGATTGGGCCGGCCGATAAAAAATCCGAAAAAATTCGCGAGCATAAGGAAGAGGTCGGATTTTTGGGCGAGATTAATCCTCGGATTCTGGAAAAATTAGACATCAAAGAACGCGTGGCTGTTTTTGACATTGATCTGGAAAAGCTGGGAAAATTGATCCAAAAAGAATTTTATTTTGAGCCGTTTTCCAAATACCCGGCCGTGCGGCGCGATTTGTCAGTTTTGACGCCGAACAATACCCGATTGGAAGACGTCCTTTATATTATTGAGACGGCTGGCGGCAGTCTTTTATTCGATCTTGATGTTTTTGATATTTATGAAGGCCCGGAACTGCCGGAAGGCAAAATCAATTTCGCTTTTCGTTTAGTTTTCCAATCTTTTGAAAAAACACTGACCGCCGATGAAATTGATGAGAAGATGAAAATAATTATCAAGGCTCTAGAAAAAAATCCCGAATGGGAAGTGAGAAAGTAAAAAGTAAGACAAAAAATGAAAAAGGAAAAAGAGAAAAATAAAAAAGAGTTGCCGCAATCATATACCGCCAAGGATATTTATGTTTTGGAAGGGCTTGAACCGGTCAGAAAAAGGCCGGGGATGTATATTGGCGGAACCGGACTTGACGGTCTGCATCATTTAATTTGGGAAGTGGTGGATAACAGCATTGACGAGGCCATGGGCGGCTACGCCAAAAATATTGATATTTATTTTTTGCAGGGAAATAAAATTAAAGTTGTCGATGACGGCCGGGGCATTCCGGTGGAAACGCATAAACAAACTAAAAAATCGGCGTTGGAAACCGTAATGACGACTTTGCACGCGGGCGCGAAATTCGGCGGGAAATCTTACACGGTTTCCGGCGGGCTTCACGGCGTGGGCGTTTCGGTTGTCAACGCGCTTTCGAAATCATTAAGAGCCGAAGTTTGCCGCGACGGCTTACTTTGGGCTCAAGATTACGTCAGAGGCAAAGCCGTCGCTAAAGTAAAAAAAATCGGTCAGTGCTCCAAAACCGGCACCGCTGTTATTTTTGAGCCGGATTCGGAAATTTTTCAAGAAATAAAATTTGATTTTTCCAAAATTTTGAATCATTTAAGAGAGCAGGCTTATCTGACAAGAGCGACCAGAATAAATATTTATGACGAGAAAGACGGAATGAAAAGCCGCGGTTTTTATTTTGACGGCGGCATTGTTTCTTTTGTGAAATTTTTGAATAAAGCCGAATCGGGGCCAAAACAGGAAAATATTTTTTATGTCGGAAAAACTTCGGGCGATATTTTTGTCGAGATCGCTTTGCAATACACCGGAGATATTCAGGCTAAAGAATTGTCTTTTGCCAACAATATTCGGACCGGCGAAGGCGGCACTCATTTGACCGGTTTTCGTTCAGCCCTGACTCGGGTTTTGAATAATTACGCCAAGAAAAACGGCTATCTGAAAGAAAGCGAGGAAAATTTGACCGGTGATGACGTCCGGGAAGGGCTGACGGTAATTATCGCGGTGAAATTGAGAGAGCCGCAGTTTGAAGGACAGACTAAGGCCAAGCTTGGCAACGCTGAAGCCAAGCCCGCGGTTGAAGCGGTTTTTAACGAATCATTCGCTGAATTTTTGGAAGCTAATCCTCAAGACGCTAAAATGATTCTTGAAAGAGCGATTTTGGCCTCTCGGGCTCGAGTGGCGGCCAAAGCGGCCAGGGAAGCGGTTTTACGAAAGGGACTTTTGGAAGGCTTAACATTGCCGGGCAAGCTGGCTGACTGCTCCAGCCGCCATCCGGAAGAATCCGAAATTTTTATCGTTGAAGGCGATTCGGCCGGCGGTTCGGCCAAGCAAGCGCGGAACCGTCAATTTCAAGCCATCCTTCCTTTGCGGGGAAAAATTTTAAATGTTGAAAAAGCCCGAATTGACAAAATGCTGGCCTCAAAAGAAATTCGTTCTTTAATTATCGCTTTGGGCACGGCCGTGGCCCAGGATTTTAATATCGCCAAACTTCGCTATCACCGAATTGTTATTATGACCGATGCCGATGTTGACGGCGCTCATATTCGGACTTTGCTTTTAACGCTTTTTTTCCGGTATTTTCCGGCCATAATTGAGGCCGGCCATCTTTATATCGCCGAGCCGCCTTTGTATCGGGTCAGTAAAGGCAAAGAAATACACTATGCCTATTCCGACGCGGAAAAAGATAAAATTATTAAAAGTTTCAAGAGCGAGACGGGCGCGGCCATTCAAAGATATAAAGGTTTGGGAGAGATGAACTCCGAGCAATTATGGGAGACGACCATGGATCCGAAAACTCGGACAATGAGGCAGGTTAAAGTGGAGGACGCGGCTTTGGCGGATAAAATTTTTGATACTTTAATGGGCGAAGAAGTGGAGCCGCGAAAAAGATTTATTCAGACTCACGCGGTCAGTGTCAAAAACTTGGATATTTAAAAAAATATTTTAACGCAAATAAAAACCGCGTCTTTAAATTTAGACGCGGTCTTTTTTGTTTTATTATGTGTTCGTCTAGCATTATCACAATGCCGCGTCATCCTGCGGGTGACGCGGATGCTTTATTTAAACATTTCTATCAATTTGACAGGGTCAGTAAGGGCCGTATTGATTCTGACTGCCAGATGTAAATGAGGAGCGTTGGAATTGCCGGTTGAGCCAACTTTACCGACGATGTCTCCTTTTTTGACAAAATCGCCGATTTTTACCGAAAATTCGGATTGATGGAGATAAAAAGAAAATATTCCGGCGCCGTGATCAATTACCGTGATATTGCCTTCAAGAAAATAATCATAGCCGAGATGGACTATGTGTCCGGCGGCAATGGCTTTAATCGGATAACCCGCCGGAGCCCGAAAGTCAGTTCCGTGATGAAGTCGAGATTTTTTATTTTTTGGATTGACTCTTTGCTGGCCGAATGGGCTTGTAATTTGACCGATATCCGCTTGTTTTTCAACCGGCCAATCAAATCCGTCGAGCCAATAATTTTCAGGGCTTTGATTTTGATAAGCTAATATTAATTCTCTATGCTCTTTTTCAATTCTCGCGTTTTCTTCGTCTGTCCAGTTCCTTCGATTCCATTGCTGACTGACGCTTTTTTTGAATTTACCCTTTTTGACGTTGATGATTTTTTCTTCAATGGGCCCGTCATTGCCTTTCTGATAAATCGCGAGCGGATAATCGCCCGGCGCCAAATAAAGATCAATGCCAACAAGGGCGTATGTTTTACTGTCTTTTTTAAAAAAGACAAGATTATATTTTTTCTCTTGAACCGTCAGAAATCCCTCCAGATCGTTCGGATCAACCTCGCTTTTTAAAGGAATTATTACAGGATCGCCTTGGAAAGCCGAACCGGAGTGGATATTGTTTGAATTCGCGGAAACATCAATGACTATCCTCTGTTTTTCTTTTAGCCAAAGTATATTTTCATTTTCGGAACATTTCGGATTAATAAATTCGCAAAGTTTTTTCGCGTCTTCTTTAAATAAGCGAATACAGCCGTGCGAGGCCGGATAGCCGGGAAGGTCGCCGCTATGAAGCCAGTAAGCGATGCCTTGCTCGTCAATGAAAAACATTGATGCGTAGGGCATCGGAATCGCGTTTTCCTCCGCGTCTTTGTAGACAGAGGAAAAATGGTCGCGATGAAAAGCCAGTGTTTCAAATAAACCAGTCGGAGTTTCACAGTTTTTTATTTTTTTAGTTTTTTCGTCTTGGCAACTTAATCGTCCTGAACTGATGGGAGCGGAAAAAATTAGTTTTCCTTTTTCGTAAGCTCCCAGCCATTGCTCTTCCAAATTGACTAAAATGGATTTTTCCAATTTTTTTCTTTCTTCAATCCTTTCCTTAATAAAAGGCGGCATTGGCTCGTAATTTTTAGCCTCCTCTATGTTTTTGGGCGCTTTAATTCTGTCCCCGGAGATTAAATGATTTTTGTCCATCCTGTTGAAGCGCGCCACCCAAGGCCATTCATTTTTAAATAACTTATAAAATGAATCCCCGGGCCCAACTCGATAATAGCTCCAAGCAATATTATTTTGCGAAGGATAAATTGGCAATTCTCGAGCTGAAACTGCGTTTCCATTTAGCCACAAACCGATTAAAAATCCAACGGCGATTTTAAAAAACATTTTTAAGCCCTCCTTGTAAAGAACTGTAAATAAGATTATTATATGATTAGTTTTTTCGCAAGCCTACTTATTGGTTCTTTAAAAAGGAGATAAAAGTGATTAAAAGAATCGCGTTTTTATTGATTATTTTTTTATTTTTCGGCCTAAAAGAATCTTTTTCTTTGCCGAATTTGCCCGAGGAAATATTTTTTGCCGGCCAAAAAATTGATCTTGAAAAAACCCGATATTTAAAAGAAAGAGTGGAAGCCGAATTTTATGATTATTTACAAGACAAAGAGAGCGTTTTAACAGCTAAAAGAGCCGGCCGATATTTTCCAATTTTTGAAAAAGCTCTAGCCGAAGCCGGTCTTGACGAAGATTGGAAATATTTAGCCATAACCGAGAGCAATTTGAAGCCAATGGCCGGGTCCATGGCCAATGCCAGCGGTCTTTGGCAATTTATTCCTTCAACAGGAAAACGTTTTGGTTTAAAAATCAACGCGATTATTGATGAACGTTATGATCCGGTTTTGGCGAGCGAGGCCGCGGTAAAATATATCAAAGAACTTCTTTCCCTATTTAATAATGATATTTTTTTGGCTATGGCTGGCTATAACGCCGGTGAAAATAATATTACCAACGCTTTAAAACAGCAGGGGATAAAAGATTTTTGGTCGCTTTATTATAGAAATAAAAATTATCCACACAATGAAACGTTGCGATACGTTCCCAGAGTTATTGCGGCAAAAATAATTTTTTCCGATATCGATCGTTATTTCGGCTTATCCGAAAGTGAGCTTTACAAGCCATTTGAATTTAACGAAATATCCGTGGAAGTTAAGGAAAAATTAAAATCTTTGGTTGAAATAGCTAAAGAGCATAGCAGCGCTTTATTGGATTTAAAAACTTTAAATCCTCAAATAAAAACCGATTATCTTCCTCGCGGAAAATATAAAATAAAATTTCCCGTGAAATAAACCCGTTCTATTTTTAGGACGGGTTTTGTGTTAGAATAAAGAAAAAGAATATTATTGTCTTTAAAGTCAAAAAAATGGAAAAAATAATAATCCAAACAAAAAAATTTAAAGAGATCGTTGATTTAACCGATTTAATCAATAAAAAGATTCAAGAAGATAAATTTGAAGAGGGGCTTTGTCATTTGTTTTTGCTTCACACAACCGCGGCTTTAACTTGCGCGGATTTGGATCCGGGAACGGATTTGGATATGTTTGACGCTTTTGAAGCAATAATGCCGAAATTAAAATATCGCCATTCGCATAATCCGGCTCACACGCCCGATCACATTCTTTCGGCCATGATTGGAGTTTCGCTTTTCGTTCCCGTTAGAGACGGAAATTTAGAGCTTGGCGAATGGCAAAGAGCGGTCTTGATAGAGCTTGACGGGCCGCGCGAAAGAGAAGTTGCCATCTCTTACGTTAAAACATTTTAATATATTAACCCCGTTAGAAATTATAATGCTGATTTCGCGGAGAGAGATATTAAATATCGAGTTAAAAAAATATGGAAATACAAAAGCAAAAAATTTCTAATGGGGTGAAAGAAATTATTTCCGAATTTGAATCTCCGATGCACAAAATCGCCAAAGAGCAGTTCGAAGAAGCGGCTGAAATTTTAAACTTGGATCCGAATTTAAGAGACCGGCTAAAAAAGCCCGCTCGGGCTTTGGTGGTTTCTGTTCCCATTAAAATGGATAACGGCCGAGTGGAAGTTTTTCAGGGTTATCGGGTTCAGCATGATAGTGTTCTGGGGCCGACCAAGGGCGGAATTCGGTATCACCCCGATGTTAATTTAGGCGAAGTGGCGGCTTTGGCGATGTGGATGACTTGGAAGTGCGCTTTAGTCGGGCTTCCTTATGGCGGAGCCAAAGGAGGTATTCGGGTTGATCCTAATAAATTATCCATAAACGAACTGGAACGGCTGACCAGAAGGTTTACCGCTGAAATTTTTCCGTTGATCGGTCCGACTCAAGATATTCCGGCTCCGGACGTCGGCACTAACGATCAAATAATGGCTTGGATGATGGATACTTATTCCCAGCAAATCGGTTATTCCGTGCCCGGCGTTGTCACCGGCAAGCCGATTTCCATCGGCGGCACTTACGGCCGGCCTGAAGCCACGGGTCAGGGTTTGGTTTATGTGATTTTGGAAACTTTGAAAAATATGAAAATTTCGCCCAAAAATTCAACGGCCGTTATTCAGGGATTTGGCAATGTTGGAGAAAATGTAGCTCGGCTTTTGAGCGAACAAGGCGTTAAAATAATAGCCGTCTCGGACATCCAAGGCGGTATTTATAATAAAAGAGGGCTTAATATTAGCGAGGTTATAAAATATAAAGAAAAAAATAAAATTTTGCGAGGTTTTCCCAACGCTCAAAATATCACCAACGATGAATTATTGGAACTTTCAGCGACTATTCTTTGTCCGGCCGCCCTTTCCGGAGTCATTACTGAAAAAAACGCCGATAAAATTAAAGCAAAAGTATTAGTCGAAGGAGCCAATGGTCCGACAACCCCTGGGGCGGATAAAATTTTAAATAAAAAGAATATATTTATTATTCCGGACATTCTTGCCAATTCCGGCGGCGTGATTGTTTCTTATTTTGAATGGGTGCAGGACATCGAGTCGTATTTTTGGGATATAGAGGAAATTAACAAGAAATTGTTTAAAATTATTACCTCGGCGTTTTATCGGGTTTGGGATTTTTCTAAAAAGAAAAAAGTTTCAATGCGCCAAGCCGCGTTAATGTCTGGCATAAATAAAATCGCCGAAGCGCATAAATTAAGAGGGCTTTATCCCTAAAAATCAAAAACTCCGCAAAAGCGGAGTTTTTGATTTTTACTTTTTCTATCTGTTAATTGGCTTTTACGTCATCTCCAGCGCTGTCAGCTTTGCCGGTGGCAGGAGGCTTACAGGCGCCATTATCTGTTTTGAAAGTATTCCAAGCTGATTTTCTAGAAACGCTTAATATTTGAGTGGCGCTCTTTCTTGAATCTCTCCATTTTTTCCAGGCGTCTTTGCGAGCGGTTTTTACTTCGCCCACGGTTGATTTACCCCAGGCGGCCACTAAATCAGTCTTAAGAGTGGTGCGAGCTGTTTTTACGGCCGCGGTCCAAACGTCATAACTAGTCATGAGCGCGTCCTCGCGCTTGGTAACCGCGGTTTGCATGCAAGTTTGCTGATCCGTTGTTAAGGTATCCGTGTCTGAAACCGCTAAAGCGGGAATGACTCCGGTAAACATCCAAATTAAGGCAGTTAATGATGCGATTATTTTTTTCATGGTTTTAAATTAATATTAAATCAATAATTCGACCTTTTAAACTAATCATATTATATTTTAAAGCATATTACCTTTTTCCGCAATTTCTTGAAAGAGTTTATAAACTTCTTTTAGCTGGGTTTTTAATGAATCTATGGCTATTTTTATTTCTGGCAATTTTTTATTTGAAAGATTTTTTTCAGCGTCACTATTTTCAATTGAGTTTTTCAATGCAATCACCTGATTTTTGATGGAAGCGATTTTAGTGTTCGCGCTATTAAGAATTATTTCCAAGCTCGTTACGTCTTTTCCGTTATTTTTAAGCTCCGAGATTTTATTTTTAATTTTTTCGTTTCTAGTTTCAGCGTTATCGATAATGTTTTTTTCAAATTTTTCAATTAAAGGAAGCAATTGCGATTTTCTTGTTTGTGGAATATTTTTCCGATACTTTTTTAATTCTCCGGATATTTTTTTTAGATCTTCTTCTGATTTAACCGATTCGATTTTAATAGCGAGCGGCCTTGCGAGTATCTCATTAATTTGATTAAGCTGCTCTTTTCGATTTTCAAAGATTTGTTTTTCAATATCTGGCAATTTTTTTATGGAGTTTTTTTCTTTTTCTTGTTTTAGCCTGCTGAAATTTTTTCTTTTTTCACGAAATTTATCAAAAACGTCTTGAAAAAAGAGCCGCGCTTTAATTTCTGGTTTTTTAGCTGACGCGGAAACGGTGGATATTCCGATTATTATTAAAATCAAGACCGTAATTATTATGAATTTTTTTAAATTTTTCATAATTTTTTACTTATTTATCAAAATTAAAATTCTGATAATGCTAGATCAATTTCTTGCATAGCCGCTTCTTTTGAGAAAAAATCGTCTAAATCTGAATCAAAATTGTTTATTTTTTTTGATTCCGATTGAATCATGGCAAGTTCAAAAACATCCGTTTTTTGAGTCCTGAAATTAAAAACTGTCAAAGCCAAAAGAATTATAAGCGCGATTCCGGTTGGAAAAAAAATTAGTCGATTGGAGAGGATAGATCTAAATGATTTTGAAAATTTTTGAAGAGAGAACTTAAAAAGATAACGAATATCTTTTTTGTTTGTGACATTTTCTGATGATAAAGAGATGGAGGCGAGGATTTCGGATAAAAGTTGTTTCGGCGGAGCGATGTTATCTCTTTGTTTTTTAATCAGCCGCACAATTTCAAAATTTTCTTTGAGATAATCTTTGTCGTCCGGGAAAATTCTCAAAATTTCCGGAATGGTTTTCCCTTTTTCAATCAATCCAAAAGCTTTATTTAATATTTTTTCTTTTTTTTCTTGTTCGAATTGATTCATATTAATTTTTTATTTTTCAAATATTGGCGAATTGTTTTAAGCGCCCGGCATTGAATTTGCCTGACTGTTTCTTCTTTTTTCCCCAAAATTCCGGCGATTTCTTTATTAGTCAAATCATTAATGAATTTTAAAATAATAACCGTTTGCTGTTCTTCTTTCAAAAATTGGATTGCCTGATAAATTATTTTTTGGTCCTCTTTTTCTTTTAATGATTCTTCTAATGTCTGACGAGGCGTTTGAAGTATGTCTTGGTTGTTCGTGAGGATTTCTTTTTTCTTTCGCCAATAATCTATTAAAGTGTTTCTTGCTACCGTAAAAAAATAGGCAAGCGGCGTTTTATTTTTTTCTTGGAATCTACCGATGGATTTATAAACTTTTATAAAAACATCCTGCGTTAAATCTTCAGTCACGGTTTTATTTTTTAATCTGAAATAGATATAGCGAAAAACCGGCGTGAAATAGAGACGATATAGATTATCGAAAGCCGTTTTATCGCCTATTTTCGCCATCATCATTAAATTTTTCGGATCCTCGGTAATTTCTTCTTTAAAAAAACTAATTTTCATGGAAATATAACGAATAAAGTTTCAATACGTGACAGCTAAATCGGCTAATTGGATTCGGATTTTTTCATTATTTTATAAACCGCGAAAAGAATTAAAGAAGCGATAATGACAGCGCCGGCGCCCAAAAGCGTTTTTAAATTTTCTTTTTGAATTATTCCAGAGATACTTGCCGCGATTTGAGACTGAATGGGACTGTTTATTTCTGATTTTAAATCGGCAAGATTTATCGGCGCCGGAGATGATTTTTGAATTTGTTTTTCTAAAATTACCTTATTAACCGGCATTTTAACGCTGTTTTTATTTTCCGGTTCTTCGGCTGAATTAAAAATATTTTTCCCGCCGGGCGTCGAATTTTCCGTCCAGCTGAAAGTCCCGTCGGTTTTTCGTCCGGCTGAAAATCCTTCCAGGGCTTTGTCGTAGGCGATTTTATCGGCTATTTCGCCATTGGGATAAATAAGATCAATTTCGCCGCCTTTATTATTTAGGGCTAATTTAGTCGTTGGTCGGGATAAAATAAGATAGCCTTTGCCTGAAATAAAAGTTTCTTCGTGAAAAATAAAAGCTTTTGAACCGTCCGGCCCGTCGTCTAATTTCCATTGGCTTAAATTTATCAGCCGATTGTTATCATTAAAAATTTCTATCCATTCGGCCTCAATGTCTTTGCCGATAGGCGATGGCATAAATTCGTTAATAAAAATGCCCGTTGGCAATATTTGGACGTTTAGCTGATCGGTTTTTGCGGCAACGCCGTCCGAGATGATTAAAGCGGCAATATAATCGCCTTCATATTTATAATTATGCTCGATTTTTATGCCTTCGCCGGTTTGGCCGTCTCCAAAATTCCATTTATAAGTCAGTTGAGAATTATTTGGATTTGAGGAATTTGAACCGTCAAAAATAACCGTTTGGCCGGCTTTAGCTTGAACATCTTTTCCGGCATCAGCGGTAAAAGATTCGGGCGAATTAATCGATTGCGTCTCGGGTGTTGGCAAAGAAGTTTGATTTGAAGAAGAAGTTTGAGTCGTTGTTGCATTGATTGAATTATCAGTTTGAATTGTTTGAATCGTTAAAATAGAATTTTGCGATCTGGGAGTGCCGATAATTGGATTTCCAAGCGCGTCTTTTCCGTTAATGGTTATCTGATTATTTGTTTGCCACGATCCATCAGTTGCTTTTTCCATTGAAGCTTTTAAATCATTCTTTCCGGCTGGCCAGACGGACAAAGCGTCGATTTCATCAATAATATTTCCAGCGGCGTCTTTTAAAACAAGACGTTCTCCGGCATTGGCCAGCCCGTTTCCGTCGCCAAATGATCCAGAAACATCGGCCTTAATATCGGAAATCGTGCTGTCATCGGTGCGTTCAATTAAATAATAATTATTAGGAGAAATATTTCCGACCAAAGAAATAATTTTTGTATCTCCGCCGGCCTCGTAAAGAACCCAACCTTCTAAATTTATCGTCTCGGAAGTCTTATTGAAAAGTTCAATCCATTCGTCCGAAAAGCTCGCCTTTGTTCCCATCCAGGCGACTTCATTTATAATGACGTCGCCGGTCGCGGTTCCGTAAGAAATTTTTGGGAAAAAAATAAAATAAAAAGAGATAAAAAATAAACCGGCGCCAGATAGTATAATTTTTAGCGATTTTCTTTTCATACGCGTCAATATAAATATCAAACTAAATTTAGTCAAGACAAATTTAACAAACAGAAAATAAAGCGTTAGATTAATTTTCATTATTCATCGGAAGGTTTCAAAATCAATTATAGCATTTTCTTTCATACTACGTAGTATGAAAGAAAATGCTATAATTGATTTTTTTATCTTCTTAAAAGATTTTCTAATTATTTAAAGAGTTGATTTTTTTCTCATGCTTTTTTAAAAATAGCCTAGTTTGTTGACTTATTGATTTATATATTTATACTGAATTTTAATGAATCCCGCACGGAGCCGCGATCGCTTCTTCTTGGGATACGCATAAATATTATAAATTAGAAATTATAAAAATTAATACAAGCGGATTGCGTCTTTTGATCGCGATTTGCTTCGTACGGGATGAACCAGTTTTCCGAAAAAAATCTTAAATTAGCTATTGCTCTCCATCGTTTAACGACCTTTTTCCCCGAAGAAGAGATTCTGAAAAACCAGCTTCAAGAAAAAGCCAATGAAATATTTACTAATTCTTATTTGTTGGAAGAAGATGGCTTGAATCTGCCTGACGATAAGAGAATTGATGTTAAATATAATTTATTGGCCAGCCTTCGTTTAATGAACGGTTTTTTGCTTTTAGCCAAAAATTTGGATTTCCCCAAAAAAGAAAGCCTGGAAATATTGGAAAATGAATATCAGAAAATTTTCGAACAATTAAAGTATAAATTTGAAGAAAAAATTAACCATTTTGAAAGAGAAATTGATAGCGTTGAAAAAGAAAAGGAGCCGATTTTATCCCAGCTTTCTTCCCGACAATTAAGAATTATCAAAGAGATTAAGAAAAACAAAGAAATGCGAGTGGGGGATTTGGCCCATACTTTTGGAAACCGGTTTTCTCCCAAAACATTTCAGCGGGAACTTCAAGAATTAATGGCTAGAGGATTAATTGAAAGAACCGGAGATTATAAAAACACTTATTATGTTTTATCCCGAGGGCTTGAAAAAGTTATAAACCCCGTTCATTAATCAGTAATTTTACGGGACAATTCGGGACATTAATCGGACAATTTATCGGACAAAATATTGTGAAAGAAAATATTTATATTTGTCCGATAAAATTTATCGCTTTACTCAGATTTTAATTCAAAAATTTTTCAATTTTGTATATTAACAATTTATCAGACAATTTAAGACATTTGTCTGATAAATCGAGTTAAACTTTAATAATATACTTCATTACTCCTAAGCAAAACATTTTACTTGTCGTTGCGAGAAGGTATAAACCGACCCATTTGTCATCGCGAGGCGATAAAATCGCCGAAGCAATCTTTCAATGGTTATGAACTAAAAGCATTATTATATATACAATATACATACACATTAAAATATAACATTATAAAACTCGTTTATTACGAAACTTTTGACAGTCCGGAGGTAGCTATTCAAAGAAAAAAACAAACTAAAGGCGGTTCCCGTAAAAAGAAAATATATTTAATAAAAAGCATCAACCCTGAATTTAAAGATTTGAGTGATTCTCTTTGAGATTGCTTCGCCTTCGGCTCGCAATGACAAATTAAAGTAAGATAATGTTCGCTTATCGGAAAAATAACATTACAATTAAATGATATTTTCTGTCGTCATTGCGAGGCGATGAAATCGCCGAAGCAATCTCTCAATGACAAAGCAAATTCGGCTCGCAATGACAAGGAGTGGCAGAATTGACATTTTTTGAATTTTAAAATAGAGTGTTTTTCGATTATTGTTTGTTCATTGTTTGACATTGAAAAATTTGTTATTATTAGTTTATCAGGCTTTAAAAAAAGTTATCCACAGTTGTAGGCTTGCAGTGAAAAATAGAAGTCGCTATAATAATAAAGAAATGAATTTTAGTCGGCATTTTCTACGATGATTAAGCCTTTTTGGCTTATTTTGACATTATAAATTTGAAAGCTTTGCCGGATATTGTTAAAATAAAATTAGCTTGCAATTCGCGAGTTATAATTTATAAATTGTAATCCGCGAATTGCAAGTCCGGATCCTTGAAAATTAAATATGAAACAGTATGGTTGAGAGATAAAAGTATTATTAGTATTCTTAAATTTTTTTCTGTTTGTTAGCTTCGTGGTCGATGAAATTGGAAATCAAAAAAAGTCGAATTTTTTTGATTCAATAATTTCAGCTCTCTCTAAAAATTTGACATTATAAATTAGAAAAATAAAATTGACAGGCTTAAGAAGATTGTCGGTTTTCTTAGCCTTGAAAAATTAATTAAAATTAAATCAAAATTAAATTATGGAAAGTATATTAAGTTCCAGAATGAAAAAAGGGATTTCAAAAATCTCTTCAATCGTTCTGACTTTGACTACTACCATTTGGCTGTCGGGCCTTGCTGCCTTGATGCCAGTGGCCGTAGTTCACGCGGTTCATACTCCCGCCACCGAAAGTTTCACCTTCAAGAAAACGCTTAAATTCGGTTCGCGGGGCACTGATGTAACCGAACTCCAGCAAATCCTGATTGACGAAGGATTTCTGGATATAGACGAGCCAACTGGATATTATGGAAGTTTAACAAGAACGGCAGTTATGGATTTACAGGAAGAAAATGATTTGCCGAGAGTTGGCGTAGTTGGTCCGTTAACTCGCGCGATATTAAATGATGTTCTTGAAGGAGGAACGGCCACTCCGGCTCCGGCTCCAACTCCGACTCCGACTCCGACCGCGACAGTTCTCGGAGTAAAAGTAGCTTCAGACACTCCGGCAGCCGGACCGGTGGCTAAAAACTCGCAAGATGTTTCAATGACAAAATTAGATTTCACCGCGGGTGATTCAGATGTCACTATTTCATCTTTGAAGGTGACTCGAAGCGGTCTTTCCGCCGACTCAGATGTTTCTAACGTCAAATTATGGTGGAAAGGCGTTCAAATTGGTTCAACTCAAGCTCTTTCAACCACTACTCACACAGCGACCTTTACCGGTCTTAATGTGGTAGTCGCGAAAAACACGACTGAATCAATTTTGATCAGCGCTACTATAGCGGCTAGCCCGACCGTTGGCGACACTATTGTTCTTGGTATTGCCGCTCAAGGCGATATCACTTCAACGGTAGCGTTTTCAGGCACTTATCCTTTAAATGGTAATGCTAAAACAACTGCCGGCATTTCCGTCGGTCAGCTCGATGTTGATAAACAAACAACTCCGGCCGCGGCCACTATTCTTTCCGGCGCTACCGATCAGTCTATTGCGGCTTGGAAATTCGCGGCCAATGCCACTGAAGGATTTAAGGTTCAGAAAGTCAAAATTACCAATACCGGTTCAGCGGTTCCTGCTGATGTTTCTAATTTGAAACTGAAAATCGGCGCTGACGTGGTCAGTCCGACCGTTACCGCTTTAGGAGCGGATCAGACAGTCACCTTTGATCTTTCCGCCAGTCCGATTGCTATTACCGCCGGCACCAATAAGATTATCACCGCTTACGCTGATGTCGCGGCTGGAATCAATTCCGCCCGGACCATTATTTTTGAGATTACCAATGTCCAAGATGTGATGGCCACTGGCGATAATTCCGGCGGAGGCGTCACTATTACTCAATCAAGCGGCACCGCTTATGTTAAACAGACCGGCGCTACTATGACTATTGGCCAGGGCACTTTAACTGTTGCTTTGGATACGGCGGTTAATCCGTCAAATAAGACTTATGTTAAGGGGACCCCGGGCCGTCTTTTTTCCGCCTTTAAATTCTCAGCTGGTTCTACTGAAGGCGCTCGGATAACGGAAATTACCTTGACTCGGGTCGGCTCCGGCACAGCCACTGACCTTTCTAATATCACTTTGGTCAATAACGCCACTAACGCGGTTATTGCCACTGGCGGCAGTATTACCGGCAGCACGGTTAAATTCGGTCTTAACACTATTGGCTATGACGCCACTGGTTTGTTTGATGTGCCTGTTTCCGGCAATGTGACAGTTTTAGTTAAAGCTGACATTGCTTCAGGCGCGACTGCCACCGCGGTTGATAGTTTGGAGATTGCCGCTAATACCGATATTAAAGCTGATGGTCTGACTTCTAAATATGATATTGCCTCAGGCAGTATTACTGATAGCACTGGTTCGGGCAGTGAGGCCGACCATACCATTGGCGCTAAAGGCGACTTAACCGCCACTTTGTCAGCCAATGCTCCAGCCGCGGCTAATATCGTTAAAGGCGCGACTGGTCTTAAATACGCCACCTTTACTCTAACGGCTGGCGATGGCGAAGATGTGGTTGTTTCCGGCTTGACTTTGACTCTTCAGAAATCAACTGGCACAGCCGCGGGTTCAGGCGACTTTACTAATGTTAAAGTTGTTAGAAGCGATAATAACGTTCAATACGGTTCAACTGTGGCTTCTCCGACCAGTTCCGCTTCATTCTCCGGTAATTTAGTGATTCCGGCCGGCACAGCCATTGATCTTCAAGTCTACTCCGATGTCCCGACTGGTTCCGCTTCTACCACCAGCCGCGTCACTATAAACGCCGCGGGCGATTTGACCTTGACCGGTTCTTCATCCAGCGCTTCAATTACCGCTGGCGGCACATACGCGATTAACGCTAACACAATGACTGTTGCTTCTGGCACGATTGTTCACGCTATGTTGGCTACTCCTCCGGCTTCCAGTTACGTAATCAATGCCGCCGGAGTAACTCTGGCTAAATTATCCTTGACTGCTGGCACGGCCGAAGATGTTAAAGTGACTACTATCAAGCTGACGGCCGCGACTTCCGGCGATACCGGATTTGTCGGCGCCAGTACTGCTCAGACTGATTTTGCCGATCTTAAGCTGGTTGACGATTCAGCCGGTACTAATATCTCTATCAGTCCGTCTGTCTTTACCGACGGCACTCCCGACACTATTACTTACACCGGTCTTGAATACACAGTGCCTAAAGGCATTCAGAAGATTATTCGAGTCGTTGGCACTGTTAAAGCCTCAACCGGAGTCTATATTATCGGTGTTAAAGCGAATGGCGATGTTGTTGGTTCAGGTCTAACTTCCGGCGCTTCTATCAGCTCAACCGGCGGCACAGTTGCTTCTAAGAATATTACTATGACAACTGCCGGCTCTCTGGCTGTGGCTGATGGCGGCTCTCCGGTTAAAACTATTGTCGCTGTTGGAACTAGCGGCAAAACAGGCGTTGACTTTGCCAGAGTTAAGCTGACCGCCACTAATGAGGATATTAAGATTTCCAAGATTGTTATTACCAGATCTGGCGGCGCTAATGGAGATTTCTCCGCTGTTAAACTCTATGACACCACTACCAGTTCTACGGGTACGCAGATTGGTTCAACTATAAATTTTGTCGGCACTGCCACTACTGTTGATTTTAACTTCAATCCCGGATCTGAATTCGTTGTTACTAAAGACACGGATAAATATATTACCGTCAGAGCCGATCTTAACGGCACTTCTACCGGTGCGGCTTCCAATGATCAGCCAATCTTGTCGCTTGCCGCTACCACTGACATCACTGCCACTGGTGTTGCTTCCGGATCGTCTTCAATCACTATTACCGGCACAGTCACCGGCAACGCTCAAGCCTTAGTCAAGGCTAAGCCGATTATTGAAAAAGTGGCCTTGTCAACTCTTGATATTACTCCGGGCGTTATGACTGTGTTTAAGCTCAAGATTACGGCTGATGGTGGCGATGTTAAATTCTTAAGTTCGACTGCTTCCAATAATATGAAATTTACCATCGCGCAGGCTGGAGGCACGACAACAACGAGAAATATCAAGATTGTCTTATCAACCGCTCCGGGCACTGTTTATGATCAAAACGCTAACAGCGCTACAACTGGAGCGGGCAACATTGATTTCACAACCGCTGGCACGGCCAACTTCGGATTTGAAGAAAATGAATTGACTGTTTTCTCCGGTACGCCGGTTACTCTTGATGTTCAGGCTGACTTGACCGATTACGCCACAGCCGGTGAATCATTCAGGCTTGATATAAATAATGCCAACACTGATCTTAGTTACAATGACGGAAGCGCGACAACCTCTGATATCAATTTGACAAGTTTCCTTGGTTATGGATTGCCAATTACCGGCGATACTGTGACTAAGAAATAACTTGCTTGACTTAAAAATCTAGTTTCTTTGCCTAGTTTTTAAGCCTGATTTCTTCCCTTGATGGTTTAAACCTCAAGGGAGGATAATCAAAAGCCCTTGTTTTAACAAGGGCTTTTGATTATCCAGATTTAAATTATTTTAAATTTTAATTCTAAATTCACGCTTCTACGGACGATCGTCGCTAAATGTGTAAATTTTTTAGAGTTTATTGACTTTAAACTTTCTACTTTGCTACAATTAATTTAAATGAAAAAAACATCTTTAACTAACATAGTTTGGAAAGAAGGTAAATATTATGTTGCCCAATGTCTTAACGTTGACGTGTCAAGTTTTGGCAGAACAAAAGCCGAAGCTTTAAAAAATCTTGAAGAAGCGCTTGAACTTTATTTTGAAGATTTTTCCATTTCTAAAATTATTCGCGTAGAAAAGCCGGTTTTTGTTGAATTGTCTTTTTCAAATGCCTAAGTTTTATTCTTCTCGATACATCATTAAAGTCCTGGAAAAACAGGGCTTTATTTTTATTATGTATCCGCCGAATACCCCATCTCCCATAAGGAGACGGGATTGAGGCGGCGAGCGAAGCGAGTCTGAATCGAGCGAGGCAAGTTGGTCGAGCCGAGCGAGAACTTTTCATAACAAAGCATTATCACAATGCCGCGCCGCAAGCGGCGCGGATGCTTTATTTCTCAAACATGATAAAAAAAAATATATTAAAGAAAATTATTCGCTTGGGCGTGTATTTAATAATTTTTACCCCTCTTTTAGTTTTTTCTGCCACTATTTATCCTGCTTTGACCGGAAAAGTTGTTATTTTCCGTATTTTAATTGAAATTTTATTTATTTTTTGGCTTTTCTTGATTTTTTTTTATAAAGAATATCGGCCCAATTTAAAATCTCCGCTTTTTTTGTCAATTTTTATATTTATATCAGTTTCTTTTATCTCCGCTTTTTTAGGAATTAATCCTTGGCAAAGTTTTTTCAGCACTGCCGACCGTTTAATGGGTATTTTCACTTGGCTGCATTTTTTTGGTCTTTTTTTGATAATTTCAATTTTCTCTAAAGAGGAGCGGGAAAAATTTTTAAAACTTACCTTATTCGTCAGTTTTCTCGTTAGCCTTTCCGCGATTTATCAAAGAATTAATCCCGATTTTCTTTCTTTTGGCAGCAGCGAACGTCTGGCCGGCACTATTGAAAACCCGGGTTTTTTTGCCAGTTATTTAATTCCGCATATTTTTTTGGCCCTGTATTTTGTTTTTCAGAATTATTCCGCATCCAATATCTCAAATTTTATATTTTACATTTTTTATTCCCAATATTTTTGGCTTCTTCTTCTGGAATCTTTGATGTTGTTTTTTACCGGCACTCGGGGCGCGATTTTAGCTTTTGGATTTACTTTGATTTTATTAGTTTTTCTTTTTAGTTTTACGAGGCTAAGCCTCGTAAAAAGCGATTTTAAAAATTCGTTTCCGAAGTTTTTTAGACGTCCGGCATCTTTAATTTTGGCAGTTTTAATATTAATTTTTGCTCTAGGTTTTCTTTTTCGCCATCAACCGTTTTTTTATCAGATTCCATTTTTGAAACGTTTCGCCGGACTTTCTTTTAACGATCCGACAATTCAGACGAGATTTTTAACTTGGAAAATAGCTTTTAAGGGATGGCAAGAACGGCCATTTTTTGGCTGGGGTCCGGAAAATTTTAATATTCCATTTAATAAATATTATGATCCGTCTTTTTTGAAATACGGTTTTCAAGAAACATGGTTTGACCGGGCGCATAATATCATTTTTGATAATTTAATAGCCGCCGGTCTTTTAGGTCTTATTAGTTATTTGGCTATTTTTTTCAGCGCTTTTTATTTGATTTTTAAATCAAAGGAATTTATAACTCAAAAATTAGTTTTAATCGCCGGACTTCTCGCCTATTTTATTCAAAATCTTTTTATTTTTGATACCTTTGTCGGTTTATTGCCTTTATTTTTAGTTTTTGGTTTTATCAATACTCAATCCGTTTCCCGGCCTTTATTGGAATTATCCGGCAAAACCGGAAAAATTTTAAAATTATTTATTTTTTTTGTCGTCGGAGCATTAATTTTTACAGCCTTAGTTGTAAATTTTTCCACTTTTAAAAACGCTGTTAGTTTAAGAAACGCCATTTTAGCTGAATTGAAGAATAATTTTAATCTTTCCAGAAATATAACTAAAAAAAATTTAAGTTCTTTTTATCCTTATAAAGAAGAAACTGGCTTGCAATTTATGGCATTTATAAAACAATCTTTTGATAAAGGGTTAGATAGAGGAGAAGCGATTCAAGATATAAAATTAGCGGAAGATTTTTTTTCTTTAATCTCCTCCCGCCACAAAAAAAATTCGTTTTTATATTTCCAATATGGCAATTTTTTAAATTCAGCCGCTAATTACGATAAAGCTTATCTCGCTAAAACCGATGAAGTGTTTAATAAAGCTTTGGAATTAAGCCCTCGGCGTCAGCAAATTCATCATTCTCTTGGAGTTAATAAAATAATGGAAGGAGAATATGAAGAGGCGATTTGGATATTTAAAAAATCCGCTTCTTTTTATAACGCGGCTCCCGATCCCCATTTTTATTTAGGTCTTGCTTATTTTGCGATGAAAGACGAGAAAAACGGATTTGTTGAAATTGAGAAAGCCTTGGAATTCGGCTACACTGCGAAAACGCCGGAAGAAGGATTATATTTAGGGGATATTTATGAAAAAAATATTAATCTTCAAAAAGCCCTTTTTTTCTACGAATCGGCTTTATCGCTGGATCCGCAAAACAAAAAAATTCAAGCCAAAGTTGAAACGATTAAAAATCAATTAAATAATGAAACTTCCAACTGAAAAAAAACTTATTCAAATTTCAGTCATTCTTATTTTTTTATCATTATTCTTGCCATCATTTCGTTTTAAAAGTCAGCTTTTTATTCCTTTTAAGTCTTTGCTTTTTCAATTTTTTGTTAGTTTATTATTTTTGATTTATTTTTATCTGACGCTTAATAATTCCAAATTTCGTCCTAAATTTTCCTGGTTAAACTTAGCTGTTATTTTATTTTTAATCTCTTCTTTAATTTCTTTATTTTTTGGGGTTAATCCGGAGAAAAGTTTCTTCGGAACTCTTGAAAGAATGGGGGGATTTCTCTCTCTTTTTTATTATGGCGTTCTCTTTTTTATTTTAAGTCATTTATTTAAAGGAGAATACCAAGAAAAATGGCGAAAATTTATAAATTGGAGTTTAATCGCCGGCTTTCTCGCTGCTTTTTGGGGAATAGGACAATGGCTAAAAATCTCTTTTTTATTTTTTGAAGGAGAACGGGTAAGCGGGCCGATCGGCAATCCGATTTTTTTCGCTGCTTATCTTCTTTTTATGGTATTTTTTAGTTTATTATTTTTTTTGGAATCAAAAACAAAACAAGCAAAAATTTTATACAGCTCTGTTTTGATGATTTCTGTCTTCGCGATCATTCTTTCCGGAAGTCGGGCAGTCTCCCTCAGTCTTATTTTAGGGTTAATTTTTTTCAGCCTTTTTTACGCTTTTTTAACTCAAAATAAAAAAATAAAAAAAATTTCCGTCGCCGTCGCGATTTTTATTATTTTGATATTCGGTTCAATTTTATTTTTTAAAAATCAGCCTTTTATTCAAAATAATTTTTATCTTTCTCGATTAGCTCTCGGTTCTTTAAAAGATTTTCGGAATCGGTATCTCGCTTGGCAGATCAGTTGGGAAGCTTTTAAAGAGCGGCCCGTTTTTGGCTGGGGCGAGGAAAATTTTAAAATCGCTTTTAACAAATATTTTAGTCCAGCCTATTTTGACACGCCAACAGCGGAAGTTTTTTTTGATCGCGCCCATAATGTTATTTTTGATCGCTTAACAAGCATTGGAATCGTTGGCCTTTTGAGCTATCTTTTTATTTTTCTCGCTATTTATTTGACAGTTTTTCAATTAAAAAAAGGAAAAAAAATAAACGAAGGCCAATTTGTCATTTTTCTTGTTTTGCCCGCGGCGTATTTTTTGCAGAATTTTTTCGCTTTTGACACCTTCCCGACCTATCTTAAGTTTTTCTTTTTTTTAGCGTATTTAAATTCGTTTGTTTTAGGTGGCGAGCCCAAAAATAAATTTGAGTTTTTTAAAAAAATAAATTTTCCGTCTCAATATCGTCTTTTTATTTTTATTCCGGTTTCTTTTTTGATATTTTTCGCGATTTATAAATTTAATATTAAGCCGCTAATTTCAATTTTTTATTATGTTAAGTCTCAAAACGTCCAATTATTGCCAGAAGCGTTGAAATACTACAAAAAATCCGTTTCTTTTAATACCTTCGCCAACGCTGACATTCATGATTATTTTTCAAGGCGGTTTTTTCAAAATGTCGCCAATGATTTTATAAAAACAAAAGAAGAGAAACAAAAATATCTTTTAATGGCCGAGGAGGCGATGCGAAAAGCCGCGATTCTAGACCCCCAAAATTCTGATTTTTGGCTGAAATTAGCCGGAATTCAAATAATGCTTGTAGAAAATGACATTAAAGAAGGACTGGAAAGAGCGGAAATTTCTTTAAAAAAAGTTTTGGAATTAAGTCCAAATAATTTGCCCGCCCTTCTTGATCTAGCGGAGGTTAAAAGACTTCAGGACCGGCCGGAAATATTTTTAGAGCTGGCAAAAAAGGGCGTAGCATTAAATTCGAAATCATCCGTGGCGCATTGGTATTTAGCCGCGGCTTATATCGCGAATAAAAATGAAATTGACGCGCAAAAAGAATTTGATATCGCTTACGGTTCAGGCTACAAAGAGGATATTCGAGATTTAAGATATCTGGCGGGCATTTATCGAAAATTAAATCAATGGCAGAAAGTCGCGAAATTTTACGAAGAAATTATAAAAAAAGATTCAACAAACGCGGATTTTTATCTGCGACTGGCTGAGGCTTATTATAATTTAGGAAAAATCGATCAAGCGGAGAAAATTTTTGAAAAAGCGAAAACGATTAATCTCGATTTGGAAAAAATAAAATAGTTATCCACATTGACACGATTTTTCAATATGAAATAATTAAAATAGAGCAGATGATTATTTACGATCTTTCAAAAAATAATGAGCGAGTCGTCATCGCTTGTTAAAATTAAAAAGTTTAAAACTTAAATTTAAAAATTTATGTTTTAAACAAAACCTAGATGGCAGCCAAGAAAAAGGCCAAGAAGAAAAAGAAGTAATTTTATTTCAACCTCTCCTAATAATAGGAGAGGTTGATTTTTTATTCTTTAAATTATAATTTGACAAAAACTTTGATACTACTTAGTATTAAAGAAAATGTTAAAAAATAAAATATAAATTGTATTAAATTAATTTTTTTTAAATATCCTAAATTTAGATGGCTAAATTTTTAAAAAGGAATCGTTTAACCAAAGAAGAGCAAGAAAAAGCGGTGCTTACTCTTTGCCAGGCCTTGGTTGTTATTAAAGATTTTAATGAGGCGGCAAGTTTACTTGTTGATCTTTTTTCACGTCAAGAAATGGAAATGATAGCCAAACGTTTAATGATTGCTAAATTTCTTATTCAAGGGAAAAGTTACGATGATATTCGTCAAAATCTAAAAGTGAGTCATGCTACTATCGCGAGGGTTAGCTCTTGGCTAGAACAATCCGGCGCGGGGTATCGTTTAGTGATTGAACGGTCAAAAAATTTAAAATTATCAGAATTATCAAAAAGCAAGATTTCCAATTGGAGTCAATTGAGACGACGTTATCCTTTATATTTTTGGCCCCAGATTCTTCTTGAAGAAATAGTTCGTAAAGCGCAAAAAAGAGATCGAGATAAATTACTTAATACCTTAGATGTATTGAAAAAAGCGGGAGAAAAGAATCAACTTTTTAAACAATTAGAAAATCTTTTAAGAAGATAAAATTTAATTATATTAATTATTACATTTTCTTTCATACTACGTAGTATGAAAGAAAATTTAATTTTGATTTTGAAACCCCCTGATGAAAATGAAAATTTCATCTAACGCCTTATTTTCCGTTTGTTTTTCAAAACAGATTATCTCCATTACAATTTATGATGACAATTCAGCCGGAGTTATTACCTATTAATTTGCCTCAGGAGTCCAAAATTGGGTGGCATTATGCATTGATTTGACATTTTATTATCATTTGTTAGTTTTAAATTTATCAAAATATGATTAAAAATATATTCACAAAACAAAATTTAAAGCGAGTCGGGATTGTTATTTTAGGTCTTCTCGCTCTTTTTTTTATCATTATCTTAGCCGGGGATAAATATTACAAATATAGCCAAGAAAAAGCTCAAAAGAAACTTGTTGAGGAAATGAACAGGCCTTATTTGGAAGATACTTATGGAGGAAAAACGCCGGAGGAGACTTTCGCGATGTTTTTGGACGCGCTTAAAAAAGGAGATATTGAATTGGCGAGTAAGTATTTTGTGATTGGTAATTTTCAAGAAGAGAATAAAAAATATCTAAAAATATTAGAAGAAAAAAATAATTTATCACAGTCAATTCAACAATGGGAAGACGCATTAATCTCCGGAACCAAATTTGAAGGAGAAAAAAATGATTATTCTATAACCTATAAAGTTAGAATTATTAAGCCAACAAAATTAATTAATTATAAAACAAATCAAGAATCAATTTTACCAATTGGCGAATATACAAACTCAATAATTTTTATGAAATACCCATCCTCAAATATATGGAAAATTGCAGATCTTTAAAACTTATTTTGGCAATTTTGTTATTAGTTTTATCTTTTTATTTTTATAGTTTTGCCTATGACGATCAAACCACCCATCCGGCTATAACAGATGAAATAGTTGATTTTTATAATTTAAAGTTTGATCAAAAAATTCCAGACAATTTCAAAGAACAAATAATTCAAGGCAGTATTGATGAAGATCAATTTCCTCGATATTTCAATCATTTCTACGATCCGGTTTCTTTTAGTATTGGCACTATGGGCTGGAAAGGTTATCGCAATTACGCCCTTGGCCACATTCTTCATTTAATAGAAGACGCATCTGTTCCGGAACATACCAGAGACGATACTCATCTCGGTCATGGCTCTATTGGTTCTCCTTATGAGAACTGGGCCGAGAAATGGAAAAGAGACAATATTAATCTTTTACAAAATTTAAATAACGAAAATTCTCTTAATTTTAATACTTTAGAAGAATATTTTGACTTCATTGCCAATTATTCCAATCATAATTTTTTTAGCGAAGGAACGATATTTGATAGAAAGTACCCATCTCCTATTGAAGAGAGCCAAAAAATAGATCCTGAATCAAGCATCTTGTATGGATATGGCAAAGATACTATTAATAATAAAATTTTTCATTTAGTGCGATACGATATTGATTTAGCTAGTGGTTTTATAAGACCCACTTTAAGAATGCCTTCTGATCGTCACAACCTCGTTCTCACCGACTACTGGCATCTTTTATCCAAGCAAGCCATTCTAACCGGTACCGGAGTAGTTCATTTATTTCAAGAACAGGCGGAAACCGCTTATCAGCAAAAATTACAATCAAATATTCAAGCCTCGTTTTTTCAAAAAATGTTTTCCGCTGGCCAAGAAAGCGTTCAATTAACAGGAGAGTGGCTGACTGACAAAATAAAAAACACCGGCAATATTGTTATTTCCGCTGGCCAAAGCGGCTATTACTATATTTTCTTGCCGGCTAAAGACAAAGCTGTTGACGATTATAATCAAAGATTCAGTCCAACCAATAATTCTAATTTGAATTTAGCCGCCACTGTTTTTAATTTAAATCAACCTACCGATGTTCCTCCAATCCTCGAATTAAATCAACCAACTCAACCAATTCCGACTCCGTTTCTTCAAGGTAATAATTCTCCATCTGTTTCTGAGCCAGCTTTTATTTCTCAGACCTCAAATGCAATTCCCAATTCATCTTCAGAGATTCCAATTACCAATCCAGAAAATCCGTCTCAAAATTCTTCTCTCGAAACTTCAACAATCATTGATTCTTCTCAATCCGTTTCTCAAGAACTTCCCTGGTGGCAAACTTTGGGTTATTCATCCGCCGGTTCGGCTCCGGGTTCGCCAAATCCGCCGGAAGTTTCATTAGCCAGCGAACCGGAAATAACGCCCTTGGATACAACTCCGCCAATCCTACCGGATATCACTCCGCCCGTCTCCCCAAGCATTGCCTCACCCTTAAACAACCAAACTTTTAATATTTTTAACCTTGATACCGATTTTGGTGTCACCATTATCGGCCAAACTGAACCTAACAGTGAAGTTTTGATTGCAACCGAGCTCGTTTGTCTTGAACTGACCAGCTGCAATCCGGTTATTCCGGATCAAAACGGGAATTGGCAGGTTAAAGTCAATCTTCAATCGGGAGAAAATAGGTTTGTTTTCAAAGCCAAAGATCAAGCCAACAATGAATCCGATCCAATCCAGCTTTCTCTCTTTGTCAATCAAATAACCAACCCCATTGTCATTAACGAAATCGCTTGGCAGGGGACTCAAGCCAAGTCTCAAGACGAATGGATTGAACTTTACAACCGAACCGATCAGGACATTGATCTAACCGATTGGCAATTAAAAAGTCTTGAAAGTTTTGATTCTTGGGGCCGGCCTATTTCCAAGCCAGGGGATTTGGACATTATTTTTAACCAAGACGATAAAGAAACTGTTAAAACCTTTAATCCTATTATTCCGGCCAAAGGTTATTATCTGATTGAAAGAACCTTGAATCCAGATAAAACCGATAGCGATACTACTTCTGAGAAAGCCGATTGGGCCGGATCATTCGGCAATGGCCTTGGCCAGGGACTTTCCAATGCCGGAGAAGTTCTCTCTTTATTCTCTTCGGATGGCGACCTGATTGATAATTTTGAATTCAGGAACATTAATACTAATCAACCCTTTTGGCCCTATCTGGAAATTAATGATTGGAGCGAAGAAAAACAAACAATGAAAGCCAGTCTGGAAAGAATCAATCCGGATATCTCTTCCGGAGAAATTCAGAATTGGAAGTATAACAACGGAATAATTAAAAACGGTCTTGACGCCGGCCAACCAAAATCTGAACCCCAGCCGATCATCGGTACTCCCAAATCCCAAAACAGCGTTTACCAATCTGATTTCCAACCTTTGAAATACTTTTTCTTTTTCTCCGGTTATGGCATTACTTTTCTTCCTTCCCAAGTGGAAGTTAGCAATACTCCTTGTTCCGTGAGTTATCGTTCGGATTTGAACTGTTTGAAGGTTTTTTTTGAAGTCAAAAACGGTTCAGGCGTGACCAGCCTCTACACCATCGGAGCCAAGTTTATTTTCAATGATAATACCGAAGCTCCGGCTCCTCCCCCTGGAGCCTATTTCCCGCTCGGATATACCGATTGGCTGACTCCGCCCGGACCGGTGATTTTCGGACAGTTGGAATATTGGGGCGGACTTATTAAAGCCATTGATCCCTTTTCCGATTTTCTTTTTTATGA